>JBDSKX010000061.1:0-158910 GCA_039916665.1 Chryseolinea sp. | reverse complement strand
ATATCCCGAGCGTCGTGCCGGCGACCTGGCGGATCTTATGCAAATGGAGAAGATAGATTTTAAATTGAACGTGCGGAAACTCAAGAATCTCGGATTAACTATTAGCCACGAAGTCGGATACAGCATTTCTCCCCTTGGAGATATTGTGATAAATAGGTTGAAGTGATAGATTCCTGGTTACATAATAACTTTCTCAATCACTTCATGCAGGGAGCATGACGTTTCTAATTGTGCTCCTGCTTACGAGCATGACCTTTTCTTTTGCACAATAATACAGACGTGTTTTTGTGGATACTGATCCAGTTCCAAATGACGGCATTCGCAGCCATGGTTCATGATAATTTTCAAATTCGCATCAATACCGATCGTGCTGTAGTAAAATTTGTCGTCATGCCAATCACTTTCGTGTTCACCATAATCGTCTCCAAAAGTGTAAATTAATACGCCGTTTATTGCGAGCATATCGCATAACTTCAAGACGACAGGTTCGTGCATCTTCAATGGAAGGTGAAAAATGCTATCCCACGCAACAATAAGGTTATACTTTCTGTCAGACTTCCAATCACAAATGTCTGCAGTATGAAATTCCAATGTAGGATGATTTTCTTGGGCAAGCTGAATCATTTTTGCCGAGGCATCGACACCTGTGACCAAGTATCCTGCATCTGTTAATTTTCTGATGATCCGGCCTCCACTACCACATCCTACATCCAGCGCAGTCCCTACTGATCCGCAATATGTAATCGCCCTTTCAATCTGCTTGAGTCCATAATCGGAGGCATTATGTTTATCATGCCACCATTGGGCGATTTTATCGTATTGCAGTCCGATGCTGTTCTTCATAACAAACTATTATCATGGCGCCTTCCGCGTGAACTGAGACTGATTTTAAATGATTTCAGAAAAATTAAAAAGACAATTATAGATTTGGCGCATACGGGAGGTTCATTACAGTTGGTGATCGCCGCGGCGTTACAACAATAGTACACCAAGAACTGCTGCAATCCTAAGGGTGTAAACTGACAGTCAGCAGGTGACAAAGTCTAACACATACTGCGCAGTATTGTTCACCTTATTAATAGGTACTCCCTGGATGGTCTCATCAACAACGTTTAGTGCCCAATACTTCCTGATGGTCTCCAACTTCCTTCACCCTGGCGGCCTTTCAAATACGTATACAATCATTTTAAGTTCACAGCAAGCGCTAAACTTAATATCCGACGTGCATTGTTAATATCATAAACGGAGATCAAAACAAGTCAAATGAACTATGAACTAATGAAAGCGATTCAACGCGTGGTGGAATCTCAGTGTTACTCGCTTTTAGTTCAGCCTGAAACTTTTTGAATGATTCAAGGCCGCTTAATATCTTGGCGGCGCCTTCGCTATTAATCATTACAAAATGAACGAATGACTTTCCATCGTCCTTCATGTACGATGAATATTTCAGATTGACGTCGCCAATCGCTTTCAATTGATTTATTACTACGGCAATGTTTTCAGCGTTCTGCTTCGCGAAACCAGGCCGGACAGTATATTCTACCTTTGTTATTTTCATAATGTCTTTTTTTACAATCGATTATTCGGCACCGGAACAAATTGTTTCATTCATCAGTAAAAGATCGGCATGGCGAAAATTATCGCTTTGGTTTTCGTTGATCTTCTCAATGCCAACTGCTCTGTTTTGCGTGACCCGTCCTTCCTTTTCCAAGTAGATTAAAATCATCGAAATAATGACCAGCAACATCATCGCAAGGCCTTCAATAGATCTTCGAGTCATGCCTCGGATACATTTACCGACGGTTGCCAAACGTAAATTCCAATCGAAAGTCCAAGGATAAAAGGAATGTCTGTCAAAAACTTTGTGTGATACATCGAATCATTCAATGCCATTGGAACCATGACGATAGCGTGCCCAACATTTGCCCACAGCGTAAAGTCAAGAAACGTTTTATATCTGACGGGATCATTGCCAGCTTTAAAGAGGTAAACGGACCAGATTATATATAAAATAAACAACATTGGACCCACGTGGCCATATACATCATCCCAGATGAACCAGTGTAAAGATCCGCCTGGATTGAATTTAAGAAATTTGAAAATAAACGCTGACCAGTTAATTGTCATTATAGCGATACACGCAACGGACCATGAGCGCAAAAATATGCGCAGGTTTTTACTCGTCGAATTATTTTTCATTTCGCACATATTCTTGTTTTTCCAATTAGAATCCTTTCGCGTTCAGTCAACGACTGAGCCACACGTCACATTAATTGTCGTGCCTGTGATACCACTTGCTTTGTCGGACGCCATAAATACTGCGGTATTGGCAAGTTCAGACAACATTGGTAGTCTTTTAAGAATGGTAAAGCTTTCCATCAGGCCCTGAAACTCTTTGTTCGATGACATTCCAGCGCCTTTGGCATGCAGTCCGAAAACCGTTGTAATCGTTTGTGTTTCAGGCATTCCGTCGGCCCTAAGACATACAGTTCGAATACCGGATATTCCCATTTCTGCGGCCAATGTTCTGGTGAATGCCTCAATACCCGCCCATGATGGCGCCATTCCGCCAACTAGCGGAGCCGCCACCTTTGAAGGGACTGCCGACAACGTTAAAATTACACCTGACTTGTTGGTTGCCATCGCTCTTGCTGCTGCAGTTGCTGTAATAAAATGGGATCGGGTGTAAGAAAGGATAGGAAGCATATATGCTTCTGGCGAAAGTTCAACCATCGGGATTCCCTGCACTCCGGTCTGAGGGATACCCATTGCGTTAAAGGAGATATCAAGTTTACTATCCGTTGTTAAAATCAATTCAAGATGGCTGTTCACTGCATATTGATCCAGCGCATCTACCTCGTGCGCCTCAGCAGATCCGCCACTGGAATTAATTTCAGTTGCAATCCGACCGAGTTCTTTCATATTTCTGCCCGTTATAAATACATGGCACCCCTCCTTTGCAAATGCCCGCGCTACCGCCTGACCAATTGCTCCGGCCGCACCATAGATCACCGCTGTTTTATTTTTCAATTGCATATTTAATTCTATTTAGTTCATTACTTTAAAATCCATAATTCAAAAGTATGTCCTGTTAAGCACATCGAAGTGCTGCCATTTCGACATTCTAGGGGGTTGATCAGGACATTTTGAAAATGTACCTTGGGATTGTAAAATATCCGTATGAAGAAACTTGCCATATTAATTCCAAACGGCCTGTCCGCGTTAAGTAGTTTGATTCTAACTGCAGAGATCATTGAGAAGGCCAACGAATACTATGTCGCGATCGGAAAAGAGCCAGTTATGAAAGCGCTACTTGTCGGAGACTCAAAAAATAAAAAGTTTACCAAAGGCCCATTCACTATTCAACTTGACAAACGCATCGACGACACTACAGACATCGATTTAATTATTATCCCTTCGTTAGGTGACGACCTCGAGATAGCAATAAAAAGGAACAAGAAAATAATCGATTGGGTAATCGACAAGTATAAAAATGGCGCTGAGGTAGCGAGCCTATGTACAGGGGCATTCATCCTTGCCGCGGCTGGTCTTTTGGAAGGAAAGCAATGCTCAACACACTGGAGTGCAGCCGACGCGTTCAGGAAGATGTTTCCCGATATCAATCTGCAAATAGAAAAAATTATCACTGAAGAGCATGGTGTTTATACAACAGGAGGAGCAATTTCGTCCATGAATTTGATCCTGCACATTATCGAAAAATATTATAGCAGAGAAACAGCAATTTACTGTGCAAAGGTTTTTGAAGTAGACCTTGAAAGAAACAGTCAATCACCGTTTATTATCTTCTCAGGGCAAAAGAGTCACAACGACAGTCAAATAAGAAAGGCGCAGTTGTTCATGGAGAAAAATATTAGCACCAAGATCATTGTCAATGACTTATCAACAAAATTCTCAATAGATAGACGGAATTTTGACAGAAGATTTAAGAAAGCCACTGGCAATACCCCACTTGAATATATGCAACGGGCGAAGGTAGAGGCGGCCAAGCGTTCTCTCGAAACAAGTCGCAAAACCATTCATGAGGTAATGTATGAAGTCGGCTATTCTGATGTGAGATCTTTCAGAGAGGTGTTTAAGAAGATATCGGGCGTGTCACCGGTAGAGTATCGTAAAAAATTCAACAAAAACGTGATGCACCTAATGTGCTAAAAGCAAATATTACAGGAGCCAGACAACAACACCTCATCACGTTTCATCCTGTCATTTACTTTTATCTCCGGGAGAACGGGTAAAGCGGAGGCGCTCACAAAAGTATTCAGCCATGCCTCGCCAGCAGTCAAGAATAAGGTCGTATACGAATCCCATGCGCAACGGGTAACTTCGTGCGATTGGAATGAAACAAGCAATTATTCGGCAAACACCGCTTTTTCAGTCTAAGGAAGTATAGGACATTATTGGACGCGGACGCCAAAGCGACCGTTGGAACGTTGATGCAACAAAACCAGTGAACTTACCCTACAAGAGCGCTCAGGGAGAATCGATCTGTTTCTCAAACGATGAAAAGGTTATCACACTGTTAGCGAGAAGGATCAAGTCGTTTGCCTGCGAATTGAACGAGCGCCTTCTCCGAAAACAATTTACCATCTGATCTATAGCGTATGGTAACGTGGTCAAGCTGTCTTCCATCAGACCCAAGATCAACCACCCTGCTCCTATCGCCGAGAAAAATCCTTTTATCCATAACCGGTCGCAGAACATCGCCATTCACCAACATCACTTCAAAGTCCTTGATTTCAACCGCACGCTCGAAAACATAAAGGCGTAGTTCAGTAAACTTCTCTCTGCTTTCAATTTTAATAACATCTTTTTCCCGAATATGATTAGCCTTGGATTATCCAAGATAAACCCATCCATCTTCATGCTTCAATAATTTTGGTGCACTGCAGGACAATTGAATCAATAGAAGAGACGGCAGAATGATGACTTTTAAAATCTTAAGCATAGGGTTAATCTAAATTTCGAGAATAAATGCCACTTTGGTGCCAACGCCATTGAATTCCAAATAATACCCACCAGGTCAATGCACTGTGTAATTGGTTGCTCACTTCAACTCTTTAATTGGGTGAAATATCTCGTATTCACGTCGTAAATATCTGCCTGCTTCTTGCTAATTAACAGGGAGGTAAATTGAAAATTAATCGTTTAGAAATGATAACGGACAACCTTGAACAGACTGATGTAAAACATCCATTGCATTTATCACATTCCTATAAGGCATCAGCTTCGAAAGTATTTGAAGCGTGGACCACCCCAGCACTTGCTGAACAATGGCTCTTTAAAAATGCAACCAACCAGATTAATTTTCAAATTGACCCGCAGGAAGGCGGCGAATTTTCTGTGATGGAATATGATGAGGGAAAGACGATCGTTCACTTTGGAGAATTTTTGAAAATATCGAAACCTGATATCCTCGTATTCACGCTCGCGGTTCCTGAACGTTTTGAAGGGGTAAGCGTCGTTCGCGTTGATATTGAACCCGTGAGTGATGGCTGCCGGTTGACCTTAACGCAAACAAATATCGATACAACCAAAACCGCCGAAGCATGGCGGCTGATGCTAACCAATCTAAAGGAAATGTTAAACAATGAAAGTCATTCATCCGGCTGCTATGAAGCGCATAGCGCCAAACAAAGTACCTTAATAAGAATGGTGCTTGAGGATCACAACATAACGTACAGAATAGAGCACAATATAAATTCAGACGGTCAGCCAACGGAACGTTATTTCGTGGACTTGAAAAATGACGAATGGATGCAACAAAATATAAGTACCCTAGACCTCGCCTTGGAAAATGCCACCGATGCAGATCTGCTCAGGCGATTCGACGACGAGTTGAAAACAGACGAACCAACATTTTAAAACATTGATTTGATAAGGTTATCATGGACATTCAACAAGAAAAAATGTTAAGTGAAGAATGCTATAGGCGGTTGATTGCAGAAATCGAAGAAAAGTATGGTTCACAAGCATGTGATCTCGAACCGCTGCATGCATTGTTGTATTATGTATCGGAAGACGACGTGAGGTCATGCCTGAAGGCTGAATGGTGCAATGAGTTCATGGAGCACCTCCAGAAAAAATATAAGGGTACAAACTGATTTCGAAATTCATCTTTCCACGATGAACGGCATCATTATTCCACCGGAAACATGTACGTTACCAATTACTGATGACAAATAATAAGACTTCTTTTTTCAGAAAATATTTCGACATATTAAAGATCACATTTTTAAGATGGCTCGATCGCGATCCTATTTCCAGCAGTAGTGCAATCGCATACTTTTCAATATTTTCTCTTCCCGGTTTATTGGTAATCGTTATCAACATGGCTGGTTACTTTTATGACAAAGGGAAAGTGACGACAAGTGTAAGTTCAGAGATTGAAACTCTGATGGGTAAAGCTGCCGCTGACGATGTAATTTCTATTCTCAAGAAAGTAAGTGAGCAAAAAGGGACGGTTGTATCTTCCATCCTTAGTGTCTTAACCCTGCTGATCGGCGCAACAGGGGTGTTTGTCCAACTTCAAAAGTTCCTCAATGTAATTTGGGAAGTGCCACCGGCAAAGAAGCGAAAGTTTCTGCGATCATTAAAGGAGCGAGTTTTTTCGTTTGGCCTTATACTCGCAGTTGGTTTCTTGCTGTTAATATCGCTGCTGCTATCGAGCATCCTCAGTGCACTAAGTTTTTGGGTAACGCATCACTTCTCTGAATCGTTGAAGGTTGTTTTCAAAATACTTGACATTATGGTATCATTCTCGATCATAACCTTACTCTTCGGTGCGATCTATAAATTTCTTCCTGAAGCAAAGATCAGTTGGAAGGACGTCTGGGTTGGTGCCGTCATTACCTCAATCCTGTTCGTCGCTGCTAAGTTCGCGTTAGGCGTCTACTTCGGACATAGCAAACCTGAATCAGCTTATGGTGCTGCTGGATCAATTGTGCTCTTGATGTTATGGGTGTCTTACTCAAGCATCATTGTTTTATTCGGCGCTGAGTTTACACATACAACTTCCTTCTCAAGAAATGGGAAGATCGACAAAAATGAAGTGCTGGAGAGTCACTGATTCTCTATCCCCTAATGCGGGAGAAATAGCGGATTTCAAAACGCGTTTGATTTTTCCCGCTTAAGATTGGCGACAAGTTTCTGCGCAACACCAATACTTTGTCGTTCGCTTTGACGATAATGAACTTCTCACCTCTGCCTTTATTCTGATGTATCAAAGTATCAGCATCAATAACATACGAAAAAAGTCGAGTCTCTTTGTCAAGTTTCATTAACAGCTGACCTCCACTGCGATACTCTATCAATGGTTCTTCATCAAAATCACGACGCATAAATCCAAAACCGTTATAAAACGAGTACACCGAATCTTTTCTCCAGAAGCCGATCAAGGCTTCGTCTTCTTTTTCGGCCGTACAGCCTTCCAGCATTAAAGATCCTACCATCAATAACACGATGCATGGTGCAATACAAAATGACAGGCTTCTCAATAGATTAGGTGTTCGGCGTGGGTATCGTTACAAGTTACTCAAAAAGTAAAAAAGACTTCCATTCACTTAACGGAATGGAAGTCTTTCTGCCAGTTAGTAGTTCGGATTTTGCACCAGGATTCCAGCGCTCAGATCGATTTCCCGTTGTGGAAGCGGGAAATAATAATGCTTGGGCTTTACAAAATTACGAGCGGGTTTAACAGGTCCTCTGTCGATGGCATAGTGTGCCACAATGTCTATAATGCCTGCTTTGTCCCAACGCATCAGGTCCTGATGGCGTTCATTTTCTCCAGCAAGTTCAACACGTCGTTCATGCGTAACATCGATCATCGTGGCATTGGTCTTAGGATCAAGACCCGCACGATGACGCACAGCATTCAACTCAGTATCTCCGTTCTGACCAGATCTGATTTTAGCTTCGGCTACCAGCAGATACACATCGGCGGAGCGAAGCCATGGGGCATTCAAACTTTGGCTCATGTCGCCTTCAGCCGTAAAGTTTGTATACTTCCTGAAAGCATAGCCAGTAAGCCGCGTATCGGATACATCAAAGGTATGCGTTGCATCACCCATTGTTACCTCATCACCTGGTCTGAATATTGAAAACTCGAGACGTGGATCGTTAGCTTCAAACTCATCGACAAGATCCTGAATGGGCTCGTGGAACCCCCAACCGCCAAGACCACCCGGGGTATGGTAAAAGGCAGGCGAATCATCTGTCGTCCATCCGCCTTCATACTGCAGACTGTACAATATTTCCGGGTTGTTCTCAGAATTCAATTGAAAATTCTGGTCGAAAGTATCTGCCATTTTATATTTGGTGTCCGTTGTGATTTTGGATCCAACTTCAATCGCCTTAGCCCAATTTTCCTCATAAACGTAGAGCTTAGTGAGAAAGCCATACGCTGCGCCTTTGGTAACACGTCCGACTTCAGAAGCTTCGTAAGAGTCGGAGAGCAATTCGGAAGCCTTAATGAAATCACTTTCAGCCTGTGATCGTACTTCACTAATTGGCGACTTTGCCTTATTAAAGGCGTTCGCTATCGCATCTGCCTCAAGAATAACGGGCACGTCGCCCCATATAACACTGAGTCTCCAATACATAAAACCTCTCAGAAAATATGCTTCACCAAGGCACCGGTTGCGCACGGCGTTGTCCATCGTTACAATAGGTGCATTGATCAGGATCGCATTGGCGCGATTGATTACTTCATACTTTGTTGACCACGTATTCTGTATATGAGAGTTGGATGCATTGAATGTAAACAATTCCAACTGAGCTTCTGAATCGCCATGATCGCCCGCCCTTACCATATCGTCTGAGCTGTTGTCAAACGTATATTCAGTGTGCGCGAAACCGTCTTCATCCAACAACGGTGAATAAATTGCATTCGTTGCTGCTACTACATCGTCTCCGTTGCGCCAGAATTGATCTGACGTAATCTGACCGTATGGGGTTGATTCAAGCAGATCCTTCTGACAACCCATGAAGATCATCAGGGTGAATATGACTGCTATTCCAATTATATTTTTCATACCTAAAGTAATTTGTGGTTAAAAGGAAACTGTTGCTCCAATTGTGAAAGTTCTTGACAGCGGATACTGCGCATAATCGACATTCACCTGAGTGTATTGACCCCCTGCCCGGTTTCCATCAGCGTATCCTAATTCGGGATTTAGACCTTGATACTTTGTGAAAGTGAAAATGTTCTGACCTGTAACATAAATCCTGGCCTGAGAAAGACGTAGGTTTTCTGTTAACAGCTTGGGAAGCGTATAGCCCAGCGTTACGTTCTTCAGTCGGAGGAAATCACCTTTTTCGATAAACAGGTTCGATGTCCTGAAATTCAGGTTTGGATCCGTTGAACTCAAACGTGGGAGCATGTTACTCGTTCCTTCACCATGCCAGCGTCCGGTTACTTCCTGATACATGTTGAAAGGATAAGCCGCATTCAATCCTTGCATGCGATCGGCATTATAGATATCAACACCACCTACCCCAAGGAAAAAAAGCGTAAGGTCGAATCCTTTGTAACCTATGTTTGCGTTTATGCCATAAGTGACTTTAGGCTGTGGACTTCCGATAATTTTACGATCCTTATCATCTATGACACCATCGTTGTTCTGATCAACAAACCGAACGTCCCCAGGATGGATCTGATCCAGTTTCCGTGTATCGTTTGCAATGTTGCGATCCGAATCAATCTGACCTTGACTCTGATATATTCCGTCTGCAACCCATCCGTAGAATGTTCCATAGGGCTGACCGGGATAAGTGCGTGTGATCTCCTGATCAGTCCTTCCATAAGTCTGCGACGCAAGGAAACTGCTCGGCGTTAAAAGTTTCGTAACTCTGTTTTGGATAAAGGTTGCGTTACCACTGATCCTGAAAGTCACAGGCCCTTCCAGTTTCTGATATGCTAGTTCCAATTCCAAACCTTTATTACGAAGTTGACCAACGTTCTGATCTGGTATTGAAGCTTTACCAATCGTCCCCAATGAAGGCGGAGACAAAAGCATTTTCTTAGTATCCTTAATAAAGTATGCAGCGGTCAACAAAATCCTGTTATCAAGAAAACCAGCATCAACACCAAAGTTTGACATCTGTGCTATTTCCCAACCGATATTTGGATTTGGAATTCTTGCCTGTGCCGATCCCTTTACCTGGTTCTGAGGTTGGCCATCACCGAATGCATAATTATTATATGTGCTTCCGTTTCTAATCAACGCCAGATACTGCAGTGAGTTTACATTCTGGTTACCCAATTGGCCCCATCCACCCGTCACTTTCAGATTGCTGACAAATGGAACTGAATTCTTAAAGAAGTCTTCTTCAGATATTCTCCATCCCACCGAGAAGGCGGGAAAGTTACCCCACTTCAAACCATCACGGAATCTTGATGAACCATCAGCGCGGAACGTACCCGTCAGCAAGTAACGATCCTTGAATGCATAGTTAACGCGTCCAAATACAGACTGCAATGCATCGTAACTTCTTCCCCCTGCATCAGCGCCAAGGTTAACAACAGTACCCGCTTGTGACATGTAACGGAGACTATTGGCTTCGCTCGGGAACTCGCGACCAACCTGCTGCGAGTACGTATCGTTAAAAGTTTGGGAAGTGTAACCTCCAACTAAGCCAAGTGTGTGATCTCCAAATTGCTTATCGTACGATAAAAAGTACTCCTGGAGGAACGCCCAATACTTATCATTTTTTAATGTCAACTGATTATAATTATTCTGACGATACTGATTGTCGATCTTAACTTCAAAGCTGTATGAATCGGTAAAGGTCGCGTCCATTGCGAGATTCGCTTTTGCTTTCAATCCAGGGATGATTTCGTATTCTGCCGTTCCACTTCCCAATATCCTGTTACGGTTATTGTTTTGATCCTGAGTGGCCACTGTGTAAAGCGGATTATTAATATCTCCGAATCCTGGTATGCTTGAACTGTAGGTTCCATCCGGGTTTTTTACAGGAAGTCCCGGATGAAAACGAATTGCACTCCACAACAAACCGGCTTGGGCTGATAGTGTATTTGGTGCGTTGTCGTTGGTATTGGTAAATTGTAGATTTTGAGAAATTTTGAAATGCTCTCCAATTTTATGGTCGCTATTTATTCTGGCCGTGTATCTCTTATAATATGATTGTCCGATGATACCTTTTTCATCATACTTTCCACCGGAGATCGCGAACGACGAATACTTTCCACCACCGCGCATTGAGAAGTCTATGTTATTGGTGGTTCCTTGTTTCAAAACTTCATTCTGCCAATTGGTCTTCTGAGTCTGATACTGCGGATTATTCCAAACATCCGGAATCAGTGCGCCATCATTTGTAAAAGACTCCTGCTTTAAAGCAGTGTAGGTAGGAGCATTCAGAACATCTATCGTTTTAATATTGTTTGAAACACCTGTATAAGCATTTACGCTGAACTTGATCTTATCATCAAACTTTCCCCTTTTCGTGGTAATCAATACAACACCGTTCGCAGCACGAGTTCCATAAATTGCCGATGCCGATGCATCCTTGAGTACATCGATGGATTGAATATCATTCGGATTGACGTCATTCATAGTACCGGCAGGCACACCGTCAATGACGATCAACGGGTCGGCATTGTTAACGGTTCCCAGTCCGCGGATGCGTATAGAGCCAGCGTTACCTGGTGCCCCACCATTGCGAACTACGTTCACACCCGCAGCACGACCCTGCAATGACTGTTGTGCTCCACCGCTCGGCTGGTTTTCAAAATCCGCTCCGCTTACTGACGAAATCGCACCAGTCACATCTTTTTTCTCTTGCGTACCATAACCAACAACGACAACTTCACCCAATGTAGAGACATCCGATACCATTTGAACTGCAAGTGAAGTCTGACCGTTTACGGCAATCTCCTGTGGAACATACCCGATAAAACTGAAAACGAGAACTGCGTCGTCATTTGGAACGTCGATCGCGAAGCTGCCGTTCGAATCAGTAACGGTTCCTTTTGACGTTCCCTTCACAACAACGTTAACGCCGGGAAGCGGCTCTCCAGTGTCATCTTTGACTGCACCGGAAACCCTGACGTCCACCAATTGGATTGCATCGAACATTAACTGGTTACTGGAATTACCGACCATCGTATTCACGTTCGGTGTTAATAAGTTGATAGCGTTTGACCTCAACTCGATTCCCGACTCTTTTAACGTGATCTGTTTCTTACGAATCAAGTAAATGATGTTTGTCCCTGCGAAAAGCTGGTCCAGCACATCCTCGATCCGTTCTGATTTAACCACGACAGTAAAGGGTTTGTTAACAGCGCTCAAACGTGTGTCATTCATCACGAAGTGATAGTCTGTCTGCCTCTCAATTTGCCTGAGTGCGTTTTTCAATGTTACCTCTTTCAGGTTCAGTTCAATGATCCCCTTTGCAGAAGGACTTGTGGCGTGCTTATCCTTCGCAGGCTTTGCAAATACGACCGGGTGCAGACAGAATGTTAACGCAAGGGCTAACATCAGCAGGACTGTCCTTGACCGCGGTTTTCCGGAATTTGAGTAAATACATTTCATAGTGAGTTGTTTGGAACTGATTGTTGATCTAAGATTTATTCATACAAGATGATTTGGCCGTTCTTTTTTTTAGACTTCAAGGAAGACGAAAGCTCAATAAGCACCAATACTTCGTCAAAGCTCTCTTGTTCAATCGTAAGGGTAAAGCGTTCACTTAAAAGGCTTTTATCGGCGGATATAGATACGCGGTATCTGTTCTCAAGCTTACCAATGATTTCTTCCAGGGATGCGTTATCAAATACGAGTATATTTTCTTTCCACGCAGTAAAATAAGAGGGGTTCACTTTCTTGTGCATCACCTCAGATCGATCGGTTTCAATCGTGATCTGATCGCCCGGCTTCATTACGTAAGACTGATTATTCCGTCTTACATACAGATCTACTTTTCCTTCTTCCAGAGTTGTTCTCGTCGTCTTTCCATTGACGCCAGCCTCAACGTTGAAGCGTGTTCCCTTTACTCTTACGTCCATGTCTTCAGTCTGAACGATAAAAGGTTTGGCCTGATTTTTTTTGATATCGAAATAGGCTTCGCCTTTCAGGATCACGACACGCGAATCTCGACCGAACTCATTAGTATATTCAAGCGTGCTGTTTACATTTAACCAAACGTCAGAGCTGTCTGGCAAAATGATGTGGGTATTGCTGGCTTTCGAGCTACTGATGATAGTTCTTTGATTAGTGTGAATGGAATCGAATGATGAGATCAGTAAATAGGATATAACTGCTAGCGTGATCGTTACTGATGCTGCGATAAGATAAGTGTTTCTGCAAATTGAGTTAGAAACCGATAAAGGCTGAAGTGACTTACCCTGTCCCTTTAATATGCGTCCTTGCAATTGACGCCAGCCGTCGTCTATTCTCTGCTGGTTAAACCGGTTTAATGTAATTGATGCTTGAAATGCCAGGTTGATTTCATCAAAATATCTTCGGTTCTCAACACTTTCATGAAGCCAGTTGTGCAGGATATCGATGTCGTGGTCAGAACTTTCGCCTTCTAAAAAGCGGGTGATGATCTCTTCAATTTCATTACAGGAAGGCATAGTTGGCGGTAATACACCCAAGCCCTGCACTACCCTTACAAGACAAACAAGTTTATTTTATCAGTAACCAAAAGAGTAACACTGTGACCATGTGTTCTCGCAACTGCAAACGCAATTTCGCTAGCGCCCGTGAGATCTGGGTTTCGACGGTCTTAATTGAAATATTTAATTGCAGGGCTATTTCTTTGTAACGCAGGCCGTCGAATCTGCTTAACTCGAATATTCGTTTACATTCTGGCGGCAAATCTTTTAAGGCTTCCTCAAAATCGCGTTCAAGTTCTTTCGCAACGAGTAGATTATGCGACGAAGTAAAGTCAGAAGACTCATTTAGATACAGGTAACGCATTAGTTCGGCATGTTTGGTTCTGCTCTTACGCGTCGTCAAAGCGTTCAGACACCTGTTTTTTACTGAAGTGAACAGGTATGCGCTCAGAGATTGATTTTCATCCAGGCGATCTCGTTCTACCCAGATTTTGTAAAACAATTCCTGAACAATTTCTTCGGATTCATAAGTATCGTTGAGGAATTTTCTGGCGTATGCAGACAGACGCGGGTACATTCTTCTGAATAGGAGCTCCAGACTTTGAGGGTCGCCTTCTTTAATCGCAACAACCAGGTCAAACTGTTCATCCATGCTCATCCCTCGTTAAACTATCTTGAAGTTTTAAGAACGCTCAAAAACGAACTGACACTATTAAAGGCTTAGGTTCAGCCCAATTTCATACCTTCGAGTAAAATGCGGTCTTAACCCAATGGCGCGATTAAATTTGATCATTAATCGCGTTTAAAAAAGCGGACTCGTTCACTTTATTTACGAAAACGGTTTCGTACACGTAAGCATATCAATGAGTGTTACTATCAAAACAATCGCGAAGGATTTAAATCTCGCTATCTCAACAGTATCAAAAGCGCTGGGAGATAGTCATGAGATTAGTCCGGAAACGAAGAAAAGGATCTTTGAATATGCCAAAAGGTTGGACTATGTACCGAACGCGTATGCGGGTAGCTTAAAGAAGCGAAAGACTGCCAACATTGCGATCATTATACCCGAAGTTGCGGATAGTTTTTTTTCTTTGGCCATCAATGGAATAGAATCGGTTGCGCAAAAGAAAGGATTTCATGTAATCGTATATCTTACACATGAGGATCAACTCAAAGAACAATCTATACTTCATCAACTAAAAAACGGCCGCGTCGATGGCCTGCTACTTTCAGTTTCAAGCGGAGCATTTTCAAATGATCACATTAAGTATTTGTTAAACGCAAAAATTCCAGTTGTGTTTTTTGATCGCTCATGTGATGACATTGATGCCAATAAAGTATTGACCAACGATTTTGAAAGCGGATATCTTGCTGCCGAATTGTTGATCAATAAAAAATGTAAAAAAATTTCATTTTTATCTCTGTCGGATGATCTATCCATTATAAATCAAAGACTTAAAGGTTATAAGAAAGCACTTGTTGATCACAAAATTTCAATTGACGAAAATCTTATTATCCATTGCACGAACGACGAAATCTCGAACCATGCTAAGGTTTCGAAATTATTTCAGTCGGCTGATAAGCCTGATGCTATTATAGGATCAGTTGAAAAACTTACGATGTTGATTTATGCTGTTTGCTTTGACCTGAAAGTTTCCATTCCGCGAGATCTTAAAGTAATTGGATTTTCAAGTCTTGACATTGCATCATTCCTCAATCCATCACTTACAACGATAACCCAACCCGCATTTGAGATCGGGAAAACCGCCGCGACAATTCTTTTTCAGGAATTGGAGAAGAATAGCAGTGAACCAAAGCGAACCATTATTATTCCATCAAAGTTGATTGAGCGGGGCTCAACGAAATAATTTTTCGTTCTCCGTGTTGACACGAAGACGCAGGGTACAGATAATTTTTTATCGGTTTTTCGCGGCGAAAATTCAACCCTCACCTATTCGCTTGTATGTAATCCTCCAATTCAGCGTCCAGGTTTTTCCACCGTCTTGTGAGAATTCCCAATCCCACATCAAGGAGTCTTTCTTGATCTCGTAGAATCTCATTCTTGACAACGGTACGCTTTTATCCTGACTAGGGTCGGTTTTGAAAATTCTAGTATCACCTGATCTTTCGCCAATGAAATTAATATACCCACCCTGATTGTCAGCATACGCCTGGTGCCAAATCTTAAATTTTGGACTGTACACCGACATGCTGGTTCCTAAATATCCCTTATTTGCACCTTCGACAATTTTGAAATTTTCCTGGATCACTTTATCGTCCAGAATCTTTGTTACAGTATTCGTGCCCTTACCGAGTTTCCCCTCAGCTTCGGTCCAACTTACCTCCCACTTTCCAATCCAGAAGTCGAACCACGCGGTATCGTCATCCTGGCCATAAGCGCTTGTGAATAATATAAATGACAGGATGAGGGTTGATTGCAGCTTCTTCATAAGTGATACATCTTATCGGCGACCGTCATTAATTTGACTTGTCATCGGAAGCAATATGAATGATTCAATTGATAAATCCGTAACGCAAACAACGGGATAAAACTATATCCCGAACAGATTCAGGATATAGTTTATGTAATGAGCCCCTACTGTATTTTAACGCTTATGAAATTTTCAATTGCTGGCAGCGTGGTGAATGGATTAGGATTCGGCACTACTTCAATCACCTTGCTTTCAGACAAAGGTGTTCCTGCGAGATTAAACTGGGTTATCCCTGCACCTGGAAACTGATCGATAGCTGTACCATCATTATAAAGCGCGATTGACTTCGAAATATCCCCTTTGATAGCCGCATCAACACCGTTTTCAACATTTGTGAAAAACCAGTCATTTGAAAAGCCATACATTGTTGCAATGGCAATTCGATCGCCAGTAGAATACGTGAACGCCTGCGACACCATTCCACCAGCCTGACCGTTGATCTTAGGAAGTAGAACTTTTGTTGTTGGTGCCGGTAAAACATAAACTTCCTTCACGCCGGCAGCACCCCTTAAGTATCCTGCCAATACATCTGCATTGCCTTTCTGTGCTATTTCGGTAAGTCCTTCTCCACGGTCATTTTCTCCTACTTTAAAAATCGGATTCTCAATTCCATTGTATACCACGACAAGAATTGGTGATAGCGGAGTGAAGATACCCTTCATACTGTTGGCATAAGTTGACAAAGCCGCGTTATCGCCAAGCTCTGCAATACCTGTCAAACCGTTTGCAGTGGGCTGATCCTTGGTGTAAAGTGGCATTGCATCCGTAAGTACTCCGCCAACAATATACGATACTGTCCACACGCCCGGACTAAACGGTGTTTCATTGGCTGTTCCACCAGAAATGTTTTCAATGGTCAAATCGAAAGTAGAATTACCATTGTAGTCCAATGTCGCTTTCATTAAAGATGACACTGGCAGATAGGTATTTCCTTGTGCATCCTGACCTACCACTTCAGTAATGTTCTTCACGTCCGCGGAACCCGGATGGGTAACGGTAGCCCCAGGCGCCTGATTCAGGCGAGTGCCATTATCCCAGAGTTTGATTTGTGCTGATACATCACCTTCAATGGGCATTCCACCTGCATCATAGACTGCGATACCTGGATTTTCCGGAGCAAAGAAAAGATCGTTCGACCACCCATACATAGTTGCAAATGATAATGCTTCGCCTTTTGCAGCCGAAAAATGGATTGTAATTGATTTACCCGGCAGGATTACCGGCGGTGTTCCATCACCCTGGAAGGTACCCGTCTGCGATAGAGGCTTGGAATCTAGAACATTTTCTATTGTGATCGTCGACGTTTGTGTCGGCGCGTCCTTAGTACCGTTATCATCATCGCACGCTGCCACCAAAGGCAATAGCAATGACAGATACCAGAAATTACGTTTTATTAAATGCATCATGATCTGATTATTTTGGATATAAATGATCTCAAAAGTAGACCTCATGATGGACACATAAAATGACGGCATTGCCCGAAGATTGGTACAATATTCCCGTGGATGATTAATGCTACGACTGCGACTACGACTCCAATTCAACTGATCCGTCGCACTAACACCGGGTTTCATGGAACAGGTAATGCGTCATTCATGTTCAATAAGCAGAGCAATTCGCAACTTGGATTGGCATCCGTTCTGAAGTTGACCTGCTGCACAAAAAGAGAATGTGCCTGCACTCTTCCTCACGCTCCCTGCGGCTGCTCACCATAATTCCTTCTGATGCACTGCGTAACTGGTTCTGATTCCTCACCAGGCTCGTTGAATGAACCTGCTTGTGTACAAAAGATGGTCCTGGATTATAACAGCATTGTTATTGACAAATAAGATTCTGCCACAATTGTCGTCCTCAAGACAATAACTGGCCCTAATTATTACTCCATTTAAGATGCATTCGACGTATGATACAACGATGTTGAATTATGAAACTTAAATACCTCCAACGTGAGAAAAATGCAGCGTTTCATTTAATTATTAATGAAACTGCGTCCGCGAAGTCTCAGGATTGCCGGGAGAAGCAAAACGATCTGCTTACAATTGCATGGAATACCGGTGACGTTCAAAAGGTGATCGTAGATTCAATTGAATACGACTTTCCTTCGAACTCCATTTTACCCCTGGTCGTGAATCAATCATTTCAATTCACAGCACCTGAAAGTATCGTAGCATGGCAGTTCAACAGGGACTTTTATTGTATCGTCAACCACGACGAGGATGTCAGTTGTGTTGGATTTCTATTTTATGGTTCTTCTAAGACGATGTTTATATCCCTTGATGAAAAGGACCAGAGAAAGATCAAGCTGTTGTTCGAGGTTTTTAAGGACGAATTTGAGCAGACTGACAACATTCAGGGTGAAATGCTCAGAATGCTACTGGTACGCTTGATCATTACAATAACCCGCCTTGCTAAGCAACAATATTTTCATTTTCAAATTTCCGACGACGATAGCAAATTCAATCTATTTCGTCAATTTAATTTATCGGTTGAGTTGCATTATAAACGTGAACATGAAGTGCAGTTCTATGCCGCTCAACTGAACAAGTCACCAAAAACTATCGCCAACGTATTCGCTATTTACGGCAGAAAATCCCCTTCGCAGATCATCTATGATCGGATTGCATTGGAAGCGAAAAGACTTTTCCTTTACACAGACAAAACTGCAAAAGAAGTATATGGCGATCTTGGATTCGAAGATCCTTCTCACTTCAGCCGCTTCTTTAAAAAGCAAACCGACTTTACGCCTTCAGATTTCAAGAAGCTAATGTTGAAGCAAAGCAGGGAACATTGATCCATTAGTCGGGAACACTGTACATTTCTTCCGAATGACAATGATTACACCTTTGCAGGATAAATATTTCGTGCCTCTTTTTTTCATTTCATAAGGCATGAGTCAATAACCCATTTAAAAATTTAAAACATCTATGAAAAAGTTATTTTTTATTTCTTTGTTTGTCATCCACCTGTCATCTCTTTACGCGCAGTCCAGCGAAGTTTATAAGACAGATGACGGCGCTATCCAAGGTTATGATCCTGTCGCCTACTTTAAGGCTCGCAAAGCAGTTCGGGGCGAGAAGCAGTTTACTTATCAATGGAATGACGCCTCGTGGTTCTTTAGCAGCAAAGCGAACCTCGACGAGTTTAAGGCGAATCCAAATAAGTTTGCGCCGCAGTATGGAGGTTATTGTGCTTATGGAACTTCAGAAGGACATAAAGCACCAACCCAACCCAATGCCTGGACGATTGCTGATGACAAGTTATATCTGAATTATAATGACGATGTCAAAACGATGTGGACGAAAGACCGGAAATCGAGGATCGAAAAAGCAGATAAGAACTGGCCCGCTGTGAAGAAGGCTGAGTGATTGATTGAAGTTTGACTGAGAGATCACGGAGTCAAAACCCGTGATCTCTATTTTGTTACCAATGTTGCCTCAAATGGTAGTTTCGTCGATCCATCAGCTTTCATCCAGGTACCGCCATCTTTCCAGATTTAATTTGCGCGGAAATTGTCACGAGTGTCTTTCCCTCCAGAGCTAGTTCTTTCAGAATAATGTTAGCATTACCGTTGTTTGAAGCATGATGTCAATGGAATACCTGTTCCGTATTTGTCATAAACTTCCTGACCGTCGCCTTGCGTTTCTCACGCCTGACTACCATTTCCTTGATCAAGAAAAAAATGAACAGGAAGCTTTCCAATCATACATTTCCACAATCTAAAGATAGAATTGGTGGTGTTGGTAGCCAAGTTCATCAATAAGGGTTTTTCAATAGCCACTAAGCATCCGCGTTGCCTCTGTTCGTGTTATCCTTGCGTGATAGAATTCATGTGATCTTCGATTCATCCAATCGCAATCAGGAATGGAAAGCGTTAGACCATTTCTTACTCGATCGAATACCAGTTCAATGACTCACTACACAACGCATCTTGTAAATGTTTCATGCAGTCACCCGCCGCGATCAATTCTGATTGCCAAAACGTGTAGACGGAAATAATCGATAAGAGGAACAGCAAGACGAATCTCGTATGCTTACAAAAAAATGGGTTCTAAAACCAAGGTAATCTTATTTGCGCCTCAGTGCAGAGCACACTCGATTTCGCCGGGTGTCCACGTATAAATCAGTCAAGTTCTGTGCTATGTCGGCTGTTACGCTTCAATTGTCTAAGATTTTTCGGCCGCTGGTCAATGCAGGGAAGCGTTTGGGCGTTGAATAAACTTCCGTCGACCTGACGGCGATTATCCAAAACATATTGATAAATTGTAGCCCTTACTACTCTAAGACCAGTCACTTTAACCTAAGCTTATCTCTGTGCATAAGGTCATTCCGCTTTTGCTCGTGCGCCAATTACTGTTATCATCATCAGATCACTTTGGGGCTAAGGGTTTAAACATGCATCACAAACCGTCCCAGCGATTGACAAACCCGTTGATCTCTGGTATCATAATCTCTCTAAGAATCTCATTTTCCCAATAACCTAAACATGAAAAAAAATCTACCCATTAAAACTGTCGCAGGGGTAATATTGTCCTTGTTCAGCGCATTTCCGAATGGAGCTTTGAATGCTCAAAGTAAATACGCAACCCCAAGTATAGACGCCGCAGCAGGAAAAATCGAGTCAAAGGTAATTGCCTGGCGACATGATATTCATCAAAATCCGGAACTTGGGAATCAGGAAATTCGCACTGCCGCATTGGTCTCTAAACATCTTGAATCTCTCGGCATAGAAGTGCAAACTGGTATTGCCAAGACTGGTGTTGTAGGGATTTTGAAGGGTGGCAAACCAGGACCAGTCGTGGCTTTAAGAGCTGACATGGATGCGTTGCCGGTGGAAGAAAAGAATGATTTGTCCTATGCATCGAAAGTTAAAACCATTTATAACGGTGTCGAAACATCTGTAATGCATGCATGTGGTCACGATGCTCACGTCGCAATTCTGATGGGTGTTGCCGAAATTCTTAGCGATATGAAAAAGGATTTAAAAGGGACAGTAAAATTCATCTTTCAACCTGCCGAGGAAGGCGCGCCTAAAGGTGAAGAGTTTGGTGCATTGAGAATGGTTAACGAAGGTGTCCTTGACAATCCAAAAGTGGATGTCGCTTTCGGATTACACATGAGCTCACAGACAGAGGTCGGAAAAATTAATTATCGCCCTGCGGGATTTCTTGCCGGTGTATCTGACTTCAAGATCACAGTGAATGGTAAACCTTCGCATGGATCACAGCCCTGGCAATCCGTAGACCCGGTTGTTACAGCAGCACAAATAGTAGTCGCATTGCAAACCATAGTCAGTCGCAACGTAGCGCTTACTAACAATCCAGCAGTGGTTACTGTAGGTTCCATTCATGGTGGAAATCGCAGCAACATCATCTCGGAAAAAGTAGAGCTGATGGGCGATATCAGATCCTTCAGTGTTTCCGATAAGCAACTGATTGAAAGGCGTATTCATGAGATCGCAGAGAATACTGCAAAGGCGGCTGGAGCAACTGCTGTTGTTGAAGTCCCTTATTCCAATGACTACCCTGTGACATTCAACAATGAAGCGCTCACAGCAAAGATGCTCCCAACCTTAAAAAGATCTGCAGGTGAAGACAACGTGGTGTTGGTTCCCGCGATTACAGGTGCAGAAGATTTCTCTTACTTTGCGCAAAAGGTGCCCGCCTTGTTCATCATGATTGGTGGCATGACCAAAGGCAAGGATCCAAACGAGGCAGGTCCGCATCACACACCATCTTTTATGATCGACGATGCAGCATTCAAGACAGGTATTAAAGCACTTTGTAATCTGACTGTCGATTACATGGAAATGAGTAAAAAGAAACCAGAATAAAAAAGTTAAGCATGAAGAAAATCTACAACCCACTACGCTCTACACTGAGTATCATCTTGCTCTTCGCGGCAACCTTTCACGTCAATGCACAAAGTACTGTTTCGAAAAAAGGTCAAGCTTCGTTGAAGACTTATGAAAAATACTTTGAAGACAACAAAGACGCGCATCTGAAGGAATTCTATGAACTCGTATCTACGCCAAGTATTTCATCTATGGCAGCGCATAAACCTGACGTTGAAAAAGCGGCTGCATGGATCGTCAATAAGTTACAATCTATTGGGATGACAACGGCGAAATCTATCCCAACGCCCGGAAGTCCAGTCGTATTCGGAAGTTGGGAAGGCGCCAAAGGCAAACCTACCATTTTAATTTATGCGCACTATGATGTGCAACCGGTCAAAGAAGCCGAATGGAACTCGCCACCATTCACGCCAACAGTTAAAGACGGCAGAATATATGGACGTGGTGCGAGTGACGATAAGTGCGGCATTATGATTCCGATCTGGGCTGTAGAAGCAATTATGAAAAATGGAAAAACACTGCCTGTCAATATAAAGTTTCTCTTCGATGGTGAAGAAGAAATCGGAAGCCCTGACCTCCACAAGTTCTTAGTCGACAACAAGGAAATGCTAAAGGCAGACTTTGCATTGAATGCTGATGGTGGACAGTTCGATGAGAATACTCCGTCAGTATGGATGGCATTACGGGGGGCGGTGCAAATGGAGTTCAGTGTGAAGACAGCCAACTTTGATGCGCATTCTGGACTGTACGGTGGCAAGACACCGAATTCTGCAAAGGCGCTGGCACAAATCATTTCCTCATTCTATAACGATGATGGCAGCGTTGCTGTAGAAGGTTTTTATGACAATGTTGCTCCGATCACCGATGCGGAACATGAGATGGTGAAGAAGATCCCATATGATGCTGCCAAAGATATGAAAGAGCTAGGTGCAACGGCGGAAGTTGGCGAAGAGAAATATGCACCGCTTGAGCGTGTCTGGTACCGTCCTACCCTGGAGATCGTCGGTATGCAGGGTGGGTATACGGCACCCGAAGGATTCTCTAACATCATTCCAGGCAGCGCTATGGCCAGGATAACGTGTCGGCTGGTGAGCAATCAGAACGGCGACGAAGTAGTTCAATCAATCATCAAGCATATTAAGAACCACGCCCCCGTCGGCGCAACGGTCGACTTTAAACTCAGCAGGGGCTACGCACATCCAATGAAGTTTCCTTCGGATACAAAAGCTTTCAGTTATATATCAGACGTCTTAACTGCAGTATATGGTAAGCCTCCGTTGCAAACCGCAATTGGTGGTAGCGTTGGACCATTGATTGATATGAAGGAACAGCTCGGGCTCTATGCGTACTCATTCGATATACAGTTGCCCGATGAAAAGGCGCACGCCTCGAATGAGTTTCTGAGAATGGCGAGTATCCGGAAGGGACAGATGTTGTATTGTAATTACTTTGTATTGGTTGGGGAAAAGGAAAAGGTTAAAAAGTAATTGTTGCCGGTCCTAACGAACAAACCCAAAAAACGCGGAGATCGAGGGACATTCTGGGCGTCACGCAGCGTTTCTCCGCAGCACTCGTTTCTGCCCCGCGAGTCTCCGCGTTAGTGGATTTCAAAAAATATTAGAACAATTGTTTAATGCAACATAAGATAGAAATAAAAATCGCTGATTCACCTGCAGATTTCTCAGTTTCGAAAGATCTCATTCTCGACTACGTGAAATGGCTCGGCATCGATCTATCCTTCCAAAATTTCGACGATGAGATCAACAACCTAAAGTCCATGTACTTCGAACCTGTCGGCGGCTTGGTAATTACCACCGTCAACGGAGAGGCTGCTGGCGTCGCAGGAATCCGAAAATATGACAGTGAAGCATGTGAATTGAAAAGAATGTTCGTTAAATCAGACTTCAGAAATCTCGGCATCGGGAAAAAAATGTTACAGGCATCCATCATGTTGGCAAGGAATCTAAAGTACAAAAGCATTAAACTCGACACCGCAGATTTTATGACTGAAGCTGTGAAGCTTTATCAGTCGAACGGGTTCGTAGAGATACCTCCATACAGGCATAACCCTATGGAATCGGCAAAATACTTTGAACTAATATTAAAGAACGAATGATTTAATCAAGTCGACACATGATCTCAATGACATCCCTCCCATCAGAAAAAATTTACACCATCAATCCTTCAAAATACAGAATTGAATCCATCGACTTGCTGAAGGGACTAGTGATGGTGATCATGGCGCTTGACCACGTTCGTGACTTTTTTCATCATGACGCTTATTTATTTAATCCTACAGATCCCACTCATAGTTCACTTCCACTATTCTTAACGCGATTTGTTACACATTTTTGCGCGCCGACATTCAGCTTACTTGCCGGCCTTTCCGCCTTCATGGCAGGCAGACGAAAAACACCCGGAGAGTTATCGGTCTTTTTATTAACACGTGGTGTCTGGCTGATTTTAATGGAGGTCACGATTGTTACTTTTGGCTGGCAATTTGATCCTTACTTCAGGATGAACGGCTTTGCAGTCATCGCTGCGCTGGGATTCAGTATGATTGCACTCGCGGGACTCATACATTTGCCCAGAACAGGCATATTGATTTTCAGTTGTGTGCTGATATTCGGTCACAACTTACTCGACACCGTCCATATACCGGGAAATTTTCTGTGGTCATTCTTTCACGATGCCGCTATTTTTAAAACTTCAAGCGGTTTTAAATTTTACATGGACTATCCTGTCATTCCATGGCTTGGTATTATGTCGCTGGGGTATTGGTTCGGACCTTTTTATGATAAATCGTTTGATGCTCAAAAGAGAAAGAGCATATTGAATATCATTGGCATTTCAGCAATACTATTATTCATTATTTTCCGGGCGACAAATGTATATGGCGATCCCGTTGCGTTCACGACGTTCGAGACCGGATCGAAGACGATCATGTCTTTTTTTCAGGTTACTAAATACCCGCCTTCTTTACAATATGCGCTGATTACAATGGGCTGTGGTTTACTTTTTCTCGCAAATACTGAAAACCTAAGAGGAACCGCCGTGAAATTCTTTAGCACCTTTGGCCGTGTTCCATTTTTCTACTTCATACTCCACGTTTATCTGATTCATCTCCTTGCTGCGTTTTTTGCTAAGGCGGCAGGATTTGGCTGGCTTTTACTGGTTCTACCGGATTGGATTATTGAAGTTCCGGAAATAAAGCAATATGGTTTCGATCTATGGGTGACTTATATCGTTTGGATCGGTGTCATCCTATCACTCTACCCGCTATGCAAGCGTTTTGATGTTTATAAACAGAAGCATAAAGCGCAATGGTGGCTTAGTTATCTATAGTGGTTAAGCAATGTCGGTCACTTAAGTTATACGACAGCCGGGAAGGCGCCTACACCGACAATTATGAATTAGGGCGCGTTGAACATCTATTTTCTGTTATCAACGGTTCCAACAGCCTTAAGTCAACGACATCGAATGACGAATTGTCCATGGCAATGGAATGTCGCCTTTCGACAGCACCACTCATGGTGCATTCTGATTTCCTGGCGTAACTATTCAGGTCAAAATAACTTTGGTTCAAAATCCAAAAACCGTGAAGATCAAGGAGCAAATGCGATGAAGTCCCCGGAGTTGAGGCGGGAGATTTACAAATAATCTTTACGAAACTTTGCGTATTCTGCGCCGCTACGGTGAAAAATTATGCTACTTTTATTAATTGTAGTTCTCCCGTTTCATAGACTACCATCTCCACGACGACCTCATGACGAAAAGCTCCAAAATAAGAAGGCGTTTACTCCTGTTGCGCATAGCAATGTGGATATGGGTTATGCCAATAACGCTTGTCGCTCAGACACAGAACGTCATCGAACCAACGTATTTATCCCTAGTCGACGGCCTCGCTTCTTCTGTAGTAATTGATGTGATGCAGGACAGTTATGGATTGATATGGATATCGACCACCAATGGTATTCAAAAGTATGATGGCAACACGTTTCAGACTTTTAAAAACGATCCAGGCAATCCGAAGAGTCTGCAGAATAACAGTGTGTGGGGACTTCTCGAAGACAAGGATCATAATATCTGGATGGGCACCGATATGGGTCCAACGAAATACGACCGCAAGAAAAATGAATTCATCAATTATCCTTTAGCTGAACACTTTAATTTTCCACCAGGCTCTCCCATTCTGATTTTCAGTCTTTTTCTCGACTCACAAGGATCACTTTGGGCAGGAACACGCGACCTTGAGTTTATCACGTATGATCCCGAAAAAGATGTTTGGAAATCTCCTGTTTACACAATTTCTGGAATCGATTCTCTGGCGATGCATGGTGGCATATGCATGCGCGTAGCGGAAGATGGAAAAGGTGGAATATGGGCTGGATCCGGTGGTTATGGTTTACTTCATCGCGCCAAAGGCGAAAGGGGATTTAAACAGGTGCCGCTTAAGGGCATTAAATTAAATGATCCAAATAATGGCAGTCTCGTAACAGCATTATTTTTCGATAAGGAGAATATACTTTGGTTCACGACGCGAAGAGGAGTCTACAAATACAATCCCGAGACTGAAGATTTGAGAGTGATCAAGGAATACGAAACGATCCTGAATGAAACTACTGCAACATTTATAAACGACATTTTTATTGATGGCTCCGGTAATGTCTGGATTGCAAATAACAGACGGGGGATGTTAAAATTTGAGGGCACGACCGACAATTATCAGGAAGTTTCTATATCAGGCAAGGAGAAGTCAGTGAATGGCGGATGGGATCTCACATTATCATCAGCCATGATAGATAATAGCGGTATTTTTTGGTTTGGTTCATTTGAAAATGGCGTGCTAAAATATGATCCAGTCAACAAACCATTTACAAATTTTGTGCACGAGGATCAAAATCCACTGAGTCTCAATCTGAACAAAGGTGTCTACGGCGTTCAGGCTTCGAAGGCAAAATCGGGTCTTATTTATGTGGGGACGCGAGGCGGTGGCCTTAATATCTTTGACCCCGTTAATCAAACTTTTCAAAAGGTGACTGTGAAAGTCGAAGAAGACAGGTTCGGAGGATCTGTAAGAAGCGTTGCAGAGACTAATGATGGATCGTTATGGCTCGGAACATGGGGTGACGGGTTAGTGAGATTAGACCAAAGTTATAACGAAGTCGCGCGCTACAAGGCGCAACCAGAACCTTCGAATGCAATATCCAGCAATCTTGTACGCGTTATCAAACCGGATGGTAAAGGGAAATTGTGGCTGGGTACGGATAACGGCCTGAACATACTCAATATTCAAACGGGAGCTTTTGAAAGAATCTACAGTAAAGACACTAGGGTATACAGCAAAGAACTGAGGCGCGAGGTAAAAAAGTTGATGACCTCGGAGCGTATCGTTGGCATCATCGATCAGGTTAAGGAGATGCAAAACAAATCGTTAGAGGTTAATATCAAGGAGTCTGGGACCTATCTCGTGGTTACTGGCGGAGAAGCTACGGCGCAATCGCCCGCTGATTTTGGATGGATCGAAAATTCGAAGAAAGACACGGTATGGCTCACAAAAACTTTTACGGAGTCGTACCACGCTGGGGGCGCAATTAAGAACAGAATAAAATTCGAAACGATAAAACTGAATCCCGGCGTGTACACCCTCCGTTATCGATCAGATGACAGTCATAATTTCGGCGGATTTAACGAAGCTCCGCCAGACCAGATAGCTTTGTGGGGCATTGCACTGTTAAAACTTCAGGAGGGAAGCGAGGTCGATGCTATTAATAAGTTACTTCTTCCTGATGAAAACCAATTGCTTTTTAACGGCAGCAATGTGTCAGACATAGAGATCACCGATAAATATATCTGGATCAGTGCGGCCGCGAACGGACTGAGTCGAATTGATCGGTCGACCAATAGAGTTGAATACTTCCAACATGATCCTAAGAACCTTCAAAGTATTAACAGCAATAATGTCAATGATATTTATGCCGACAGTCAGGGAACGATCTGGCTGACTTCCGAGAGAGGTATTGGAAAGTTTGACTCGACTGCACAATTTGTAACACGTTATTCGGAGGCCGACGGGTTACCGACCAACTTTACGATAGGTATACTGGAGGGTAATAACAGGGAAATGTGGATTGCAACTTTAAATGGACTTTCTCAAATGATTACCAACAAAGCCATCAGGAAAGTAACGTTCCTAAATTATAACACAACAGACGGGTTGATTAGTGAAAATTTCATGACACTCGCGGCGGCAAAGGGAACCGATGGCCATCTCTATTTTGGGAGCGACAAAGGGCTAACAATGTTTCGCGGCGTTGCATCAAACGATACTCCACCAACAGTTATTATTTCGAAAATGCTTATATCTAACAAGTCCGTCTCAGACCTGGGGGAGAATTCCCCTCTAAAAGGAACATTACTCGACGCCGAGGATATAGATCTTACTTTCGATCAGAATAATCTGAGTTTCGAATTCGCAGCACTACACTACTCCAACCCAAAGAAGAATCTGTACGCACACAAGCTGAAAGGGTACGACAAGGACTGGATTTACGACAATAGAAATTACGTCGCATACACCAACCTTGACCCGGGTGAATATGATTTTAAAGTCCGAGCGGCCAATGCGTATGGCATCTGGAATGAAGAAGGCAAGACGCTTCACATTTCAATATCACCACCTTGGTACAAGACGACGTGGGCTTATCTTTCCTACGTTTTACTCTTTGGTCTCGGAATATATGCAGGCGATAAAGCAATTCGAAGCAGCATCAAGTCACGTGAACGCGAACTCAGCCGTGAAAAAGAATTGGAACAAGCTAAAGAAATAGAAAAAGCTTATAAGAATCTAAAACAAACACAGGTTCAACTTGTGCAAGCAGAAAAGATGGCCAGTCTTGGAGAATTGACTGCAGGTATTGCGCATGAAATCCAGAACCCGTTGAACTTTGTCAATAACTTCTCAGAGATTAACAAAGAATTGATCGACGAAATGAACCAGGAGCTGGCAGCTGGTAATCTCAGTGAAGTAAAGAACATTGCTAAGAATATTTCTGATAATGAAGAAAAGATAATCTTTCACGGGAGGCGAGCAGATGGCATCGTGAAGGGAATGCTTCAACATTCCAGAAGTAGTTCAGGCGTTAAAGAAATGTCAGATATCAATGCTATCGCCGATGAATATTTGCGTCTGGCTTATCACGGCTTACGAGCCAAGGATAAATCATTCAATGCTTCAATGAAGACTGAGTTTGATCCACAGGTTGGTAAAATCAATGCGGTCCCTCAGGACATCGGTCGTGTTGTGCTTAATTTAATTACGAATGCTTTCTATGTCGTCACAGAGAAGAAGACTATAACGGCGGCGAATGGTTCTGCGGGTGATAAGTACGAGCCAACAGTTACGGTCAGCACAAAAAAGAATGGCAACAAAGTAGAGATCAGAGTAAGTGACAACGGTAGCGGTATACCACAATCCGTTCTCGATAAAATATTCCAGCCCTTTTTCACCACAAAACCGTCGGGCCAGGGAACTGGATTGGGTCTTAGCATGAGCTACGAGATCATTACAAAAGGTCACGGTGGAGAATTGAAAGTAGAAACCCAGGTAGGACAAGGCACAACTTTTATCATTGTATTGCCGAATTAACATAACCTATGAAAATATTAGTTGTAGACGACGAACAAGATGTTAAGACGCTGTTCGAACAGAGGTTCAGAAAAGAAATCAAAGAAAAAAAGGTAGAGTTCGAGTTTGCTTTCTCAGGAGAAGAAGCGCTTGTACTTCTTAATAAATGGGAGCATGAAGCTATGCTGATCCTGTCGGACATTAATATGCCTGGCATGAGTGGTCTGCAATTACTTGAAAATGTGAAGAACAAATACATGAAACCTCCACCCATCGTAATGATGATTACTGCCTATGGCGACGCGGAGAATTTTAAAATTGCAAAAGATCTTGGCGCCGATGATTTCCTGACCAAGCCAGTCGACTTTGCAGTACTCAAAGAAAAATTAAAACTGACTAACGGATGACAAAAATATTGGTGGCCGATGACGAGACCGATCTGGAAGCACTCATTCGCCAGAAATTCAGGAGACAGATTCGGGAAGATCGTTATCAGTTCATATTCGCTGTCAATGGGAATGATGCACTGGAAAAAATGGCTCAAAACCCTGACATAAGTCTTGTGCTGAGTGATATTAACATGCCGGAGATGGACGGTCTTACATTGCTGACAAAGTTGAACGAGGTTTCGCCGATGAGTAAGACTGTGATCGTCTCTGCTTATGGCGATATGGATAATATTCGTACAGCGATGAATCGCGGGGCATTTGATTTTGTCACCAAGCCGGTAAACTTCGAAGATCTGGAATTAACGATGGAAAAAACCATCAAACACATCGACCAGATGAAGCAGACACTCCAGGCCATCAAAGAAAACAATATCCTGAAGATGTATGTCGACCAAAACGTTCTTAAGTTTATGGGGAGTCGGGAGTACGAGAGTTCAATTATGTCCAATGAAACCCTGGAAGCAACAGTAGCCTTTATCGACATCTGCGGATTTACCACAATTAGCGAAAATGAATCACCTGATACTGTAGTAAAGATGCTCAATGGATATTTCGATCTGATCGTGAAGGAGATTATTGTTCAGAACGGTATTGTCGACAAATTCATGGGTGATTGTGTTATGGCAGTATTCAAAGGCGACTATCATCTTGATCGGGCTATTGATGCGAGCCTCAGTATTCGCAGCAAGATTGATTCTCTTCCGATACAATTAAGTTTCTCTCCAAAAGTTTCGATCGGTATAAACAGTGGTGAAATGATCTCAGGCAATATTGGTTCCATTACTCTGCGGAGATTAGATTACACAGTGATTGGAGATATCGTAAATACTGCGCAACGTTTACAAACGACAGCCTCGGAAAGTCAGATTGTGATCACAGAAGAATCATATCAAAAGGTAAAAGGTTCTTTCAGTTGCAAACTGCTGGGCAATGCTCATCTGAAAAATAAATCATCTGAGGTTACACTTTTCGAAGTACTAAGCTAAACGGGCTTTTTAGTTTTAAGCTTCACGATCACCTCCTGAAGGCGCTCTTGTTTATAGGATTCCCGCTTCGCTTTGCTAAATGCAGTATGATAACGGTGGGATTCCAGGAATGTTTTCTGAACGAGATTCCATTCCCGTTCAGACTCGACAACTCCCTTGGCAAACATTTCCTCAAATAACCTATCGCCTATTTCATAAAAGTCGCTGCGTCCTAAATAATCAAGGTCGGCGTCACAGAGGATTTTCTCCAATATTGACGTTGGTGATTGCGGCAATCGAGTGGCTATAATCATACTACAGATTATGTCTATTTGCATCGGATCGTATCCAAACGCTGGCAGAATTTCGCGTGTCATGGTAGCACCACTTTCTTCGTGATTCTTAGAGCCACGGATAAATCCAACGTCGTGCAGCAGTGCTGCCAGTTCAATCAGTTTTTTATCTCCTTCGGCAATGTTCTCTGCTTCGGCAATGATCGCCGCCGCATGGAGAACATCTTCGATATGATTGATGTTGTGATAAGGGAATTTTGGCATCTCTGCATCAAGCAAACTCACGATGTGCTGACGCGCTCCCATAAAATCAGGGCCGTCCACTTCAGTAGGTTTCAAATTCTTCAACAAAGGATCAACACCAAGCCATATTAAATCGACATCATTTGTAGCGCGCGCTTTCGCTAGCCATCGATTGGCTTCAACAACATTGCGCATCGCATTGAATACCGGGACCAGGTAAATATTAACACCCTTTTCCCCCGCACTACTTCGCCGCGTCAATTCATCCACTAACACTTGACATTTTTCAGAGTCGTTCAATCCAGCGTATGCCGCAGCGAGAAAAGCGATCATCGAAGGTGGTCTAATGCTCGTCGTACGAAGCCCTGTTTCTATCGACTTGACAACATCTTCATAGCGCTCCATGGTCAAATAAATCCTTGCCAGGAAATCGTAGAATCTAATTACTGATGGATATAGTTGCAACGCTTCACGAATCGTCTCGATCGCCGTTTCGTAACGACCCGTGAGATAGAGACCAATAGCATGATGGTTAAAATATCCAACGGTCAATGGATCAATTTTTCTGGCCTGCTCAACGACGGAAGCTGCTTCGTCGAAACGGCCGGTCATATTCAATAAGTACGCATAGCCGTAAAACACACCACCGTTGTTCGGATTCATCTTAATAGCAGACAAAAGCGATTGCTCCGCCGCCGCAAAATCCTTCGAGATAAAAAACTCAACGAATGATTTTGTGAGATAATCATTATCTGAAGGACCCCTTTGCCACGCCTGGGTCAAATAAATTGTGATATTTTTTTGCGCGTCTTCAGGTGACAAATCTCCGTTCCACGACATCCGTGCAGAGTAGGAACTTGCAAGATACGAATATGCTTCCTTGAATTCCGGATCCAATGCTATCGCTTTTTTGAAATACTCCGTCGCTGAGCGATAGCCATCCACTGCCCATTGATTGAAAGCATGACGTCCCTTTAAAAAAAGGTCGTACGCCTCAAGGTTTTTAGTTGGTGCTTCGATTAGCTTTTCACTTTGCTGTGGATTAAATGAAGCGCTGAGTTCTTTTGCCACCACCTCAGACACTGTATTTTGAATTTCGAAGATGTCATCCATGTTCTCCATAAACACTTTCGACCAAACTGCTTTGTCTAACGAAGCATCGATCAACTGGACCCTTATACGCACTTTATCTTTATGGGCCTGAGCGCTTCCTTCGACCAGAAATTTAACATCAAGTTCTTCAGCGATTTCCGCGATCGTTTTTGTTGTCTTTTTGTATCGCATGACAGACGTACGAGATATTACGCGAAACTGTGGGACCATCCCGAGCTGCATGATAATATTCTCGGTTATCCCGTCTGAGAAATATTCCTGGGTCGGGTCCTGAGAGAGATTTGCAAACGGTAATACGGCGAGCGACTTCTCGTCTCGCGGCGGCTCGTTGGAGACCGCCTTTGCGGACAAACTGCCTTCAACCGAGCGTTTAGGATTTCTTATCGCTGAGATAATCTCTTTGATCGCATTGGCGAGCTTGTTCAACTGATCATGATACGAAAGTTGGTTGACATTCTCACTTCGCTTGTCATCCATTCTCAGTGGACGATTGACGCCTGGAGATCGAAACGTAAAATCAATCGACCGAAGCTTGGCGTTAAGTTCAGCCTCAATCAATTCAGTATCCTCATGATCGATATTATGAATGGTGATTGGAAGAATGCGGCTCGTTATGTTTCCGTTTTTCAGCTGAACATCACGTCCACCCGGATCCTTCTGACTGGCGGTGTTGAATGCACAGAATTCATGTTGCCATGCAAAACTTTTAGTGTCACAGTAGATCTGCGACAATACCGGAATTAGAATTGCTGACCTGAGTTTTGTTTCCAGACTCTTGTCGACGCTATGATTTTCTAGTAATCCGTCATAAAGATTTGAGTCAAAGTAAACCGAAACTGGCTCTTTGATCGTCGCTGCAAGTTCCTCATTCAAATGCTTCACAAACTCCGTTACCCAGCCACTCCGGTTGTCATTGTGGCGATAAGAGATGAAGACATCGTATTCGAAATTCGGGAGAAGCGAGGGCATTGGCAAATATAAGGAATTCAATTACCGCTGAGGCGCAGAGACGAGGAGAAATACCAGGAAATAGACTTATAAACGTCGGATTCTCCGCGCTTCTGCTCCTGTAGTAAAAAGAATCAATGATTTATCGGTGCTTCAATTATTACAAATCGGCTTTTCTCAACAGTGCTAATCTTTATGCCTTTCTCATCCCAAAATCCAACGCCATCCCGCGCCTCGAGTGCAACGCCGTTGGCTTCTATTTGACCGCTGACAAGAAAAATATAAACACCTTTGTTCACGGGATTCAGCGCATAGTCCAGTGCGTTACCCGCTTCATAATATCCGAGCGACAACTTTGCATTTTGATTTATCCAGCAATGTGCCTGACCCTCTTCATTACTGACAACTGTAACCAACTTATTCATTCTCTTCTCTTCCGGGAAATGACGGCGTTGATACCTGGGCTGAATATTCTGAACTTTTGGCTCAATCCATACTTGTAAAAAATTAACATCATCAGTGCCTACATTATGTTCTTCATGCTTCAAGCCCGTTCCCGCACTCATGATCTGCACCCAGTCTTTAGTGACCACCTCTTTGTAGCCCATTGAGTCGATATGATTCATCGAGCCCTCCAACATGATTGATATGATCTCCATGTTCATATGGGGATGAAGACCGAACCCATTTTTTGGTTGAACATAGTCGTCGTTCAACGTCCGGAGTAATCCAAAACCATTTCTTGTCGGGCTATAGAAACTTGAAAAGCTGAAGGTGAAATTGCTTTTCAGCCAGCCGATGTCTTTTGTTCCTCTCTCAAGCTTTTTATGAATGATGTGCATATTGTCGACTTTAATAATGAAATGTACTCGATTGATCTGGATCTAAATCTAGTGAAACAAGCCAACGCTATTCTTGAACTAGGTTAAGAAATTTGACGGTCGGGCAGCAAATCAAGATTCATTTTACTTCAAAGTTGCCTACTTTTAGGGGTGAATACAGATCTAATACTCAAGAATGTTTCGAAACACATTACATTGGATAAATCTGAAACGGAATTGTTTCTTTCCTTCCTGGAATTGAAAAAAGTAAAACGGAAAACAGTGTTATTGAAGGAAGGCCAGATTTGCAGGGCATCAACTTTTATCGTTGACGGCGCACTAAAGGGTTTTACGTTTGATAAAGCTGGTCACGAATACGTCATTAATTTCGCTTTGAAAGATTGGTGGATTGCTGACATGTACAGCCTTATTTCTCAGCGCCCTGGTGTACTGACTATCGAAGCAATTGCCGATTCAGAAATCGTTGTTCTCACAAAAGAGAAGCAGAACATCCTCTATGAAAAAGTTCCGAAATTTGAAAAATTTTTCAGGGTTCTCGTTGAGAATTCGCTAGTTGCAAATCAGCAACGGTTGATTAATAATCTCACATTGACTGCCGAGGAGCGTTATGAGTATTTTGTCAAGAAATATCCCTTTGTTCTCGAGTGCGCACCGCTTCACAATATTGCTTCGTATCTTGGAATGACACCTGAGTTTTTGAGTAAAATCAGAAGGAGGAGCGCGGGGAAGTGAAGGGTAGCTGATTTGTCTGTCATCATAATGTCACATTAATTCATGGTTGTGAGACGATAGCACGATCTCTCCCTTTTATTAGTCACACTCAACGCGCAGTTATTAAATAAGACGAACGAGTATTTTCACGAGCTTCACAGTAAGTAGAATGTGTTTCTTTATGTCGCGTAGGATTGTGTCCGCAGGAGCGCGAGGGAGTTATATGTCGGCCACAACAGTTCCTTCGCGATAACCTTCATCTTACTCACTTTTTCTATGCGTATCAGCTAAGGACTTTCAATCCAATGAAGATACTGAAAGCTCAGGATAACGGCGTGAGGGGAGCTGCGCGCTGGATGACAGGCAACTGGGTAAAGGCCGTGCGTTCACTTCAAAAAAAAGTCACGATAGTGTCTAGTTATCCAATTTTCAACGATGATGGAGAGCGGATATCTACACAAAAATCAATTGGTTCGCCAATTCAATCTCATTGCTATTAATCGTGTGTCCCATTCCCGGATAAACTTTTTCGGTAACACTTGCATTCATCGACTTTAGAATATTTGCAGATGCTAACACACGAATGACTGGAACATGTGGATCGGGATCACTCGTTCCAATCAACACAGGCGTACCTTGAAAGTCACCTTTATAATTTCCAGGATAGATCTTGTCGCCGATCAAACCGCCCGTAAAAGCCACAGCTCCGCCCCATTTCTGCGCGTTTCGCGTGATATATTCAAGTGTTAAACAGGCACCCTGCGAAAATCCTGCGAAGTAGATGTGATCCGACGTGATACCTGCTTTGTTAATATCAGAAACCAAATCATCCATCAATGACAATGCCGATGATAACCACGGTTCATTCTGTTGTGGCAGCGCTAAGAAAGAATGAGGATACCAGGTGTGGTTCGTAGCCTGTGGTGCAAGTAATGCAAATTCGCTTGTGTTTAAATGAGAAGCAAGTCCTAGTATATCTTCCGCCGATGCACCTCTGCCATGCAACATGATCAGCGCATTCTTTGCCTCTTTTAATTTCTTTCCTTCTGTTACAATATTTTTCTTGTGCATATCATTTTAAGTTTTCAGAACAACAGGTGTCACACTCTTCTCGTTCTTTTCGCGATTCTTCTCTAACCATTCCGGCAACTTCAGTAATTCACCAAGATGCTCTTTAACTTCATCTTTCGTAAACAAATCATCAGCAGTTGCAACTTCAAACAAAACGCCTCCGGGCTCTGTAAAATAAATTGAACGAAAATATTGTCGATCCAGCACCCGCGTTGGATTCAACATTCGTTTGACTCTTGGCATCTGTCGTGCTGACAACAATGTGATGAACCGTACCACTTCCTCCCCTTCCTTTAACGCCGTCAGGAGAACATATGATGTCAACATAATTCCCTGCTGATTTATTAGCAGCAAATCTAAACCGGTTTCAGCTTTCTGAGATCAACGTATGGTCTAACCGCTAGGTCAAAAGTCCAGCAGTCCTTTCAAAGCCTTCTTCCCAACTTTCTACATTAAAGAATCCTTTGATGGAATGCTCTTGAGGAATGTGGGCATAGGTGAAACCGCTAGTAATTTCCCCTTCATTGAACACCAATTCAATTCCAAGACCATCCAGATTCTTTAGATAAACCACTACTTCATTTTGAAATCTCTCCAAAAATGCCAGTGTAAAAATCTATGTTCATCTGTGGACTTGAGGCGATCGCAGTAACATGGTGAATGCCTGTGACCAATTGCCTCATACTGTCTAGAGTTTACAAATCTTTAAGCTTCAAACTAATAATTTTCGAACTCTTGCTGATGACTTAGTTCAACACGGGAAGTTTTTCCTCAATCTCTTTCCGCTGGCCCTCATACTGAGCAGGCAATTTTAGGTGATTACCCAGTCTGGTTACATGTTCGTCAATCGCAAATCCGGGATTATCTGTAGCGATCTCGAATAAAACTCCACCTGGTTCTCGGAAGTAAAGAGAGTAAAAGTAATTTCTGTCAATCTTGGGTGTAATGTTTAAACCAAGCTTCAGAATTTTTTCACGATATGCCATTTGTGTTTCTTCGTCCTTTACTCTGAATGCAATATGATGTATCGTGCCACCAGCATTTACGGCCGCACGTTGATGAGGCGCTTCAATGATGTCGACTATCGCAGCGTTCTCTACTGCATCTGTAATATAGCGATATCGATTTTCCTCCTGGCCCTGCAGTTTGTATCCAAATATATCAGTCAGGATTTTCGCTGTCGACTCCGCTTTTCTCAATGTTAAAGTGATACTGTGAAAACCTTTCGTAGCGACGCTTGCATTGACGTCACCTGTTTCCCAACCTTTGCGGCTATCCGCGTTTGTCGGAATGATCAATGTTAAAACAAGGCCATCAGGGTCTTCGAAAGTAATGTAATCTTCCCCAAACCGTTTGCCAGTATCCGTCAGGTTGACGCGGTTTTTTTCAAGGCGATCCTTCCAGAATGCAAGACTTTCTCCCGGAACCGAATAACCGATGTCGGTAGCAATACCGGTGCCAGTTCTGCCTTTTTGGATGCCTTCCCACGGAAAGAAAGTAAGTATCGATCCAGGTGATCCGACTTCATCGCCAAAATAAAAATGATAGGTTCCCGGGTCGTCGAAGTTCACTGTCCTTTTGACCAATCTTAATCCGAGGACCTTGGTATAAAAATCATAGTTGCGTTTTGCATTACCCGCTATTGCTGTAACATGATGCAACCCTAAAATCTTGCTTTCCATAATGTTTGATTCTTTGTTTTGAACTACTATCATGAACGTAAATTTAGGAGGTACAGGCGATTGAAACCCTTGAACTAGGTTAAGAAAAGGCATTGTCAAAACCGAACGCGTGAGTCTTCTACCTTACTGCAAGCAATCTGGAGGAAATATCGCGCCTCGCATGAGGTAAATAAATGATACTTTGCCAAAACTTTATGCACCAGGTTGCGCATCATACCCTTATTATGGCCAGATGGATTCGTTGTCTATACCTCTCCTTTGTATTGATCATGATATGCGTCATTACGTCTACGGCACAACAAGGAGGATTTGAAATTCACGGGGTAGTTTACGATTCGTTAAATAAATCACCACTTCCCTACGTAACGGTGGTCAACCAATCGAAAAATACGGCCGCTTCCACCGACGACAACGGGAGATTCAAACTTTATGGTGCACAAGGTGACACTATACTTTTCACGATATTGGGTTACACGAAGAGAACACGAACAGTTGTGGCGAACGAACTTGCCATGATCGTCTTTCTCCGCGAGTTTGCTTTCACGCTTCAGCCTGTAACTGTATACGGCGGCTTTAATCCACATGGAGCGGATAAATGGAAAAATGCATTCTCAAAACCATCCGCATTTAAAAACCCTGCCGGACCAAATTCCAATTATCTGGTGCAAACATTTGGTCCTGGTGTTTCAATCAGTGGGCTGGTCACGCGCTTCTCGAAATCGGAAAAGGAAAAAAAGAAGGTCAAGACTATGCGTGAAACCGCTCAACGAACGGCAGTATACAGTGATGTCATTACCTCGGAAGAAACCAAATACTTTTTTCAAAACACATTTTCAATGTCTGATGTGGAATACGACAAATTTGTCGAATCATTTAACGGGAGCCATCCAGAAGCATCCAAAATCGAGAGCAAGGATGAGATCATTAAAATGATGGTCATTCATAAGGCGACGAAATAAATACGTTCGCTCCCCGCCTTTATCGACCAGAAGTCGGGTTTGAGATACACGAAATCTGGAATAATTTCTGTATCGATAACTATCTTATCCCGTTTTCGAAAATGGGATTCAACGCAGATATATGGTACGATTAACGAAAGCTGACAGATTAGTTTTCTGTTTTGGAGGGTACTCTTACAAATTTATCCGCCCAGGGAATAAAGTACTTGAAATTCGGTGCATCTGTATGACCTCCATCATGCTGTCGCCACGCGAGCTCGCCATCGAGTAAACTGATATTAATGCCTGGCATCTTTTCTGTTTTATATTCACTTGAAACACCAATGTCTTTCGCGCCAAGCAATCTATACACAGGTCCGGCTGCAACGGTCGCCATATAGCTTCCCTGTTGATCCAGCCACTTTGCGTCGCCCTGCTCCGGTACGCCATAACTGATGAATGTTGGACGCGGTGCACAAAGTGCAATGAGTTCGTGTGAATCAACAGGCAGCTTACCCGCATCCATGTTACCATATTTGCCTTCGGACGCGCCATACTTGATATAGTTTCCAGCCATCCAATAATACTCACCACCCGTCAGGCTTTCAACAGCCTCACCGAAATTTCGTCGGTGCAATGTTGATCCACCTTTGCCTGACGATCCGATCAATCCGAATGCAAAACGAGGTTCGAAAGCCAGCGTGACCAGTGCGGCCTTACCATACCTCGACACACCTTCAATTCCAATGTGTTTTGAATCAACAGTTGCATCCGTCTCGAGATAATCCAATGCGCGCGCCGCGCCCCAACTCCAGGCCCGAAGAGCTCCCCAATCGTCAGGCTTTCTCGGTTGGCCCTTATTCACTAATCCTATAATTCCTTTTGTTATTCCTTCGCCATTATCTGCCTGAATTGAGCCCGGCTCGATTAACACAAATCCCCATCCATCAGCAATCAATTGATTTGTTGGCGACGGCTCACCCGGCTGTGGCATTTGGAAACCCGACGCGGTCACGCCAGCAGGTCTCACGAGTGGGCTATACGTCGGGTATTTATCCAGCAATGCCTTAATCTCTGGATCCTTGGACATCAATTCCCGAAAGGCAGCATTTAATTTTTCAAAATCATCTTTGTTGGGTTGTACTGCCGCAGGGAATGTCGACGTGCCAAACATCATCAGTACAGGCACAGGACCTTTTGCATTTGCAGGTGTCACAACTATCATCGAAATATTGACATCAATCTGTGCATACATAGAGTTGTCAACATGGCCAATGACTTTCCGTGTCAATACCGGGGTAAAGCCAAGATTTTCGCGTTCGGAAAGAACAACCTTCCAGGTAACCTTCGGAATATTCTTCGGAAGTCGACCATACACTTCCCGTTCAAAATCTTCGACGATCTCGGGTCGCCGTTGCTTCCACCACATATCAGCTGTTGTCACTTTCTTTCCATTATTCAATACCAACGGATCGGGTAGATCAGGATATGGGTTAGCCACAGACTCGTCATAATTCGCGTGATTTGGTGCTGACTCGTTGCCACTTGGCCCAGGTCGAAGCGCCTTAACGCCTAATTGATCCATCATATTCTGATGATCCTCATCTGCAGTAAAAGCTATCGGCGTTGATTTGTGCTTAGTCGCAGGTTGCGCATTACACAATGTCGACAGCGAAGCGAACATCATTATCATAATTCTCCTCATGCTTTTTTTATGTTTATGCAACAATTGAATATTTGTTGCGCGCTAATGATAAAGTTATATCTTCCGGCAGATTTCGACACAGGTTATACATCAACGGAGCTTTTCATTTGCAGTTGTACAACTTCAGCTTTGAATCGACTGCCACAATGTTCTATCACTCGACTACAAAAATCCTCACGTCAGGCAAGTATAGATTGAAAAAGCCATATCCTCCGTTAACATTGGAGGGATAATTTATTGGCCAACTAATGAAATCTCCAAGATTGAATTCGCTGTCGCTACGAAGCTTCAGAAATTTATAATAGGTCCTTCTTAACTGCTGTAACATAATTTAACGGTTTGTAGCAAAGGTGGGAGATCTAAAGCTGTCGTTAATTTCTTTCTGAATGACACTGTAAAATGTCCTTGTTGATCAGCAACAATCCTTTTGTTCGGAGTCGCTCTAACAGAGGCTGACGGTAGTGGCTGCCATCAGATCCCAGTACAATCCCCGGCAACTGTATCTCCTGCGATAAAGCAGAAATAGGCGTTAACAAAAATAGCATGACAATATACCTCACGTTTCCTCCTGATGGCAAGAAGCCTCAAGGTTTGGCCGTCCTACTATAACATTAGTCCAAATCACTTAGCCTTCACACACACGATACTTTTTGCAATCGTAAGTACACGGTTCCTGAAAAAAGTACTGAAGTCTGAATTTGAGATGCACTTGCAGTGCACTACGCTGCAGTAGTGACAGGTTCCGCTCTGAGAAAGCAACTATAGTTCCGACGCTGCATCAGCGTCCAGTAGTATCTCGCAATTGGGATGCAGCTGCAAAACCGAAGCGGGAATATCCGTAGTCACCGGACCAAGTACTGCCTGCCTCACCATTGCCGCTTTATGTTTGCCTTTCGCAATCAATATCAGCTTCCTGGTATGCATGATATTTTTGATGCCTCTCGTAAGCCCGCCCAAAATGTGATCTGCAGGCACGTTAGTCTCCCTTCTGACGCGCGCCTCAAAGTCGGGATCCATAGGAGAAACCCATGTCTCACTTTCAAAGGGTGTTCCTGGTTGATTGATTCCAATATGTCCATTCGCACCAAGACCAAGCATTTGCAGATCCGCACCACCACGTTCTTGAAGTCTCTTTTCAAAAAGCAAACATTCTGCCTCAAAATCGTTTGAAAGCGTTGGAGGCATAATGAAATTTTCATTGGGAATTCCCAAAGGCGCCGCAATCTGATTCAATATCATTGTGTAACAACTGCCGGAATACTCTCGCGGAAGGTTCGTTAGCTCATCGACATTAAACAAGGTCACACGTGAAACGTCAAATCGATACTTGGCGTAGATCTCAGAAACTACGGCATGCATGTTCAACGTCGTTTGTCCCGTTGACAGGCCGATAACAGCATTGGGCTTTTCAAGCATCTGTCCGATGATCCGCCACGCAGCGGCTATATCAAATTCACGTTCACTTTTCTCTATTGTTATTTTCATGGATGTAAAATCAATTAAAGTTGCTTTAATTCCTCTTTGAAAAATTTATCGATTGACGCTGCTGCCGCTACCTCATCTTCACCTTCGACAATTACCGTGACTGTGTCGCCACCTTTCGCACCGAAAGTCAGGATGTTAAGAATACTATTCAAACGGATCGACTTATCACCTTTCCTAAGGATGACCGCAGACTTGAAATGTTTAACAAGTCTGATCAATGTTGTCGCTGGACGGGCGTGAATTCCTTCCGCAGCCGTAATCAAGTAGTCTTTTGATATCATATTAAGGCCTCTAAATATTTTATAATACTGTCGGTGCGACGCATTGTCTTCACGTTGCGCCATATTTCCCGCGCCTTCGCCTCAGTATGGTTGAGTATTACATTTTTAACGCGCGGTATAGACGACGCACTCATCGAAAATTCATGCAGCCCCATCCCAATCAACAACAACGTCGATTTTGGATCAGCCGCGAATTCACCACACATTCCAACGTCGATATTATTTTGACGCGCCGCATCGATCACGAAACTGATCAATCTCAACACAGCAGGATTTAGTGGCTCATATAAGGACTTGATCTTTTCATTACCGCGATCTACTGCCAAAGTATACTGACACAAGTCATTCGTGCCAATGCTAAAGAAGTCGGCTTCGGGCGCGAGGATATCTGCCACTATTGCCGCGGATGGCACTTCAATCATAATACCAAGGGGAATCTGCCTGTCAAACTCCAACTGCTCAGTTTTCAACTGCGATTTGGCCTCCTCCACCATCGACTTCGCTGCGAGCAACTCTTCAAGACCCGATATCATCGGAAACATAATCCTGAAGTTGCCAAATATGGATGCGCGCAGAATTGCGCGGAGTTGAGTAATAAAAACATCTCTTCTATCAAGCGAAATTCGTACGCCGCGATAGCCTAAAAATGGATTGTCTTCCCTTGGAATCTCAAAATAATCAAGTGGTTTATCGCCACCGATATCCATCGTTCGTATGGTGACTTCCTTTCCCCTCGACTTTACCCCAACCTGTTTATAGCATTCAAATTGCCTCTGCTCGGAAGGAAATGAAGTTCTATTCATGAATAGCATTTCAGTTCTGAATAGCCCGGCACCCATCGCACCATATTCAAAAGAATCCTCAAGATCGTCTGCTGACGATATGTTCGCCAGCAATTTAATTTGACGTCCATCAGCAGTTACTGCAAGGTGGTGTCTCAAAGATTTTAACGCGTCTGCTTGCCGTTCATGCGCTTCTTTCCGTTCGCGATAGTATCTCAACAAATGCGCTGGTGGATTAACGTGGACGATTCCATTTAGTCCATCAACAATCAGGAGATCGCCATCGTTGACCGACGCAAGAATTTCGCCACATCCAAGTACCGCAGGAATATTCTTAGATCTTGCCAGAATGGCGGTATGCGACGTTCGGCTTCCAAGTTGGGTTGCAAATCCCATAACTTTACTAAGATCCAGCGCTATCGTATCGGATGGCGAAATGTCTTCGGCAATCAATATAGAATTCTCATTTATTTCGAGCTTACCGGAATACGAATAACTGAGGTTTCTCAGTATGCGTTCACCGATATCCTGAACGTCGGCAGCTCTTGCGCGCATGTAGTCACTATCCAGATCATTGAAGGCAACAGTTGTCAGTTCAATAACTTTTACAACGGAGTCGATAGCGAACATTTTATGATCCGTAATCCGGGAAACAACGTCCGACCTCAGCTGCGGATCGGTTATAAATTCAAGATGACTTTCAAGCACATCTACTACTTCGCGGTTTAGGGATGAATCGCGCTCAATGACTTGCTTAACATCTCGCACAGATATATTAACTGCCGCATCGAACTTTTCAATTTCACGTTTGACTTCTGAGTCATCCGATAATTTCAATTCAGTAGCACGGACCACTTCTTTTCGGAAACGAAAAGCATTTCCAATGGCAATACCCGGTGATGCTCCAACTCCTTTTATTTCTGCCACTCCCGATTTATAATTCAAATTATCCATCACTTTTATTTCAAGACAACACATGCAAAGCGCTTCCGATGAATCCAAGGATCAGCAGACTCAGCAAAATGTAAGTAGGTTTAATGTTTCGTTTCAAAAGAAAGTAAGACAGGAATGTCAACGCAAGAGGTATTATTCCTGGCACGATTTGATCCAGTATTTGCTGTAACTGAATGTTCGAGTCTGCACCATACGACAACGGTGTTTTGACCGACATTAATAATGAAGGCATTGCACCCACTACCATGAGACCTACTATCGCCGCACCAGAAGTAAGTTTATCCATCATATGCCCCGACGCCATTTTCTGGAGAAATTTATTCCCCTGACGATAGCCAAGAAATGTAAGGTTGTATCGAATTAAAATATGCGGGATATTATAAATCATGATAAATAGCAAAGGCCCAACGAAGCTTCCTTTTAGTGCCAACGATGTGCCTACACCTGCAGCAATCACTTTTAACGTTCCCCAAAACAAAGAATCAAACACACCTGCTAACGGACCCATCAAGCCAAGCTTGACGGAATTGATGGATTCAGGATCAAAATCATCAGACTTTCCGTTCTGTTCTTCCATCGCCGCAGACATACCTAAAATGAACGTTGATCCGTAAGGACTCGTATTAAAGAATTGCAAATGCCTTTTCATCGCTATCGAGATCGCTTCTTTTGTTCGATATATTTTCTTCAACGCGGGGGCTATTGAAAATGCAAAACCGGTATTCTGACAGGTTTCAAAATTGAAATTTGCCTCGAGGGCAAGTGATCTGAAGAATATCTTTCTGATGTCTTGCCTCGAAAGCACTGAGTTATCGGGTGTCGGCGAATCTGTTTGTCCGTCTCCCTCCTCCTCGGAGTTTTCGGTCTTCAAACGTACTATCAACAATGCGAGAATAAGTCCCAACCCACCTATTGCAATCATCGGCAGTTTGAGATATCCACTGAGAATAAATCCTAGAAAAAAATATGGAGCAACGCGGTTGTTAAACATTACGCTCATCAAGAGCGCGAATCCAAGTGCAGGCAACATTGCGCCCGCAACCTGCAGACCCCTTGTGACCCATTCCGGAATGCTGTCAAGTACGGTCTTCATTGTTTCAGCGCCGAGTTGTAAGGCAAGAAAAACGATAAGCCCCATAAGCAATGGCTTCAGTAGTCCAGAGAATATGTGAAGCCACTCGAGCTTACGAAGATCACCCTCTTCAGCATATTGATTAAATTTTTTGTTAAAGGTCGCGCGAAAAATAAACAAGCTGCTCAGCAACATTTCCGCCAAAATTGAAATTGGCACTGCGAGTCCAAGAGCAACGGCAGCGCCCTTGCCTGAAATGATTGCGAATGCTGTACCCAGTACCCCACCCGTGATAACGTCCGGTGGAATTGCCGCCCCTACCTTGATGTTGCCCATAAAGATCAGCTCTAGCGTTGCGCCGATAATAATTCCTTGCTGAAAGTCACCAAGTACAAGTCCAACCAGGGGACCGAGAACCAATGGGCGGCTCAGCAACGTAGTTCCTAGAAAATCTTCCAGGTGCCCGAACATGGCTACGAGCGTGATCATAAAATAGCTCATTATCATAGCGTGTTCATGGCGTTAAGGCTAGTCTAATTTTGAATAAAAGATTCAACTTTCTGTTTTTGATCCGATGGAACCTGGCGTATCTCCAATTCAATGCCTCGTCGAACCAATTCCCTGATCAACGTCACATCTTGCTCTGTCACTGCGATAGCCTTCGAGATTAGCTTTGCACCTTCTCTTGCCCGAATTCCTCCGAAGTTGATCGATTGAACTTGGGAAACTCCGCTCGCGAGTGCAAAGGCGTCAACTACTGAGTTGACAAGCGTGAGTATCTTCAGACCTTTGTTCTTTTCATCATTCAGAAAAAGAACGGCATCACCTACAGATTTAATAATGAGCTTTGTGCTCGCCGGTTTAGCCAAACCTAGTGTCATTTTCTGAAAGTCATCGCGCGCCACTTTATCATTGGCGACTAACAAACAATCAATCCCCAAAGATGGCACCCACGTAAAAGCCACCTGCCCGTGAACCAGCCTGTCGTCGATCCTTAATAGTTTAAGCATTGTCGTTTTCTTTATTAATCAATTTATTCACATAAACCATTTGCTCTCGTGCATTTATGATTGCGTTTTCAATAATTTCTCCGGCCGAAACTAACTCATCGCCCATAACAATTTCAATTACCAACCCCAGGCTGATTCCTGAAACTATGTGAACATTTCGTTGCAACGCGAATCTGAGAATCTGGTTTGTAATACTTCCACCCATAAGATCCGACATCACAATAAGTTCGTCGTCCGGCTTAAGATCAATCAGTATCAACTGAAGTTCATCTTCGATTGATTTATTGTTATCGATGTACGCGTCGATGATGTATAGATTTTTAGTTTCACCGATAATAAAGTCTAATGACGATTTTATACCGGATGAAAAACTACCGTGCGCTGCTATAAGAAATTTTCTCATCTAAATAATTCTCATTTGTTCACTGCGTCAATTCAAACTGTTTCATTTGGATTCAATGGCCGTAATCGCCTGAAGAAACCACGCAGAATGCGGAATCCATTGCTCACTCCAGCGCCATTCGTTGCCGTTGTCTTCGTATTTGAAATCAATCCCAGAACCATCAGGCTTACCGTTGGCGCCGGTTACGCCGTTTGATATTCCGCCTATTCCGGAACCATGGCCATACATTGCTGCCATGTAAGGAACGTTGATTTGACCATATCCATACATCATACACACTTCATAAGGATTACAACCCAGCACCCAACCCACAAGGCTGCTCGCCACTTCTCCGATATCTGATCTGACGCCCAGTGCGTTATTTTCAGGGTACACGAGGCGGCCGCCCCTCAGTAACACACTTGCCAGGGATCCGATACGTGCGTCTTCACCTTGCCACCACCATCCGCTCTCATTCTCATGTGGAATAAAAAATCCATTCTTGATCTCACCGTTCACCTTAAATGTCTGTCTTGGATATCGGAATGGATTAACGGTCTCTTTAGAAACCCGCAACTGATAATCAATAAACTTCTTGATCGTCTCCAACGCTTTTTCTCGCATTGGCGCATCAGTTTCGACTTGGAGGTATCTGATCAATGAGATGACTGGCAATCCCGCATCCGATGCATGCCAGAACGGGCGTGTCTTTTCATCGTTGCTCCAGAAGAATCCTTCGGTTGATATCCTGTCCGCTAATTTCTTTGCGCGCAATCTTGCTTCCCTTCGATATGAAAAGTTTTTGGTGGCAATCCACAGTTCAGTGCTACCCATCAACGCAGTATAATCATCAATAATATTCTCCTTATGATCATCAATATACTTAATGCTATTTTTTTGCAAATGTTCAAACGCTCTTTCAGCGGCCTTCAAATATTGAGCTTGCGAGTACGTACTTTTTTGCTTCCATGTCGAAATACGTGCAAGACACGCGACACCCATGCCACCACCCTCACGATACCCCGCTTGGTATTCTGACGTTGTTTTGCTGTCGGCCAAAAGTCCAACGACACGGCGTTCACTGGGGTCTTTCTTGAAATATGAAAACAGCGTCATATAAAAATAGCCTTCAGTCGAAAGAGATTTCATAATGTAATCAGCACCATAGAATGCTTCAAGCCTTAACGAGTCCTCTACGACTGATCCCCTTAATACAGAGGGAATCGATTCCACAGACTGAATCATCGACCAGTCTGCAAGCGGTATTTGCTGTGGACTCATAAAATTGGTATAAGCAAGATGAGAGAAGTACTTGCTCACATCACCTGATGCATCAGCCCATCCGCCGCGCAGGTCTACCGTTTTATCACTCCCGAATAGCCTAACATGTTCGTCGCCCGATAACTCCTCTTTCGAATTTGCTTTTTGGCCGACAAAGAAATTTGCGATAGCAGGAATCAATGTCTTTGCTAACAAATGATCTCCAATCTCAAAATTGAATGATTCATACGTCTGATGATCAATCTCAGCCTTGATCTTATAAAACCCCGGTTTTTTAAATTCACTAAAGTCGATCTGACTATACCATGCATCATTCCAATCTAGAACTTGCTCGGATGTTTTGATTTTTCCAGAGTAGACTGGTTCGAAGGACAGCGCGTCGACAATACTGAAAGTTATATCACCATTGAGTTTTGCTTTCGTTTTAAAAACTGCTGCCTTCGGCAAGTTGGCATTATATCCCACCTGATTGACAAGTATTGATCCTGAACTTTTCGTGAACTCTTCCATCTTGTGTACTTCGACACCTTCATGAATTGCTGCCCAGGAGATCGCATCCTTTAGTAAAGTATGATAGCTCGCATTCGTGCAAGAACTTGCATCGTGCCCCAGGGCGATATACAGCGCTCTGTCAAAATGTGGATTGATCCATATCACAGGCTGCTTCCCTTTTTTGTCCACGTCTGCAGTCGCCAGTATAATCGCGTCTGATGCCAGTTGTTTGTCGAATGAATACCACTCATCCGTAAGAGCAAAACTGGTGGAAAGATTTTTTGTAACTGGATGGGTACTCGCTTCTATCGTGACAAGACCCTCACGAACCGGAGGCAACGGAGTGTAACGTGCTCCACCTAATAATTGCGAATACCACTTCCAGTGATCCTGTGCTTCCAAGTCGGCTTGTTCTGCCCGGACACCTGCAGCGTGGATTCCAATCCACCCTTTACCTTTTGAGATAAATTGCTGGATAGCAAATTGATGCTTTCGTGCAAGGCTCAACGGTGAAACGTGAAGCTGGATTATTACGTCATACTTGGCGAGATTGGCGGCAGTAAGTAGTGCAGTATCTTTACTAAAATCAATTTGATAACTGTTATCATCGCCTATTTTTTTGAACATTACCGATGCCTGATCGACCATAGCGCTATGAGATTGATCTTTGGCAGCAATGACAAACACTTTTATTTTGCCCCGAGTTGTCGCATGCTGAGCATTCACATCGCCGAATAACAGCAACATCGGGATACACATCAAAACAAATTTCGTGTAGGAATGATGAGATAAAAGTCCTTTAATATGAGATACCATCCTGGAGTGCTGTTTCATATCTTTCAAAATTGATCTTGTAGAGGTGCGGAGACTTATTCGCCGTTCCTGTTTTTTTTTCGGATAACTTGATCAGAAAATCATAACCCATCAGGAGTTTGTGAAAATTGCGTCGATCAAAACTTCTGTTGAGTATCGTTTCGTACAATTTCTGCATTTCCCTCAAAGTGAATTTTCTGGGAAGCAGCTTGGCAATTGGCAGGTACCGAAGATCTTTCTTCAATGCCACAAGTGCCAACTCAATCATAACATTGTGATCAAATTGCAGATCGGGTAAAGCAGATATCTCACACCATAAAAACATGTCCGTGAGACTCGGAACAACCTTCTCAAAATCCACCAGCGCATAGTACCCAATCGATATCACACTTTCCTCGTCTCGTTTTGCTTTAGAGCCCCGTCGGCGTGATCCTTTAGAAGGCATGATGTACTTATCTCGCTGTCCCGCTCCAAATGTGTAAAACTGCTGGAGAAACACATCTTCGATGCCCGTTGTTTCTTGCAAGACCCTGACAGCTGCCTCTTCTACCGGTTCTCTCATGAATATTCCGCCTCGTGGCAGACTCCATATATCAGAGTCTTTAGCCTTAACTAAAAGCACTTTCAATTCATCCGCATGAAACCCAAACATGACGCAGTCTACCGATACTTCGTTCAGGGAATCGCCAAATCGACTTCGCGAATATTGTTTCATATGGGCCTCAGACTGTCTTAGCGTAGATATTACGCACTAAAGTATCAACTCTTTGCGTAAGTATTACGCACAAATAAAAATAAATGTTATTATTACAACACGTTAGTCCTGGCAATCCCGAAATACCTTATGAAGAATCAAATGCGCGCTTCATTCCTCTTTGTCCCCTGCATTGCGTTGATGTTGATGAATTGCTCACAAAGGAAAACTGCATCGCCTCTAAAAGCTGAAAAAGCGTTCACTTCTGCGCTGCACCCACTCGATCCTCTTTCATCCGATGAAATCAACAGTGTAAAAAGACTCCTTCTGAGTGAAAAGAAAATCGATTCCAGCCATCGGTTTTTTGTCATTAATCTTAAAGAGCCTGCGAAAAATGAAATTCTGAATTACAAAACAGGTGATACCTTCACAAGAGAAGCCTTTGCCGTACTTTATGATTGGAACAACAACAAAACGTATGAAGCAGTCATCGATCTCAATTCAAAAAGTGTAAAATCGTTTAACAATATCCCCGGAGTTACGGCAGGCGGTCTTGAAGGTGACACACTCACAGATTTGATTTTGAAAAAGGATGCGCGCTGGTTAGAAGGATTAAAGCGCCGGAACATTCACCCTGACTCAGTACATACTTCGTATGTTTTTGCCGGTGAAATGGGCATGGCGCCTGCAGACCACCGCGAAATGATTTGTACGCCTCAATACATCAATAAAAAATATCATGAACTGCTTATCGACGGACTTGTTGCTTACGTCGACCTGACATCTCGTGAAGTGCTAAAGGTGATGGATGATGGTGGAAAAGGTTATTATAAACCCGAAGACATCGGCTATTTCGATCCCACTGTAAACAAAGCCCTGGCAAACAACAAGCCGTTGAATATTACACAGCCGGAGGGTACCGACTTTACCATCGAAGGCTATGAAATAAAAAGCAAATACTGGACGTTTCGCGTTGCCATGGACAACCGCGAAGGTCTTGTTATTCGCGACGTTCGCTTTAACGATGAAGGACAAATGCGCAGAATACTATACCGCGCATCAGTTGCTGAAATGTATGTTCCCTATGGCTCAACGGACCTGACACACGCAGCTTGGAATTACTACGACGTTGGCGCATATAGACTGGGGCAATCAGAACCCGGAGGTATGAACGGATTGAAAGCAGGTGCAGATGTTCCAATGAATTCAAAATTTATTTCATCAATATTTCATACAGAAGCGGGTGATCCAGTCAAACTCGACAGTGTCATTGCAGTGTATGAAGAATATGGCGGTCCGCTGACGAGACACGGAAAGTTTTCTCAAGAAGCCAGAAACCTTGTAGTCAAATATTTCACGCGAGTCTGGAATTATGATTATGGTTTGAAGTGGATATTTCACGAAGACGGCACAATCGATCTTCGCGCTGAACTGACTGGTATCGTCGGTATTAAAGGTGTGAATCGTATCAACGATCTGCCCGGTGGCGCAGATGAGACTTTCAATGGAAATTATTTTGGAACTCTGGTCGCTCCCCATGTCGAAGCAGTAAATCACCAACATTTCTTTTCATTCCGACTTGACTTCGATGTCGATGGATCTGAAAACATGGTTGAAGAGATGAACACAGTAACACTTCCAACATCAATCAAGAATCCCCACAGCAACGCTTTTGCCCGGATAACATCATTGATTAAAAAAGAAGCCGATGGGCAACGAAGCCTCAATCCTTCCAGCAACAGACATTGGATGATCGGCGATTCAAAAGAAACAAACGCATTGGGCCAGATGAAGAGTTATGTGATCATGCCGGGTTCAAATGCAATGCCTTACGCCGCCACGCCATCTGGTCCAAGAAAAATGGCCGACTTCCTTGAAAATCAGGTGTGGGTCACAACTTTCAAACAAGACGAGATGCATCCTGCCGGCGAGTATCCGAATACGAGAGGAATAAAAGATGGTATTACACGTTGGACGTCAGACAATGAAGATGTAGTGGGGAAGGATCTCGTCGTCTGGTATAACCTGGGAATTACTCACATCGTCAGGCCCGAGGAGTGGCCTATCATGAATACACATACACTAGGCTTTACGTTGGCGCCATTCGGCTTCTTTGATCACAATCCAGCTATCGCTACCAAAGATAGTAAACGCATTAAAGTAGCTGGTAAACGTCTTCCGCCAGATGTTACGCTGTGCGTTCCATTGCCTTCGGAGAAGAAGAAATGAAAACGCGAATTAATTATGAATTAGCGGACTTCGCCAACAGGACTGGCACCATTTAACCCAGACCATCCGCAGTTGCATACAGATACATGATTCCCGTAAAACTTAAAGATATGACGTATCCTGTCCAGAATTTCATTGACCAGGATGAAAGCAATTTTTCGTCTGGATGCAAGTAGTCATAGCCCATCACTGAAACACCGGCCATCTGACCAAGCAGGCAACTTAAAAGTGTTAATATCATTTCTCGCGCATTAAAGTCTGACTTCCTGCAGCAAATCGAATGACGATTTTAAAATGGCTCCGAAAACGTTTATTGACGCTGGTTCAACATCACGTATAACAACTCATTGTAGACTTTTACCCCAGGGCATAACCCCAAGCAACATGACTACCATCACAAGAGTGCTTAAAAAAACTGTCCATTCAAGGCTGGGCAGTTTTTTATTGCGGGTCAATACTTGAAAATGATCGTACGTTATATAAAGTTTCACTTGCAACTGACCGACCTATCCATTTGTTGAGCCATCATTAGGTGATGTTCAATTGTTGGTAAAGTTTTCGTGGCCCAAGGTTTTATTTCCATGTCGCCGCCTTTGTCGATTTCTTTTTCAAGGCATCTGCAACTTCCTCATGATCATTCACCATGAGTGCCGTATACTCTTTTTCAAAGTCGCCACCTTTTTCGAAGCGAACTCATCATACTTTTTTTGATGATCAGCGCTCAGGTTGGTAGGAACAGAAATGTTCCTCTTTGTGCCAAAGCCTTTGACTCATTGCCGGCTTTGGTATGGTCGTTAATCATCGTCTGTGCAAATTTCTTTACTTCAGACGATTCGGTATTCTTGAGTGAAAGTTCACCGAATTCGAGATCCTCATACGGCGTTCGTATTTCCTTGTTTTCAATAAAGTTATCGCATTGAAGTAGTACTCTTGCAGAACAGGGCCGTATGACCATTTTTTCGTGACTTTGCCAGATTATTTGGGGTCTGCGAAATTAAATTCAGCCACGAGGGAGGAGAAATTCACTTTTTGCCCGTCTTACCCTAGAATGCCTTCCTGGTAAACACCAGAATCCCCACGTGGAGACTTTGTTTCGTGTAGGCTATTTCATTTTGGTTGATTATTTTAACAGGATTGTTTACCCGGACCATGAACCATTATAGGCTTTACTCGCCAGAGCAATTTGCGCTCGATAAGTATTTTCAGGAGTGGGCTTTAGCTCCAAACATTCGTTCTAACCGTGATTGGGCGGAATTTCTCGAACAATACCCCCACAAAAAAGAAACACTACATCAGGCTGTGGAATTGGTGCGCCTTACGGGATTGTCCACTGACGAGACCGCCAATGTTGCATTCCTTGAAACGTGGCAGCAAATCCACCAAAATTACTCACACATCAACTCAAGGAGAGCAATGATTTACAAAGTAGCCGCTGCTGTTGCTGGATTGATGATAATTGCATTTGCAACCTACAGGTTTCAGTCGAAGACCAATGACACTATATTATATACAACAGGATACGGCGAAACGAAGAAGATTACGCTTGAGGATGGAACATCCATTACGCTCAATGCAGGTTCAATATTGCAAGTTGAGTCCGCCCATTTCAACTCAGATGCTCGGAATGTAACTGTCGATGGTGACGCTTTCTTTGAAGTTGTCCATACCGCTAATAATTCCCCGTTCATTGTCCATACCAATAATGGTATAGAGATTCATGTCCACGGAACCTCTTTCAATGTTAACTGTCGCAACAACGCAGTAAAGATTTATCTTCAGTCAGGAAAAATAAAACTGACAAAAGGAAATGCTGAAGAGACTTTAAGTCCTGGAGACGAAGCGAGCATTGTTAATGGTGCAAATACGATAGCCGTGCGAAAACTTGCAGACACGAAAGCCGAAGATAATCTTGCATGGTTGAAAAATCAGTATGTGATGAATGACGTGCCACTTTCTGTAGTCGCTGACAACATTAAAGAGACGTTTGGTAAGGTGGTTATCTCAACCGATACATCTCTTCTGAAAAAAAGAGTCACCGCCAGAGTTCCCGCCAACGATTTAAAAGTGCTGGTTGAGGTGCTCAGTCAGGCTCTTGAGATAAAGATTGAAGAAAAGGAAAACCGTCTCTATATTCGAAAGGCGGAGATACATTGATCCGTTTCACCATATCTGGACCGAAACATGCGCGTTTCTCTCGTTGGATTGATTGTAGCAATGCTGACATTTGGTGGCATCATTACTTTTTGTCCTTCATCTTTTGGTCAAAGTCTCGCATTCAAAGGACGTGTTAAAAAAATAGATCGACCTGGTCCAAAGGCAGGACAGGTATCGATCATTGATTGGCTCGAAAAGCTGGAAGAAAATAACAACGTCAGCTTTGCCTATCAAAAGCAAAATCTATCAGGCAAATACATCGATCCATCGCCCCTGCTCACTGACAGTTTGGAAGATTATGTCCGCGACATTCTCAGTGGGGCTGGCCTTGGTATTCGAAAAGTGAAAAACATCCAGGAAAACATCTTTGTGATTTTTCCTATTTCCGATTCAGGAGGAAATGCTGACAGTAATAACCTTGCAACCTTTTCTTCGCTCAACGGAAGGGTGAGAAACGTTACAGGATCACCTTTGCAAGGTGTTAACATTGTTGTTAAAGGCAGAAACATCGGCGGCACTACAAACGTCAAAGGTGACTACGCATTGTATGGTGAATTCAATACAAACGATACACTTGTATTCTCCTACGTCGGACTGAGTAGGCTCGAAGCGCCTGTACTGACCAATCAACCTGTTAACGTGATGCTCCGCGAAAACCTTCAGCCACTTACCGAAATAATTGTTACTGCCCTTGGTATCGACCGAAAACAAAGAAGTGTTGGATATTCAACTGCCACCCTACATGCCGCGGATTTGAATGGTGTTGGAAACACAAACATTGTATCAACGATGTATGGCAAAGTGCCAGGTATGAGAATCCGGACTGCACCTGGTGGTGCAACCAGCGCAGTATCGGTGCAGATAAGAGGTTTCAATTCGCTTAACTACAATTCGCAGCCTTTGTTCGTAATCGACGGTATCCCGATGCGTGATGCGAATGAAAAAGGACAGGCAGGTCTTAACAACGACGACTATTACACTGATACGCGTATCCGCGGAAACGGAATTCTTGATATCAGTCCCGAAGACATCGAAACAATGACTGTCCTCAAAGGTGCGAGTGCTACTGCATTATACGGGTCAGATGCAGGGGGTGGTGTGGTCCTGATCAATACGAAGAAGGGAGTTAAAAAGAAAGGCGTCGGTGTTACGATTAACTATACAGCTACACGTGAGAAGGCAGCTTTCACGCCCAAATTCCAAAATTCCTATGGGCCGGGCTTCAGTCGCGCCAGAAATATCGCCATGGGTGCAGATGCCGATGGCTGGGTACAGGTTGACAACAACAATGATGGGGTCCACGATTCGAGAAGACCGCTTTTCGAAAGCAACGCGCAATTTGGCCCCGCCCTACAGGGACAACAGGTACAATGGTGGGATGGCACTACAAAGTCATACGAAGCTCAGCCCAACAACTACAAAAACTTACACCGCGATGGCTACAACTCAATCTTTAATATTGCATTGTCGGACAAAGCAGACAAGCTATCATATCGTCTATCCTACACTAACAATACTTACGAAGGAATTCAGGTCGGCGGAAAACTTAACAGAAATACTTTTAATCTGAACATGTCATATAAGTTCAGTGATCGCCTTAGCGCGGATGTTGTGACATACTTTTCCAATAGCTTTGTCCACAATCGCCCGATGAAGCTTTATCGACTGGCGTCAAGCTGGTCAGGGTTTTACAGTCGCGCAGAAAACATGACTAACTTCTTCGACAAATATCAAACTAGCGAAGGTTACAAATGGGTACCCTATGACCAGTCCCAACGCAATCCCGAAGAAGCATTGAAGTATACAACGCCAAAAGGATATGACGTCATGGATTTGCTCTGGCAGCAACTGAAGAATAGCGAAAATGAAAAGTCAAACCGCCTGATTTCAAGTGTCACATTAAATTATAAACTTCACAAAGACCTTTCTTTACGCGGTCGCTTCGGCACCGATTTGACGCGGCAATCCATGGAGACCAAACAGCACAACGAATACCCTACTGCTTTCAACGGCACTACCAGTACAGGATCATATGGTCAAGCCCACGGCAACTATTCATTCATGTTTGCAGAAGCGTTGGCTACCTATTCCAAAAAGATCTCGAGAAATTTCAATTTTACAGCAAATGGCGGATTCCAAATCCGAAATGAACAATATAAAGACGTTTCAACTTCCACAAACGGGGGACTTGTTCTTGAAAATTGGTTCGACTTCAAAAACTCGTTTTTTCCTTCACTCACCGTCAGGCAAACGACTTCAAGTATTCTGAAATACGCATTCCTCGGAATAGCAGACTTTAGTTATAAAGATATTTTTTATCTGCAAGCTACGGGGCGCCAGGAATCTTCCTCAACGCTTCCACCAGGAAACAACAGCTACTTCTACCCTTCTGTAAATTCAGGTTTTATTTTTTCAGAAGCCTTCAAGCTGCCATCGTTCATTAACTACGGAAAGCTAAGAACATCATATGGCGTAGTCGGTAATGCTCCGCCACCATACGAGGCCAACGTATTGTATGAGTTGACAACCTTGCAAACAGTTAAAGGTCCTGTTACATCAGCTGGCACAAATGGCAATCTTTATGGCAACAACAGAATCAAACCCGAACTACGACATGAACTCGAAATTGGAACGGAGATATGGATGATCAACAATAGAATTGGCATCGACCTCACATATTATCAAAGCAGGACGAAGGATCAAATCCTTAAACTTGATCTCCCGGCAAGTGTTGGTGCTTCGAGAATACTGACAAATGTAGGCGTACTAAGAAGTCGTGGTTGGGAACTTGCACTAAAAGGAGTTCCTGTGACGGGACGCTTCTCATGGACAACAACGTTTAACGCAGCCGTCAACAGCACGACGTTGAATCACCTCGTCAAAGGTATCGATCAACTGGTCTTTCGTGACCTCGAAGGTGGCTCGGTGCAGATCGTCGCCGAACCGGGTCAACGGATTGGGAATATTTACTCTCATCCGCGGCTGACCGACTCGCAAAATAATCCGGTCATTCAGGACGATGGCATGTATGTCATTGACAAGAGCAAGTACGTGAGAACTGGCAACATCCTTCCCCGGGCAACTGGCGGGCTAGGCAACTCACTTTCCTACAAGAATTTATCATTCCACCTACAAATGGATTACAGTATTGGCGGGCAAATTGTTTCTCCTTCTTTGAAATATGGCAAAGGTTCCGGACTCTATAAAAACACACTTCAATATCGTGACGAGGCACATGGAGGTTTAGCATATTATGTTAACGATGCAGGCGAGAACACTCTTGTCAATGGTCAGGTCCCTGCTGGAAAAACAATCTATCATGATGGTCTGATACTCCCAGGTGTAAATGGAGAAGGCAGACCCAACTCCACGATCATCGACGCTGCATCGTACTATCTCAATACATTTGATTGGGGGAACAATGCATGGAACGACAACGGCATGATCTATAATAACACTTATCTCAAAGTTCGGGAAATTGCGCTCATCTATTCCATTCCTCAGACTGTAGTATCAAGGCTTCACATGAACCAGATCCAACTATCATTGATCGCGCGAAACGTTTTCTATGTCTATCGCACACTGGAAAACCTCGATCCTGAAACAACCATCGGTTCGAGCTGGTTGAATCAGGGAATAGATGAAGGCTCTGAAGCAGCAACACGGAGTTATGGATTCTCAATACGAATGGGTTTCTAATATGAATGCGAAGACCATCAAATGGCTTTTCCTGCTCCTGACAATGATCTCATGTCAAAATCAGCTTGAGGATCGTTATCTAAGTCCAGATAAAAACGAGTCTCCTACGATTGACAAATTATTCACACGGATGCTGGATGACAACCGCGTACGACCTTCTTACTGGGAAGTGAGCACTATTGTAAACTGGCATATCGGCATTTATTCTCAAACTGTCGGATACCTTAACAACGAATTTGTTTATCAGCAGAATGATCAATATGTCCAGGAACGATGGAATGACTTTTATCGTCCAAGTTCGAATGGCGCTGGCGTTGTAGCACACTATCGTGAAATGGAAAAGATATTCAACACACTTTCTGAAACAGACAAAGACCAGTGGAGAATTTTTATGGAAGCTGGAAAAATTATATTGTCGGATCATGCAGCAGATATGGTTGATCTCTGGGGTGACATCCCCTTTTCACAGGCTGGATTACTGAACGAAACGGGGGCAGTTGTATATCCTGACTTTGATGAGGACTCTAAAGTGTATGCTCAGATTATTACTGATCTGGCAGTGGCAACAGAATTTCTGGCGACTCACTCAATGACTGATGCAGTAAAGAGCCTTTTCGCCCAGCAGGATATCCTTCTGCATGGAAATACTCAGATGTGGCAACGGTATGGCAACGCGCTGCGATTGCGTCTGCTGATGCGCACGTCGAATGTTGATGAAGCAACCGCGAGAGTTCAGGTGCTCGACATGTTGTCCGATCCAAAGAAATATCCACTGTCAACGGGTGACCAATACGAACCGGGAGTTAATGATGTGTTGCTAAGTCCATTGACGACATACACCGACGATCTCCATGCCGCCTTCACGGACTGGACAAACTATCCGGCACCTTATTATTTGCTGGAAAAGGTGATGAAACCCGTCGACGATCCGCGCATTCCTGTTATGTTCGACAAGTATGGATTATCTGCAGGAACCACTTTCATTGCCAATGATGACTATCGCGCCATGCCTTGGAACGCTGACAGAATTCAGCAACAAAGTAATCTGGGTAATTATGCAATACTTGATTCCGTTACATTTCTTCTTAACAGCCAACTTCCTGGCGTAGTGATGACGGTTGCTGAAGTTGATTTTCTAAAAGCTGAAGTATTTGAAAGATGGGGTGGTGGCGATGCCGCGTTAGCTTACGAGCAAGGTCTGCGACACTCAATAAGCTTCTACTTCCATCTCAATCATTTAAACACTTTTGCAAGCAGAAAGTTATCGCCACCTTCGGAACAAACAATTACTACGTTCCTTCAGCGTCCTGGTGTTCACTATGGGGGTAGCCAATCCGATAGATTAAACCTCATTTACACCCAGAAATGGGCTCACTTTAGTTTCCTTCAGTCAATTGATGCATGGTCAGAATTGCGCAGAACGAATCAACCCGAGATTGAGTTTTTGCCGGCACCGTTGAGCGGTTTTGAATTACCTCCGTCAAGGCTTGATTATCCAACCAGTGAAAAGACGTTTAATCCGAACTATACAAAAGTGAAAGGTAAGGATCGACGGACCGGAAAGATCTTTTGGGATATCGACTAGCCTGCTCTCGCCGGAAAATTCCATCAAACACTAAGAGTCCAAAATAATTTTAGATTATCAGGTTAGAATCCAGATTTCCAACCGTTTGGAGCAAAATGGTAATAAAGTCAGGCACAGTTGTGTCCGCTTCATTGTCCATTAATTAATCAACCCAAATAATCTATGAAGAAAGCTTTACTGAAGAAAAGACCATTGATGGTCTTGGCTCTGTGCCTTTGCATGCTTAGCATGGCGCACGGGCAAAATGCAACAGTAAGCGGCAAAGTCACAGCTGCTTCTGATGGTTCACCACTACCTGGTGTCAACGTAATTGTTAAAGGAAGTAGCACCGGAACAACTACCGACAGCGATGGTTTATTTACAGTTAATGCAGGAGGCTCTGATGCCGTCCTGGTTTTCTCTTTTATCGGATTCACCTCTCAAGAGCTACCGGTGGGAACTCAAACAACAATCAATGTAACCCTGGCAGAAGATGCTACTCAATTGGGCGAAGTCGTGGTAACGGCGCTCGGTATTGAGAAAAAAGATGAACAGATCGGCTACTCTGTTTCAAAAGTTAGTGGTGATCTGATGAGCAAGGCGCGCGAGACTAACGTTGCGTTGTCGCTCGCAGGTCGTGTTGCAGGTTTGAGCGTAAGTGGAACAAATGGCGGTCCTGGTTCTTCAGCCCGCATTATGTTAAGAGGTCTTTCAAGCTTTGGTGCCAGTACCCCACTCTTTGTTATCAACGGGGTTCCAATTGATAATACCCAACGCGGTGCCGCCGGAGAATGGGGCGGTGCAGATCAGGGAGATGGAATTTCAAACATCAATCCTGATGATATAGCTGACATGACTGTGCTTAAGGGTGCCGCTGCTTCTGCGTTGTACGGATCACGCGCAGCAAACGGCGTTATCATCATCACTACTAAGAAAGGTAAGCGCGGCGATCTCAGCATTGAATACAATGGAACTTATCAGATGGAGAAGGCTATCAACTACACTGATTTCCAATACGATTATGGCCAGGGTCAGCATGGCGCAAAACCAACCACTGCGGCGGGCGCATTGGCGAGCGGTGCATATAGCTGGGGCGCAAAACTTGATGGCTCACCAACCATTCAATTTGACGGTAAAAATTATCCCTACAGCGCGGTGAAAGATAACATCGCTACGTTTTACAGAACTGCGCCGACTTGGACAAATACGGTTTCAGTCTCCAAGGGCGGCGAGCAAGGATCATTCAGACTCTCGATGTCAAATATGGACAACAAGGCCATCCTGCGAAACAGCGGGCTTACCCGAAGAACAGTGAACCTGAACATCGAGCAGAATCTTACGAAAAAGATTAAGATTGGTGTGGTCGCCAACTATATCGACGACGCAAACAAAAACAAACCACAGCTGAGCGATGGGCCGATGAATGCCAACAACATCAACACATTGGCAACAAACATCGATAATTCAGTACTCAACCCGGGTTACGATGTGAACAATAATGGCGCAGAACAAACCTGGAGAGATGACATTTATGTCACCAATCCCTGGTTCGTTGTGAATCAATACAAAAATAACGTTGATCGCAAGAGATTGATTTCTATCGTGACGGCACGTTATGATATCACCAAGTGGTTGTTCCTGCAAGGACGTCTTGGATATGATATATCCAACGACAGGACCTTTAAAGTTGAGCCATGGGGTACTGCGTACACCAACCTTAAATCCGGAAATTTGCAGGAGCTTTCAAGAGCACAACGCTCTGAGATGAATACTGATGTTCTTCTGGGATTTAGCAAAGCCATCACATCCGACTTTAGTGTAGATATCGCAGCCGGTGCCAACCTTAGAAAGAATAATTTTGAACAACTTGGCCTCAACGGAAACCAGTTCGTTATTCCTTACTTCTATAGTTACAATAACGTTACAACGTTCAATAGAACTTACGACTACAAGAAACGCGAAGTTCATTCTGCATATTACACTGCCGACTTTACTTACAAGTCAATCCTGACATTATCAACCACTGGACGTTATGATGTTTACTCAACGCTCCCGGCAAACAATAACAGCATCTTTACTTCTTCCGTTACCGGCAGTTTCATATTTGGCGATCTGATACACGTTCCTGAAATCAGCTATGGTAAATTCAGAGCGTCGTACGGACAGGTGAGTGGTGAACCGGATGAGCCGTACCAGACATCTCAGTATTACAGCGTAGGATCAACACTTAACGGAACGTCTACAGGGTCATTCAATGCATCACTTCCCAACTTGTTCCTCAAGCCATTCACGCTGGGAGAATTTGAAGTAGGAACTGAAATCAAGTTCTTCAATAATCGGCTCGGACTAGACGTGACGTATTTTGACAGAAAGACGAAGAATGAAATCATCAATGGTGCTTTGTCCAGAGCTACGGGTCGCGAAAGCGGATACATCGCCACGGGTTCAACTTCCAACAAAGGGGTGGAATTATTGTTGACCGGCTCGCCTATCAAAAACGGAGCCTTCAGTTGGGATGTCTCCTTCAACTTCACTGCGTTGAAGAATAAGATCGAAGATATCTACGGAGACGGAAGCACAAACACAACGCTTACTTTAGGAACCTATCGCCCGCTTAATGCCAACACTGCTTATGTGAAAGGTCTGAGTGGTCCACAGGTTATGGCATACGATTACTCACGTAACCCCAACGGTCAGATCATCGTCGACGATGCTGGTATTCCCGTTCGAGGAGCTCTGGTGCCAATGGGAAGTGTATTGCCAAAGACTTACGGCGGTATTAACAACACCTTCACTTACAAGGGAATTGCGCTCGCATTCCTGATCGACGGGAAATTTGGGAACAAAGTACTTTCCGCCACCAACCACTACTCTATCTACAACGGCTTAAACACAATGACTCTTGAAGGTCGTGAAGGTGGTGTGACCTTTGACGGCGTGCACGCGGATGGTTCAGTAAATGAAGTGAAAACAGACGCTCAGGATTTCTACAGAGGTTATGTTAACAATGTATCTAAACTTAACGTACTCGATGCAAGCTTTATCAAACTTCGTCAGGTAACGTTGGGTTACACGATCCCTAAGTCCGTGTTTGGCGCTTTCCCTGTTCAAAGCGTGAGTATTTCATTTGTGGCACGTAACCTGGCTACGCTTATGAGCAAGCTGGACAACATAGATCCGGAAGCAGGATTTTCTTCCGTTGTGAAATACGCCGGTATTGAGGGTAACAGTCTGCCTTCTACGAGATCGTATGGTTTTAACCTCAATGTTAAATTCTAATCAAGACCACATCATGAAAAATATATTTAAATTCTTAATGGTCATCCTGCTGTTAGTACCCCTCGGGTGTGACAGTGATTTTGAACAGATCAACACTGATCCGAAACAAACCAGCGCATCGGCTTTCAACGCAAATTATTTGCTGGCACAGGCACAGTTTGAGCATAGTAACACCGGTTACTCACAACTTCTTTTCCAAAGTATGTGGTCGCAGGTGCTGGCTTCAACGTTCGGCTACTACAGCAACGGAGATAAGTACGTTGGATCCGGAAGTCTTATCTCTTACCAGAACAGAATTTTCGAAGAGCAGTATCGCGCAGCGGCACTTGACGTCGAAATCCAAAAACTGGTTAAAGACAAACCTGAGTTGTCAAATCTTTCTGCGGTAAGCACGATCATGAAAGTTGAGATCATGCAATTGATTACAGATTGTTATGGCGACATTCCATATTCGGAAGCACTTCAGGCGAGTTCAGGTGTGAGCACTCCGGTTTACGACACGCAACAATCAATTTACACTGCCATGCTGACTGAGTTGGAAACAGCAATCACAAGTCTCGATGCTTCCAAGGCAATTCCTACAAACGATGTGATCTACAAAGGTGACATCATAAGCTGGAAGAAGTTTGGTTATTCGCTGATGCTAAAGATTGCTATGCGTATGACGAAAATTAGTGCATCAACAGCACAGACGTGGGCTGAAAAAGCTGCGGTTGGCGGAACCTTCAGCTCGATCGATGACAATGCACGGGTCTATACACAAAACAGCACTGGCTTTGGAAATAACACAACTGGTGCACTACTGGTAGGTGACGATTATCGCGAAGTTCGCTGGAGCGAGACATTCATTAGCTTCCTTAAGTCAACAAATGATCCCCGGCTGGGTGTTATTGCTGAAGTACCAGCAGCAGGTAAGACTGCAAATGCAAATCAAGCACTCGCTGGTGACTCCAACCCTGCGATTCAAATCGGTTTGCCGAACGGTCACGATCTTAACGGCGGCGCTACTGATATTACAAATTACGGACTTTATCCCGGAGCAACTGGCACTGGCGATGACGCTGCACCGCTTGGAAAATATTCCAGACCGGTTACAGGTTTATACCTTAGCCGTGATGCACCGAATTTTCTTTTAAGCTACTCGCAGACAGAACTTCTTCTTGCTGAAGCAAAAGCGAGAGGATGGAACGTTGGCGCGACAACTGCCGCGCAGCATTATAGCAACGGCGTTATAGCAGCAATAACTTCGCTCGCACAATTCAATGCTACAACTGGCGCGATTAGCAGCGGCGATGCAACTACGTACGCGACTGCCCATCCTTTGGATGTTACCACGCTTTCTGCATCGCTTAAGATGATCAACGAGCAATACTGGGTAACAACAGGATCGCTCTTCAACTTCATCGAGACATGGAGCAACTGGCGTCGTTCGGGATTCCCGGTATTGACGCCTGTTACCTATGCATCTCAGTTTAGTGCTGGTGCAATACCACGGAGAATTCCTTATCAATCGCAAGAACCTGCCAACAATCCTGTCAATTATGCTGACGCGGTTGGTCGCTTGAGCAGCGGTGATACGTTTGGGTCAAGGATCTGGTGGGACGCGCAATAACGTAGAAGATTTGGGTTTGGAAAGGGGAAGTATTTGAGCTGCAATTTAAATTACTTCCCACTTTTCTTTTTTTTAATGAATTAAAAGGCGCCCCGAATACGAGGCGCCTTTTTTTATCAAAACGTATACATATTATCGATAATTTACACCCATGAAATTCATCGTCATACTCGCATTAGTCATGTGCATTCCTGTGTCGATCATAGCGCAGGGAAATATTCATCAGCAATCAACCGTCTATGTTTGGCCAAAGGATCCGTTGGTTGTCAAGAATCTTGAGCAATGGCGAAATCAGAAGTTTGGAATGATCATTCACTGGGGAGTCTATGCAGTTCCGGGAATGATTGAATCATGGGCGTTGTGCTCTGAAGACTGGATCACGAGAGACAGTACTGTAGCGTATGAGGATTTTAAGAAGTGGTACTGGGGACTCAGCGAAAAATTTAATCCGACAAAATTTGATCCTGATCAATGGGCCTCCGCCGCCAAGTCTGCAGGTATGCGATACGTTGTATTTACCACTAAACACCACGATGGCTTTTCAATGTTCGACACAAATTACTCAGATTACAAAATTACAAACGGTCCATTTTCAAACCATCCAAAATCCAACGTCGCGAAATTTGTTTTTGATGCATTCCGGAAACAAGGATTCAAAATTGGTGCTTACTACTCAAAACCTGACTGGCACTCTGAATATTTTTGGTGGCCGAACTATGCAACACCCGACCGGAATGTAAATTATGACATCCGTAAGAATCCCTGGCGCTGGAACAAGTTCAAGGAATTTACACATCATCAGATCAATGAATTGATGACAGAATACGGAAAGATTGATATACTTTGGCTTGATGGCGGATGGATTAGGCCACTTGAGACTGTCACGGATGAAGTCCGCGCGTGGGGCGCGGCTATACCAGAGTTTAGTCAGCACATCGAGATGGATAAGATTGCAGAATTTTCAAGGAAAGCGCAGCCGGGACTGCTCATCGTAGACCGCACCGTTCATGGTGAGTATGAAAATTATCAGACGCCGGAGCAGCGTATCCCCGATCATAAACTTGATACACCGTGGGAAAGTTGTATTACACTTGGAGATACGTGGGGTTACTCACCACAAGAGAACTTCAAATCATCGGCCACTGTAATTCATTTGTTGGTTGAAGTTGTTGCAAAAGGAGGAAGTCTATTGCTTGGTGTTGGGCCAACACCGGAAGGACTACTGCAGCCGGCGCAAGTGGAACGTTTAAAAGAAATAGGTATGTGGCTCGATAAAAATGGAAAAGCTATTTATGATACCCGCACAGTTGACCTATACATGGATGGCAACACCTATTTTACCGGAAACACAGATTCTACGATAAACGCAATCGTTCTTTTTAAACAGGATGCACCAATACCGGCAAAAGTGGAATGGCGTGGGAACCTTCCAACAGGAAAGCTGATTATGGTTGAGACCGGGGAAGCGGTGAAGTACAGTATAAAGGGGGATAAAGTCATGGTTGTGCTTCCATCCGGTCTTGTTAAAACCAGCAAATCGCCCGCGGTTGCGTTCCGGTATCTATCAAAATAAAGCTCGTTTCAATATCAGCGACACCAATCCTTTGGATTGTAGCACAAATAGAGCGAATTTGATATCCACGATAAAATCTGTATTTCAATCGTGTGAGAAATGCACCTTCTTGTTAAAAAGACCTCGTGATGAAGAATGAGCATCATGGCACCGACCTTCAGTTTGAAAAAGAATCTTCGGTTTCCTTCGAAGACAATTCACTTTGGAAGCAATTCCAGGAAGGTGACCTTGAGGCATACGCCGTCATTTATAAGAAATACTTCTTTGTACTGTATCAGTACGGCCGAAAGATCACTGTAGATGAGAATCTCGTAAAGGATTGTGTTCAGGATTTGTTTATCAAGATCTGGAACAATCGGGAAAGACTTTCTGAAACGACTTCCGTCAAATATTATCTGTTCACGTGCCTTAGAAATAAGCTGCTGGATCACCTCCGATCAAATCAGCACAAGCACGAGGCATCCCTAACATCAATCGATGACAAAATGATCGCTGATATCATTGTGCCCGATCTTGGCGAAGATTACCGAAAAGAAAAGGTGCTAAAGGCGATCAACAATCTTTCGGAATACCAACAACAACTTTTAAAGCTCAAATTCACCGAAGAGCGGACCAACAAAGAGATCTCTGAAGCCCTCGGCATTACGATGCAATCTGTTTACAATGCCGTATTTAAAACGCTTCGCCTAATACGAAAGCAGGTGTTGTCCCTTATTTCAATAATTCTCATTAATTACTGATAAGTTGCTGACGTACAATCGGCTTGAGTACGAATTCTCCCCGATCTGAATTCTGAATATAAATCCCTGCGTTAAGGTTGGGCTCAACCTGGTAAGTCTGATTGAGAACCTCATCGAGTACTTTAGTGAGTAATGACCTGCCAGTCGTATCTACGATGGAGTAGAGAACTTCCTGCCGCTCACTTAAATCAAAGGGAATGTAAAAATCTCCAGGAGTAAAAGGATCCGTTCCATATACTGTAAATGGTAACGGCGTGGCTACTGGCAATGAATTATCTGAAAGAAAAATTCTATATTATCAAGATAAAGATCTGATACACTCTTGGTGTTCAAACAAAACGACGCGAACTGCCGTAATGGAGATTGCTCGATGGTCCTCTCCGAATGTACATCGTGTTGAAATCGATACGAAAATGCTGCTTAAAAGTAAACGGCCATTTTTTTAGAGATCACTGGTAAAATTCGTAGCCGTACACATTGATTTATGCGATACGGCTACGGTTTGGGGACTGGTATGATTAAGGTAAAGTAGGATTGTGGGGATCAAAAATGCCACTCGGATTTTCTTTTCCAACCCAAACATGCAGTGTCCATACGCTGAACTCTTCATTGATCACCCAAACATCTTTGCTGCCTGTGAATCCCTCCGGCGCTGGCTGAGGGTTTTTGAGATCTGCAATCGGCGTTGCGTATTCAACAGCGACAAACTTCAAGATGCCATTATCGTCCGGCGCGTAGATCATGACCTCCGGCTTGTTAACTTCAAACTTGTCGTCTAACAAATCGCCGAACAAGTAATGGAAACCCATCTGGGTACGGTATCCGGTAAATTCGTTGTCGTAACCTGCAGCTTGCGCGTTATCCAATGGTTTGTTCGGAGCAACCGAAGCTTTCAAAATGTCGACTTCTTTTTCCCACTGCTCTTTTTCTTTCGCGTCACCGTCATCTGAACATGCAACAAAAATACTCGGAACCAGAAATGCGATCATGATAAATGATAAAATCAAATGCTTTTGTGTTAACCTCTTTAGAATAATTGACATAATTGTTGCGTTTTTTTTTAGTTGATTGATTATTCCACTCAGACATGAATGACTTCTGTTTGGATACACAAAGATTGAACGGAGGTTGGGGACAGGGTTAGGGAGTATTCCCTAATTTTGGGCTGACGTTACCCTATTTTGGAAGATCATATCGATATCGCTATCTGCAAACCGGCATCATGACCACTGAAGGGTGAACTTTGTAAACTTCGTTTAAAAAAATCCACCATTCCTTGTGGGATGGCCAAGATGAGTCGTCATTCAGCTGCGCTAATTCTTCTTACGACGCAACATTTTTATCTTTTAGATAAGGTTAGTATCAGAATCAAATTTACCGCTTAATTCGATTCTAAAACCAGAACCCAATCGCGCTCGTCAGGTGATTCAAAAGTACCGACCCTTGATTCAGCGTTGGTGCTGATCGTCGAATACTTCCCTGTCCGCGGATCGAACCAGCTGGCTTTTACTCTATTACTTTCTATTAGTGATGCATCGACTTTAAGTCTTCTGCGAGAAGGAATATAGACAACGATAAACTCGTGTTTCTGGTCTGATGCAGCAACCGCCATGCTATTCTGCGCCATCTCACCTTTACCTTCAATAATGATATGACTTTCAGGATCCGGAATAATTCGATGCCAAGGATATTTATTAAACAATGCCACGTAAAATTGAAGCGAGTTTGCGCCGGGGAGATCAAGATACCTTCGCCAGTCGGCGGGAAAATCCCAAAGTTGTGTACCATAAGCACTGCCAATTCCACCACCAAGAACCGACCAGTAAGCTTGCTTTCTCACTTGGGTTTGTGACCCCCACTCCCCTTCCAATTCCTCATACGTTGATTCGCCAATGAAGTAAGGCCGCACCGGTCGCTTTGAATATTCCTTCCAGTTGAGTTCATAGACGTCGGGCATGTCTTGCGTCCATGCTTTATTGAAACCACGGAAGTAAGTGTAACTCATCGTGACATCAAGCCACGATGGGTTGTCCCAAATATCCGTACTGGAATGAGCGGACGAAGGATGAAAAGTCATTAGCTGGGAAGGGGCCTTCGACTTAATGCTTTTGGCCATGGTATCAATCATCTCTTTGTCTTCGAATGGATCGATGTCGCCGCCCATAATCCACAAAATATTTTTAAACTTTTTATACTTCTGGCCGAGGAACTCTCCAAATGCACTGCATTTTTCAAGGCCGTTGGTTGACATGAAACTTGTGTGGCCTACGGCGCCTTTGCCGCCATATCCTTTGCCACAACAGCCAGCCCACATCGGTGCAATAGCCATTAGCAAACCCAACGAATCTGCAAGACGAATAACCCAGGCGGCATGATCAAAGTAGGATTCATTAAGTGTCGAGAAATCATTTGGATTGTTGAAGGGCTTGATGCCGCAAGATTCATTTCATCTTTGAACCCTGTCAGCATAAATTCAATCACATTGAATTTTTTTTTCTTGCGATCAACAAGATATTCTATCACTGATTTCTTATCCAGTTTCAAAAATATTTTCCAACCAGTATCGCCATTATAAAAAAATGGCTTGCCATTTTGATCGACCAGATAGTGGTGATCCTTGCTCACGGTTAGTGGAAACTTATAAGTTTGAGCAACGGTAACGAAGGAATAGATAAGGAGAAATAAAATTGCCATTAACCTCATCCGTAGAAGGTAATTAGGATTATCTGATTTCTGACTGTCGAACTCCCGTGTTTGTCTGCTTCTTACTGAATCAAAACCTTAGCCGTCACAAGCAATTGTCCCAAATGTCGCTGCGTATGCTCAGCCGCGTGAAACAACAGTCCTAGGACGTTCGTCGGTATTTGTTTCCGGCCTATGCCCCTTACTTCGGTCAGTTGAAACTCTTGAATCGTCTTCAGATAGTCAATGGAGACTCTAATTTGATTTTGAAATGCTGCAACGAGTTCAGCATGCGTGATTTCAGGATCGGCAATTCCTTCGTTGCGCAGATAGGTCAATTGTTGTTCACTTAAAATTTCAGATCGTGAATATGAAAACAGTCTATCAAGCACACCTTTCATGTGCCGCAAATGAAAGCCAACAGACGCCACACCAGCAGGCGTTGTCCAGAGCAGGTCATCATGAAACTTTTCCATGATCACAGACACTTCTTCAGAAGCCTGCAACAGAGCATGAGCAACAGGTTGAAGTATCTGAATAATCCCTGAGATCGGACCACGCATCCAAACCTCGGGCGGAGATATATCCTTCATAAGAAAGAAATTTAAAATTAAGAACTATTAATTATTACTTTCCGGTAAAAATATACTTTTACTCATGAGGAGAATTTTTCTGTGGTAACTAAAATTAACCTCTATCGGGTAGAATCCTAAACGGTTCTACCCCTATTTTTTTTCACACCTCATACCGGACAGCAATAATTCATAATCTAAAATTCGTCCGAATAAACTACTTTGATCGATGAGTCGCCTGTTCCTAACCCTATTCTTCTGCGAGTGTCTGTTCAACGCAAAGTTTCAACCATTCCTGTCACTGAAAATCTGGTCATCGAGGAATACCAGAGTTGTCTGAAAATACCGAAAAAGCCAAAAATATAATGAACGAACTATTTTTTATTAAGAATTAACACGGCACCGATACCAAGCACCCCACCGATGATCGTATTTACCTGAGGAATTTCGTTGAAGAAAAACCATGACCCAAGCGACGCGGAAAACGGTACCAGAAAAATAAAACTACTGGCGCGGCTGGCACCTATCTTTGCCGTTGCAACGAAATAAAAGGTAGTCGCGATGGCTGTTGTAACCGTGGCACTAAAGAACAAATTGAACCAAAAAATTCCGTCACCAGATTGCAGGGTGGTTAAAACTGTATTCCAATCTGTAAAGAATAACATGATCAGTGTACTGATCCCATACATATAAAAGCTAAAGGTGACGGGTTCACCATATCGCGACGATCTGGAGGTGAATACGCTCAGAATTGCCCAGCTTACAGAAGCAAACAAAAAATAAAGGTTGCCTGCCCGGAAAATATCCGAAGCGTCAGTTAGTAACTTCAAAAGTATAACTCCGGCGGAAATACCAAGTGCCAATCCAATCACTTCATTTCTTGTCGGTCTCCTGCGGTTCATCACCAACATGATGAAATATGAAATAATAGGATTGAGAATTGTGACCAATACACCTCCTGCGCCAGGCTTGCCCGTGATAAGCCCCCTGAAAAATAAGAACGTATAAATTGAGATCATGATTGCAGCGCACACTAAATCAAGTAGTCCGGCTTTGGCAATTGTGAGTTTGGATTTTAGAATAGGAAGAATAAATAACAGCGAAAGAAACGTAAAGGCAAATCTTAAAAATGAAATGATGATCGGGCCACTATACGATGAAAGTATTTTGCCAGAAGTCCAGCTGATCCCCCAGCAAGTCATGCTTAAGATCATTCCGACAAGAAAGATTTTTTCACTACGCGCTGTATCTTGCTGCATTATTGTTGAAGTCGGGAAATATATCAATTGATTAACTGGAAACGAAGAACGGGCTGTAAACTAGCGTCGACGAAAACCATTGCGCCTGATTATATTTCCCATGTTGCTACATCTATTATAAATTTGCCATATCTATGTTCGGTAAAGCTTCCACCAAAATCCTAATCAAATCAGTCGTGCTGACAACAATTGTTGTCATCAGCTACTTTACCGGCCAGAGTCTAAGCATCATGGTGAGAATGTCGGACCAGTTCGTCAGCGGTATGTGGTGCGCAGTGTCTGCGATTGTCGTTTTCGACGACCTCCGTGAAAATGTGATGACCCTGCTTAAGAATAGATTAATAGGAACGTTCATCGGATCATTGTTGGCTGTTCTGTCTATCTACTTCATTCACGACATTGTCATTTCGTTGTGCGTTTCGCTGGTGGTTGTGTCAACTTTTATCAACATCCTAAACCTGAGCGGTGCGCTGAAGATTGCTTGTACTACAGTGCTTATAGTAACCATCCCAATGCATAGTGCAGTGTTCTCGGAAATCTGGATCAACGCACTTATGCGGTTTATTGAATCAACTTTAGGATGCCTGATGTCTTTGGGTGCCACGGTGGTGATGGATCAATCCAAGTATATTAAGGGCAGCACTGAAGAAGGTGCATCATAAATTTTTGCAGGCAATATTATCCTCAAAAACTGTTGTTAATTATCCACAAAGACAAACGTTGCAAATGCTAATCATCTTTTGAGCGTTGTTCAAAACATCCACTGGTCATCATTTTCGAACTTAAAAAGGCGATTCAAATCATTATTGGGTTGATTATTCACTGCGGTCACACATTGGTATGAATTTTCACATCGGTTAAATAAACTAAACCAACAATACTATGTTACGCTGGGCCGCTATATTTCTTGTCATCGCTATTATTGCCGGGATCTTTGGTTTCGGCGGAGTTGCTGAAGGTGCTGCTGATATCGCGAGAGTACTTTTCTTCATATTCCTCGTGGGGTTCATCATCGTCCTTGTATTTGGGGCATCGATATTTAAAAAGTAACCCTTAAATGTGAAGGCTATCAAGTCAACACTTCGAGCATTTTTCTTTGTGCGCGATGGTGGTTTCTCACCATCGCGCACAAAGCAACCTTACAGTTAATATCAGGAACATCAAGAATGATTGTGGAGGTATTATTGTCGGATTATTATAATAGGGCTGCTGGGTTTCCGCGCCACGCTAAGGCAATGAAATGAGCGTTACCTTCTCCGACATACAGTCAGGTAGTTATACGTCAGCTTGCTTCACGACGAAAATGAGAAAAAGGATTTTGATCAAAACAGAGCTGCCAAACCTAAAGAAGCGTTTGGGTTTTTGACAACGCCACCGAACACTACGTTCCGATTACGGACGCTAGCCACCACTTGAATTAATATAACAATCTCATTGACAGATCACTGTGTCTGGCATTAACTTGGCAAAGCAAGACTTACCTAAATTAAAGTCTATGCTCAAGAATTATTTCCGCGTCGCCTTCCGTCATTTTCAACGCAACAAAATCTTTTCGTTTATCCATATCCTGGGCCTTTCGATTGGCCTATCTGCTTCTATAGTGATCTTTGTGATTGCGAAACACGAACTCACGTTTGATAAATTTGAACCAGATGGCGATCGCATATACAAGGTCGTAATGGATTTCAAATTCGGCGACATGAAAGGTTATGGCTCTGCCATTCCCGCGCCCATTGCGCCGGCAATAGCAAATGAAGTGACCGGCGTAGAGGCAACAGTACCGGTAATGCAGTTCCAGGGCAACGGTACGGTAACCGTCGCCATCACAAGGCCTGGAACGCAACAGCAAACGATAATCAAAAAGCAAGCAGAGATCGTCTTCACAAATGATGACTATTTTAAACTTATACCCTTTGAGTGGATTACGGGCAAACCTGGCAATGCACTATCATCACCTTTTTCTACAGTACTTACGGAAAGCAGAGCGATAGAATATTTTCCAGGGTTGTCATATGAATCGATTATAGGTCGTGAGATTATCTATGACAAAGACCTTAGCGCGTACGTCACAGGCATTGTGAAAGATCTCGATCAAAACACAGACTTTACGTCTCTGGAGTTTATATCATACGCATCGATTGCCAAAACATACCGACAAGACAGTTACATGATGAATGTCTGGAATGATTGGATGGCATATTCAAAAGCTTACGTAAAATTAAATCGAGGCACTGAACCCTCATCGGTAACTGCTCAGCTTAACAGATTGATCCGGAAATACGACGCGAAGTCACTTGAAGATCCAAAGAATTCAAGATCGTTCTCATTACTTCCTCTTAATGAACTACATTTCAGTACGACATACGCTGGATACGGTCAGCGTGTTGCTAACAAAGATGTATTGTTGGGTTTGCTCGCCATCGCCGCATTTCTTTTGCTCTTAGGCTGCATCAATTTCATCAATCTTAGCACAGCGCAGGCAACCATTCGCGCAAAAGAGATTGGCATTAGAAAAACTATCGGGGGTTTAAAAAAACAGCTGATATCACAATTCTTAATTGAAACTTTCTGCATCACATCCATCTCCGCGATTGTGTCCATAGGAATTACACCATTGATCCTTCAGATCTTTGGTGATTTTCTTCCGCCTGGATTATTGCAATACAAAATATGGGCAGATGCATTCTCAATGTTATTCGTATTTGTTCTTGTTCTCGTCGTTACGTGTTTGTCAGGATTCTATCCGGCGATCATCATGTCTGCGTTGCAGCCTGTTCAAGCACTTAAGAACCGAATTACCGGTGGTGCTACACGCAGCGGGCGACTAAGAAAAGTATTGACCGTTTCACAATTCCTTATCGCGCAGTTCTTTGTGATCGGAGCGTTTATGGTATCCAAGCAAATTCATTTTTCGATCAATCAGGATCTTGGATATCGAAAAGATGCTATTCTGAATTTTGAAACGCCCAGAGACGCAACCAACAGACATGTCCAAGCGCTCAGGAACAAGATTGCTTTATTATCCGGCGTGGAAGTCGTAAGTGTAGGATTTTCGCCACCTGCTATGGAGGGCATGGCTTTTGGAAACTTCAGCTATCAAAATGGCAAACAGGAAAACAACAATGTGCAAGTCAATGTTCGCTGGGGTGATTCCAAATTCTTACCACTATATAATATCAAGATTTTGGCTGGCCGAAACATAAGCCAGGATAGGAACAATGAGGCCGTTATCAATGAAACTTATTCAAAAGCATTGGGATTTGCTCAACCTACCAAGGCGATTGGTGAACACTTGTTGGAGGGCAAAAATCATAGTCTGACGATCGTAGGCGTGATGGGTGATTTTCATGAAGGCACGTCTAGAATGATGATGGGCCCACTCGTTTTTAAAGGAGGAGAAGGAAACATTTTCCATATTGGCTTGGCTTCAACGAACAATAATCTAAATGATTGGCAAGCCACTATTGCCAATATTTCGAAAGCTTACCAGGAGATTTATCCGTCTGAAGACTTTACTTATAGCTTTTTCGATGAAACGATTGCGAATTTTTATGCCGCGGAACAGAAGACTTCAAAATTGCTGAATTGGGCTATGGGACTTTCAATTGTGATCAGCTGTCTTGGATTGCTTGGATTGGTGTTGTACACTTCAGAAACCAGAAAGAAAGAAGTGGGCATAAGAAAAATCCTGGGTGCTTCAGTCACGGCAATCGTCTCATTACTTTCAATCGAATTTGTTCAGTTGGTACTCATTGCATTTGCACTAGCCGCACCAATTGCGTGGTATGCAGTAGATAGATGGCTCGAATATTTTGCCTATAAAACTTCGATCAGTTGGTGGGTATTCGCAGGGAGTGGATTATTCCTGCTGGCAGTTGCTATGATTACCTTGTCATTCAAAACAATAGGGGTAGCGAGGAGCAACCCAATTGCTTTTTTAAGAACAGATTAAAACAAATGTGAAGTACAGAAGGGCTGCACCCCACATTTAAGATCCATATCAGTTGCGCTTATTCAATGGGTTACCGTCTTTGTCGTAGAGATGATAACTTGACACTTCACCATCCCGGACTTCAACACAGTATTCCTCTCTATTTTTATGCTTATAATAAGTCTTTGATCCTTTAAATTTGTCAGATTCCACAGCTTTTTTTATTGCGTCAGGCAGTTCGGACGAAGTTATTTTAACCATGTCTTTTAACATGTTCTCCTGAACTACTTTGCTGGATTGCCTTAAGGCAGGATCACCTTGGTTAACGGGTGCGCTAGTGGAATCTTGCGCCTGAACTTTCACGCAAAGCGTGAGCAGGACGGCCAAACATATATTTAAAGTCTTCATAATCGATGTATTTGCAAACAGAGTTTCAAAAGCATGCCAATTCAAGCATCTCACGTTATCCTTCGGAATACCATCGATCTAACGGTTGATAAAGCCAAGCAAGCATTTTAGTGTGTCAACTATTCCACGGTGCGCATATGCGTCATTCTACATTTCACAAAAATCAAAAGAACCAACCTTGAAAAAGCAATGATGATGATCATATAGAAATGAACGATGATATTGACAAAGAATTTATCGTCGTTTGCTTGCTGATGTGGGTAGAAGTTACTTTATTATTATCATGCCGTAGTATGTTGCCAGGTTTTGTCAATTCTGGCACACGAAAAATGCGTGTTGTTTTTCTGGTCTCGCGGCCATAACTATTCATTGAAAGACCGGATTAAACCTTCTGTCTGACATGTTATTGATTTACCTGAGGTAAGCAATCGTTCCCCTTAATCACAATTTGCCCACAACAAAATTCCACAGATTGGGGAGAAGAATCCCATTTTGATTTCCGTTAACGTTTGTATCACTGTTCATAATGGCGATTAGGCGGCACAATATTTCTATTGTCGAAAACAATTCACATGCGCACCACTATGATCGATTTATTGAAAACTGATTTCTACAGTCATACAAAATCATCAGTTAACAGTCCAATTTATGAATGCTTACTTGGTGGAATCCGTGAAACGTACTGGTCGGAAAATCACTTGATAAGGACCCTTTTGAGCCTCAGCAATGGAACATTCAACCGGGAGATCCAACGGTCGATCAAAGCTCAGATCGAAAATGCAAAACATCAGGTGAATCGTTTGGAACACATCCTCGAATTACTGGGTGAATCAATAGATGCACGGAAGTGTGAAGCGATCAGCGGCCTTTGCAAGGAAGCTTCGGAAATACTTGAATTCACTGATGACGGTACATCAACAAGAGACGCAAGCGTTATTCTTTTAGCGGAGCGAATTGTATCTTATGAAATAGCTGCCTATGAAGGGCTGATCAAAATAGCAAATGCTATCGGACGAGAAAACGTTGCCTCATCACTGGCTGAGTCTTTAATAGAGGAAAAATTGTGCAGCGAAAGCCTGAGAGCGCTGAGTGAGATCACACTACACAAGGCACACTTCGCTGAGTAGTTCTGAAGAAACGAACTATTAAGCCTTATAAAAAAACTCCCGGATTAATCCTGGAGTTTTTTATTTATGAGAAGTTTCTCTACCGAGACTTTACATATCAGACTTTTTATATCTCAACACTGGAAAAATGTCCTTATGTGTAACTTATGTAACGGTGCTGAGAAAGGAAATTCGCATTTATAATCTACCAAGTCGCCTACCGTACCAAATAGTGATCTTTTTAATGGCTTCAATTTTATACCCTCATATCAAAAACTATATGAAAGATGAACCTCGAAATCCAAACGATCGTGAGAATAAAACGCCCAAAACCAAGGGAAACCAGAAGGATGATCGAAAATTCACCTCTTATGATACTTCAAAGGAGGAAACCTCTACGCCCCAACAGGTCAGAGAGCGTGGTGAATCTACTGGTGAGCAAAAACGACAGTCAAAAGGCAACACAAAGAATGACAAAGACAGTTCTTCTTAAAACTAACCAAACCCACTCATTTGCTTAGTGCTGGAATGTTAATGTGTCGCAACGTCGACGCTTCACCCGAATTCTTTCTTATTCACCCTGGCGGTCCATTCTGGGCACATAAGAATGACGGCGCGTGGAGTATTCCCAAGGGCTTAGCAGAAGGGAATGAATCATTGCTAGACACTGCGCTACGTGAATTTTTTGAAGAGACTGGGATCAAACCAGTTCCTCCCTATCATGATCTTGGTCGCCTGAAGACAAAAGCAGGAAAGATCCTACACGTTTGGTCGTTTATTGGAGAATGGAATCAGCAAGACAAGATCCTCTCCAACAAGATCAAAATTGAATATCCTTATAAATCGGGAAAGGTCATTGAGATTCCTGAAGCAGACCGTGGCGAATGGATGAATCTGGAGAAGGCAATGAAAATGATCAACCCGTCTCAGGTTCCATTCCTTGATCGTGCCATTACAGCAGAGAACTCAAAAGACCCATTTTGAATACTGAGAATCTTATACTCATGACCTCTTCCATCGATACGCGATAACACAAGCCGAAAGTAACAAACTGGAATACGCGACAACTTTTTTGATGATAGGCATCAAACCAGTTCGTTGTGGACAGGACGCCAAACCAAATTTATTCACTATTGCAGGCTCATTTACATATCGCCCAAATTCAGGGACAGCTATAACATCAAAATTGTTCAATAGGTTATTCAACTCAAACGCCAATTGCGGTGAGGTTATGGGGTTTCCATGTCCGGTCGCAGCCACGCTAGGGCTAAGCGCACACAATTTTTCAACGGACTCTTTGGCAAGACCCCAGTCATAGGTAAAATACTTGGGTGGCCCAGACACGGATTCTTTGTACGTAAAAGCATGGTAGGCTGATTCAGCTTTCGTAGTCAGAAATGCGTCGCCAGCAAGCAACACGCTATCATGTTCACGAAACAAACTCACGTGACCTGGCGAATGTCCAGGAGTATTAATGTATCTCCACTCGGAAAAGCCAGGAATCGAACCATCACCTGGAAGCTTCCTCACGTTGGAGCTAATATTGATCGGACCTTGCGGAAACATAAATGACAGCGCCGACATAATTCCTCCGCCAACCTCGGGATCTGCAGGCGGGTATGCCGATTGATTTGTGAGGTATGGAAGTTCGAGTTCATGGGCATACACCGGAACATCCCAATGGTGAAGCAACTCCGGCAGAGAACCTGAATGATCAAAATGGCCATGCGTTAAGAAAATTCCTTTCGGCAAATGACCGGCTCCAAAAAGATCTGCCGCCATTTCAATTATATTGGATGACGACCATTTAAGACCTCCATCCACCAAAAACCAATCATCATTGGCAAAACTCTGCACCATGTAATAGTTTACGAACTTATCTTTTTTGCCCCATACTTTATCAGCAACTATAAAATATCCGCTGTCTTGATCGGTCTCGTGTATTCGACTTTCGATATCTTTCATGTCAAATAGTTTAAAAAATCAGAACCTTAAAAAAATGAAGATCATTACGCCGCCCGACGTGACTCAACAACTTCTTTTAATCCACGAAGAACCTTATCCCACCCCTTCATTGATCTTTCATATCGTTTTTCTGACCCCGGGCCTTGCCCCACGTCATCTGTAATCGAAACAATCGTCTCGCCTTTCACATAACAAAGTTCATCCGTAACCGTGGAGGTCGAAGTTCCGTGCTTAGCATCCTCATTGACCAACGTATACTTCAACAATCGTTCAGGCTCTACTTTGATAATCCTGCCATTTAACTGAATTTTCTTAATCAGAAACATTCGTCCTTTAAACGTTATTGGATCACCTTCCTTCCACGTTGAAAAAACTTTACACCGAAAAAAATACTTTTGAGTTAGTTCAGGATTTGTAAGGGCCTCCCATACATCTTTGGGTTCAGCCAGGATGGCGATGCGCTTGGTAACTATACTCGTGGAGTTCATATTTATGCCAAAGGATCATCTTACTATGCATAAAAAACGAGCCAGTTGATGAAACACCCCTAATCGAATATTGTATGAAGATTTTTGAGTAATTAGGAAACGCTTCGACGGGAAATATCCACAATGGTTAAAAGAGATTCTTAGACAAAGCTTTGTCTCTTTGGTTGAACCCCGCAGCTTTTCTCATACATTAGAGACTACAGAAAACCAACAATGTCCCGCACAAATTTCAACGGTAACCGACATGCTGATCTTCCATTGCATTATGGTCATGTCCCACTGTGGCTTGCCCAGCGAATGAGTTCTCTCGGGGGCGCCGTCCTTGAGTCTATCATTCTTGAATATGGTAAATCGGCGGTACTCAGTCGCCTTAGCGATCCATTCTGGTTTCAGGCCTTCGGAAGTGTATTGGGAATGGATTGGCATTCGTCGGGTATAACAACGTCAGTGATGGGCGCATTGAAAAAAGCCATTAACCCGAGGTTTCAGGAACTTGGAATTTATATCTGCGGCGGGAAGGGCAAGCATAGCCGAGAAACACCACAGGAAATTATGATGCTGTCCGACAAAACAGGACTTGATGGAGATTCCCTAGTACGCTCGAGCAAGCTTTCTGCAAAAGTCGACAACACTGCAATCCAGGATGGCTTCCAGATTTACCTGCACAATTTCGTACTTACCGACAAAGGCGAATGGTCGGTCATACAGCAAGGGATGAATGAAAGTACCGGTATGGCCAGGCGCTATCATTGGCATTCACAACAGTTCTCTTCATTTTTGGAAACACCACATACAAGCATTTATGGTTATAATCAAGGGGTGATTTTAAATTTGACGGACGCACAATCCGGAGCTGCAAAGCAAAGTATCGTTGACATCACGAAAGAAGACCCTGCTTACATATTACCTGAAATTCGGAAAATTGTTATGCCATCACATCATGATGTCAGACAAGCAGACGTAAATCTTAAAAGACTTGGAAGTATTCTCGCGCTTGCGCATGAAAAAGAGCTCCGCGATTTCGAATCCCTTCTATTGCTGGAGGGAGTCGGCCCAAGGGCGATTCAATCGCTGGCACTTGTAAGCGAAGTGATCCATGGTGCGCCTTCAAGATTTAGTGACCCGGCACGTTTTTCATTTGCACATGGCGGCAAAGATGGTCATCCGTTTCCCGTTCCAACGAAAATTTACGATGAGACAATTGATATTCTCAAGGGATCTGTTGAAAAAGCAAAGATTGGAGACACGGATAAATTCCAGGCGATCAAAAGCCTTACTCTTATCGCTCAAAACCTCGAAAAAGGTTTCGAACCAGAACCTGCTTCGTTCGAAAAAGTTATCGAACAGGAACGAAAGCATTCTTACAAATATGGAGGCAGAACTGTTTCCGGAAAAGCCAAAGCGCCCTCAGGGGAACAGTTGGTTTTATTCTGACTCCGGTAAATTATCAAATCAATAGAAGTACTGTTGATGTAACAACATTTTTTTAATTGAGGTTTATCACACACAGCTGTAGTATTAACGCATCACGATCGATTGTAATAGCAATGGATAAACTCTCAATGGCTGTGTTTTATGTCTGGCATAAGAATATCACATGAGATCGCATCGTATGATCTTTAAACTAATGCGAACAATATGCCGGAAGGACCTTCCATAGTCCTGGTGAAGGAGGCTATCAAGTTTCTCTCGGGAAGGAATGTAGAAGAAGCGAGTGGCACGACCCAAAAGGTTGATTGTGGAAGGCTTCACGGCGCCAAACTTGTATCGATAAAGACATGGGGTAAACATTTGCTTCTGTGTTTCGCTCAATTTACAGTGAAGGTACATTTTCTGATGTTTGGCTCGTACGCCATTGACGTCCCCAAACCCAAACGAATTATTAAACTGGGTTTGCAATTCGACAATGGTAGATCATTGTACTTTTATGCATGCTCCATTACTACGCTGGAAGGTCCTGTCAATAAACATTATGATTGGACGGGCGATGTATTGAACAGTAAGTGGAATTCTTCGGGGGCACTGCTGAAGCTTAAAAAGCACCCATCAACACTCATCTGTGACGCACTCCTTGATCAAAACATTTTTGCGGGCGTTGGAAACATTATCAAGAATGAGGTTCTTTTTCGAACGAAGATACATCCGGAAAGCAGCATAGGGAAAATTCCTCTGTTGAAGCGAAATGTAATTATTGAGGAATGTATTAAGTACAGTAAAGAATTTCTTGAATGGAAACGCGAGGGCACATTGAAAAAACATTGGGAAGCATATACCCGAAAAAAATGCCCACGTGACAATAATGACCTGCAAAAAAAATATCTTGGTATCACCAAACGGCGCACCTTCTACTGCAAAGTCTGTCAAAAGCTATATCGCTGAATTACCTGGCCCTCCCGGAAACTGCTCCACTTCACGAAGATCACCTAGTATTGCATTAACCAGACTCCTCCATTGAACACAATATGCGCCAAGCGTTGAATAGACAACGGCTGAAATATTTTTCATTCTATCAACCACTTCGTGCGCCACAATGTCATTTTGGGCTTTCGCGTGTACACGTGCTGTTATGTTCAAACCTTTCCGGACGATGCTGATCACACCCGTGGAGTCCAACGCTCTGTCAAAGGAATGATTCCACGGATTTGAGGCAGGCCGCGTTTGCAGCACAATACTTTCAGTACCTCCTGACATCAGAGACTCTTGAACGCTCTCAACTTTTATCCATTTGAATGATTCCGGCGATTGATCAATATTTTCATGGATTTTCAGGTAATCATTTGTATGAACGTCCCGTTCAACCTTGACACCACGGTCGTCCATCAACTGACAATTAGAGAGCAGAGAGCCATTCAGTTCATTCCAGGAGTTTACATTAAGCAGCCTTTGCGTTGCCAATTTGAAAATCCCATTTGCCATTTCGTCTGACGTTGCTGTCACTGTACACTCAATACTAATATCATTGTTCATAAAAGTCTGTGTCCTAAAATTTTCGGGCTATAAAGTTGAACCAACTGGCGCTTCGACCTACCTCGCCTATCAGGTAATCATGCCGAACATATACTGTACTTACGCCAAAGCTATGCCTCAAATTATTAACGAGAAATAGTTGTATGCGATATTGGAAAAAAAACCAATTGTGGAAATTTGTCGCATTTTGTGTGTAATTGCATGACAATTGCTGGTAACAACAATACTACTTACTGCGCTTTGCAAATGATTTGTAGAGGTTTGCAAAGTGGTACAATTCTAACTCCAATGTTTTAAATCTGATCTTATCGCTATGTCATCTGACTCTTTTGGAAATAAAAAAGACCCCTACTGGTACAAAGACGCTGTCATTTACGAACTCCATATTAAAGCCTTCGCGGACAGCAATCAGGATGGAATAGGCGATTTCAAAGGTTTGCTGGGCAAGCTCGACTATCTTCAGGAACTTGGCGTGACCACGATTTGGCTACTTCCCTTCTATCCATCGCCGCAGAAAGACGACGGATATGACATTGCTGATTATTACTCAATAAATACCGCATATGGAAACCTGGATGACTTCAAAGACTTGCTCGCACAGGCGCACAGTCGTGGGCTGAAAGTCATCACCGAACTTGTACTAAACCACACATCCGACAAGCATCCTTGGTTTCAGCGTGCTAGAAAATCTCCACAGGACTCTGACTATAGAAATTACTATGTCTGGTCGGACGACCCCTCCAAATATTCTGACGTACGAATCATATTTCAGGATTTCGAGACTTCCAATTGGACCTGGGATCCAGAGGCAAAGCAATACTTCTGGCATCGCTTCTTCTCCCACCAACCGGACCTGAACTTCGATAATCCGAATGTGCAGGCAGAGGTCATCAAGATCCTTGACTTTTGGTGTAACATGGGCGTTGACGGATTCAGATTAGACGCTATACCTTATTTGTTTGAACGAGAGAATACGAATGGAGAGAATTTGCCGGAAACACATGCTTTCCTTAAGCAACTTCGAAAACACGTTGATCATTTCTATCCGGGAACAGTATTGCTCGCTGAAGCCAATATGTGGCCCGAGGATTCTGCCTCATACTTCGGTAAAGGTGATGAATGTCATATGAACTATCATTTTCCATTGATGCCACGCATATACATGGCGTTGCAGATGGAAGACCGATATCCTGTTATTGATATCTTCGAACAGACACCAGAAATTCCACAAACTTGCCAATGGGCAATTTTTCTGCGAAACCACGACGAACTTACGCTCGAGATGGTTACAGATGAAGAGCGTGACTACATGTATCGCGTATATGTCAAAGATCCAAAAGCAAGAATTAATCTTGGTATACGGCATCGTCTGGCGCCACTGATGAACAATAGCCGTAAGAAAATTGAGTTACTAAACTATCTTCTGTTCTCGTTGCCGGGTACGCCCGTATTATATTATGGGGACGAGATCGGAATGGGAGATAACTTCTACCTTGGAGATCGCGACGGCGTTCGAACCCCCATGCAGTGGACTCCCGGCAGGAACGCAGGGTTCTCGGAGGCAAATCCGCATAGACTCTATCTTCCTGTAATACAAGACATCGATTATCATTATGAGTCACTGAACGTCGAAATCCAAAACCGAAATCCTTCATCACTTCTTTGGTGGATGAAGCGGGTCATTGCAAAACGAAAACAATTTAAGGCATTTGGGTGGGGCGATATCAAATTCATTGCCTGCGAAAATCCGAAGATATTTGCTTTCACCCGCAACTATGAGGATCAAACCATGCTGGTCGTGGCCAACCTTTCTCGCTATGCGCAGCCGGCGCTGCTTGAACTTCAGAATTATGCCGGACAGACCCCGGAAGAAGTCTTCAGCAAGAACAAATTTCCGCTGATCAAGGCAGAAAATCATTACTTTCTCTCCCTAAGTTCTTATGATTGTCAATGGTTTCTGCTTAAGAAAAAAATGGATATACATGAATCCGGCAGTCAGCTGACCGAACTAGTAATAAGTGACTGGCCTAATCTCGTCCGTAAAGATACATTAGAGATCATTGAAGAGATTGTATTGCCTGGGTATGTGCCAGCAAGAAGATGGTTTGGAGGCAAAAGCAGATCAATGGAAACGATCAAGGTCGTTCGTCACGCTGATATCCCAATGAATAGCCTGAGCGTTGTGCTTCTTTTCATCGAAATCTGTTATCTCGAAGGATTGCCGGAGTTTTATCAGATACCCATTGCATTTGCGGACGAAACTGAAGCAACGGCGTTGATACAACATTCGCCCCAATCTGTACTGGCCAAGATCAAAGTTGGTGGCAAAACAGGAATACTTTACGACGCGATGTACGGAACGGAATTTCAGTTTGCATTGATGGATCACATTGCTGCCAACAGCCATATTTTGCAATCTAACACGGACACGCTTGAATTCTCTGGAAAAAGTTTTGTTAAAGAGATTGCAGCAAACCACGAAGCTGCGAAGCCCAGAGTGCTATCAGCAGAACAGAGCAACACTTCCATAATTTACGGGTCTAGCCTCTTCTTTAAACTTTATCGGAAACTTGATTATGTGATAAACGCCGATGTCGAGATATCAAGATTTCTGAGCGAAGAAAGTGGTTTTTCCAATCTTCCAGCGTTTGCCGGCACCGTTGAGTGGAAAACGGGGCAGGATACACTAGTCCTTGGAATGATGCAAAGGCTTGTCGAGAACAGTGGCGATGGCTGGTCGTATATACTCGACAGACTCGATGAACTTAACGAAAAAATCCTTGCAAGTCCTGAAGCGCTTGCTCTAGCCACAGAGTTGGCAGAGAATCCTAAACTGGAATATGAACACGAACTTCATCCGCTGTTGAAGGAATTATTCTCGGGACCATTACCAGAACAGATTCGTCTTCTCGGCGTGCGTACGGCAGAAATGCACCTGGCACTTGGCGCACACCCGGAAATAGAGTCTTTCGCTCCGGAGAAATATTCTTTGCACTATCAACGCTCTCTTTTTTCCGGGTTAAAGACGCTGGTGCGAAATACATTCCAGAATCAAACTCAAAACGTTAATCGACTTCACGGCGAAGTCAAGGAGGCTGCGGAAGAAGTTGTGAATATGCAAAATGACATTCTTGAGGTTCTTAAGAATATTTATAAAGAGAAAATCGATGTGGTGAAGATCAGAATACACGGAGACTATCACCTCGGTCAGGTTTTGTTTACGGGCAAAGACTTTATCATAACCGATTTTGAAGGGGAACCTGCGAGAAGTTATTCCGAAAGACGACTCAAAAGATCACCGCTCCGTGACGTTGCCGGTATGATCCGATCATTCCATTATGCAGCTTATGCTAGTCTTTTCCTCGACAATCAGATACGGAAAGAAGATTACAAGAAATTGATGCCTATTGTAGAAGAATGGTATCGTTACGTCAGTAATATCTTCTTACAGGCATATCGCGAAGCTGTAAAAGATACCGCCTTCATTCCAAAAACCCGGGCTGAACTCGACATTTTGATGACAACTTTCCTGCTTGAAAAAGCAATCTACGAGCTCAACTACGAAATGAACAACAGACCCGATTGGGTGATCATACCGCTGAATGGTATTAAGGCAATTATGAAGAAAGCGACGGAATAATTAAGAATTATGAATTGGCGAATCGCCACTTGCATCTCTTCGATCTCTACAGCGGTATTGATCATTGTTTTCAATTACCCATCGACGAATTACGCAGTCGCTTGCCAACGAGGCACAATTCTAAAATCAATGTCGCTGACTTACTGCTATTGGGCAGTTAATAACAGAAAAACGAGTTAAACGCCATAATTCTTAATTTCATCCTCTCCCATACGTAACTATCAAGTGGCGTAGAGTCGCCGCAATGTCCTCGTCCGCCTCTGATCGCATGCGCCACAGCCAGTTGCTCTTTGTGGTTGATGGGGTATTCATTCTCGACCTTTCGCCGAGATCCATCAGGTCTTGCATGGGAATGATTGCAGTAGCAGCCACAGATGCGTAAGCTTCACGAATAAATGTTGATGTGACGTTTCCCGAATTAATCTTGCGGGCAAAATATAAATCAAGCTTTTTCTTCAGCTTCGGCGAAATATCCTTTCGATACCAACCCCTTGTTGTATTGTTGTCGTGCGTGCCAGTATATACGATGAAATTTTTATGATGGAGATAAGAAATATGATCGGATTCGTTGTCACCATCGCCAAAGGCAAATTGAAGGACTTTCATACCGGGAAGATTGAGTGCTTCGCGTAAACTAGAGACCTTTTCGTCAATTTCTCCAAGATCTTCTGCAACAAAAGGCAAACCTCCAATTTGTTCACGAAGTGCTTCAAACAGATTTAATCCAGGTCCGTCCATCCATTTGCCATTCACCGCAGTTGTCTCTCCTTTGGGAACTTCCCAATAATTAACAAAAGCTCTAAAGTGATCAAGCCTGAGTATGTCAAACAGTTCGAGATTTTTCTTAATCCGTTTTACAAACCACCCGTAATTGTCCTTCTGCATATTGCGCCAGTTAAATACTGGCATCCCCCAAAGCTGACCAGTTTCTGCAAAATAATCAGGAGGTACTCCAGCAACACCTTGCATACCACCAGCCTCATCGAGTTTAAACACATCACGGTGTGCCCACACGTCAGCGGAGTTGTAACTCACATAAAATGGAAGATCACCCAGTATCTTTATACTCAAAATGCCACAAAACTCTCTGAGTCGATTCCATTGGTTGGAAAATATATATTGCATCCACTTCACCCGTTCAATTGCTTCGCGATGCATTGCAGTAAATTGAGTCAAGACAACCTCGTCTCTGTCTCGAATATCTTCAGGCCATGCCGACCAGTTCGATGTGCCGTACTCATCTTTCAGCAATTCAAATAACACGAAGTCATCGAGCCAATAAGATTCTTCCTTCGAAAATCGTTCGAAACCACTCGTTAGCGAGTGCCCAAATCTTTTAAAATTCTCATAAGCCTTTGTCAGCAACGTCGCTCTACATTCATTTGCTTTCAGAAAATTGGCGGCACCTTCGTTGCTGATCTTGAACCCATCAATGTCCGACTGCTCGAGCAATTCAGATTCTACAAGATCTTCTATGCTGATGAGAGAGACGTTACCCGCCATTGCAGAATAAGAACTATAGGGAGAATAGGTTGAATCCTGATTTGTGGGATTCAGCGGCAGCACTTGCCATATCTTCTGCTTTCCCGTAGCAAGAAATCGAGCGAAATTTCTTGCCGCTGGTCCCATGTCACCAATCCCAAATGCGGAGGGCAATGAAGTTAGTGACAACAAAACACCAGCGCTTCTTTCTCGCGAGACTTCGTTTAACGATAGAACGGCAAATGGCAGCTCTACAAATATATCCGATAACGCAATGGATCCGATGTGCGTTCCTGCGCTATGGCTAAAAAGATGTAACCACGACTTTGGAAAATCATCCGGAATTACAATGGAAGTATTTGACCAATCGATTTCAAGCAAATCATCACTTATCCTGGCAATATTTAATGGAATGGCTATCACAACCCAATGCAAGCCCATCCGACGCGCAAAAGCCAGACAATTATCGGCATGTCTTCCCTGTATTTCGAGGGGGATATAGTCGCCTTTTGTGAATAAGTCACTTTGCGAATTACGGAGTTTCAATAATTCAAGAACAATCCAAAGCTTAATCTTGCTGTCACTCCTACCGGCCCACAATTTCGACAAAGACAAGTCAGGAGCATCTAATGACTTCAACCAATCCTTGTGTTTATCGAAATCGATTAGTCTTCTGTTATCGGGATCTACCATAGACAAATCCCAGCCCGTAGTCCCCTGATAAATATCTGGCACCCCAGGACATGTAAGTTTTAGGATGAGCTGTGACAAACTATTAATCAAACCATAATCCGACACCCTTTTCTGAAACGGCATAAATGATTTCATGAATTCCGATTCCGGCTGAAGAATAGATCGGACGAAGTTTGTCACTGCCGCTTCATATTGTTCATCAGGCGCCGCCCAGTCTGAATGCCTTTTTGCTTCCCGCAAAGCCTTGATCAGGTAATCATCCATCCGCTGCAGAAAATCAGACTCATCACGATGTGGGTATACGCCGACCAACGTCTGATAAATCAAATACTCATCATTTTCATCCGGAGCATCATCGTTCTTAAATGCGTCGTTAACTGTCGACCATTCCGAAACAAGTTGCTTCCATTCGTTTACAAGATCAGGTAAAACATTAAGGCGACTCCTCACATCTTCTCCACGCTTAGTATCATGAGTCGAAGTTGCATTCAAAGCCAATGGCCAACGCTGTTGGCGGTCTGTCATCTGTCGATGAAAATCATCTGTGGATATTCCAAACGATTCCGGTGAGTCACCGACCTCATTGTGTCCTACAAACCGGTTAAAAGTATACATCAAGGTATCTTCTACTCCTTTCGCCATCAGCGGTCCGCTGAATTGCATAAATCTCTGATAAAATGTCAGGGCATCAGTCGCCAGTCCTGAAACATCGTCATTCAGCAATGTGTGTTCGAGCACGTCAAACGCGTGAATGAGATCCGGCTTGCTGATCTTACAACGCTTTAGCAATTGCCTGACTAATCTTTGTTCAGATGATCGAAGTGGAAAACTGTTGCCATAAAATCTGTAGACGGGCATTTGAATAAGTAACTCCGCAATGGCTGACTTAATTTCCTCCGGAAAGACCTCCGCGTCAACAGCGTGTTCATGTTCAATAAAGTAGCGATACAAATTGGAGAGCTCACCCTGCATATACCGGCTCAGTATCAGCTCTTTTTTATCACGAATTTTTTGAGGAATGCTCTTACTATTTTCAGCGAGCGGTTTATAAATAGAATTGAATTTATTTTCAGCGCCTGCGCGCGTGAAAACATTGTTGACTGCACCCAGGAACTCATATCCCGTCGTTCCCTGTATCGGCCATGACTTTGGCAGCGCCTCTCCTGCTTCCAATATTTTCTCTACTACTATGTAACACTTCGGACCGCAGAGCAGTCGAAGCCTGTTCAAATACTGCAAGGGATCAAACAGTCCGTCAATATGATCTACGCGCAATCCTTGAAACACACCTTCTGCTAACAATTGATGAACAGCTTCGTGATATCTCGAAAAGACTTTGTCAGACTGCATATTAAGGCAAATGAGTCCGTTGACGAGAAAAAATCTCCGATACGTAATCTGGCTGTCCGTTTCATTCCAATGACAAAGCCTGTAGAATTGTTCGTCAGCAAGTTTTGCTAAACGATCGGCATCATCAATAAAAGAAGTTAGCGTTTTATCTACCTCGACTCTTAACTTATGTTGGCCGAGAATGGCAGCGAACTGAAGCAATATTTCGTGCCAACGCAGCGCATATTGTACGTGATCTGTAATGTGATGTAGTTCGCTCAGTTGTTTGAGGAAACTCCCTATGTTTTCATGTGCTGACTCATTGTTCAGAACCGTCGCGTATGATCGGGAGTTCAGGGGATAATATTGATCTCCGTATTTAAAACATAATCTATTTTGCCAAACGATGATCTTTAGCCCCTTGTCTTGGATAACCTCCTCCAGGGAAGCTCCAAGAAAAGGAGCCATCAGTCGACCTTTATAAAAATCACCAGCCCAGGTGATGTCAAAGAAGTCGGAATAAACCGACATACTTCCCTTCTCAAGAACGTCCCATAGCCAAGGGTTAGAGTGGTGGAACGCCATGTGATTAGGAACGATGTCCTGTATCCATCCGATACCGGCGTGCTTTAAACTACCGGTAAGTTTTCTTAGATCATCCAGGCTTCCTATCTCCGGATTTATTTCATAGGGATTTGTCACATCATAGCCGTGAAGGCTTCCGGGAACTGCCTTAAATATTGGCGACGCGTAAATGGTTTTAATACCCAACGTCTCGAAATAATCGACAAGTTGTTCCGCATCCGAAAATTTAAAATGCTTGTTAAACTGAAGTCGATATGTTGAACCCGGATTATACATTAGCGTTTGTGAAAAGCATGAAAGACTCCGGAGCAATAGAAACATCTTCCATTGGAAACGCATTTTGAATGCCGCCCCAAGTTGTGGATGAAGAATCTATAATCAGTTGGAGACCATCTAGAAAGAATGGAACAGAAACTTTGTGGCTTTTACTCGAATAATTGTGAATTGTGATCAATTCCGCGTCTTCAAACCACCGTTTCACAAAAAGAACATTTTCGTGTTCATGAATTTTGATAGACATTGTGTCTCGCACCCCCAATAATTTAGCGGGTAGCTTTTTCCGTATTCGGATTAGTTCCCGATAATATTCAAACAATATCTTGTGGTTACCGCTGTTGATAAGACCCCATTGCAATTTTGATTGTTGAAAAGTTTGCTGTGATTGAGGGTCGGGTACGTTTTCTCCATGATGGAACGCCATGAATTCGCTCTTTCTGCCCTTACGAACAGCTTCGATCAGATCTTCATCTTTGTGGTTTACGAAATACTGAAATGGATTTGTCTCTCCGTATTCTTCACCCATAAAAAGAAATGGCAGATAAGGACTTAGAATAACCGTCGCCGCAGCAAGTTTCTGCATCTCGAAACTTGTTAGTACGCTGGTCCGTTCGCCGAGCATTCTGTTCCCTACCTGGTCGTGGTTCTGCGAGAAAACGATAAATTTATCTGAAGAAATGTGATTAGCGGATAGTCCGAAAGTCTTTTGCCGGTGTGGTGAATACATTCCATCATACACATACGCGTCGTGAAAGGATTTACCGAGATGCAGAATTCCGTTAAAGTCTGCATAGTATCCGTTTCGGTCATGCCCTGCAGCAACCCGCAAAGCATGATGAAATTCATCAATCCATTGAGCATCCATTCCATAACCACCACTTGATACTCCTGTTATAAACCTGGGATCATTAAGATCACATTCGGCGATGAGATAATGTGTCCTACCGGTTTCATCCATGAGTTGATCAACATGGGTACGAATCTCCTGAAGTATGTGTCTGGCACCGAAATCCCGTATGGCATGAACGGCATCGAGTCGAAGTCCATCGATGTGAAAGTCGCGAAACCACATCAGAACATTTTCAATAAAGTATCTTCTCACCTCATCGCTACCGACGTCATCAAAATTTATTGCGCTTCCCCATGGCGTTTTATACTTGTCCGTAAAATAAGGACCGTATTGTTCAAAATAGTTTCCTTCCGGACCCATATGGTTATAAACAACATCTAATACCACGGCTATTCCGACTTCATGGCATTTGTTGACGAGGCTTTGTAATCCTGATGGGCCGCCGTATATATGATGGGTTGCGAAAGGAAATACGCCATCGTATCCCCAGTTCCTTAAGCCCGAAAATTCTGCAACGGGCATAATCTCTATCGCAGTCACACCGAGGGACGACAGATAATCAAGCTTTTGTTCAATGGCTGCAAATGTTCCGTTCGTAGTGAAGGTTCCCACGTGCAATTCATAAAATATATAATCCGATATTGGAGTGTTCTTCCATTGATGATCAGTCCATCTATAATGAAGATTGGTTACTTCTGAAGGTCCAAAAATTCCATCAGGCTGACATAACGATGCTGGATCTGGGTATCGACCTTTTTGATCCAATTGAAAAACATATCTATCCCCTGGTTTTAATCCAGACGTAATGCATGTAAAATATCCACGCTCCTGTTTTTCAAGAGGAATGCTTTGATTGTGATCCGTAAGTACTAAGGAAACATCCTTAGCGTTGGGAGCCCACAACATTACTTCCGACTCACCGCGTGATGAGAAATTAACACCAATGGACCGCTTGTTAATCCTCACGTCCATCATACTTCTCTTGGGCATTTCAATACCATCATACTCCGTCCATCACATTGTACCATCTCTTCCGGACCCAGGGCAGCAGACTTTGTAAATGAATTACCGGAAGTATCAAGAACCTTGAGCCAAACTTTGCCATAATGTGCCGGCGGAAGTTTAAACCCCAGCGGTTCGTGATAGGCGTTGAAAATCAAATAGAATGAATCATCAACGACATACCTGCCATGAACATCGCGTGCATACAATGCTTTTCCATTAAGATACACGCCCAGCGATTTGGCAAAATCATGCTGCCAATGTCCGTCGGTCATTTCAATTCCTTCCGGGAGGAACCAACTGATATCTTCAAGTCCGCGACCCTTCACTGCTCTCCCTTGAAACCACTTTCGGCGGCAAAAGACTGGGTGCTGTTTTCTAAAAGCAATCAATTTTTTTACGAACGCGAGTAACTCTGTATCCGCGTTTTCCCAATCAATCCACGATACCTCATTGTCCTGGCAATAGGCATTGTTGTTACCTTTTTGAGTTCGCCCGAGTTCATCGCCGGCAACGAGCATAGGAATGCCTTGCGATAAGAACAAAGTTGCTAGAAAATTTCGCGTCTGCTTTGCTCTCAATTTGATGATTGCAGGATCCGTAGTATTACCCTCGGCACCGCAGTTCCAGGAGCGGTTATGACTTTCTCCATCATTATTATTTTCACCATTTGCCGCATTGTGTTTTTCATTGTACGAAACCAGGTCTCTTAATGTAAATCCATCATGGGCGGTAATGAAATTCACACTCGCGGTTGGCTTCCTGTTGCTGCCTTCATAGAGGTCTGGGCTTCCGGTGAATCTCAGCGCAAACTCACCCAACATACTATCCGCGCCTCGCCAGTAGTCACGGACACAGTCACGATATTTTCCATTCCACTCCAACCATCCTGGAGGAAAATTGCCTACCTGGTAGCCCCCTTCACCAACATCCCAGGGTTCGGCGATTAACTTTACCTGGGAAATGACAGGATCCTGATGTATGATATCAAAGAACGCACTGAGTTGGTTTACGGCATGAAGTTCACGAGCCAACGTTGAGGCTAGATCAAACCTTAACCCGTCAACTTTCATCTCGGTTATCCAGTATCTTAAACTGTCCATCATCAGGCGAAGCGCGCTCGGAAGATTGGCATTGAGCGTATTGCCCGTTCCGGTATAATCCATGTAATACCGCCTATCGCCTGTAAGTCTGTAGTATCCTTCGTTATCTATGCCTTTGAAAGATAGCGTGGGGCCGAGTTCATTACCTTCCGCGGTGTGGTTGTAGACGACATCGAGTATCACTTCAATTCCTGCACGATGAAGCGCCTTAACCATCTCTTTGAATTCGATAACCTGCTGGCCAAGGACCCCGCTTTGCGCGTACCTTGCATCCGGCGCAAAATATCCGATGGTGTTGTAGCCCCAGTAGTTGGTAAGGCCCCGCTCTTTAAGGTGACGATCTGCAACAAAATGATGAACCGGCATCAACTCCACTGAGGTTATGCCAAGCGATTTGAGATACTTTATACTTTCAGGATGACCTATACCAGCATAAGTGCCCCGAAGATCTTTTGGAACCTTTTCGAACAGTTGAGTAAACCCTTTGACATGAAGTTCGTAAATAATTGTCTCTTCATAGGGAATGTCCGGACCAACTACTCCCTCCCAATCGAATGCAGAATCGATGACCACGGACTTAGGAATATATGATGCGTTGTCAGCGGTACTGAAACTAAGATCTTTCTCATTAGAGTGAACATCGTAACCAAATAATGCATCATTCCACTGGATTGTTCCACCAATAGACTTCGCATAAGGATCGATCAGAAGTTTATGAGCATTGTATCGCAATCCTGCCGAAGGTTCATAGGGTCCGTGAACACGGTAGCCATATAGTTGTCCTGGCTCTATGCCCGGAAGAAATACATGCCATACTTGATGGGTTCGTTCCCATAAAGTTACTGTCCTGAACTCTTTTTTGGCATGAGCATTTTTGAAAAGGCAAAGTTCAATTTTTGTCGCGTTCTCAGCAAACAATGCGAAATTGACACCTTCCTTTGTATAGGTTGCCCCTAGTGGGTATGGGTGCCCTGGAAATTGTTTCATACGTTTAGCTCTGGAGCTTTTCCTTGATGATATTCTTTTTGCATCGCCCACATCGGGATCCTTGGATGCTGCCTTTCACATTCCAGAGCTTTTGCATGTTCGTCATCTGGCTCTTTTACAGGCGAAGTTTGAAGATTAAGGGAGAAAACATTTACTGCGTTCATATAGTTGATAAAAGCTTCGTAAGGGGAGGGATATGGCGTATAGAGGTCAGGGTAGTGACCAGTTTTTAATTTTCCGGTTGCCATATAATAAAAATGATCGCTGCTTTGTAGACTTCTCCATGCGCCAAGGACTGTTTCATCAGCTACCTGATAAATCTTTTCGGTTTGAGCGCTCAACACTCCGAACGCTTCCTGCTGCATATCGTTACCCAGGAAGTTTACCATATTTTTGTTTCCATCTGACCAAGACGTGATTTTTGGCATCGAAAGGATTGGCCTACTGCTGGCCGAAGCAAATACTTCACTGGCCGTCCTTAATTTGTATTTAGAATTGTGCGCCAGGGCTGAAAGCATTGCTCCAAAGAATTCAACCATTCCAGCATCTCTGTTAAGGTGATCAGCAAATATTTCATAGTTAAATCCATAAAGCGTGACCGCATTTTCAACATATATTTCGTCGAGAGACAAGATAAATTTGTCTACCGTTAATGCCGTGTTACCAGCTCCAAAACGCAGACTGATCTGATCGCTTAATGAAACATTGCGTGCCAGTATGCTCAGATCTACATCAGGATGCTTGTACACTTGATCAGGATCTTTTCCATCAACCACTTTCGCAGCCCCCTCGCAAATTACTCCTTTAAATCCCATGCCCGCGACCAAAGATCCAATATCATCACTGTAGATCAACTCGGTATTTCTGAAAACAGTTGGTCTTAATCCGAAGTGCCGGTAAATACTTTCCGAATGCAACACACTCTGTGCTTGAAATTCTTCAGCACCAAGTGATGACGACAGTGAGTGATAATAGGTTTCTCCAAAAAACTCAACCGCTCCAGTACTTGCCAATCGTATGAAACTTTCCAACGCCTCGGGTGAATATTTTTCGAGAAGATCTATGGTCTCACCGGTAATCGATAAACATATTCTGACTTCAGGATTTGCGAAAATTAACTTCAAAAGCATCTCGTTTACCGGGATATAGCAATCCTGTGAAACGCGCTTCACTACCATTTCGTTAAGTTCTTCATCGAAGTAACCCTTGTGACCACCGGTGTCCAAATATTGAAATATCCGAAGCCTCCGCGGTTGTCGAACCTGTAGATAAATCACGATTTGATGCTTGTTCTTAACAGAATGCGCGGTCATGGATGTGAAGTTAAGTTCATTAAAATAGGATGAGGTGTTTGCTAGGCGTTAACCATTTGCAAATAGCTTGCGATTAAATATGAACCTCGCATACGGCTGCATTCGCCTTTTTTTTAATTGGCAGTATTACACCTGGCCACAAATCACACAGATTTGGGGAACTAACGCCACTGTCACTAATTAAACCAAAGACCAAACACTGATTATAGACGCAATCAACCCATAAGGACATGCCAGCGTCTCATCCACACTGCCCTAAAAACTGAATACGCAATCGCTAAGAATCTTTTTAAACTAGAAAACTAAGTATCTCACGCAGGACGTCAACTTCAATGCTCTTGTCGCTAACATCTACCAACGCATCGTCTATATGCATAAGCTTTCCTGCCCATGTCACTTCAATTTTTTTTGCCTTTAATGCCGTATAAAAGAATGGCGTTTCCTTTCCGTGAAGAAGTCTGTCGAGGACATACTTTGCCAATTGCTCCCGCTGCGCTTCTGATACCAGAATAACATCGAACTCACCATCTCCAAAACTTCCCATTGGCGATATATTCAGATTGGGGCCGATGGATTTAATATTCATAATCTCGACAAGAATATACTTTCCATTGTATTCAACTCCATCTATAATAAGCCGACATTCTTTGGGCTTGTATTCGAGGACGATTTCATGAAGTCGACTTAACGCCAATTGTAACTCGCGCTCTGGATTAGGTGTCTCCCCTTCTATTTTCTCGTTCCTCATCCTTTTAATAAGCCGGGGAAATACGCCAAAACCACAGGCTTCGAGAAAGAAATGATTTTTCTCCAGGCCATGAACTTTGCCCACATCAAATTTTTGCGTTTTGCCCTGCTTCCAACTCTCAATTATTTCCTTCGAGGTACCGCCAATTCCCAAAGTCATAGCAATGTTATTGGCTGTACCCATCGGCAACAAACCAATAGGATGTCTTTTTGTAATAACGGGTTCATTACAAAAGTACTCCGCTAAACGACGTACGCTACCATCGCCACCTGCCACTGCAATAAAATCAGTTTCAGCGGGTATACTTTTCTCAGTGATCGATTTTTTTGTAGAGGAATAGCTACAGTCGAACCCTGCAGATTTGATTTCGTCTACAAGCGTTTCTTTCGTGTGCTCCGCCTCACCCGCCGTAGGATTATGAAAAACCTTGATAAATGTCATTTGTTTGATCGATTGCTATATAATCATGCATGCAAATCTGTACCACATATCAATGGAATGATTTTTTGTGTTGCCTTCGTATGAATATCTTAATCACAAATGATGACGGGATCTACAGTCCTGGCCTCATGTCACTCGCTAACATTGCCACAAAATTCGGAAATGTAAAGGTTGTAGCGCCAGATGTTGAACAGTCATCTATGGGTCACGCGATAACCGGCTCCCGACCACTGTTTTACAAAAAAGCGCCAATAAATTTCGGAAGCATTGATGCATATCGCGTCAACGGTACCCCTGCTGATTGTGTTTCGTTAGGCACTCATTTGTCCAAGATCGACGTGGTGCTAAGTGGAATTAACCTGGGCCTCAACCTCGGAAATTCCATGTGGCATTCAGGTACGCTTGCAGGCGCTAAGCAGGCAGTGTTACTCGGCATTAAAGGCATTGCACTAAGCACTCCGGCCGGCGACATAGAGCCTAATTTTCCAAATCTAGAACGCTACGTGTCCTCTACACTGGAATTACTTTTAAAGAATACAGAAGTAAATTTGATCAATGTTAATATTCCTCCTGACGCGAAAGGAATAAAGTGGACCCGACAATCCGTTCGTCAATATGACGGCAAGGTAATGCCCGGGACAGATCCAAAGGGACGAAAACATTATTGGATCACCGTTGTGCCCCTGGAAGCAGCAGAAGAAGGAACTGATCGCTGGGCAGTCGACGATGGCTATATATCAATGACACCTTTGCGGCTCGACCTTACCGACGAAAGAGCACTCGCACGAGCGCTGGTAAAAGAAAAAATTGAGCTACCTGTGAGTTAGAATCTTGAGTACTTAATTTGTTGAACATGAAATCTATCTGGACTGGAGCCATCGGATTCGGACTAGTGAATATCCCGGTGAAGCTTTACAGTGCATCACAGGAAAGTACACTCGATCTCGATATGCTTGATAAAAAAGACCATGCCCGTATCAAATTTCAACGCATAAATGAGATTAGCGGAAAGGTTGTAGCCTGGAAAGATATTGTGAAGGGCTACAAAATGTCTGGCAACTACATCCTACTCGACGAGAAAGACTTCGCTCAGGCAAACCCTGAAAAGAGCAAGATTATTGATATCGAAGCTTTCGTCGATACACAGGAAGTTGACAGCATTTATTTCGAAACACCTTATTACCTGGAGCCCGATAAAGCAGGCGAAAAAGCTTACAGGTTGCTTCATGATGCGCTTGAGAAAACCAATAAGGCGGGGCTGGGAAGTTTTGTATTGCGCAGCAAAGAACACCTTTGCCTTATCAAACCTTACAATAATTTCCTGCTTTTGAATCGTTTAAGATTTGCAGAGGAGATCCGCGATATTTCAGAATTAAAAAGTCCTTCAAAAACAAAACCAAAGGACGCTGAAATGAAAATGGCGATGACTTTAATTGACCATCTTACAAAGTCATTCAACATCGACAAATTCAAAGATACTTACTCGGCTGAATTGATGAAGCACATCAAGGCAAAAGCTAAAGGACACAAAGGAAAATCACCGTCGCCAATGAAAGTGACACACCCTAAGACCAATGATCTCATGGCACTATTAAAGTCAAGCATTAAAAAGGCGTCATAAATGGGACTGACGACATATAAAACCAAAAGGGATTTCAAGCAGACTTCAGAACCTAAAGGCAAAACTGCAAAGGGTAAAAACGGAGCATTGAATTTTGTGATCCAGAAGCATGATGCTACTCATCTGCATTATGATTTCCGGCTTGAATTGGATGGCGTATTAAAAAGTTGGGCGATTCCGAAGGGTCCGTCTTTAAACCCCAAAGACAAACGACTTGCTGTGCAGGTGGAAGACCACCCACTCGAGTACGGCAAGTTCCAAGGTAAAATACCAGAGGGTAACTACGGCGCTGGAACTGTTGAAATTTGGGACAAAGGAATATATGAACTCGATCCTGCGTATGGAACTGATGGCGCAAGGGGACTTCGAAAAGGTTTAGAGTCGGGCAGTCTAAAGTTTGTTCTCCACGGGAGAAAGCTCAACGGTTCGTTCGCACTGGTTCGATTAAAATATGGTAAGGGTAACAACTGGTTGCTTATCAAACATCGCGATGAATTCGCCCAAGATGCCTTTGATATTGAGCAAGCATCAAATAATAGTCCTGCTAAAAAGATCGCAAAGCCAAAATCTTTAAGCGTAAGGTCTGCTGTCGTACGCGAGCGAACGATCAAAGATTTCGTTGCGCCGATGTTAGCGACGCTAACCGATAAAGCATTTGATGATCTGGATTGGATATTTGAAATGAAATGGGATGGCTACCGGGCTATCGCCGAAATTAATGGCAAGTCAATTAAACTTTACTCGCGAAACGGATTGTCATTTATTGACTTGTACCCGATCGTTGCCGACGAATTGACAAAAATAAAAGGAAAGTTCGTGCTCGATGGCGAAATAGTTATCCTCGATGACGACGGCAAACCGAGTTTTCAGAAGCTTCAACACTATCCAGAGAACAGACGACTGGCGATCGTCTATTATGTGTTTGACTGTCTGAAATTTGAAGGAAAAAATATAACAAACCTTGCGCTAATAGAGCGGAAGAAGTTATTAAGCCAGATTATACCAAAGAGTGACATCATCAGATACTCAGAACACGTCGAAGCTGATGGCATAGCGTTTTTCAGAGAGGCTGTGAAGCTGAAGCTTGAAGGGATCATGGCGAAACATAAACTCAGCACTTACGAGAAAGGAAAACGGACAACTAATTGGTTGAAGATCAAAAATACCAACACCCAGGAAGCGATCATTGCTGGGTACACAGCACCCAGAGCGAGCCGGAAATATTTTGGCGCGTTGATACTTGCAATCAAACAAAAAGGAAAACTTAAATATATTGGACATTCGGGGACTGGTTTCACGGAGAAAGTCTTAAAAGATTTGTATACAGAATTTCAGCCGTTGGTTCGAGCGTCGTCGCCTTTCAGTGAAAAGATTCCCGCCAACGCCTCTGTTACTTGGCTAAGACCCGCCCTGGTTTGCAATGTGAAGTATACAGAACTGACACAAGATGGTATCATGAGACATCCAATTTTTTTGGGACTTCGCATTGACAAGAACGCGTCGGAGGTCGATCATGTCGATCGTAAGAAAACAGCGCTGGCAAAACCCAATGGGGTGAAACCAAGACTTCGAAGTAAAAAGGAAGATCAGGAAGATGAGTCTATAAAAGTTAATGGACATTCCGTAAAAATCACAAATCGTTCAAAAGTGTATTGGCCGGAAGAAGGTTACACTAAGGGACAAGTCATCGATTTCTATCACTCAATTGCTCCTTACATTCTTCCGTATCTTAAAGACAGGCCCCAATCCTTACGACGAAATCCAAATGGAATCAGTGATAAGGGATTCTTTCACAAGGATGCCGGAGATGCAGCGCCTTCCTGGGTTAAACACGCATCGATACATGCCCAAAGTAGCAACAAGAATGTGGAATACATCCTTTGCAACAACGAAGCCTCACTGCTATACCTCAACAATCTCGGTTGCATCGAAATTAATCCATGGAATTCTAGAATAAAGAAACCAGATAACCCCGATTATCTGATCATCGATCTGGACCCTTCTGAATCAAACTCATTTGACGAAGTTATAGATGTTGCCCACGCGGTAAAAGAAGTGCTCGACAAAGCAGGCGCTTCCTCTTATTGCAAAACTTCCGGTGCCACCGGAGTTCACATATACGTACCGTTGCACGCCCTTTACACCTACGAACAAATAAAACCTTTTGCCGAACTTGTCGCGATAACAGCCAGCGAAATAATTTCAGAGGTTGCTACCATACAACGCTCCCTGATTAAAAGAAAAGGCCGGATCTATATTGACTATCTCCAAAACAGTCGAGGTCAGACATTATCATCAGTGTATAGTCTGCGGCCAGTACCGGGAGCTTCTGTATCGACGCCGCTGGACTGGAAAGAATTAAAGCACGGGTTGAATCCTCTTGATTTTAATATCAATAACATTGGTAAAAGACTGGCCAAAAAAGGAGATTTATTTAAGGGTGTTTTGAAAGATAAGATTAATCTCAAGCGATGTTTTGATAGACTGGGACAATAAAACAATGTTTCAAATTCAAAATTTACTTGGATTTCCGCAGATTAAATTTAATATTAATCGATCCACTGGTTGGACATACAAACTCAAATACTATGAATAATTTATTTCGTGGCCTGATCGCTGGCTATGGTGCAAAAAAACTTGGTGGTGGATGCCTTGGGACGGTAATCGTCTTTATCATCATCTGGGTCGCTCTCGGACAATGTCAATGATAGTCGTTAAAACTTCCTTCATCTGAAATGATTTTACAAAGCCAGGTTTAGCCGCCCGAACAATTTCCATTCGCATTCTGAGGAATATATTCCACATTTATGTGTTGATAGGGCCTGTTTTTCGACGGAACAATATTTGCGACCCAGATCGTTTATAAATAACTGGAATGTACCCCGGAATATCGGGGGATCGTTCAGCTATCGATGTGGCGACAGATTCTGATTGAACTTGAGAACCTGTATAAACTACCTGGGATGAAAAAACACTTAAGGATCCTTGTTCTGGAAGACATGGAGGATGATCTGGAGTTAATAGAATATATCCTGTCAGATGCGCATTTAGATTTTACGACTAAAAGAGTCGACAACCGCGACGATTTCGTTACTGCCCTTACAAAAGGGCACCTCGACGTCATCCTCTCTGACCACTCACTGCCTCAGTTCAATTCTGAGGAAGCTCTTGCAATATATCGTGAATCGGGATTAAAGATTCCATTTATACTCGTAACGGGGGCGGTATCCGAAGAATTTGCAGTAAACTCTTTGAAGCAAGGCGCAGACGACTATGTTCTAAAGTCTAACCTTACGCGCTTGCCATCGGCTATCGTCAATGCGGTAAAGCAACGAGAAGCAGAAGTGGCCAAGTTACTTGCGAACGATGCAATGAGAAAACAATACGATGAGCTGATGAAGATCAATAAAGAACTCGACAGCTTCGTATACAGCGTCTCACACAACCTGAGAGCTCCACTCCGCTCCGTACTTGGATTGATCAACCTGGCCAGACTGGAAGATGAAAAAAAAGGAAGTTCATTCAATGATTACTTCGGAATGATGGAACAAAGTATCCACAAACTTGATGATACATTAAAAGAAATTCTGGACTATTCCAGAAATGCACGGCAGGATTTAACCATTGAGTTGATCGATATCAATAAGCTTTTGAATGATAACCTTGAACGGATGCAATATATGCCGGGATCATCGTTGATCATTAAAGACATCATCGTTGATGAGCAAAGTCCGCTATATTCTGATAAATACAGACTCTCTGTAATCTTTAACAATATTATCTCCAACGCGATTAAATATTACGACGAACACAAGTCTGATCCCTACCTTCGAATCAAGATTGTTATTAGTAAGGAAAAAGTACATATGGAATTTGAGGACAACGGAATCGGAATCGATCCTGAATACCTCAGTAAAGTTTTCGATATGTTTTTCCGGGCAACTCAAAATGACGAAGGCGCCGGTCTGGGTCTTTACATAGTACAGGAGGCAGTAGAAAAACTTAAGGGCACCGTGGAAATTAAAACGAAACTTAGGATGGGTACTAATTTCATTATTGATATGCCGAACTTTTCCCCGTCAGCAACGGTCCCCCTGACTGTCTCAAAACAAAACAACGGCATATTGAAGAGTTAGTTTTCGCCAAAAAACTTATGTGGGGCTTTCCCATTCACTATTCTTCATTATCTTTATTCTTAAAGCGAGTTTAAAAAAAAGCCTGACGCGTTAATTTGGCCTTGTTATGATCTATTATCACACCATTCTTCTTGTTGACGATGATGTGGAAGACCAGGAAATTTTTCTCGACGCACTCAGGGAGACCGACCCGAAACTTCAGTGTTCTTTTGCTAACGATGGTGAAGAAGCGATGAGCTTGCTCTCTGGAGGCGCGCTTTTAAAACCGGATCTGTTGTTCATTGATATGAATATGCCAAAACTAAATGGTAAACAGGTTCTTCTGGAGTTAAAGAATTCCGGTAATCTCGTTGATATACCGGTTGTGATGTATTCAACCTTTTTCGGACAAAATGATATTGATGAAATCACGGCGTTGGGTGCTGTTCACTACATGGTGAAAGCAACAAGGTTTAGTGAGCTTTGTAAATCCCTGGAGATAATTCTCTCAACCCGCTGGTAATGCTTTCGATTTTTCCACCTGCACAATCGGCAAAGACACAATAAAAGTAGAACCCTCATTGAGTTTGCTCCTGGCGGAGATAAATCCATTATGTAGTTCAGCTATCTTTTTACAAAGTGCCAGTCCTACCCCAGTGCCTGCATACTCACCACTATGGTGCAAACGTCGGAACATACCAAAGATCTCTTCGGCATATTTCTGATCAAAGCCGATTCCGTTATCTTCGACAAATATCCTGCAATACTTATTCACCAGATTTTTCGTCCGGTCGTTTATTCCGGTACTGATTTCAGATCTGATCTGTATTCTGGGTGACACATCTTTCCTTCGATACTTCAATGCATTACTGACAAGATTCTGAAACAACGGACGAATTAGACTTGGCCCGACGGATAGCGTTGGAAGGTCATCTATCTCTACCGTTGCGTCTGCATCGCGGATGTCGTCTTCCATTTCAGTCAGCATATCTTTCATAATCTGATTGAGATCAGTTGTGACAAATGCTGACTTATCATTCGATATCTTTGAAAACGCAAGGATATCTATGATGAGAGCCTGCATTCTTTCCGCGGCCTGTTGAATGCGGGTAACCATCTTGATGTCTTCATGAAATACATCCCTATATTTTGTAAACAAGCGATCACTAAACATTCTGATTTTCCGAAGCGGTTCCTGAAGATCATGTGAGGCCATGAAGGCAAATCGCTCAAGATCCTTATTTGCTGATTCAAGATGAGCGATGTTTTCAAGCAGCTTGTGGTTTAGTTGTCTGACTTTTTCCTCTGATATCTTACGCTCATTGATCTCTCGCTCCAGGTTTCTGTTAATGGCAATAAGCTTCTGTTCCTGATCAAAAAGAAGTCTGTTCTTTCGATACAAATCGATAAGGACACCAACCTTTGCACGTAGGACATCAGAATTAAAAGGCTTAAAAATAAAATCAATCGCACCGGATTGATAGCCCTTGAACATATTCTCGTCACCATAGTTGTTGGCCGTGACGAAAATGATCGGAATATGCTTTAGTTTTTCACGCTCATAGATCAGAGCCGCGGTCTCAAATCCGTTAAGATTAGGCATCTTCACATCCATGAGGATCATGGCAAAGTCGAACTCGCTAAGCAAAACCTTCAAGGCTTGCCTGCCCGAATTGGCTTTAACAAACTGATAACCTCCTGGCGACAGGATTGTCTCGATCGACAAGAGGTTGTCTTCGCGGTCATCTACTAACAATATCTTGGGCTCCTGCATGCAGTTGGCTTTATTACTTACAGAACCACAGACGCATAAGCGAAAGCAGTTGATCAATTTTCACGGGCTTTGTAATATAATCAGAAGCACCGGCTTCTATACATTTCTGACGATCACCCTTCATCGCCTTCGCCGTTACTGCAATAATAGGCAATGTGTTGTTCTTGTGTTCTCGCCGGATCTTCTGAGTGGTCTCATAACCGTCCATTTCAGGCATCATGATATCCATGAGCACCATTTCTATCTTCGGGTTCTCGGTCAGGATCTTGATTGCCTCCTTGCCACTTTCTGCAGTAATCGCATTGATGTTGAACCGCTCAAAGACAGTAGTCAGCGCAAAGAGATTCCGAACATCGTCATCGACAATGAGAATGTTTTTACCTGTCAGTATATCTTCTTTGTTCCGAATATTTTCGATGATCCGACGTTTTTCAGGCGCGAGATTTTTGTGATTAATATGCAGATGTGAAATTGTCTCCTCAAGAAGATATTCGATCGAATTTACACCTTTGATGATGTGCGAACTCGAATTGAGATTAACCCCATTCAATTCCAACTTACTAAAATCTTTGGCAGAATAAACGATTACCGGAGTGAGCTCATGCTTTGCTTTACTGACTTCCGCCAAGAGTTCTGATCCTGTAATGTCCGGCATGGTATAATCGAGGATAATGCAATCAAAGTCATTATCGTTCACAAGCTCCAGTGCTTCCTTGCCGGTGCTCGCAATGGTTACACTTACGTTCTCATCGTGATGAATCTTGGCGATCTGTGAAGAATCTATTTCATTGTCTTCGACGATAAGAATACTTTTAATCGACTTGCTGTTGTAAGAGAGCATGTCATTGAATAATCGTGTAAGCAAATCATTGTCGAGCGGCTTGAGTAAAAAGCTGCGGGCTCCGCGTTTCAAAGCCAAAGTACGATTCTCTTCGCCCGAAATAACATGTATCGGAATATGACGGTACGTCAGATCATTTCTAAGTAGGTCTATCACCTTCCAACCACTGGTATCGGGCAATTTAACGTCCAGGGTGATGGCTATTGGTGAAAATCTATTGATGAAGTCAAAGACCTCGAGATAGTTAATCGCAACGATCGCCTTAAGCCCTATCGAATGTGCCTTCTCAATGAGGATCTTACCAAACCGAAGATCATCCTCCACGACAAGTACAACTTTGTCTTCCGTCTGAATGTGACTTCTGTCATCTCCCGTTTCGTTGATCATTTCATTGACGATGTCCAAACCTCTGGTCTCTACTCCTTCATTCGTAATTCGTAGATTCTGCAGAAGATTGGTCATCCGGTTACCATCGGAATCGAGCTGCAACTGTTGAATTACCTTAATGCTTTCGGAAACTTCGCGTGCCGGTGTTGTCGGCATACTGTCTAGTGGCAAATAAAGAGTGAATGTGCTGCCTCGACCTGCCTGACTTTCGAGCTCGATAGTTCCTCCCAATAGCTCGGCCAAACCGCGGCTGATGGATAGACCAAGTCCCGTTCCACCGTACTTCCGGCTCGTAGAACCTTCTGCCTGCTGGAACGCTTCAAATATGATGGATTGCTTTTCCAGGGGAATGCCAATACCAGTATCACTGATAGAGAATGCTACCACTTTCTTGGCCCTGTCAAGTGTTACTACACCGGGCTTCCAGGTACCCTTACCCTCGAAAATCTTCAGAGATACCTCTCCTTTTTCTGTAAACTTAAACGCATTCGAAAGAAGGTTCTTAAGGATTTGGTTCAATCGTTGAATATCAGTCTCCATCGAAATTGGCAATGCATAATCTGTGTCGATTCTGAACTTGAGACTACGTGCTTCCGATATCGGCTTAAATGTAGTTTCAACAAATGTGGCGATCTCATTGATCCTAACGGATGAAATGTTCGCAGAGATAAATCCAGATTCGATCTTCGAGAGATCAAGAATGTCATTGATCAACTGGATCAAGTCATCACCACAAGAGTGAATGGTCTTCGCGTAACGAATCTGCTTGTCATTAAGATTGCCTTCCGCATTTTCATAGAGCTGTTGTGCCAAAATCAGCAAGCTGTTCAATGGCGTCCTCAACTCATGTGACATGTTCGCCAAAAATTCTGACTTATATTTTGAGGTAAGTGTAAGCTGCTCGGCTTTTTCTTCCAATGATTTGCGGGCTTCTTCCACCTCCTTGTTCTTGGCTTCCACCTCGTCCTTTTGTTTCACTAGCAAAAGGGCTTTATCCTGCAACTCATCATTCGTGCGGCGAAGTTCTTCCTGCTGTGTTTTCAACTCGCCAGCAAGTGACTGTGACTGTGCAAGAAGTTCTTCAGTTCTCGTATTAGTCTCGATGGTATTCAATACGATACCAAGGCTTTCTGTCAACTGCACTAAGAAGTCAAGGTGAGTCTCACTGAACGTATCGAGTGAGGCAAGTTCAATAACAGCTTTTACGTTGTTTTCGAAAAGCACTGGAAGAATAATAAGGTTTGATGGTCTTGCCTTACCTAGTCCGGACGCAATCTTAATATAGTTATTGGGAACATTCGTGAGCAATATTTTCTCTTTCTCATAAGCGCATTGTCCTACGAGGCCTTCGCCTATGGCAAATTCGCGCGGCAATGTTTTTTCATCGCGATACGCATATGAAGCAAACAGTTTCAGTTTTACTTGTTGTGTTTCTTCTTCCTGCTGGAGCAGATAAATCGCACCATAATGCGTGGAAACAACCTGGGCAAGTTCTGAAAGAATGCGTTTCGTTACAGTCTTCAGGTCCTTTTGACCCTGGAGCATTTGTGTAAACTTCGCAAGATTGGATTTCAACCAGTCCTGATCCTGATTTCGAAGTGTAGTTTCACGGAGATTAGTGATCATTTGATTGATCGTATCCTTCAAGGCTTCTAGTTCACCTTTCGCGTCGACACGGATCGTTCGCGTCAAGTCACCTTTTGTTACCGCAGAAGCCACCTCGGAAATTGACCGGACCTGTGTTGTAAGATTGGCCGCGAGCTGATTTACGTTCTCCGTAAGATCCTTCCATGTACCTGAAGCACCAGGCACACTGGCCTGTCCACCTAATCTTCCTTCAACACCCACTTCACGCGCAACGGTTGTTACCTGTTCCGCAAAGACGGCCAGTGTATCAATCATTTCGTTAATCGTATCCGTCAACTGCGCCAATTCACCCAGCGCATTAATACTAAGTTTTTGTTTCAGATTTCCTTTGGCAACTGATGTCACAACTTTTGCGATACCACGAACCTGACCCGTAAGGTTGGAAGCCATCTGGTTCACAGAGTCGGTAAGATCTTTCCAGGTACCCGCCACACCACGTACTTCAGCCTGCCCGCCGAGCTTTCCTTCTGTACCAACTTCGCGCGCAACACGTGTTACTTCAAATGCAAAGGAGTTGAGTTGTTCCACCATCGTATTGATGGTGTTCTTAAGCTCAAGCATTTCTCCGCGTACATCCACCGTGATCTTTTTGGATAAGTCACCATTCGCAACAGCTGTCGTTACCCCAGCAATGTTACGAACCTGATCAGTAAGGTTACCGGCCATTTGGTTCACGGAGTCGGTAAGATCTTTCCAGGTACCTGCTACACCAGGTACGAAAGCCTGTCCACCGAGTTTACCATCTGTTCCCACCTCGCGGGCTACACGCGTTACTTCAGAGGCAAAACCACGGAGCTGATCGACCATCGTGTTCAATGTATCCTTGAGCTGCAGAATTTCACCGCGTACGTCGACCGTAATTTTTTTTGAGAGATCACCATTCGCTACGGCAATTGCCACGTTAGCGATGTTACGAATCTGAGCAGTAAGATTGCCCGCCATTTGATTCACAGAATCTGTGAGACCCTTCCACACACCTCCAACACCTTTCACAGTCGCCTGACCACCAAGCTTTCCTTCAGAACCTACCTCGCTGGCTACACGCGTAACTTCAGAAGCAAATGAATTGAGCTGATCCACCATCGTGTTGATGGTGTCTTTCAATTCTAGCATTTCACCTTTAACATCAACCGTAATCTTTTTAGATAGATCGCCTTTCGCAACGGCTGTTGTTACGTCCGCAATGTTACGTACCTGGTTGGTCAGATTGTCCGCCATCTTATTCACAGAGTCGGTAAGATCTTTCCACGTACCACCAACACCCGGGACATCTGCTTGACCACCAAGCTGTCCTTCAGAGCCTACCTCCCGCGCTACTCGCGTAACTTCAGATCCAAAAGAATTAAGCTGATCCACCATCGTGTTGATTGTGTTCTTCAACTCGAGCATTTCTCCTTTCACATCCACCGCGATCTTCTTCGACAAATCACCTTTGGCCACCGCCGTCGTTACATCTGCAATATTTCTAACCTGGTTTGTAAGGTTAGATGCCATCTGATTCACGGAGTCTGTAAGATCTTTCCATGTTCCACCAACACCGGGCACGTTAGCCTGCCCACCAAGTTGTCCTTCTGAACCCACTTCCCGCGCCACACGTGTTACCTCTGAAGAAAATGAATTGAGCTGATCCACCATCGTGTTGATCGTGTTCTTTAACTCAAGCAACTCGCCTTTGGCATCCACGGTAATTTTCTTCGACAAATCACCTTTGGCAACTGCAGTAGTTACACCTGCAACGTTACGCACCTGCGCCGTGAGATTCCCCGCCATCTGATTCACAGAGTCAGTAAGATCTTTCCAGACTCCCCCAACGCCTTTCACAGTTGCCTGACCTCCCAGCTTTCCTTCCGTACCTACTTCAAGCGCAACGCGCGTTACTTCCGATCCAAATGAGTTGAGCTGATCCACCATTGTGTTGATCGTGTTCTTCAACTCGAGCATTTCACCGCGAACATCCACGGTAATCTTCTTTGATAAGTCCCCGTTCGCCACCGCAGTTGTTACACCGGCGATGTTACGAACCTGTCCCGTTAAGTTAGATGCCATCTGATTCACAGAATCTGTAAGATCTTTCCAGATACCACCAACGCCCTTAACGGTAGCTTGTCCTCCTAGCTTGCCTTCTGTTCCAACTTCGAGCGCCACACGCGTCACTTCCGATCCGAATGAATTGAGCTGATCCACCATTGTATTGATGGTGTTCTTCAACTCCAGCATTTCACCACGCACGTCGACGGTGATTTTCTTGGACAAGTCACCGTTCGCTACGGCCGTTGTCACACCCGCAATATTTCTAACCTGATTGGTCAGGTTACCCGCCATTTCATTTACAGAATCGGTAAGATCCTTCCATGTTCCTCCCACCCCAGGTACATCGGCCTGTCCACCGAGCTGCCCTTCTGACCCTACCTCCCTGGCTACACGCGTTACTTCGGAACTGAATGAGTTAAGCTGGTCCACCATCGTGTTGATCGTGTTCTTCAACTCGAGTAATTCGCCTTTCGCATCAACCGTGATTTTCTTAGACAAGTCTCCCTTGGCAACCGCAGTAGTCACTCCGGCGATGTTACGAACCTGCGCCGTGAGGTTCCCGGCCATCTGATTCACCGAGTCTGTGAGATCTTTCCAAACACCCCCAACACCTTTTACAGTTGCCTGGCCTCCAAGTCTTCCTTCTGTTCCAACTTCAAGCGCCACACGCGTTACTTCAGATCCGAACGAGTTGAGCTGATCCACCATCGTGTTGATCGTATTCTTCAGCTCGAGCATTTCACCCTTCACGTCCACCGTAATCTTTTTTGAAAGATTACCGCGTGCAATGGCAGTTGTTACTTCGGCGATGTTACGTACCTGACTGGTAAGGTTACCTGCCATGTGGTTTACCGAATCCGTAAGATCTTTCCACACACCACCAACACCTTTAACCTTGGCCTGTCCACCAAGCTTTCCTTCGGATCCTACTTCACGCGCAACGCGTGTCACTTCCATGGAGAAGAGGTTCAACTGCTTCACCATGTAGTTCACTTCCTTCGCGATGCGCAAGAATTCTCCTTCGAGTTTGTGATCCGATATCTCTTCAGGCATTTCCTGCGAAAGGTTTCCCTTTGCCACGGAACTGATAACGTGAGCAATTTCAATCGTTGGGTGAACAAGGTCGGAGATCAAAACATTAAGCGAGTTTACCCCCTGTCTCCATGAACCCTTATTGCTCGGAAGTTCGATGCGTTGCGTAAGTTTACCTTGCTTTCCAATGATGTCCCCTGCACGGGTAAACTCAATCATCATTCTCTCATTCAAAGAAATGATTTCATTCAGCGTATCGAATATCTTTCCATTCAGACCAATCTCCTCTATGGGTAACCTGACAGTAAAGTTTCCATTCTTTACCTCATTCAATACGTGCAATAAGTCTTTTGATTTTGCAACGTCAAGTGAAAGCGCGTGTGCTATGCTGCTCTTTGAGTGGCCGTTAGATCCATTTGATCCTGCATCGCCATTCTTATGGCCATTACCATTTTCATTTATGCGCCCATTTTTTATTCTCTTCTTTACTACTTTCTTTTTCACTCCACTGGCAAGAACAGCAGGGGCCTTCTTACGCTTTACTTTCGTCACTTCTTTAATTTTCATAGGGGATGTTTTTGGAAATAGTCATTCAAATTAAGAAAGAATGAATTGCGAAAACATGATTCGTCCTCTTTTAAGCCATCAACGTGATGGGCAATCAGATCGTGATCGCATTTTGAAATGGTAAGCGGCATCTAGAAATGATAATTGGGGATTTAAACTTTCGCCGCTATTCCCAAGTCTATGCCAATCGGATCATGCGGTTTAATTTGATCAGGCAATGATCACGTTCCGAGAAACTATCGTTTTTGATTTATACATGTAATGGTGCAAATCCAGACTTGGTCACATACATGTGTTAGCAGAGGTCTCTGTTGCGCTTGATAGCAAATTGTCAATCAATAAAGCTTGAAAGCCGGGGAGAGATTCGTGGAATCGGGGAATACTAGAAGGCGATCAAGCAAAGATAAGTTGACACGCCACACAGATGAAATGCCGATTCCACCGATGGAAGGTTGCGGCTAGTTGCGCTTGCCCATTTTCATTACCAGAAAAATAACCAAGCCTATTACTAATATGACAACGAAAATCCCTGTGTAAAAACCGGCGCCGAAAATATCTCCAATAGCTTGACAGCTCGAGAGTAGAGTGAGGGTGAGTAGAAATACGAATATTTGCAGTAAATGTCTCATGGAAAGTTTAGAAATACGTTTCAATTTGGAGGCCAATTTTACACGCTCTAAGGGTGGGAAAACATGTGAAATTTGTTGCCCAGAAGTATTTAAAGTGTGGAAATCACTCTACACAAACCGATTTGCAATAATTTCCAACATATTTATGACTTAGTGCCCTTAAGAAATTCCTTCCGGCTTCTTCTAGCTATGACCTCCGGCTGTTTTAGCAATTCTTTGACGCTCCTCACAAATATTGCAAGCTTGGTATTCGCGTAAGGTCCGTAGGCATCGATCAGAGTACCTCTTCTTCCACCACGCGTTTCGATCAGGTAAACCACCGAATCATCCCCAACAGCAGTTTTTCCTCGAAATTGTACGCGTGATCAATCCTAACTTCTTCAGCTTCGTAAAAATATTTTTCGTCGTCTATGCTTAGCTTATTTTGGGTCACATTAAAAATTTCAGTATATCCATCGTCAGAGGCCTGTTGCATGGATTCCGCAAGTAAGGACATTCCGTTATTAGCCATTTCGTCGTAGAGTACCATATCCATTAAAAAAGTTGTTCAAAAAAGAAAACGACAAATCCTGCCAACAAAAATGCCCTATATTCAAATATTAAGACCTTTGGTCCGTAAGAATGTCTGCAGGCAAAGTAGGGCATTAGAGAAATTACACGATCTGCATTTCGGCGAATCTGTCCTTTGGTAAAACTGGCACCAATATTTCTAAACTTGAGCAGGCCTGTTTAACGTATTTTACCAAAAAACTAGACTTATGCTTCGTTTTATTCTTGGCGTATTCCTCACGATTCTAGTTGTGACTGTCTTCGGATTGGGTGGAAGTCTCGCTGCAGGCGCAATTGAAACAGCAAAAATTCTTTTCTATACGATTGTCACCCTTATTCTATTGTCGTTGATGCTAGGGCCCGTTTTATTTCGGAGGCGATAGCAATTATCAATGTCCAAATACGAGCAACTAACCCGCGCCATTTACAAATCTAGTATCAATTGTTATCTAAGGCTGTATGGGCAATGAATAAAATCTAAGTTCAGACGTCTAACTCATAATTTTTAATTCACTGTCGTTTGTTAAGGGGAGCAATTTTGATATCGATGTTCGAATCACATTTCGCATGGCCTAACGTTTTCTATTGGGGTTGCGCTTTGCCCGTTCAAGTCAAAGCGCCATTAAGTCGCCAAAAGTGACTTCGGCTAGCGTGACAAGTATCCAGAGTTGTGTATCGAAATATTCAAACGTAAAATTCAGCCTTAACTAATCGACATTAATTATTCATTCATAATTCTCTTTGCCCAGACCGTCTGCTCAAGTGTCACCTCACTTAACTTGAGGAGATTGAATCTAGCGTTCATTCCGAAAGCGTAAAGCGCAATAGAAACGTTGTACCTTTGTTAAGTTCACTTGTTACATCAATCTCGGCACAGTGACTATTTAGAATATTCTTTGTTGAAGTAAGACCGAGTCCCATTCCGCTTTGCTTCCCCGTAAAAAATGGATCAAACAACTTATTGATGTCTTCAATGGCAATACCTTTTCCATTGTCGCTAACGGAAACTGTAAGTATGCGCTCTTCCTGAAAGGCTTTAATCTTTAGTACCCCCTTTCCTTGTTCCATTGCTTCAATAGCATTGATAATGATATTAAGCAAGGCGATCTGCATTTTCTCTTTGTCGATGAGAATTTGCGGAAGATCCGGTGGACAGTCACACTCGAATTTCATCTGGTTCAATTTAAGACGATCCACCGCCAGTTTCATAGCGTTGTTGATCAGATCACAGACAGGTACCAATTCAAGGTAGAGCTCTTTGGGTCTGCTGGACCTCAACATCTCACCCACAAGTTGTTCGATTCGGTTTGAGTTGCGTTCAATGATATCGCTATATAATTGACCAGACTCACTTCCTTCCGGTATTTCCCTACGTAATTGATCAAGTGCCAGATTTAGATTTGTCAGTGGGTTTCGTACCTCGTGGGCTATCATGCGTGCAAGTTTCCCTGTCAGCGAAAGTCGTTCCGCCATCAATAAATCCTTTTCAGCCTGCTTTCGGATAGTAAGGTCGTGGACAATACACTGAAAACAACAAAGCTCCAGCGTGGGGTGAGGAATATAAACACAATTTAAAAGGCATTCCTTATTTTCACCCTTGTTGGTCACCATCGTTAGTTCGAGATCCTTGATTCTTTCAGTTTCCGTCATCCCGGCGCGAAAACTCTCATAACCCTCCGGATGCGCAAAAAAATTGATCAGATCAATTCCCTTGATTTCATCAAGTTTGTATCCAAATAATCGAAGAAAAGAGTCGTTTACATCCGTAATGCCCAATGATTTTGTAGCCAGGATGATTGGATCCATACTTCGTTCGAAAAGAGAGCGGTACTTCTTTTCCTTCTCGTCTAGTTCCCGGATGATTTTGGCATGACTCAAAGCGTAGCGAATACTGCGTTCGAGCAAAGAGGAATTTAATTCGTCCTTTACCAAATAATCGGAGGCACCTGAACGGCTTGCGTCTATGTCAACATTTAAGTTGTTTTGGCCTGTTAGAATAATTGCCGGTGTAAGAATTCCTTTGTCGTGGATGTAGCGAATAAGGTCCAGACCAGTCTCCAAGCCAAGGTGGTAGTCAATCAGAAAAACGTCGTAATCTCCCAGCTGAACTTTGCTGCGGGCGGCGGCCGGGTTAGGTTCCCAATCTACTTCAAAGTCGAAGGTTTCAATCGCGGATAGGTATTCCTTGGCAAGAATCAAATCATCCTCATCATCTTCTACGAGTAAAACTTTTATGGTCTTCGACATCATAAGTGATATTCGATTTGGGTCGGCCCGAAGTTTTCTGGAATTAATAGTGTCGAGCGCTCTCATGAGCAAGTGATTTTTAATCAACAGTACTGTTGAACGTTGACAAAATCATGCCATCCAAGCCAGATTGAATTTGAACGAATGATTTAGGGCCAAAGGGTATATTCCGTCCATGGACTGGCAAATGATATCCACACTATGGCGATCATTGTAATTTTAATGGGGCACTTAGAGAAGTCAGAGTTACTACAGGCTGCTATATCATAGTGGGGAATCTGACCACTGGCTGTGTAAAATGGTACCAGAGATTTTTGAGCATTCAATTGCCAGTATTCGAATTTGAATTGTAAACAGGGATCAAACTGCTGGCACACATTTTATCAGTGGATTATGAAAAAAGCGCTCTCTTTTAATTCCCATGAACAACCTACTCTACATTTTCGCGGTCGTCCTCCTCACCGTCTGGATGATCGGCTTTTTCATATATTCCCTTGGCGCGATGGTCCATGTGCTACTGCTCCTTTCGCTAGCCCTGGTATTGTTGTTGTCGAGACGTGCAAATAAGACCGCGTGATCAAATCGCCCGGTTAATCGTAACGCTAATATCCCGAGCCATGAAAACTGCATCTAAGAAAACACTGGGTTCAAAAACATTGGGTTCAAAACTTTCAATCACCAAAAAACCAAAGACCGATCCCCAAAAGAATATTGAAAACACAGATTTGAATGTTGATGACGAGCGCACCAATGCCGATGTCGGAAGCGAAAATAGCTATACAAATAATTCAGAAACACAACAAAAAAACGTCCCGCCCGTTATTGATCCAAGGACTACGGAGGATGCAACTGTGGAGGAAGAACAGGATCGTGAAGCGTTGAGGAAAATGGAAGACAACCATCCCGACGAAATGTTAAATTGATCGCACTCGATTAGCGTATATAAAAAGGCTCCTGCAGAAATTCTGAAGGAGCCTTTTACTTTTCTGTCTACAACTAGAAAAGTGATAATGTCGAATCATTTTCAGGTCGATTCCAAAGAAGCTTCGGACAAATAAGCTGAAATGACGAGATCATGGTTGGGATTTTCTTATTTGCCATGGTCTTCGAACATCTTAAGGTGGCTGTTGAATGCCGGGAGTGTGCTGTAAATCAGTGCCCTTAAATCCGGGTCTTCGGTACGTTTCAAGCGAGCCTCAAATTTGCTGATCGATTTCCTGTGTCGACTCTCCATCGCCTTATACCAGTCATTATCAAACTTGTCGACTCCTTGTTTATCCAGGTCCGAAAGCTCTTTTGAATCTCCTGGACTCTCTTCCAACGGTACTGGTATACCTTTCAAATCGGCATAAGCCTTGAGCTCATTCGAAACTTTTGTGTGATCCGTTTCAATTTTGCTGGCGATCTCCTTCACTCGATCATCAACGGACTTGTTACGCGCCAGTTGAGCCATCTTGATTTCCGCATAATTAGCAGCGATGGCGTTAACAATAAAATCAGCGTCCTTCTCTTCGTTACGATCAGTAAAGATTGAGTCATTGGCCTCCTTTGCGATTTCGACGCTTGATTCCTTGTTCATATCTTTCTTGCCAGGCTGACATGCGATCATAGAACCTATAATGACAACGCTGGTCAGAATATATGCTGTGTTTGATACTTTCATCGTTGTTGTTGACTTGTGATTTATATATTTATATTTCAAATGCAGTTGACTTAAGGCCTTTAACGCACTCGATAACAGAAAAACGAAGGTAAAAGACCCCTAATTCACAATTAATAACTGTCGCTGCTGTGCGCCCTCCGGCTGTCAGCGCTTTAAGCCAACGACATTGATTTATATACACTAATTATACCATGAGCATTCGCCTTTAAAAGGTGATTCGACCAGAAATTTCCTCTACATTTTTTCCCACGTTCGCCGGCAATTTCCACGGAATCCAACTTGTGCACCAATCTTATAGTTACGATTTACTAAAATAGTAATCCAGAAGGTGCTCTGAATTGGCTGGTCGAAGAATACAAGTCTGTGCTGGCAAAACTTCATACTCCAACCTTTAAAGGGTGTCCGCTGGCAACGTAGGTCCAGTTTTAAAACTCTTGAGTCCGTAGCCCGCACGGCCACACTACAGTGGTTTCGAATAAATGATAATTCTTTATCTTAACCATCACTTTCAAAATATCTATATGCAAAGAACAAAGGTTGCCATCCTCGGCGGTGGATTTATTTCCGACATCCATCTCGAAAGTTATCATCGATTCATTCCGGAAGCCGAAGTTGTGGCGATCTATGCGCGAAAGGGTGATAAAGCAAAAGCGATGGCCGAAAAACACCACATTGCGCTATGGTATGACGACATCGATAAGCTTTTGAAAGAATCAAGCTGTGAAGTGGTTGACATTTGTCTGCCAAACTACCTGCACGCCGATGCAACTTTAAAAGCAGCAGCCGCTGGTAAACACATCATTATCGAAAAACCGCTAGCAGTCACGTTGGAGGAGGCCGATACCATGATAGCCGCATGCAAACATGCGAATGTGAAATTGATGTATGCCGAAGAGTTGTGTTTTGCACCTAAATACGAACGTGTCCGCCACCTCGTTAAAGAAGGTGCAGTAGGGCAGGTTTATATGCTCAAACAATCTGAAAAACATTCAGGTCCGCACACTGATTGGTTCTATGATGTGCGGTATTCCGGCGGTGGCGTTTTGATGGACATGGGATGTCACGCCTTCGGGTGGTTCTTCTGGATGTTGAACAACGCGAAGGTAAAAAGTGTCACCTCGAGCATGAACACCGTCTTACACAAAGGCCGAACGAAAGGTGAAGACAACTCGGTAGTAATTGTTGAATTTGAAAATGGAGTTACTGCCGTTGCCGAAAATAGTTGGGCAAAACAGGGTGGCATGGACGATCGCAGCGAAGTGCATGGAACTGAAGGTGTCGTATATGCAGATCTTTTTATTGGTAACTCGGCGCTCACTTATAGCAAGAATGGTTATGGTTACGCGATGGAAAAAGCAGATACCACGGCAGGCTGGAGCTTTGCAGTATATGAAGAAATATTCAATCAGGGCTATCCACATGAACTGAAACACTTTATCGAATGTGTTCAGAAAAACAAAGAGCCTTTAGTGACCGGTGAATTGGGTCGAGCTGTACTTGAAGTTATTTACGCCGCTTATGCATCTGCGGGTCAGGGCAAAAAGATCGAATTGCCTTTCTTTCCAAAAGTAGAGAAACCAATCGATCTGTGGTTGAGCCCGACTAAATAGCGGCGTCACAGCCGAGATATAGTTAAGATATCTGAATTACTGCATCCGCCTAAGCCTTTTGTGAAGAGGGTATCATATCGATTATTCGCATTCAATCCGGTTGGCGAATGGTACTCAATAAGTATCCGCTAGCGCTTGCTTAAGACCACTCGATGCACCTCGCCCGTCCAATCGTATCGTATACTCAAATGATGGACATCGCATATCTTCTTTACGATGGCGAGTCCAAGTCCCAAAGAATTAGATGCCTTATTCTGTTTTCTGAATCGCTCAAACAAGGACGCCGGATCAGTGCTGAGTGGCTCACCGCTATTCTCGATCACGAACTGATCTAAAGATAAAGTGATCCCGATCTTCCCGGGGTTTATATTATGTTTAACAGCGTTGTTGATCAGGTTGGTGATCAACACATCACAAAGCGTTGTATTCATATCAAGTAGAAGATCTCCGGTTTTATGATACGTGAGATGAATAATCTTCAGGTTGAATATCTCTTCGAATGACGCAAGTTTCTCTTCCACCATTTCTGAAACATTGATTTGGTCATGACCATAAAACTGACCGTTGTCGATCTTGGCAAGCAAAAGCAACGCATAATTCATTTTTGAAAGCCGTAGCGTTGACTCGTAAATATCCTGAATCCAGCGCATCTGATCCGTAGATAAGCCCTTGACCTGAATAAGCTCCTCAACCCGGCTGTTGATCATTGCCAAAGGTGTTTGAATTTCATGAGAGGCGTTCTCAGTGAATTGCTTCAGGTTGTTATAGTCGCGGGCGATCTTGTCGGTCATCTTGACCAATGAACTATTCAACTCATTGAATTCAAAAATGTCCTGCTGATCCAGATTCAATGGTTTAGCGTCATTCACCTCGAACTCCTTCGCCTTTGTAAGCGTCTCAAAAAATGGTTTCCAAAGAACTTTCGAAATTCTTCTTTGAAATATAAACAACAACGCAAGCCCAACACTCAAAGACAAGAGCATAGTTATCGTGATGTACTCCAAAAGGGTAATCGATTCGATGAGTGATTTTCTGATGCTAACCCTATAGGGCCGCCCGCCAATCTTACTGTAGAAACTGTATTCCCTGAAGGGAACAGGCTGCTGATTATAACGGTTGATCAAAACGGTATCCTTGAACGCCAGAATAGGTTGAAGGGTATCGTTCGCACGCTGAAGGTTGATTTTGTACTCAACAAAAAACGATCCCTCAGTCCATGCGTTCGTCGATACAAAGTTTTCAAAATCAAGTCGTTCTACCCGAAGCCTTTCTTCCACTTCGCTGTAGATTAAGTGTTCAACGACAACGTAAAAACTTCCAGCGATGATGATGTACGTAATAATTGAAAAAAAGAAATAATAAAGGTTGGTACGACCGAGTAATTTCAATTGTCTCCAAATTTATACCCTATTCCATAAATCGACTGAATATAATCCTGACATCCTTTATCGGTGAGCTTCTTCCTTAGATTTTTGATATGCGAATACAGAATGTCGAAAGAATCTGCAGAATCGATGTTGTCACCCCAAAGATGTTCCGCCATTGATGCCTTTGTCAGTGCGATGTTCACGTTTGAAATAAAGTATAGCAACAGGTCGTATTCCTTTTTTGACAAGGGCACGTCTATATTATTAATAAAAACTGTTCTTGCGTTGTAGTTGATGCGAATTTCATTGTAAAGAATATCGTTGCTTCCTCCAAATTGCCGCCGTCTGAGAAGCGCCTTAACCCTTGCATTCAATTCAGACAAATGAAAGGGTTTTGTTAGGTAGTCGTCAGAACCTATCTCAAGACTTTTAATTCTATCTTCCAGGGCATCTCTGGCAGAGATGATTATAATCCCAGAAGCGGATTTGATTTTTTTCAACATTTCGACAATATCGAAGCCGGTTCCATCCGGGAGATTTATATCGACCACAACGCAGTCGTAGGAATATAGATTTATTTTTTCGGTGGCGTCGTCATAGGATAAAGCGACTTCCACGATAAAGCCCTCCTTCCCCAAATGAGAGCAGATGCTCTCGGCCAATATCCGTTCGTCCTCAATAACCAATATTTTCACTTGCGTGGTGGAATTATAATGTCAAAAGTAGTCTAAGATTCTGAAAACATTTGGGAGGGAGACCGGAAGCTGTTTGTTTTGGACAGATTGGGGTTTCCTAAATTTTTCCAGATTCGTCTGTTAGCATTGCAACAACCTGACGGGGACAAAAACTAATGCGATGACCAGGAATATTCAAAAACTAATCATAGTTGCAGCAAGTTTTGCATGTCTCCAGGGGCATTCTCAAAATCTTGATATGCTATCGGCACTGGAGCAAAGCAAGAAGAACTATCCTTTGATCAAGGCGCGCCAGGCGGATGTAATAAGTGCATCACACGACGTCGGTGCGGCGGCCGCGGAATATATTCCAAAACTTACGGTTCAACATCAATATACGTACGGTACCAGCAACAGCATCGCCGGATCTTATTATCCAAATCCTGCCGTAATATCGCCGGCGGGAGGTATCAGGGCTGATAATATTTACACCGCGACGTGGGGAAGCTATACCACTTCAATGCTTGAATGGAACATTTTCAATTTTGGAAAGGTTGCGGCCAACATCACGGCATCCAAAGCTAACTATGAATCAGCGCAAGCTGCCTATGAGAATGAAGTCTTTCAGCATCAGATACGCGTTGCAGATGCATATCTTTTGGCGTTGATCGCAAAGAAGCTCACAGCAATACAACAAAGCAATATTAATAGAGCACTCCACTTCAGGCAGGTGGTTGACGCAGGTGTCAGGTCGGGAATGCGGCCTGGGGTGGATAGTGCTCTTGCTCACGCCGAATACGCTAAAGCCCAGCTTCAGTTGCTCGAATCAAGACGCAATGAAAAATCACAACGTTTCCAGCTTGCCGAACTCACGGGCGCAATACCCGAAGTAATGACTGACCTGGATAGTATGCAGTTCTTCACAACGTTGCCGCTATTGCCCGACACTGTGGGAATATCCTATACAGCGAATCCGTTATTAAGAGTGTATCGCACAAGAGCAAACACAACGATTGCACGAAGCGTGGCCATTCGCAGAACTTTTCTTCCATCAATAACCCTGGTTGGCACGGCATGGGCGCGAGGTTCCGGGATATCACCCGCCGACGATTCCTTCAAAACCCGTTTCTCCGATGGTGCGCACTACCAGGTTTATAACTATTTGCTAGGTGTATCCACCCGATGGACGTTGACGGATCTTATTCCTATTCGTCAACGGTATAAGAGTGAAAAATACAAATCTGTGAGAGACCAGGAACTCTACAACGAACAAAGCATCAAAGTCCTTCGCCAGCAAAAAGAATCAGAAATGCAGTATGAACTCCTAATGGAACAAGCACACACCGCCCCTATTCAACTCTCCGCCGCACAACGGGCATATCTTCAGGCTTTCGCAAGATACACCAGTGGAATGACTGACCTGCCAACACTATTGCAGGCAATGTTAGCCCTCAATCGTGCCGAAGCTGATCTTGCAGTAACATACAGCAACGCCTGGCGCGCACTTTTGTCAATCGCTGCTTCCAAAGGCAGCATAGACTTATTCGTAAAAGAAATCAATAACCAGCGATGATCATTTCATCGCCCTAATGAAGTCATAGTATGTACCAACTTATTCGCAGCGCATTAAGGAAACCCATTTCCGTGATGGTGGGAATCATTGCCGTCATCTTTTTTTCTATGCTCTCCATCAGTAGTATTCCAGTTGACATTTTTCCCGACCTGGATCTGCCGACCATCTACGTCGTACAGCCCTACGGTGGTATGGCGCCGGATCAGATGGACGGTTTTATCACAACACGATACCAGGATCACTTCCTTTATGTATCAGGAATACGCGATATCGAAGTAAAAACGATTCAGGGTATGTCGCTGATAAAATTGCAATTCTATCCCGGAACAGATATGGCGCAAGCTGCAGCTGAAGTGGCAAACAATATCTCCCGTGCTAAGGCATATATGCCTGACGGTACGGTTCCTCCCCAGGTAATCCGGTTTGATGCCAGCTCTGTTCCCGTTGGCCAGTTGGTATTTTCAAGTGATACGAGGTCGCTGAATGAAATCCAGGAATTTGCTTCTGCACGGATCCGACCCATGTTCTCAAAAATCAAGGGCGTGTCAAGTCCTCCTCCGCTCGGAGGTAATCAACGTACCATCGTGATCCGACTTGATCCACAACGGATGCGCAGCTATAACCTGACTCCAGAAGAAATAATCAGGGCAGTCGGCGCGACTAATCAACCCTCACCAGCCGGTAACATCCGGATTGGGAACAAAACGTTCATGACACCAGTGAACTCACTCATCGACAAACCACAGGACTTTCTGAATGTGCCCGTAAGGTATGGTGCAGGCCCAACGGTCTTCATCAGGGACATCGCAAGCGTTGAAGATGCTGCTGACATTACGGTCGGGTATGCGTTAGTGAACGGCCGAAGGGCCGTTTACATTCCTGTTGTAAAGAAATCAGATGCATCCACCCTATCCGTTGTAAACAACATCAGGAGCGCTCTGCCCACACTTCAGAATTCCGTTCCGGAGGATGTTAAAATATCTTATGAGTTCGACCAATCAACATATGTAACCAATTCGCTAAAAAGTCTGATCACAGAAGGCGCGCTTGGCGCATTGCTAACCGGACTAATGGTAATGCTCTTTCTTCGTGACTGGCGTAGTGTTGTAATCGTAGTAGTGACGATACCAATTTCAATTTTATGTGCGATCATTCTGCTCAATCTGTTCGGCCAGACGATCAACATCATGACGCTAAGCGGTCTTGCACTGGCTGTAGGAATTCTCGTTGATCAGGCAACAGTAAGTATTGAAAATATTCACCAGCACCTGGAAATGAAAAAGCCTAAGGCTCAGGCAATCTGGGACGCGTGTAAGGAGATTGCATTTCCAGAATTCCTGATTCTACTTTCGATCCTTGCGGTTTTTGCTCCTGCTCTGGTCATGCAGGGAATTCCAAAATCTATGTTTCTGCCATTGTCATTGGCGGTAGGATTTTCAATGATTGCCTCATTCCTGTTGTCTCAGACATTTGTTCCCGTTTTGGCAAGTTGGCTATTAAAGGATAGTCACATGCATCATTCCCCAACGCTGGCGCTGGATCATACAGAAAATGTTTCAATTATCGAGGATAGCAAGGCGCCTCACGATGCAAAAGGGTTCGACAGATTCAAGCAGCGCTATCTGTCTGTACTCGAAAAAATCATAAGTAAAATCGGATTCTATACGATAGCCTATCTCGGCGGTTCCATTGTCATCATTGTACTTTGCTTTTACTTCATCGGAACAGATATTCTTCCAAAAGCAAATTCTCACCAGTTTCAACTCAGGATTCGCGCAATTGATGGAACGCGTGTTGAAAGAACTGAAGAAACAACTTTAAAAGTCCTTGACCTGATAAAAAAAGAAGTTGGCGCCGAAAATGTCGTCATCTCTTCGGCCTACGTTGGCAATGTTCCCACGAGCTATGGTACATCACAGATCTTCGTATTTAACAGCGGACCACACGAAGCCGTGATACAGGTCTCCCTCAATGAAGAATATAGTGTGCGGATGGACCAATTAAAAGAAAGACTGAGAAGTCGTATTGGACAGGCGTTGCCAAGTTTGCGTCTTTCTTTCGAACCCATTGAACTTGTCGACAAGATAATGAGTCAGGGTGCATCAACACCCATCGAAGTTACTGTGGCCGCAAAAGATATTCGGGAAGCAGAACAATTTGCACGGAAGATCATGGCACATATGACGAAGATTGAATTTCTTCGTGATATTCAGATCGCACAACCTATGGCCTATCCTATATTGAGAATTGATATAGATCGTGAACGTGCAGGGCAGATGGGCGTGACAGCAACACAGGTTTCAAGATCGCTGGTTGCAGCAACATCATCAAGTCGTTTTACAGACAAAAACCTTTGGCTTGATAATGCAAAAGGTCTCGCATATCAGGTGCAAATTCAAATCCCTGAACACGAAATGACTTCGGTGGATGATATCAAGAACATTCCACTGCAATCCGGTAAACTCAATCCCACGCTGAATGATGTGGCTTCGTTTACCGAAGAGTCCGGGCCGGGTCAGTATGATCGATCGGGTCCTAACAGGCTTGTTACAGTTACAGCCAATCTCTATCGCAAAGATCTGGGTGCTGCTAGCAAGGCAGTAACTAAGGCGATCGAACTTGCCGGTCAACCACCACGTGGCATGGCGATTGAGTTTAAAGGACAAGTTCGCCTGCTTGATGAAACGCTCTCAAGTCTGCAGGGTGGATTGGGTATTGCTATCATCATCATTTTCCTTTTGCTCGCGGCAAATTTCCAATCGTTCAAACTTTCACTCGCGATCCTTTCCTCAGTGCCCGCTGTGTTGGTAGGAAGTCTCGTCATGCTATTGGCTTGTGGTGCAACATTAAATCTCCAATCGTACATGGGAATGATCATGTCTGTTGGCGTATCTGTAGCAAATGCTATTCTGATGATCACGAATGCTGAGAATCTCAGAATGGAAACCAAAGACCCTTTAAAAGCCGGAATGCTTGCGGCAGGTAGCCGGATCAGGCCCATTTTGATGACGAGCATCGCGATGATCGCGGGAATGGTTCCGATGGCATCTGGGCTTGGTGAGGGTGGTGATCAGGTAGCACCACTTGGTCAAGCCGTTATCGGCGGATTGATTGCGTCGACTGCCGTTTCACTTCTGATATTACCGGGTGTCTTCGCACTGGTTCAACGCAAGGCTTCTTACATTTCAGTCTCTCTCGATCCTGAAGATTCACAAAGTAAATTTTACAACAGCAATAATTTTATCAAATGATAAAGCGCATACTAAATATCCGACTCGCCATTTTTTTACCCGCTTTGATAATTGCAGTAGCCTGTCAACATAAGCCCGAAGCAGTGACAGAAACGAACAGTGTACCAACCGTTGAAATGACTTTGGTAAGAAGTCTACAGCCATCGATTCCGATCGTATTGCCTGGCGAATTGAAGGCATGGAACAAGACAAATATCGTTGCCAAGGTTAAAGGCTATGTTGGCAAAGTAAGTGTTGACCGGGGAGCATTGGTAAGAAAAGGGCAGACGCTGGCTGTGCTGGAAGCGCCTGAAGTTGTCGCCGAACTTAATCATGCCAAGGCGCGTGCGGCTTCTGCTCATGCATCAGTGATAGAACAACGTGCCAAGCGTCAGGCAAGTCGTCTAACGTATAAACGTATCGTTGAAACAAGTAAAACAGATGGCGCCGTTTCTGCTAATGAAATGGATATGGCATATGCAAGAATGATGGCAGACAGCGCGCTTGCCGAGGCTGCCTCACAAAATCTGCAGGCGGCGGAAGCACAACTTGTATCTCAATCGCAGTTGGTTAACTACCTCGAGGTAAGGGCACCCTTCGATGGCACCATTACTGAACGAAATATTAGTCCCGGCGATCTGGTTGGTTCAGAAAGTGCCAAGCCTTTGTTCATCCTGGAAGATCGATCAAAACTCAGGCTCACCATTGCCGTCCCTGAAAATCTTTCGAATTCAATTGAAGACAAAAGTGTGGTAACTTTTTCCGTGCAGGCTGATCCGTTGAAAAAGTATGCTGCAAAGTTTGCAAGAAGTTCAAATACTTTACAAGAAAGCAATCGTTCAATGATAGCCGAGTTTGACTTCGACAATCAGGAAGGGGCGTTGAAAGCAGGAATGTATGCTGAGGTCAGACTTCCAATCCAAAGAAGTAAAGCAACGCTTTTTGTTCCCAAAACTTCTGTGATCCATTCCACAGAGGGCGTATTTCTCGTGAAGATCAATAACGGTGACGCCGAGTGGGTGAACATACAACAGGGCAATTCACTCGATTCATTGGTGGAAGTTTTCGGCGCAATCGAAGCTGGCGAAAAAATAGTTAAGCTTGCAAATGAGGAACTTCGAAACGGCCAACCTCTCAAAAGCAATTAAAAACGAGCCATTCAACGATTCAAAACTTATGTTATGGGAATGTTATGTCCATGTTAAAATCTTAACGTCACAGTAATTTTCGGCTAGATAGCTTTGTCATAGATAACAAAGACTTAGCCCTGTGATAAAATTTACTTTATGGTTGATCGGCGCTGCTGTCCTCGCGTCCCAACCAATATTAGCGCAACAGGATTCTAGAAAAATAGTTGAACAGTCCATCGAATGGGTGTCTGTTAACTCAAATCTTACACTCACCAGACGCCTTTCGATCTTACTTGACGGACAATTTCGTCAGGTCAATCAACTTGATCCACAGCAATATCAGGCCAGGACTGCGCTGGAGGTAAAGTTGAATGATCACTTCTCGATCATTCCCCTGGGGTATGTGTACACTTGGAACTACCAATATGGAAAACAGCCCGCGGATTTTGTAAACCACGAGCATCGGGTTTGGCAACAAGTTGCATACAAGCACAAGATCGGCCGAATTCACTTTGAACACCGCCTACGTTCGGAACAACGCTTCCTGCAACATCACACGTCCAATAACGGCGAAGTGAGCTATGACGGATACAGCGACATACAATATCGTGGTCGCTACAGATTTTCGGCACGCGTTCCGCTGAATGGTACGAAGATTGAATCGGGTACCTACTTCGCGAGTGTCTATGATGAAGTATTCGCGAGCAGAGGTAAAAATATTACGTATCACAAACCAGATCAGAACAGAGTATTTGCGGGGTTGGGCTATCAATTTGATAAAAGCTTCACACTTCAGGGAGGTTTTCTTTATCAAATGCTACTCAAGAGCGGTGGTACCCTGCAAGAGAACAATTTCGGCGTTCAGGTACAGTTCCTGTACAACATCGACCTGACGCACACGCATTAACACTGTCTTTGAATCCTTAGATTTCAGTTCTAAATAGCAATAGCCACGACTCTGCGTGGCTATTGGCTTTTCCTGCCGAGATCAATAACACCCAAGTTCAATTCTGCCTCACACGATAGCCTTTCCCAATCGCGGGCTTCGCCTTTATATCCTGAGGGTATTCCTTATATATCCTAGGGCTATCTTCGGGGTATCCTAGGGGTTTCCTAGGGTATTCCTAGGGTGTAGACCGGACTAATCTTTTGTATTCACCCATCCTGATCCGACATAAAATCGCACTAAACACTGGTGCCACATTACAGCTGTCTTCCAGCTATTCTGATCTGAAGCGGTGTCCTGACAATTAAACTTTTGGTGGAATAAGCTTATAAACGACCGGAGTCACGATTCTTGACAGTAATGTCGAACTGATCAGACCTCCAATGAGAACGATAGCCAAAGGTGATATCAAAGGGTTGACTGAAAGGGCTATTGGCAACAATCCGCCAATCGCGGTTAATGATGTCAGCACGATTGGAAGAAAACGAACCTCTCCTGCCTGACGGATTGCATCGTCCACAGATAAGCCCTGAAGCCTTAGCTGATTGGTGAAATCGACGAGCAATATCGAGTTTTTCACTTCAACACCCGCCAACGCAATGAGCCCAATGATGGCGACAAATGAAAGCGGGTTGCCAGTGAATAACAATCCCAAAACTGCGCCTACTATTCCAAGCGGGATAACGCTCAATACGATTAGCATACTCTTGAAAGTCTTAAACATCAGGATCAATACAGCGATGAACATGAAGACTGTTACGATGATCACGGTACCAAGTCCGCCAAAGGATTCATTGCTGGCTTCGACCTCCCCACCCATCATAAAACTGTATCCGGCAGGCAGGCGTGTTGTGTTCATTTTGTTTACGACATCCGTAATCACTTTATCATTCAGAAAACCCTTCTGAACAAACGCTGAAATTGAAACCGTTCTATTCTTGTTGTAATGGTCGATGCTCAATGGCGAGGATTCAAGTTTAAGTCCTGCGATTTGTTCAAGTGGTACTGCTGCGCCAAGATTATTGTTGACAAACAAGTTATCCAAAGAAGCAAGGGTTGCTCTCTCCTTTTTCGGTGTCGTCAGATAAATGTTATAGTCTTCGCCGTCCGCATCAGAAAATTTACCCATATCAAGACCAGCAACTGCAAGCCGGATGGTACGGTCAATGTCAACGGTATTGATACCCGTCATTCTTGCTTTTTCCTGATTAATTACGACACGGATATCGCTTTTAAGATTACTTACAGGATTATTTACATAGATCGTTCCCTCAGTTTGCCTTAACATCTTTTCTATCTGGATTGATATTGCCCGAAGCGTGTCAAGATTGTCACCAAAAATTCTTACTTCAACTGGTGCAACCACCGGTGGGCCTTGTTCGAAATTCTTCACCTCAATTTTTGCTCCGGGAATGCCGATGAAATATTCGCGGAGAGAATTGATGATCTCGAGTTTCCGGTCTGGTGATGTCGATGGTTCGAGCTGAACGAATGTCTGCGCAAAATCAGTTCGTTCATTTTCCTGAACCACATTATAATAGACTCTTGGATTTCCTTTTCCAACGTTGGTAGCAAAGTAACTCACTTCCGGAATTTTGCTGACAACTACGTCAACCATAGACGCAACAGAATCAGTTTGTCCAATATTCGTTTGAAGCGGCGTAATGGTATTGATGATGAACTGTGGTTTCTCAGATGCCGGAAACAAACCAAAACCTACAACACCGAATAGTTGAACCGCGCCAAAGAAAATTAAGGCGGCGATGGCAAGTGTCGTTTTGGGGAAACTTAGTGCTTTGTCGAGCAGCCTGCTATAGCTGCCATGGATCAGCTTTTGCAACACCTGCATAAAGACGTTTCCTTTTTCATCTTCATGACTTTTCAGAATTCTGCTTGACAAGAAAGGAATAACAGTAATCGAAACGAGCATGGATGCAAATACTGACATGATCACTGCGAGTGGCAAGCCGCGAATAAAATCACCGGCACCCTCGGGTAGAAATACGAGGGGCATGAATGCAATGATCAAAGTGGCGGTACATCCGACTACAGCAAGACCGATTTGCCGGGTTGCTTTTATCGTGGCGTCAAATCTTGAGTGACCTTCACGCATCCAACGCTCGATGTTTTCTACAACAACAATACTATCATCTACAAGCAACCCTAAGGCTACTACAAGGCCTACGATACTCAACTGATTCAGATTGATTCCCATCAGATTCAAAAGCACCAAACCTATTGACAGCGATAAAGGAATAGAGATCATTACAATGGTAGCAGCACGCAGGCCCAGTGGAAGCAGTGTGATCGCTACCAGGAGAATCGCGATCAGAAAATCTTCTCCGAGTCCTGCGAGTCTTCCATTCACATTGTCGGCCTGATCAAAATGGTGAACCATTTCAATGTTAGTGGGAAGTTTCTTTGCAAATGCTTCCAGAACTGGCTTGTATGCTTTTTGAGTCTCAGTAATATTAAGTCCCGGCTTCTGTGCCGCTACGACAAAAACACAACGGTGACCATTAAGGCGTGTAATGTGTTTGGTTTCGTCAAACGTAGTATATGCATCAGCAACTTCTTTCAAAAGAATATTCTTTCCATTCGCAGTATGGACGATCGTGTTCTTAATTTCATCGAGCGAAGCATAGTTCCCACTCGTTTTGATACTGAATGATTTGGATCCGGCTTCAATACTTCCTCCGGGAATGTTTGCCATTTCACTTTGTAAACTACCGGTGATTGCGTTCAGTGGAATATTCATCTGTGCAATTTTATCCAACCGGAGTTCAATTCTTACGATCTGCTCTGGCAGACCATGAATCTCAACGTTTTTTAATTTTGGTATCCGCTCCAGCTCGTCCTTCAACGCTTCTGCCTGAAACTTAAGACTTGATCGCGAAGCGTTCTCAGAAATCAAAGCGATCTGCATCACGTTTACATCAGACGGTTGAAACTTCTTGATGTCGATATTATAGATGTCTTTGGGGAGTTCGTCGCGAATACCATTTACTTCTCTTACGAGCTCCTGATATTTGTCATCCGGGTTGCTTTCATATTTGTACTCAACGCGAAGCACCGCAAGGCCATCGCCAATACTGGTCTTGATTCGTTTCATATCCTCAAGACCGTTTATTTTCTCTTCCAATGGGTCGACCACGAGCTCTTCCATGTCTTTCGGGCTTGTGCCTGGATAGACTACAATGATCGAAAACTGGGGTGCCTCAATTTCAGGATCTTCGCTGCGCGGCATGGTTAGCAGTGTTGTGATACCGACTGCAGCCGCCATCAGGAACATGATGAGCGTGAACTGATAATTCTTTACTGCAAATTCTGAGATTTTCATAAAAATTCTTATTTAACGATTCGGATGGATGAGCTATCAGTAAGGTATGCGCTGCCTGAAACAATCAGTGACTTCGCGTCATCTAAACCGCTTGAGATGCGTACGGTTTTACCGTTGAAACCTTCAATGGTCACAGGTCTCTTCAGCGCGATCTTCTCGTCTAAAGTGACAAACACAAAACCCTGGTTGCCGTTGGCATCTAACACTGCTTCATAAGGAACGCTCCATGAGCTCGCATCAGTGCCGGTTTCAATGGTCGCTGCACCAAACATTCCATTGGCAAGTTTCATCTGACGATTTTGTATTCGAACCTCAATCGCGAAAGCACCGGAAGCGGCATCCGACGTTTCTGATTTGCGAGATACTTCAGCTTCAAACTCTCGGTCTGGAAATGCATCGATCATTACCTTTGCTTTGTCCTTAATATTGATCGAAGCCCATTGCTTGTCGCTCACGCCAACCTTCAGAATCCAATTTCCATTTGACGCTGCATTGGTCATGACGATTGGGTCACCAATACTCACCACTTGACCTGCATTAGCAAACTTCCGCAGAACAAAACCATTTGCAGGAGCATGAATTTCCGAGAAGTTCTTATTAAAACCTGCTGCTTCAAGTTGTTGTTTGGCAATTGCCACCGCAGTTTCAGCATTCTGAAATTGTTCGAGGGTAGCCACGCTGTCACGGTAAAGATTGGCAGCCCGTTGAAAATCGCGTTGTGCTTTTTCAAACCCTATTCTTGCCTGCGCGACAAGAGCGTTTATTTCAGTAAGGTCGAGTGTCGCAAGTAATTGACCTTTCTTCACCGCGTCGCCTTCCTTTACGAGAACGGCATTAATTACGCCACCCGTTTTGAAACCTAAAACGGATTCATCCTCTGTCGTTATTCTTCCGGAACTCTTAATAACGGATGGGCGAGCTGATTTCTCAAGCGCAGCAACGCGTACAGGAATTGATTCGGAAGATTTAGGAATAATTTTCACTGCGCTTTTTCCGTCGGTGCAGGATTCTATGGCGAGTGCACAAGCAATGACTAGCGACCAGGTCAGTGCTGAAATGAGTTTGTTGTTTTTCATATCCAATGGGGTTTTATTGTACAAATGTGTAAGAGGCTGATTCACGTTCGAGCTTCGCTGTTGAAGTGAACATCTCGTACCGTTTTACGGTCTGTTGAAGTTGAGAAGCAGTAAGTTGGTTTCGCGCGTCAAGGAATTCTATCAACGTGTTGACGCCCTGCTGATATCCCTTGTCGATAAGGTTGAAGTAACTATGGGCGGCCTTCAATTGTTCGCGGGATGCATCGTAATTTCTGCTCGCGGTCTGCATATCGTTTCTGGCAGTTTGAAGCGCCAGTTCCAATTGTAGCGATGTGTTTCTCATCGTCAATTCTGTCTTCTGTAATTCCAGTTTGTTCTGGCGTATGGCGGTAGTGTTGCGAAAGCCCTGGAAGAGGGGCATGGAGAACTGCACACCAAATAAATAATACATCGAATTATGGTTCCACTCCCAGTTAGAAGCCTGTGATCCAAGGTCCAGGAAAGCGCTCAGCTTGGGCAACCTGGTAAGTCTGCTCTGACGCAGACTTACCTCATTCATGGTCTTTAATGTCCGAACAATCTGAAGCTCTTCTCTTTCCAGTATACTCACAGCGCTGGTATCGGCAACGACCACGGTCGGAGCATTGTCAGTACTGATGTTGGCATCCAGATCGCGGTTTAACAGAAAGTTAAAATACTTCCGTGCATTAGCGTTTTGATTTCGTGCACTGTTTAATTGTGCTTTAACAGCTTCAGCCTCGCTCTGCGACCGGAGTAAATTTGCCGGTAGGGTCTTTCCATTTTTTAAAAGCGACTCATTGATCTGCACATTTTTTTCAACCAGTACCAAAGCGCTTTCAAAAATCTTTACTGCAGAAGCGGCGCTGAGATAATTGAAGTAGGCGGCCTTGATATCAAAGACGAGTTGCCTTCTGTATGCTGCCAATTCGTGTTGTCTCATGGCGACCTGCTCGCCCTGAATTGTCTTATTGATATAGAGATCGGTATTGAACAACGGAAGAGAAGTTCTTACCCTTCCATCATAAAAATTCTTTGGAAAGAAATTCTGTTTGACATTCTGGATCTGAGGGAAAGCATCACTGTTGGTCATCTGATTAAGCGATGCATAGACCGGATTGAGGAGATCGCCTACGGGTATCCCGATGCTTCTCCCGCCAACACCGGAAGTATAATCTGTGAGTAGTGTCACGGTTGGCAGGAAATAGCTGCGGGCTATGCGCAAGGCTTGTTCAGCCTGCTGATAGCTGATGTTGCGCTCCTGGACAGCAACATTATTTGTCAACCCTTCCCGAACGTAGGCTTCGAGTTGGTCCTGTGCACTTACCGCTGTTGATATTGCTGCAATGAACAATGTCACAATGGTGATTTTGAGGGTTTTATGTTGGTATAAAGTTTTCATTAGACTTTAAGTTTACAGTGTTAAGTCGAATGGCAAAAAAATTTATTGTATGCCTTTGCCGTGCATACGGTCTAACATTTGAATAATTATTTCAGATGATTTATTACTGATGTCCTTCTGATTTTCCTCACTAATGACGGAGCATCGACCTCGGATGTCGAGTGCACAGACACCGTGAACCATTGACCAGCAGGTGAAAGAAAGAATTTCCGCATCCATTCCTTTAAAATAGCCCAGTTCAATGCATTCAGTGACCGTGCCAAGAAGCGCTCCAAACGCCCTATTTCCTTCCTCCCACTTTTCTTTGTGGTCTTCAAGTGCCTGCATCGGTGAACGGCTGATAAACATCAAGTCGTAATACTCCTTGTTTTCTATTGAAAATCTGATGTACGACTTGCAAATCGCCTTTAAGCGCTCAAACGGATCCGCAACATTCTGAAGGGCGCGGAAATATTGATTTAGAATAATAAAGCCTTCAAGATGAAGCGCATAGAAAATATCATCCTTGTCCTTAAAATACAGGTAAATGGTCGTCGGCGAGTAATCGATCTTCTCCGCAATATTGCGTATCGATGTCTCGTCATAACCGCGCGCTATAAAAAGCGCACGTGCTGCTTCCAGGATACTGGCCTTCAACTCCTCTTTTTGGCGCTCCTTTCGACTTGTTATTGTCATCCCGTTTCCTGAAAGCAATTTAATTAACGGTGTAAAGTAACTTACATATTCTCAGAAAAGCAATTTTTTTTGCAACATTTTTATGGTTAGGGCTCCGGACCTTGATGACATAATAAATTAACGACTGGCCCCTTGGCGGGAATAAACTGATGGGCAAGTCGCGCGGGAATGACGATAAAGTCACCCGCTTTTACCTTCCTTTCAATCGGTCTTGTAATGGTCCCCCCCAACCACTTTTGAACTCCGTTGGTGTCGGTCAACTGTCCGCCCTTTAGATCGATTCCCGTTTTTACTATCCCTGAACCACACCGGATGATGGCAACGTCGTCGAACTGTTCGGGATTTCCGCATCACCGTCCTTCGTGCGAACTACAATCAATTATGATTTCTTGTCCGTGCTTGATGCCAACAACCGACTGGCCTTTTCAGATCCCGGGATCAGGCTTGCTGTGGAGTCAATTTGAGCACTGGTGAAATGAACAACAGAATCAGATTTTGTTTTCTGTGCTTGTGTTGCGTGACTCATCGCGAGGACAAGGCAAATGAGAATGATAATTCGATTAAGCATATTGGTCAAATTTATACTGGGTCAAATTAATCAACCGATCAAGATAATCTTCAGAATTTACATCGCGCATATTCTTATTAACTTGGATAAGTGTCGTGCTTACGACCAATGTTCCCCAACTCATATCTAACTTTGACGTGGAAACACAATGATAATATTATACCTCATAGGAATTTATTTACTCTTTGGCGTCGCGTTCGCCGTGATCTTTCTTATATCATTGATTAAAAAAGTTGACGAACGTGCGGAAGGCGCGCCGTGGACGTTCAAACTTATCATCTTTCCTGGATGTGTCGTCCTCTGGCCTGTTCTTTTGAGAAAACATCTGCGTTTTAAATGGATGTGTTCATGATCAGGTCCTACAGATCATATCACTTTTTTCTTTGGCGGATATTGGGTGCAATCATTCCATTAACATTTGTTTATGCCGTTCTCGTGAGACCTGCGTCTATTCGTCAAGATAAAAATGCAAAGACTGAGTTAAAAGTCAATGTGGTGCAACAATCAGCTTCAACATTCACCATAGAGGTTATTATTTCAGGATCTATCCCGGGGCCTTCTTGCATCGCACGACAAATAGCGGTCGATACGACTGTGCTGGGACAGATTAACCACGCCGGCAAATATGTCTTTATCATTCCGAAGATGAATGACCCTTCAATCATTGAGCTTTATAATCCGGTTCAAGATGTTATAATCGAGTCGTTCAAGTTGTCACAGCAAATGCCAACTACTTCAAACCGATAATCCATGAGCGCATCTTATCAATCCATACTGTGGAATCGGCAGAAAAGGATCTATGATTTTGTTCTCATTGGATTTGTACTTACATATCTCGTGATATTCGTTTTGGGCATGCTCATTGTCAATCCCCAGGTAACTCAGGAAACGATGATCATTCGCTCGACCTCGACGCTCGCCCTTTTGCTATTACATGTCATACTGTCAATTGGTCCTCTGGCGCGAATTAACAAGGTGTTCCTGCCGATATTGTACAACAGACGACACTTAGGCGTTACTATGTTCTTTGTTGCCGCTGTACACGGTGTCTTTTCAATCATGCAGTTCCATGCACTGGGTGATGTTAATCCAATCATTTCAGTGTTTACATCCAATCAACACTATGAATCATTCAGCAAATTTCCATTTGAAATCTTTGGCTTCTTCGCACTGATCATATTTTTTTTGATGGCTATCACAAGTCATGATTTCTGGCTTCACAATCTTGGTCGCAGGACATGGAAGGCTCTGCACATGTTGGTATCTGTTGCTTATACTTTTATTATACTACACGTGCTCCTCGGCGCATTGCAGGATGAAACCTCTCCAGCGCTGATCGCTATACTCGGTGTTGGCGCAAGCTCCATTATCGCGCTGCATATTATTTCCGGTCACCAGGAACATAAGAAAGACAAAGAAAAACATCTTTTTCAATCCGGGTTTCTTAAGGTGTGCCACGTAGATGCAATTCCTGAAAATCGTGCACGAGTCCTTATTGCCAATGGTGAACGGGTTGCAGTTTACAAATATGATCGAAAGATCTCTGCCGTTTCAAATGTGTGCAAGCATCAACTTGGTCCTCTAGGCGAAGGCAAAATCATCGACGGTTGCATCACCTGTCCCTGGCATGGCTATCAATATCTTCCTCTCAACGGTACGTCACCCCCTCCTTTCAAAGAAAAGGTCGCTACCTACGATGTTAAAGTATTGAACAATGAAGTGTGGGTGAATCCAATTCCCTACGAAGAAGGAACGGCAAGAATGCCAGCAGAATTTTAAACTACAAGTATGTTGAAATGAAAGAGACTGATGAATTTTACATAGGCTATTTCCCAAAAGCACCGGATCGCATCGCCACGGTCATAAGACTAACCGCGGTGATTCTTGTTATATCTGGCTTACTGGTGATTCTTGTGGTGATTCTATTTCAGAAAAAGTTTGTATCATCAAATTTTGAGTACAGTGTACTCACCGCTGTAACTGGAGAAATTTACAATACTCCTGTTCCGCATCTATCGGTATCGTTGGGAACCGATGCCAGAGGAACCCAAGTTTTTCAAAATATCATTCTTGTAAGTCCTGGAAAATCGGGCGCTGATCAAATCGTGGAGAACATCTTCGAAACGCAACACATCAAAGAAGGATCTTTGGTGAGTCTGGAAGGATTTCTGATTTATAACGACGGGCGGGCCTTGCTTCAGATCAGCGAAGAAAGCAATAAAGCAAAGGTCATCGCCGAACGAGGTATTACTCGCAAGGCAGAAATGAACTCTGGCGAAACCATTGAGGTATCCGGTGAAATCGTAGACCCCAAATGTTATCTCGGCGTCATGAAACCAGGTGAAGGGAAAGCGCATCGCTCATGCGCGATCCGTTGCATCTCCGGTGGTATGCCTCCAGTTTTGCACGCCAATAACTCAGGTGATTACTTCCTCATCCTCGACCAGGATGGAAGTTTCGTGAATGAGGAAATTCTACCATTGGTTGGTGATCAGCTCACGCTTTCAGGTGAACAAAACATTTGGAACGATTGGAAGATTCTTAAGGTTAGTAGAAAAACGATCTCTCAGATGAGTAACCTTAAAAAGATCAATAAAAGAATTGCTGTATTTGAGAATGGAATTTCTCTATGCGATATGCCGGAATAAACTATATTGAAACCATTAGAAACAGCATCATGAAGAAAATAATCATAACCGGCGCTTCAGGAAATCTTGGAAAAGCATCCGTTGAAAAATTTATGAAAGAAGGTTACAAGGTAATCACCACCGTTACTCCGGGTAAGGGGTTGGGCTTTGATGTATCGTCTGATGTAGAAATCTTTGAAGCGGATCTCACCCAGGAGCAGTCAGTTGTTTCTGTGATCTCGCAGATCATTTCAAAACACCAAACTGTTGATGCAGCACTTATGCTTGTGGGCGGATATGCTCCTGGAGGTATTAAGGAAGCAGATGGCGCTGTAGTGAAGAAAATGTTCACGCTTAATTTCGAGACAGCATACTTTGTCGCACGTCCGCTCTTTCAACAAATGCTAACGCAAACTTCGGGTGGGCGACTTGTGTTTGTTGGAGCGAAGCCTGGGCTGTACCCAAAAGATGCGAGTAAGTCGCTTGCATATGGGCTTTCAAAATCGCTGATCTTCCATCTTGCTGCAGCATTGAACGAGTCCAGTGAATCAAAAGATGTTACAGCATCCGTTATCGTTCCCAGCACAATCGATACTCCTGTAAATCGTCAAATGATGCCACAGTCTGATTTCTCAGCGTGGGTGAAGCCCGAAGAAATTGCTGATGCGATGGTATATCTTTGTTCCGATGAAGCTAAGGCCTGGCGAGGCACAGTGCTTAAAATTTACGGCAGGTCCTGACTTAGGCTGCTTATGAACGGATTCTCTTTCGGTGTATGTATCGCCTCGTAACTTATGATCGACGAAACGGTCAAGAAAGCGGCGCTAAACTTACTATGTAGGTTTGCGAGACCATGATCAGTATGATAAGTGAAGTTCGTGCCATTCATGAAGGAGTAGATGGGAAGCGTTTTAAGACAAATCCTACAACTGGCGCCATGAGCTTTTCCCAACGATGGCAGAGTTTATACACCGGAATGAAAGACACTAAAAATTTAATTAACCGTCCTGATGGGAACGGTAGACGCCATCGAAATTAAGTTCCGCTCTAATATGACTCGAAGAATTTCGCCGACACCCCAGGCCTGCGCAATACATCCGCGTGGAGTGTAGGGTGGCTCAGCATCAAAGATTTCAGAAACCGTTCCAACACCTGCTTCATCGATATGCTTCAAAAAAGAATGCACTATCTCTTTAGACTTTGCAACTGCAGTGACCGGTTCCACATTAAACAGTGCGTCGATGTATGAGCCCAATAAAAAACTCCAAACTGTTCCCTGATGATAACATCCATCGCGAGCCCAAATATCTCCGACATACCGGGATTTATACGCTTCAGCATTGGGACCAAGACTACGGAGTCCTTTGGGTGTCAACAGCGCACTGGTTACAATCCCCAATACCGATTTTCCTCTGGCTCCATCAATCAATGGATAAGGTAAACTAAGCGCGTAAAGTTGATTCGGACGCAATTCGTCGTTTTTCAAATTCCCATCAATAAAATCATATAAATATCCCAGAGATTCGTTCCAGAACGTTGAATTGAAACTATGATAGACTTTTGCTGCTTTTTGTGCGTAGGCTTGAGCTTCGCTCGACCGACTCAAATGTTGCAGAAAAAATTCCGTGGACTTCAATGCATTATACCAAAGAGCGTTTATTTCAACCGCTTTACCGCGTCGCGGTGTTACAACCCAGTCTCCCACTTTCGCATCCATCCATGTCAGCTGTACACCCTCTGCACCACCAGACAAGAGTTCATCTTCCGGATCTACCTTTATATTATATCGTGTACCCTTATAGTGCCAGTCGATGATATCAATCAACACGGGTAGTATTGTTTTGATGAATGCCTTATCTTCTGTATAGTCAACATAACGATGCACTGCATGAAAAAACCACAACGTTGCATCAATCGTATTGTATTCGGGAAGTTCCCCGTTATCCGGAAATCTATTTGGCAACATACCCTCGCTGACGCTTGAAGCAAATTGTTTTAGTATTTGTTTTGCCTCTTTAAACCTGCGCGTAGCGAGACACAATCCCGTTAAGGAAATCATCGTGTCTCTCCCCCAGTCTGCAAACCAATGATACCCGGCAATAATTGTATTCAAAGCTCCGCGCTTTACAACAAATTGATCTGCAGCAAGAACAAGTCTCTTTAAACTTTCATCCGAAGCAAATTGTGCGATCATTTTTTCGCGACGTTTCTTTTCTGCTTCTAACATTTTGATGGCTTCCCACCCAGTCGGGTTCTCGGTGGAAATGATGATTCCAAGTTGATCTCCTTTGCTGAGTTCTAAAAAGAATTTTCCATGCGTAAACAGGTCTTCCTGGAAATCGAGTCCTCTGTATTGCTCAACACAATACTCGAAATTATAATACCAGCCTTGATTTTCTGAAAACCTTGACCTGGGGACTGATATAAAGAATTCAGTACCTCCATGATAATTTACTGTTCTAAAGACACCTTCATCAAATAAGTACTGACGACCGATCGCATCATTGGCATGAGTAAGGCTATGATAATCTCGCGAAGAGTAAAGCGGAAGCAGTTCAATGGTAAATTTTGATGCCGCTTCCACAACGTCGTATACCACAAGCGTTGTGTTTTCACCATGCACGCTGGCGATGGTCTTCTTAATTTTAATCCCTCCCGCGTTAAAATAAAACACTGGAAAGATATCACGTTTAAAAAACTCCAGAAACTGAAATCCGGCAGGGTGAATAGCACCAGGGTATTGGTTAGCGCCTAGTTCATAACGCAGGAGTTGTCCTGATCCGGAATTAACTTCGATGGTCTCATCCAATTTCGACAATAGCACTGCGCGTCCAACCGGTGGCTGGAGCGGAGCTACCAACAACCCATGATAACGTCTTGAATGAGCACCCGAAACGGTGCCGCTTGCATAGCCGCCCAGGCCATTCGTCTCAATCCATTCGAGGCTCCTCGAGTTGTCAAAATCCATCAAGCTCTCTTTTTCAATCCGCATTTTGGATAATTCTCAGACGTTTGTCTTTGACTGTTTTTTTGTTCTCGGCTGAATCAACTTTGCTATGAGGCCAGTCCATCCCGTCTGATGCATTGCGCCCACGCCCCTACCGTTATCACCGTGGAAATATTCAAAGAACCATATATGATCCTTAAAATGCTCGTCCTCTTGAAATTTTTTATAATCTCCGAAAACAGGACGCTCTCCTTTTTCATTTCGCTTGAAGATATTTACCATTCTACGCGAAAGGTCGTCTGCGATTTCACGCAAGGTGTGGAAATTACCGGACCCGGTTGGATGCTCTACTTTAAAGTCATCACCGTAATAATGGTGAAATCTTTGCAATGATTCTATCAGCAGATAGTTAGGAGGAAACCATATCGGGCCGCGCCAATTTGAATTGCCACCGAATAAAGACGTTTCGCCCTCAGCAGGTGTATACTTCACTGTAAACTCATTTCCATTGGCATACATTTTATATGGATGTTCGAGGTGATACCGCGATAACGCCCTAATACCATATGGCGAAAGGAATTCCTTTTCATCCAGCATTCGTTTCAACAACATCTTCATTCTGTGACCACGTAGAAGCGATAGCAAATGTCTTTCACCTTTACCTTTTTCTTCCCAACGTGAAATCAGGTTAGCAAGATCCGGTCTATTTTGAAGGAACCATTTTAACCGTTCTGTAAATTCTGGCATCGAATCAAACAGCTCCTGATCGAGAACCTCCACGGCAAACATCGGGATCAATCCCACCATTGACCTGATCCGCATCATCGTGCGCTTATCGTCAGGCGTGTGCAGAACATCGTAGAAGAACTCATCCTCATCATCCCATAGGTCAAGACCTTCATTTGCCATAGCACCTGCGATATATAGAAAGTGCTCAAAAAATTTAGTAGCGAGGCTCTGGTATGTTGGATTTTCCTTTGCCAACTCCAGCGACATCCGCAGCATATTCAGTGTGAACATGGCCATCCAACTTGTTCCATCGGACTGTTCAATGTATCCGCCGGTTGGCAACTGAGAGCTTCTGTCGAACACACCGATGTTATCCATCCCCAGAAAACCACCCTGAAAGATGTTATTACCATTCATGTCTTTTCTGTTTACCCACCAGGTAAAATTGAGGAGCAGCTTATGGAATACCTCTTCAAGGAATTTGCGATCACCTTTTCCACCCTGAAGTTTCTGATCAATTTTGTAAACCCGCCATGTAGCCCACCCGTGGACAGGAGGATTAACATCTCCGAACGCCCATTCATATGCAGGCAATTGTCCGTTGGGATGCATGTACCATTCTTTCGTGAGCATTACCAGTTGGCGTTTGGCGAACTCCGGATCCACCATTGACAATGGTATCGCATGGAAAGCGAGATCCCACGCGGCATACCATGGATACTCCCATTTGTCCGGCATCGAAATGATGTCGGCATCGTTAAGATGTTTCCAGTCATGGTTTCTTCCTTGCTTTCTCTCCTGGGGTGGCGTTGGCTGTGCGGGGTCACCTTTCAGCCATTGGGATACATCAAAGTAATAAAATTGTTTACCCCACATCATACCCGCAATTGCCTGGCGTTGAATTTCGCGCTCATCCCTGTCTTTGATGTCCTTTTGCATCTCATCAAAAAATGCATTCGCGTCATCGAGCCGATCTTTGAACAATCCAGGAAAATGATCAAATGGCTTTGGATGAAATGTGTCGGATAAACGGAGTGTTAACGTCTTTGATTTGCCCGACGGAATACTGAGTTTATAATGAAATGCACCCTTTGTTCCCCGCTGACTATGATTGAGACCTGCCTTCTTACCAGTTATGATGTAATCATTAATACCATCTTTAAAAATACCTGTAGCGTCGACGTTGTAAAGTCGTGCCATATTTGTTTCGTTTTCACAAAATAGCGCTTCAGGCTTATCGTCCGCCTGCAGAAAATAATTGCCGAGATCGCGATGTTTTATCTCGATGCATCCTTCATCGTCCAGATACATTTCAGGTTTGTATGGATCATAGCCCCATGACCACGTATTGCGAAACCATAGTTGTGGAAGAACGTGCAGCGCCGCAGTCTCTGGTCCACGATTATGTATGGTGATCCGAATTAAAATGTCGTTAAAGTCAGCTTTGGCGTATTCAATGAAAACATCAAAGTATCGGTTGTCATCAAAGATGCCAGTGTCGATAAGATCGAATTCCGGATCGAGGCGACTCCGCTTTCTGTTTTCGCCGACCAACGTGTCATAGGGAAAAGGTAGCTGAGGGTATTTGTAAAGCATCTTCATGTAAGAGTGCGTAGGCGTACTATCAAGATAATAGTAATGCTCCTTGCAATCTTCACCATGATTGCCTTCGTTGCCCGTGAGCCCGAATATGCGTTCCTTTAGAATTGAATCCTTCTCATTCCATAAGCCAAGTGCAAAACAGATTAGTTGCTTGTCATCGCTGATACCTCCAATACCCTCTTCACCCCATCGATAAGCTCTGCTTCGCGCTGAATCGTGCGTAACTGACTCCCAAGCGTTACCATCCTTGCTGTAATCCTCACGAACTGTTCCCCATTGGCGTTCCGTAAGGTATGGACCGAATTTCCTCCAGTCTTTCTTTTTGTCGCGATCTTCGAGGAGGCGTTCTTTTTCTGCCGTCATGGAGTGGTTTTGCATTGGGTCTGGTTTAATGTTTCATTTTGAAGGGTCATCCATTGTCTTCAAAACCGGGATAAAGTAGCATTCCTCCGTCAACAAAAAGTGTAATTCCATTTACATAGTCGGAGTCGTCTGAAGCCAGCCACACAGCTGCACCACCAATGTCTTCTACTTCTCCAATTCTTTTTTGCGGAATAAGCTTCAGCAGACTTTTGTAGGACTCAGGTGTCTGCCATGCCGCGTGATTGATCGGTGTACGGATCGCGCCCGGCCCAATGCTATTTACACGTATCTTCATGGGCGCGTACTCCTGCGCAATACTTTTCATCAACATCATAACACCACCCTTAGATGCCGCGTAGTTCGCATGACCCGCCCACGGAATTACTTCGTGAACAGAACTCATGCAAATTATCTTGCCAGCGGCTTTTGATTTTTCGGGCACAACACCCCTCTTTATAAATTCTTTAATTGCCTCGCGCGCGCACAGGAATTGACCCGTGAGATTGACCCCAATAACCCGATTCCATTCCTCCAAAGACATCTCATGAAATTTTGCATCCTTTTGAAGCCCGGCATTATTGATAAGAATATCAATCGTACCAAACTGTTTAAAAACCTCGGCAAACATTGCTACGACTTCCCTTTCAATACTAACGTCGGCTTTGATAGTTATCCCCGTACCACTCGCAGCCTTAATTTCATTGAGGATTGATTCAGCCTTTTCAGGACTAGATGAGTAGTTGACAATGACAGAGGCTCCTTCCGCTGCCAGCGCCTTTGCAACGCCCGCTCCGATGCCCGAGCTGCCGCCAGTCACCAATGCTATCTGTCCCTCCAGTTTACGTTTCATGATATTGATATTGAGAATATGTTGACATAAATATAATCAGAGTTTTGAGTTAGGAGTTAGGTGTATGGAGTTGATTAATACTAGATCAGATTCATTAACTTACCCGGCGAACCAGAAAAGCCCGGACAATTTACATTATGAACTTAAGAATATTTGAAGACTATTCTCATTTGTCGAGAGCGACAGCCGATCTCATACTAAGTTATCTGAAGGCGAAACCCACGGCACTGGTTTGTCTGGCTTCTGGTCATACACCCCGAGGGGTTTTTGAGTATTTGGTTGATGATGTGAAAAACAATCGCCTCGATCTTAGTCAGTGTACTTTTGTGAGTCTGGATGAATGGGTCGGCATCCCTCCATCACAAAAGGGCTCGTGCCGCGCCATGATGGACGAAGATTTCTTTTGGCCGTTAGGCATGGAGGAGTCTCAGATTGTATTCTTTGATGGTATGGGCAATGATCCGGAAAGCGAAGTTTTTCGGATCAATAACGTAATCGCCAAACATGGCGGACTCGACATTATGCTGGTTGGCGTTGGTACAAATGGCCATATCGCGATGAATGAACCAGGAACCTCATTCGACCTTGAAGCGCATGTCAGTGAACTTGCTGAAGAGACCAAAACTGTAGGGCAGAAATATTTCAGCGGGAATACGGTGTTAAGCAATGGCATCACACTCGGACTTAAGCACTTTCAGGACTCGAAGTTGCCCATCTTAATGGCAAACGGCCTTAAGAAAACGAATATTATAAAAAAGTTACTTACATCATCTGCAACGGAATCACTACCCGCAAGTATTGTACACAATATTCCGGGAGCATTTGTGATGATCGACCGTGAGGCAGCAGACAATTAATCAATTACAATCCGGTTGCTACGCTCTTCTTACCACGTTTGTCAATCAAACCTTTTCTTACTTTCTGGCTGCGGAATGATTCGATCGGATCAAGACTGCCACCATTGCGAATCCTTGCTTCAGCAAGCAATGGCCTGACATCCGACAAAAACGCGGCCTGTAGAATTTGCTCACACTTTACAACGTCGTTGTCATGTTGCGCCGCTTCAAGTCCCTTGAAATCGACTAGTAAGGCCTTAGCATAGGCAGTCCGGATATTTTCAAGTGAATTCATCAGGTCTTCCACTGGATCTTTTAGATTATGACTGGCGTCGATCATATACGCTACTGCGGGATTCTTTACGCTTTTATCGTTGCCACCAGTAACAAGCTCATGAAATATGAGGAACAGTTGATATGGTTTTATTGCGCCAGTAGTAAGATCATCATCTCCATATTGCGATCCATTAAAATGAAATCCTCCAAGCCTTCCAAAATGTAAGAGTCTGCCTACAATCTGCTCGATGTTTGTGTTTGGTAAATGATGTCCAAGGTCAACCAATACATTAGCACGCTCGCCACATGACTGGCTCAATTGAAAGGAGGTACCCCAATCAGGGATGATCATAGAATAAAAACTTGGCTCATAGGGTTTGTACTCAATAAGCATGTTCCAGTTGTCTGGCATAGCTTTGTAAATCTCCTGCAAAGAATCCAGTGTTCGGGCATAAGCTTTCCTAAAATGATGCTGCCCGGGGAAATTCGATCCATCAGCCAGCCACACCGTTAACACTTTGCTGTTGAGCCGAACCCCATGCCGGATGACTTCAATGTTATGATTGATTGCCTGATTGCGGATACGATCATCCGTGTGACACAAAGAACCGAATTTATAAGAGTGCTCCTGGTTTGCCTGATCCTGAAATGTATTTGAGTTCACAGAGTCAATCGTCAAACCGTTGACAAGAAGAAGTTGTTCAATGGCTGCAATATCCTGTGGAATGTCCCAGGGAATATGCAATGATATTGAGTTTGTTGCCTGCGTGAAGTTGTGGATCAATCCAACATCTGCAATTTTTTCTTCAAGGTTTCTCGGTTCACCACCGGCCGGAAATCTGCCGAATCGCGTACCCCCTGTTCCCAGCGCCCAGCTCGGAACCGCTACTTGAAAGGTTTCAATGGATTTTATGATGGAAGAAAAATCCGCTTCTGAAATCGCCAGGATATTCTTGCAATACTCCAACCGTTGACGATGAAGACTAAGCTGAACTTTGGTTACAGGTTCTGTTGCGACGCTCATATACACCTTCTTTGATCAAACGGAAGGTATTGAATTATTCGTTACAATGCCATCCTGATGATACCCGCTTCATGATATTGCAGGACGGTATTACACTTGTGAATAAGATATTTGAATTAATCATAATTCTTAATTTCATAATGGTCGCTCCCACCGCATGAAAAATCAAATGAATGGTTTAAATACGGAACATAAGTTTTAAATTTCATCATATTACAATAAGACGTGACAACAAAAGAAGTTATACTGATATTCGACATCGGCAAAACCACAAAAAAAGCATTGCTTTTTGATAAGGAGTTTCACGTTATCGAAGAAAAAACCGAGGTTTTTAAAGAGATCCCGGACGATGACGGTTTCCCGTCTGATAATCTTGCAGCCGTTTCCACTTGGGTAGTTGAGCTGATCAATCACTATACTGCCGATTCGAAATACAAGATTACGCATTGCAACTTTTCTGCGTATGGTGCAAGCTTCGTTCATATGGACGAGCGTGGTAAGCCAGCAGGTTCGTTTTACAATTATCTAAAACCGTTTCCACCTGAAATCAAAAAGAAGTTTCATGACCAGTATGACGCAAAGAATACATTGCAGGCAGAAACGGCGTCGCCTTACCTGGGACTTTTGAACTCTGGCCTTCAACTCTACTGGATGAAGTATGCAAAGCCAGAAGTATTCAACCGCGTCAAACATTCGCTACACTTGCCTCAATACTTTGCATTTCTATTGTCCGGACAATACTTCTCAGATATCACCAGCATCGGATGTCATACCATGCTTTGGGATTTCGAGGAAGAGAATTACCATGAATGGATTTTCAGCGAAGATGTCCAACGCTTGCTCACATCGATTCATCGTCCTGATCATAGTATCGAAGTTCAATTCAACAAAAAGAAATTCAGGATGGGTATCGGAGTTCATGACAGCTCCGGCGCATTAATGCCTTACATGGCTACGCAACAGGAACCATTCCTGCTTCTGTCCACAGGTACCTGGAACATCTGCTTCAATCCGTCGAATAATGATCCGCTAACCAGCGACGAACTTGCGTCGGACTGTCTTTGCTATCTGACGTATGAAGGTTCACCGGTTAAGGCATCGCGAATATTTCTTGGCCGGGAACACGAGATGCAGACTGAACTGCTTGCAACACATTTCAAAACACAACCTGATGCCTACACGTCAATCGCCTTTCGCGAGGAAATTTTTCAGGCGCTGTGCGTAAGCGATTCATACGACAATATCTTTTATCCTGTCGGAATGGAAGGCACTGGTCCGCTTCCTCAAAAACAACAACATCGAACCAATTTGTCCGTATTTGAAAATTTAGGGCAAGCCTATCATCAGTTGATGCGTTACCTCATTCGCTGGCAGATGATGTCTATTGATCTAGTGGATCCTAACAAGCGGGTGAAGAACATAATTGTCGTTGGCGGGTTTACAAAAAATAAGTTGTTTCTCGAGATCTTGAAGCGAGAGTGCAAAGGCCGAAGGATTATGATTTCTGACCATCCCAGGGCAAGCGCATTGGGCGCGGCGTGGTTGGTATGCGACAAGGACATGTATGAAGGGAAAGCCAATCTATTACAGCTTTCCGAAATTTAGGTCGAAGAAAAATCCCTGCATTAAAAAAGTGTTAGAGCGCCATTCTTCGAGAATGTCAAAGAGAACTGCTGATTATAATTGATTCTGTTGCGATTTACTACAAGACCTTTACATGAAGTATTATGGTTTATTAACGCGACAGTTTGCACTTTTCAGAACCCCAGTTGACCCATGGTTCATCGAATTTTGCCCGTGTTCGTATTGGCGGTTTCGTTTGCGATGGATTCCACAGCAAAGGCTGTTAACCGCTACGGCCGGTACCAACGTTGCGGGTACCGGCCTGGCGCGCACAAACACTGCCGGCCAGTTTGACAATACCGCCCGCGCATTTGCTGCTGGGGAGCCCGTCGTGATCATGCAGATGCAGGGTAAAGTAAAAGCAGATACTACAAACACGTGTTCTTAAATTTATTTCGACAGTTCAGGGAGCAGTTACCACAATACCGTGAAGCTCTATAATATGCCTGTACTCATCTTGAAACGTTTCCCTTTCGTGATGATCTTTCTGATTCGTGATGTACTCATACACACGTTGTACCTGTGATTCACTGACGCTGAATGCTGCGTAGCCGGGCTCCCAGGAAAATCGCTGTATACATAACTTGTTCTGATTAATCCAGTGCGATGCGTTAGCCTTCAGCTTTCTTACCACCTCTCCCATCGATCGCTTCGGATTCTGAAGAAACAGAAAGTGAATGTGATCAGGCATGCCGTTGATAATCCTGATCGGACAATTTAATTCTAACAGCTGGTCATGAATGAAATTCTGAAGTCTGCTTTCCAAAGGCGCGGTGATCAATTGGCGCCCCCCTTTCGTTGAGAAGATCACATGCATCCAGATTTTGGTATTGATTTCGTTCATCGTTCTGTGATCCGTTCAAGAATTAACAAACAATCTATCGATTCGTGAAATCATTTACAATTCGGCGTTGTCTGAAATACTGACAGTGTTGTTAAGGATTCACCCTTCACCATGATCTTGTTTGATTGTCTCAACTACATGAATAACTTCTGGCATGATTTAATTTCATGACTGTCGCATCTAAGCTAAACTTGCTCATCACCAGAACGGCTCAAAAATATTTTTTCCATCGAGTATTTACACTCAGATCTATTTTACATACATTTAATGATTTAACAAATTATGAAGGGCACAAACCTTGGGGAATTTGAAGAACTTGTTCTGCTGACAATCGGAGTTCTGTTAAACGAAGCCTACAGCGTTGGCATATGTGACGAGCTTGAAAAACGGACAGAACGGAAAGCAAAGCTCGGCGTGATACATGCCGTGTTAAATCGATTGGAAGAAAAGGGACTTGTGAAAAGCAAGTTAGGAGAAGCAACCCAGACTCGTGGCGGAAAGCGTAAACGTTATTATACCATTACCACAGCAGGTAAAGCAGCTCTGAAAAAATCGAAAGAGATCCGCGATAATCTTTGGAACTTGCTTCCGGTTAAACTAAGTAAGATCTGACAACCGATGAATAATCAAAATCAACCTCCTCGCTGGGCGCAGCGCCTTCTGGGATGGAATTGCCGACCAGAATTACTGGAAGATCTGCATGGGACCTTGCTGAATATTTTAACAGAAACATTACCACCAAAGGCGTTTTAGGCTTAAGAAAGAAACTCATTGTTGCTCAGTACACGATGTCGTTGATATTCATCTGGATAATCGTTATAGGATTTGGTCAATACAAGGGATTTATTTCGTTCGATCTAGGATTCAAAACGAAGAACATCATCAATCTAAAAACGCAGTATGACGAAGATCACTTGGTCAACCTTCTGAGAGAGATACCCGAAGTTTCTAAAATTTCCAGATCATTGATAGTAACTAGTCTCGGTACCATCCTCATCTAATACATCAAATACAAAGATCCTATTGATTCATCTGTGGTTTGGCTAAACAATGTGGAGGAGAACTATCTTCCGATGCACGGTCATAAACTCGTCGCTGGAATACTTCTTCGAGCACTGCCTTCGGACGCGAAAGTGTCGGAGGTGTTGGTCAACGAACAATTGATCAAACGGCTCAAGGTAGGAATGGTGATCCGGAAAACTATAAAAGTTGCGGGTACTAATCCTGCGCTGAGATTAAAGAACGAGTAGCCCACAGAAACAACATATTTCACTGTCATTAGGCGATCTTTTTTTGGATATTGATCGAACAACCAAATCGAATATGAAAATATCTCTTTACTTGTCGGCGCTTTTGTTGATCATATCGTCCTGTTCAAAAGATCAATCGACAGTGCACGAAAATACGGCACCAGACAGCGTAGCGAAAAGCACGGAGAAATTTCCTGCGCGCGCTAAGGATATGACAATCTATGAAGTCAACATCAGGCAACATACACCCGAGGGAACCTTCAACGCCTTTCAGAAAGACCTACCCAGACTCAAAGACCTCGGCGTCGACATACTTTGGATCATGCCGATCCAGCCCATTGGTCAAACAGGTAGAAAAGGAAGTCTCGGCAGCTACTACTCCATTCGCGATTATAAATCAATTAATCCTGAGTTTGGCAATCTGGAAGATTTCAAATCCCTTGTTGACGAAGCGCACAAGCAAGGTTTTGTCGTTATTCTGGATTGGGTTCCAAATCATACTTCATGGGACAATGTCTGGCTAACAGAACATCCTGAGTACTACATGACGGATAGTGCTGCCGCTGAAGTAGGCAAGACTTTGGGTGAACCAAAATCTTACTACAAGAAAAAAGGTATTGACGACCTTGTGTATGAAGCGGATTGGGATGACATCGCGTTGCTAAATCATTATAATCCTGCAACCAGGGCGGCGATGATTGATGCCATGAAGTTCTGGATTACAGATACAGAGATCGATGGCTTTAGAACAGATCACGCGGGTCACGAAATTCCCATGTTCTTTTGGGATGAAGCCACCACGGCGCTCAATCCATTAAAAGATTTGTTCTGGCTTGCTGAATGGGACGAACCCAGAATGCACATCCATTTTCACGCGACTTATGATTGGGGGCTTTTGAGCCTGACTTCAGAAGTAGCACACGGTAAGGCAACCGCCGAATCAATACATGATCACATCCAAAAGGATGAAGCTCAATTTGGCTCAAATGCATTTCGTCTGAACATGATTAACAACCACGACGAAAACTCATGGAAAGGAACTGTAAAAGAACGCTACGGCGAAGGAGAGAAAGCCTTTGCTGTTTTTTCTTTCATCGCATACGGTACCCCTATGCTTTACAGTGGACAGGAGGTTGGTCTTGATAAACGTCTGAAGTTCTTTGAAAAAGATAGTATTCCGATGGATGACCCAGGACATTACTTTGAATTCTATAAAAAACTGAATACGTTAAAGGCCGCTCATCCTGCACTATGGAATGGCGCGTTTGGCGCGATGCCAAAGAAACTTGATGACAAAAATCCAAATGTGTTCTCGTTCATCAGAAGTAAGGGCGACGATACAATCATCGGACTTATTAACATGACAGGTAGACCGCAGCAAATAAAATTGTCGGGGCTGATGAAAAAAAGTTATCAGGATCTCCTGAACAATGCCACGATAGATATTTCGCAACTGACCCTAGCTCCGTGGCAATATTACGTTCTTGGTAAGCCATAGGATAAACTATAGTTGATATTAGTTTGACGAAACCTATATTGCCCGCGTATTCCATTAACGATCATGAATAAAAATCACGCAGGAATGTTTATTCGAAGTACGTTCTGCGGCACTTTATTGTCTATTGTTTTTTGCTTTTCATCATTTGGTCAAAAGACCCCAGACTTTAAGGTGATCGCCTTTTTCACTGCTAAGCAAGACAGGGCGCACATTTCTTTCGTGCATGAAGCCAATAAATGGTTTCCCGGCCAGGCCAGGCGTTATAATTTTCAATACGATTCAACCGATAACTGGGATAATTTAAATACCGTGTTTCTGAAACAATATCAGGTGATCTTATTTCTCGACACCCGGCCTGAAGATGCCAAACAACGTGAGGCATTTCAAAAGTATATGGAGGCTGGCGGAGGATGGATTGGTTTTCATTTCTCTGCCTTTGCGCTTGATAACTCAACTTATCCACAAAACTGGAGTTGGTATCACAACACGTTCCTTGGCTCAGGTGAATACGGCAGCAATACGTGGCGGCCTACTTCGGCGATACTGAGAGTGGAGGACCATCAGTTCGCAGCAACCAGAAAATTACCGGAAACGATTAATGCATCTCCGAATGAATGGTACAGATGGAAGAACGATCTTCGCGACAACAAAGACATCAGGATTCTATTATCAGTAGATTCGACGAGTTTCCCATTGGGAACCGGGCCAAAGCAGCATGAGATCTGGCACAGCGGTTATTACCCGGTCGTGTGGAACAACAAAAATTTCAACATGATGTACGTAAACATGGGCCACAACGATATTGATTATGACGGTGGCACGAACAACCAACTCTCATCAACATTTGGCAATCCAAATGAAGATGAATTGATTATTGATGCCATAATTGCATTCGGCAAAAAGAAGAAATCTTCGAAGCGCTAATACACTATAAGTTTTTCCGAATGGATCTCGTGGTCGATTGTGACCGTTACCAGATACATTCCCGGAGCAACGTTCTTAAGACTGAATTTTGATGGCTGCTTGGGGTCATTGATTAGCGGATAAAATTTTCCATTCATTACTCCTCGAATGGCCACACTCATGCTTTGTTCAGGTCGCACGTGCGAGATGTAAAGATCGCCTGAAGCAGGGTTTGGGTAGATTGCCGTCGAACCGGTAATTTCAGAGTAGACAGGTATTAACCGTGAATACTCAAATTTACGATCATGGTCGATTTGCTTGAGTCGATAGTAGTTCCATCCAGGATATGGATTCGAATCATGAAACTCGTATTCACTGATCATGTTTGACGTTCCAACGCCATCAACAAATCCAAGGCTGTCAAATGTTTTCCCGTTCGTACTTCTCTCGACGACGAATCCGTGATTATTTAGTTCAGTCGCCGTCTTCCATTCAATAACATTTTCTCTATTTTGAAAGTATCCATCAAAATATGACCAGGTTACTGGAAGAACGCTTGAATAACTAAAACTCACCCTGTTGCCGCCAGAGTTTTCAAAGTAATCAAGCACGAAACTGTACGTGCCAGGATTAAGAGTTACCACAGCAGATGTCGTAGTCACGTACCCGTGGTCTCCGTAACTATCAATAATGTAAGCGCCTCCGTTTACACCTGCGATACTGAATCTGTACCCATCGTCACCGCCAGCGACAAACGTATAGTCCCTTGCCTGAACCACTGTAAAACTCATTCGGTATCGTATCGTAAAGGTCTCGGTGTTAAAGTCGCATCCATTGATCACAAAGGTGCAGTTATCGCCACAAAAAGACTCATCAAAAATATCGGATTCTGTATACGATCCCACAAAATTGGTGTAGTCGTCTCGCCCATCGTATACGTACCCGATCCATGAGTTTACTCCCGGAGTAGTTTGATCAGTGCCTGGCGTATCTATAGTAACGGTTAAGACATTTGAGTAAACAAATGTAGACCCATCAGTTGCGCGTCTTCTGTACCATGTAGTGGCATTCACTGGTCCAGGATCATCGTATGTGAGTCCAGTCGCGCCAACAATGTCTGCAAACCCGGTGGAGTTGCTTGTTGTTGATTTTTCCCATTGGTACCCTGTGATCGTAGCACCGCTGCAATAACCGGCCGGCGTTGAACTGGTAAAGACAGCTGGATCAAATCCTGTGGCACACGAAGATTGATCAGCAGCAACTGTTCCTCCTGATGATGTTGCCACTGAAGCGCCAGTCGTGTAAGCGTAAGAAATTCTGTTTTGGCCGCCATTCTCATAATAATCCAACACCAAAGTTTTGGTGCCAGCAGTTACAAATACTGTGGTTGTGTAGGTGGTAAACGATTCGTCATGGAATTGATCAATGATATAGGTTGCACCATTATCCAAACTTAACCTCACGCCGTCATCTGCTCCTACTGTAAAAGTGTAATAGCCGCATGTGAAAGTTTGAGACATTTCGTACCTGACCGTGAAGGTTTCAGTGTTCACTGCACATCCATTGGTTGTATTAAAAGTCCCATTGTCTGGCCAGTCATTACGGTCAAAATTTTGAGATTCGGTTGTTGAACCCTGGTAGTTGGAGAAATTGTTTATGCCATCATAGACATAGCCTACCCAGGAGTTTGTTGGTATCGCCGGCAATGCTCCAGACCCACATTGAGACCATGTCTCCTGAAAGAAAAATGATAAAACTACGATGACAAGCGCTTTTTTGAAAAGCCACATAAGGCCACATTTAAGTGTGGCGAAATTTACAAAATTCCATACAAACTATTTCCCTGTTCTAGTCAGCATTCGCGAGGCTACGGTCGAGATGAACATAACCGCCATCGACGTGGATCAATTGCCCGGTAGTATGACTTGAGCGTTCAGATAATAAAAATGCTGTCGTATTCGCAATCTCTTCAGCAGTTGTCATTCTGTTGCCCAATGGAATCTTTAATTCGATCTCAATGCGTTTTGCTTTTGGATCGGGTAACGTTTGAATCCACTTCTCATACAACGGCGTCCAACACTCTGCCACAATGATTGCGTTCACTCTGATACTGTACTTCAATAATTCTACAGCCCATTCACGCGTGAGACCGTTCCGCCCACCGTTGGCCGCAGCGTATGCTGAAGTTCCACCTTGCCCTGTTTCAGCAGTCTTCGATCCAATATTAACTATCGATCCTTTATTCTGTTTAAGATATGGCAATACATGATGCGCCATAAGATAATAATGAACAACATTCTTGTGCAGCGATGCCATGAACGCTTCGTAGTTTCCTTTCTCAAGTCCCACACCATCATTCACACCGGCATTATTCACCAGCCCGTGAATCTGACCATACTTTTTGATCACTTGACGAACGGCATGCTCCGATGCTTCAGGTTCGGTGAGCTCGGCCACAACCTGAAAGGCCTTCTTACCGGACGATACAATCTCATTCACGACTTTATTATTATCCACCTCGCTGCGTCCAACAATTACCGGAATTGCGCCTTCGCCGGCAAGTACTTTAACAATACCCTCGCCGATACCTTTAGCCCCTCCAGTGACAACAATGACCTTATCTTTCAACAATAAATCCATGGTTCATTAATTTTATAGGTTATAAAATCTGATAGCCGTTCCGCCAAAAATAGCTTCTTGTTCAATTCTTGAGAAAGTGGAAAAATACTGTGTCACTATATCAACTACTTCCGCATAGCGTGCCGCGACAAGGCATACCGGCCAATCGCTTCCGAACATCAACCGATTCACACCAAAACTTTCTACCACGGTGTCGATAAACGGCGTGAAGTCTTGGTTTTTCCAGCCCACCCATTGTGCTTCCGTGACCATACCCGATATCTTGCAAAAGACATTTTCGTACCGAGAAAAAGGCAGGATGTCATTTTTCCAAACATCTATTTTTTTATCTCTGATAAGTGGTTTTGCAAGATGATCAATTACAAAAGGTTGATTAGGAAATGCTTCAACAAATTGTTTTGCGTACGCCAATTGATCAGGATATATGAGAATGTCGAACGTATATCCGAACGCGGCAAGTTCTGCAATGCCCTTCATAAACGCCGGACGTAACATAAAATCACGCTGCTGTTCACCTTGAAGAACATGCCTGAACCCCTTCATAGGCGTACCCTTATAGCGCGCCAACTGCTCGCTGATATCGGCAGCCTGAAAGTCGACCCATCCTACTACTCCTCGAATGAATTGATGCTTTTGAGCAAGCTCAAGATGAAATTCATTCTCTGATATTGATTGATCAGACTGAACAGCGATGGATCCAGCCATTCCGTTGGCTACAAGTTCTACTTCCAGATTCTCAGGATAAAAATCGCGCCTGATTGCTGTCATCGAATCATCGATCCATTCATCGCGGACTGGGTTAAATTTCCAAAAATGTTGGTGAGCGTCGATTCGCATATCGCAATCCTAAAGTCCAAAGATCTGTTTCATTAACATCCACTTCTCACCCTCTTTGGCAAAGGGCAAAGGCTTTTGAAACTTCCACATCAGTTTCTCCCACTGCTGTACCGACGGATTAGCTGCATCTTTTTTGGATTTCTCTTCAAGAGAAAAAGTATCGTGCGCATCCACGATCATAAACATTCTGTTGCCAATGCGATAGATATCCATGGCAACTATACCTGTACTGGTAATACTCTCCTTAATCTCATCAGATACCCTGGCATGCCAATTATCATATTCAATGATCATCTCTGGATCGTCATGCAGATCAAGGGCAAAACAAAACCTCTTCATCGATTTTCAATTTTCAGATGAACTTCATTCCCTCGTGGCTGAGCTGGTCGTACTTCTCCTGATCGAAGACGTAATAGAAAGCGCCCTTTCGCGACGATTCCTTTTCTTTTTCATCAAGCTTTTTAAGAATCCCCAGTGAAAGAACTTTTCTCGTGAAATTCCGTTTGTCAATGGGCGCTTCATAAATCGCTTCGTATAGGTTCTGAAGCTTTGGCAATGTGAATTTTTCCGACAATAACTCGAAGCCTATCGGGTGATTGGCAACCTTTAGTTTAAGTCGGTCCTTGGCCGTTGTAACCATTTTAACATGATCGAAGATGAGCTCTGGCATGCGATCAAACGTAAACCACTTGGCTTCATGATCCTTTTGGAGCTGATCACTATACTCGGCAATATTAATTAAAGCATAGTAAGCGACCGAAATAACCCTTCCCGCAGAATCGCGGTTAACATCTCCAAAGCAGTACAACTGTTCCATGTAAATGTCCGACAGTCCTGTCAATTGATTAAGGACCCTTGCCGCTGCCATATCTACGCTTTCATTGTTTCGAACGAATCCACCCATCAGGGACCACTTTCCTAATTGGGGTTCAAAGCCACGCTTGATGAACAGCCCCTGGAGCTGTCGGCCATCAAATCCAAAGATGATACAATCCACGGCCAACAATACACGGTCGTGACTTTGATAATTGTTGAGGTCCATGGCAGTGAGAACAATAAATACGAAACCGATTGAAAGATACGTGTTAACGCCATCCTTCAAAACCTGCAGTAGTATTTTTTTGAATCCCTTCGACGCCTTAAGGACGCGTGTCTGTCAATCCAATGTCGTTTTGATATCCTACTTATAGCTCACATCATTCCATCGGAGCATATTTCTGAAATTGTAGAGATCTGTTTTCTTGTTGATCAGCACACACTCGATGTCAGCGATAGAAGCAAAATCTTCCAGGCATTCTGAACTTAGATTCTGACTGTAACAGGTATGATGCGCGCCGCCAGCGTAGATCCAGGCTGCGCAACCGGTATATATATCGGGCTGCGGCTTCCATAAGACTCGTGCAACTGGAAGCTTTGGAAGCTCGTGCAAGGGTGCTACTGCCTCCACTTCATTGACCAACAGTCGGAATCTATTTCCAAGATCAACAATAGAAGCATTCAACGCATGGCCTGGAGCGCTGTTGAATACCAACCTGACAGGATCATCTTTTCCTCCAATACCCAACGGATGAATTTCACAGGAAGGCTTACCTTCAGCGATCGACTCGCATATTTCAAGCATATGTGCTCCCAATACCATTGGATCAGATGGATCAAAATGATAAGTATAATCTTCCATAAACGAGTTACCACCCTGCAAGCCCGCTGCCATTACTTTCATGACCCGCACAAGTGCAGCAGTTTTCCAATCACCCTCCCCGCCAAAACCGAAACCCTTGCCCATGAGTCGCTGCACCGCCAAACCAGGAAGCTGGACCAAACCATGGAGATCTTCAAATGTGTCGGTAAACCCTTTGAAATTTCCTTCAGCAAGAAATTGCAACAATCCAATCTCTATACGCGCTGCATCACGTAAAGATTTATTACGTGTCCCTCCTTTACGCAGTTCAGGCGCTACCTGATATGAACTTTCATATTCAGCAGTCAGCGCGTCTATTTCGCCGTCGCTCACAGCGTTCACAACTTTTACCAGATCACCTATTCCATAACCACTTACAGAATAGCCAAACTTAAGTTCGGCTTCAACTTTGTCGCCCTCCGTAACAGCTACTTGTCGCATGTTGTCTCCAAAACGACAGAATCTAGCGCCCTGCCAGTCGTGCCATCCCGCCGCAGCCCTAAGCCATGCCGCTATCTGCCGATGAACATTCTCGTCTTTCCAATGCCCCACTACAACCTTGCGATTAAGTCTCATACGCGACATGATAAAACCAAATTCACGGTCTCCATGCGCGCTCTGATTGAGGTTCATGAAATCCATGTCAATACGATTCCAGGGTATGTCGCGGTTAAATTGTGTGTGCAAATGAAGCAATGGCTTATGAAGAATTTTCAACCCCCCTATCCACATTTTAGCGGGAGAAAATGTGTGCATCCAGGCAATTAACCCCAGGCAGTTTTCGCTTGCATTGGCCTCCTGACAAACTTTGTAGATCTCCTCAGGAGTTTTAAGCACGGGTTTGAAAATGATGCGCACAGGAATGGCAGGTGCAGCATCCATGTAACGTACCATTTCCTGCGAATGAGAAGCTACCTGCCGAAGCGTGTCCTCACCGTAAAGAGACTGACTTCCGGTAACGAACCATACTTCCAACATCTTTAAATCTTTTACAATCTTACTCATAGTATAAATTATCTCGCTTTTTGTTTGTGATTTCTATTCGGCCGGTATCAATGTGAAATCCACGATTTTATTTGGAAACCAAATCATCATCTCTCCTGGACCCCGGTGTGCCCAGGCGTAATATGGAATTGCAGTGAAAGACTTGCGTGTAGTCTTAAGGTTATTTTCCCCTTCTATAACGACGGCGGGAACTTCACTGTGCAGAACAATAACACCATGCAACAGGTCAGGTTTGAATTCAGTTCTGAAAACAGCATCGTCTGGAATGATAATGTTACTTACCTTACCTCCGTTGTCAGTCCACTCGGCGCAATAAATCAGCGGCCCACGTTGAAGTGCAATTTTAGAGAGATCGTCAGAAATATTTTTGTTTGCCACAACCCGCTTAACCTCCATGGGAAGATTAAATTCTACAACGTCACCCTTTTCCCACTTGCGGCCTAGCACCGCATATCCATTTTCTATATTATAGTTTGCTACGACACCATTGATTCTAACAACTGGTTTTTCAGTTGATGGCTTTTGAAAACTATAAAGATTCGAAGGCATCGCATCATTCATCACCCAACCCGGAATCCTGAGGCGCATCGCGAATTGAGTCTGGGTCTTTGGACTTACCGTAAACTTCAGATTGCCATCCCACGGATAATTATTCAGCTGTGTGATCTCTACGGGTTTACCCTGAAGTGTGATTGATGATTTTCCACTGATAAACAAATTTACAAAGAGATCATTTTGCCGCACTGCATAAACATATCCCGGTATCGAAGGGATTAGTCTGGTGACATTCGTCGGACAACATGAACACGTGAACCAACCTGACCTTGACATTTCCTTATCAGCATTTTTAAAGGATTTACGAATTTCCATCGCGTTGGTATAGAAGAATGAATTTCCATCCATCCCTACTCCGGAGATCATTCCATTGTAAAGGGATTTCTCAAGTATATCGATGTATTTCGAATCGCCATGAAGCAGGAACATCCGCTGATTCCAGTAAATATTAGCAATCGCTGCGCAGGTCTCGTTGTAGGCTGTTGCGTTCGGAAGTTCATAGTTGGTGCCAAAGCGTTCACCATCGCCGACTGCCCCTACACCGCCTTGCAGGTAAAGCTTTTTTTGAACAACATTCTCCCATATCGAATCTACTGCTTCAAGGAGTTTCTGATCATCGGTCAGTGCTGCAACATCGGCCATCGCGGCGTACAGATAGCCCGCCCGAACTGCGTGTCCTACTGCTTCTCTTTGATCTACTACTGGAATGTGATCTTGCCAATAAGCACCGCTTTTCCATGGATCTTTACTCAATGAGTCATATCCGGCGAAGTGTCCGCGCTCTTCAATAAAGTATCTTGCGGTCTGAAGATATTCTTTCTTTCCTGTGATCCGGTATAATTTCACCAGCCCCATTTCAACAACCTCATGGCCAGGCGCAACATGACGTTTTTCAGGACCGAATACGTCGCACACCAGGTCTGCATTCTTTGTAGCGATGTCCAGTAAATTTTTTCTGCCAGTTGCGATATAATGGGCGGCTGCGGCTTCATAGAGGTGACCAGCGTTATACAGTTCGTGACTCAGCTCACGCTCTTTTTCCCATCTTTCTTTACCTGCCCAGGCATGCGTCTGCGCAGGATTTATTGTGCGTGCCGTGTATAAATATCCATCAGGTTCCTGTGCAGCTTTAATTTTCTCAACAAGCGTATCTATATAAAGTTCGAGTGCTTTGTCGGGATATAAACTCAGGGAGAAAGACGCACCTTCTATCGTTTTATATATATCTGTATCATCGAATGGATAAACAGTACAGAATGCTCCGCTCCTCGCTGCTGCCATCTCAAAATTCCTGACACGCCCTGTCGATTCGCATCGTTCGAAAGATGCCGGAATTGTCACCGTATGATTGGTTTTGATCCTCGGCAGCCAGAAAGAATCATTCAATTTTACCTGGGTGAATGGAACGGCCTGAATAGAATAGTCATTGTTTTGAGATATCGCCGTAAATCCGAGCAATATCAACGCGAAGGAAAGCACCAGATTCTTCATGCGTTAGTTTAGTGTGGATAAATATCTTACTGACCGTAATAGGAGTCAGGTCCGTGCTTCCTTTCAAAATGCTTCTTCACCAAAGCATCCTTGAGACGTTCAGCCTTTGGATTAACTTGTTCGGTGATGGAAGCCATTTTTGCAATCGCTTCCAGAACTGCACTATTGTATACTGCTTTGTCCGCAGATTTACCCCAGGTAAAAGGCGCATGGTTCCC
>JBDSKX010000060.1:0-106406 GCA_039916665.1 Chryseolinea sp. | reverse complement strand
GAAGATTTTGATTCCTGCTACTGGCATACACAACATCTTACTAACAACGCCGGCGAATGGATTGCCAGCGAATGCGCCTTTTAACAATTTACTTCAAACGCCGTTTGGCGTATTTGCTTCGTCTGTTACTATGAAAGGATGTTAAAAAAAAATATCGGAATGCTGACCTTTGATCTCTGGGGCTAAGCTATACCTTACTAAATTCCTATGGGTAAGAGGTACCTCCAAAAGAGAGGAGACATTTTACGCAATCAGAAGAATAAAGCAGTTTCTTCACGACTACCATCACACGTATCAATTGCTTTAGAAGGCATGGGAAAGAGTCGTTTTCTTTTGCACAAAGCAGTGAACGCTCGGATTGACGGACGCAGGGAGGTGAGACAATGACTTGTCGTCGCGAAGAAATTGCTCATCTCTCGTAGTGCTATCCCCTTACCAAATTTTTATGGGTGAGGAGTAGCTTAGGTCAAGAGAGAACTATCGGATATCCGAGCCGGTTTTTACTTCGATGCTTGAGCCATCTGCAAGAAATACTGAAGTCGGTTGAATATGCGACAAGTAATTAAATTCACTTCCATAGACATCGCTGAAGTCAACGTCTATCTCATAATTTATTGTAGGATGTAAATTCCATCTGGGATGCTCAACCCCGTATTGCTTCGTGAGATTTTCTTTAATTTTTGTATATCCCCAGTAATGCTCGGTTATAAATTCGGCCTCACTTCCTGGCGCGATCTCCGTTTTTTTATTCTCAGCTAATATTTTAATCTTATTCCATCTGCGCGATTTCCATGAGTATTCTACTTCAAGTTCATCCTCGGAGTTTTGCCAATTATGCTTCATTGGCCTTGTGACGTAAGGTTCGTTGTAAAATGTCCTTGCGATCACAGTTAAAGCAGGCCGTGGAACAATCTCTTTTATAAAAACAACACCTCGTTTCCAGATGCCATTGTCTTTATATCGAACGTAGAATCTAAGGTTAACTTCTTCGAAGTTTGTATGGAACGGTACTTTGATACCCTTGAGCCGGGTATTGACAAACATAAATCCAATCAGGCTGACGTAGCAGCTATCATTCCATAAATCAAATTCAGTACGATACGGAAGGTAAGGCAATAAAAGACCAGGCTCTGCAATGTAGTTCGCCATCACGAGTTTTTGCCACTCTGCTTTCAGGAAGGTGCCCAAGTCATTTTAACAATTTAGTTATTTGGCTATTTAGTTATCGAATGCAGCTACAAGTACAAAGCGTATAAATAACCAAATAGCCAAATGAATTCGTGGGACGTACTGGATTCGAACCAGTGACCCCTACCTTGTCGAGGTAGTGCTCTAAACCAGCTGAGCTAACGTCCCCGGAATTCATTTGGTGACTTGGCGATTGACTGATTTGATGATTGCCGCCAATCATCAAATCACAAATCTCTAAATCACCAAATGATTGTGACCCCGGAGAGATTCGAACTCTCGACCCATTGATTAAGAGTCAATTGCTCTACCAACTGAGCTACGGAGTCATTTTATTAGGAGTGCAAAGTAAACATTTGGATTTCAAGTGGCCAAATATAATTTTCAGCTCTTCAGAAAATCGCCGGCGGTGTTGTCCTTCAGGCTTACACCCGAAAGTTTCCTGGCAAGGGCTTGCGAAATAAGATAAAAGATTTTTCGTGACGCTTCAGAGTAATTCAGTCCTTCGGGGCGGATGTTGGACACGCAATTTCTGGATTCATCTGTCAGTCCCGGTTTCGGTCCGTAAGTCAGGTATGCCCCGAGGCTGTTTGGAGATGACAATCCCGGCCTTTCACCAATGAGGATAAGGGCCAGCTCTGACTTTAAAGTAAATGCAATTTCATCGCTGATGGCAACGCGGCCCTGCTCAATCAAAACTATAGGAGACAAAGAGATAGAAGCTGTTCTCAAAGCAGGTAGCAAGTTGTTCATCAAAGGAATAAAATGGTCGTTAGCTGCGATCGCAGATAGCCCATCGGCAACCATTATTGTTAACTGTGATTTTTCAGATGTGAGCTTTGTAAGACTTTGCCTCGAAGCCTCTGCCAGTTTACGTCCAAGATCTGGTCTCTGAATATATTCTTGTCTTGTCTTTGCGCTGCTTTGTACTGTCAACGAATTAATCCCCATTCGGCTCAACGCATCACCAATCGATTCTTTGTATAAGGTTGAATAGACAGCATCTCGGGCATGTGCGTGATCCAACCTGAATTGCAGCAATGCTTTTGATGGAATGCTTACACCTACATGACCCATCGCTATCCTGGCAGATGTGTATTGTTTTACCGACCACCAGGGGTCTAGTTGTATTTCCTTGTTGTATCCCGAATCCGCCATACATCACGTCAATAACTGCATCAATTCATGTTGCGCTTTTGGCGGAAGCATTTGCCCTTTGCTATCCATAATACCTTGCTTCATTAGCCAGGCTTCGAACTCGGGGGCAGGTCTTAGTCCTAATATTTTTCTGATGTATAGGGCATCGTGGAATGATGTAGATTGATAGTTGAGCATAATGTCGTCTGCTCCTGGAACGCCCATAATGAAATTACAACCTGCCACTCCAAGAAGGGTTACGAGATTGTCCATGTCGTCCTGATCTGCTTCTGCATGATTAGTATAACAAACATCTACTCCCATTGGCAATCCTAAAAGCTTGGCACAAAAATGATCCTCAAGTGCCGCACGAGAGATCTGTTTTCCATCATATAGATATTCAGGACCAATGAATCCGACGACCGAATTAACCAGTAACGGATCATACTCCCGCGCGACTGCATACGCCCGCGCCTCCAATGTTTGCTGATCGACGCCGTGGTGACTATTTGACGACAAGGAACTTCCCTGTCCTGTTTCAAAATACATCGCATTGCCACCTACCGTACCACGCTTCAATGTCCTGACGGCATCATAGCCTTCTTTAAGAATCGCCAGATTAATGCCGAAACTTTTATTTGTTGCTTCTGTGCCGCCTATGCTTTGAAATACCAGATCAACCGGCGCTTGCTGCGACATCAGATCAATTGTTGTAGTGATGTGACACAAAACACAACTTTGGATTGGCATATCAAACTGTTGTCTCAGTCTGTCGAGCATGACAAGTAATTTATTTACTGCTGCAGGACTATCACTTGCCGGATTGATGCCGATAACTGCGTCACCACTTCCGTTGAGCAATCCATCAATGATGCTTGCCGCAATTCCGTGTGGGTCATCCGTTGGATGATTGGGTTGTAGTCGCGCTGAAAATCTCCCTGGCAATCCCAAAGTATTTCTGAAATTAGAAATAACCACAAGCTTTTTAGCGGCAATGATCAAATCCTGATTCCTCATGATTTTGCAGACTGCTGCCGCCATTTCAGGAGTAATACCGTGGTTAACGTTTTGAATATCGCCACCCGTCACTCCATCCGACAACAACCACTCTCTGAATTCCCCAACTGTGAGTGAGGATACTGCCTTGAAACTTTCCGCGTCATGCCTGTCGACAATCAATCGCGTGATTTCATCCTTTTCGTACGGAATCACAACCTCATTAAGAAAATGTGATAGTGGAACATCTGCTAACGCCATTTGTGCGGCGACTCTTTCCTCATACGTTTCAGCTGCAACGCCCGCCAGGACATCGCCTGATCGCAAAGGAGTAGCCTTGGCCAAAAGAACCTTCAGATCATCAAAAACATATCGCCTGTTTTTTATTGTACTGATGAAAGCCATTGTTTATATCATTCGGTTATCGCAGTTGTTTTGAACCTGCTGAATAAACCCAAAAGGATCACCAGCCCCGTGAAGAAGCACACGCTTAACATGAAGTTAAACCAAATGATTGCAATAAGACAAACCACCGAAAGGACTAATGCTATACTTGGGAACCATGGATACAATGGAACTTTAAAAGGGCGAGTCATTTCAGGCTCTTTTATCCTAAGTGCGAACAATGAAAGCATACTGATAATGTACATTACTACAGCCCCAAGTGCTGCCAGGATGATGATCTGATCTGTCGTACCCAACATCAGGGCAATACAGCCTACAATTCCGCCCGAGATGAGCGCCCAATGAGGTGTCTGAAATCTCTTATTAACACTGGCCAATATTGGGGGCAAGTAATTGGCTCTTGCAAGCGCAAATATCTGGCGTGAATAGCCAATAATCGTTCCGTGAAATGACGCGATCAAGCCGAAGAGGCCGAGGCTGGCAAAAATTTTTGTCAGTGAATTGTCTTTTCCGAGTACGATACCCAATACCGCAGGCAGTGGATAGTCGATGGTGCTTAACGATGTCCACGGAGCCGCGCCACCGGTAAAGATCATAACTCCCAACGCCAGGGCTACCAGCGTCGCGATACCGTAGGAATAGCCTTTAAAAATTGTTGTATTCGAATCATAGGTTTCCTCGGCTACCATAGCCACTCCTTCAATCGCGAGATAAAACCAAATGGCAAATGGAAGCGCTGCGAATATCCCATACCAACCGAACGGCATTGGGTCGGTCATGAAGGTTGATATTGAAAATGACGGCGCTACGATTCCAATGTAGATCAGCAGTTCTCCTATCGCAAGTATCGTTACCACGAGAGAAAAGATTGCGGATTCTTTAATACCCAAAAGATTAATTCCAACGAAAATAAAATAGCAAAGGAATGCGATATGAAGAACCTGTACTTCAGGATATAAAAAGTGTGCATAGCTGCCCAGCGCAAAAGCAATCGCTGTGGGTGTGACCAGAAATTCAACTAGAGTCGCGTAGCCGGCCACGAAACCACCCCACCAACCAAAAGCTCTGCGCGCATAAGCAAACGGCCCACCGGCGTGTGGAATGGCCGTTGTAAGTTCAGTGAAGCTAAAGATGAATGTCAGGTACATCACAGTTACAAATACTGTTGATATCAGGAATCCAACCGTGCCGGAAACTCCCCAACCGTAGTTCCAACCAAAATATTCGCCAGAGATTACGAGTCCGACTGCAATAGCCCATAGGTGAATTGGCTTGAGAACTTTCTTAAGTTGTGAGGTTTGAGGGGCTGTCATGGATGGAGGGCTTGTGTGAAACTAGTCTTTTTGGTCTGTGATCGCCTTAGTCTCCATCAAAAAAGATTGACTAAGAAATTTTCACTTCATTACATTCGATTTCGGCATTGATAAAATCCAATTTTGGGTAAAGACTTTGCCAGATCTGAAGTGATTCAAACCCAATTCAACAGCCTATGAATTCCAAACCCGCATCATATTGGATAAATCATTTGAACCTTAAGCCTCATCCTGAAGGTGGTTTTTACAAAGAAACTTACCGTTCAGAAGGAGTATTATCACACGCCCATGAAGCCATTGTTGGGGGAGCCAGGAATTACGACTGCCATCTATTTCCTGCTTAGAGGTGAAGACAAATCAAACTTTCATCGTATAAAGTCTGACGAAATATGGCACTTCCATGCAGGTGATACTTTAACAATTTATGTTCTATCTAAAGACGGGCTTATAAGTTACAGACTTGGTGATAATCTTGACGCCGGTGATCAACTGCAGGTTATCATTCCTGCAAATCATTGGTTTGGTGCAAAGCTGAGTGAAGGATCATACACGCTGGCAGGATGTACAGTAGCGCCTGGGTTCGATTTTCGCGACTTCGAGCTTGCCGCGAGCAAAGATCTGCTCAAAGAATTTCCTGATGAGCAAGAAATTATAGCGTCACTCACGCTTGATTGATCACCTGTTCACAAGCAATTTTCTCGACTGCGTCTTCCCATTAATTTCGGCCACCAATGAATAAAGGCCGTTTCGAACGTCACCATATTTAAAAATAAATTCATTGTTTCCTTGTTGAAGATCCTGCGTTGTGATCACAATTTCACGCGACAAAATGTCGAGCATTCGCAGTTTAATTATACAGCGAACGTTTGAGTAAATTCCGACGGAGACTTCTGTTGTGTTAGATGGATTTGGGAAAACAACAAAGCGCGAATCGAATGGCTCTTCTTCAACACCAACGATCGCGGAAAATTTTCCTGTAATCGTCACATCGTCAACAGGTGTTGATATTGTCTGGGTTTGTACTCCTCCATTCGACCAGGATTCAAAAGAATATCCGATCTCGTCTTTGGTCTGGGGACTCACAGCACCAATTGCCCTTTGAATCCCTTCTACGGAAACAACAGAAGATGGCGTCGAAATAGTTTGCCCGTCCAGAATCAACTGTAGCCCTGCTGGGATAGTGGCAAAATTTAAAGTTGATTTCCGTGGTAAAATATCGACTGAATCTTTTCCACTCATTCCAAGCGCGTCAGTTACGGTCAGTGTTATTCTGTACCAAACATTATCTGATGTTTCCCCTGACGTAGGTACAACGAAGGTGCCACCGTTCATACCTTCAATGGCTGGCTGATCATGCTTGTGCGTATCGTGGTAAAAGTCGATATTCCATTGCATAGAAGCCGCCGGAATGGCGCCATCCTCAGCATCATTACCTTCACCATTGAAATTGATCGAGCTGCCACCAGCGTATGTTGTGCCGGCAGTTGGCGATAAAATGTTCGCTACGGGGAGTGTGTTTGGGTATACTGTAAGGCTAGCTGTTGAACTTGTAACGGTTCCGCTACCATTTATTATGGTTACAGTGTAATCACCAGCATCTGTAATCTTGGCATTTAATATTGTAAATGACGAACCGGTTGCTCCTGCTACTGGTGAGCCATTTTTATTCCACTGATAAGTCAGCGGTGTACTGCCTAACGCTGTCACACTAAGCGATACGTTTTGACCTTGTGCAACTGTTGCGTTTGACGGTTGATTCGTGATGTATGGGGATGTTGTGTTGTTGTAAATGATCTTATAAAGTGCCCCGTTGTTTCGCCCCAGAAAATATAGGTTGCCGTCTACGCCTGTTGTAATGCCAACACTGTTGCCGGGTATAGCGGTTGCAAATGGATCGCGTGCCGGACTGGCGGCATTGGGATCAAGCGTATTGATCCAGGAATTGCAAAGGTCCTGAAAAAAGTACCAGCCAACATAGTTCGACGGATAGTTTGTGGTTGTTGTAGGATAAAAAAAAGTACCCCCAGTAATAGCGCACCCGTTGCCGTCGCCATTGTCATGCGGATAGATGTAGACTGGGTTTGCCAATGTGGGATATGTCTCGGGATTGAAAAATCCCTCTGTTGTTGGCCACCCAAAATTCTTACCCCCTATTGTGGCATCATTAATTTCTTCCCAAGTAACCTGGCCGACGTCATTGACAAGAATTCTACCAGTAGTGGGATGGATCGAAAACGTAAAGGGATTTCTTAATCCATACGCCCATACACGTTTCTTTTGTTCTGTTCCTGAGGGGAATGGATTGCCTGCAGGTATGCTTCCATCCTTATTAATTCTCAATAATTTTCCCAGGTAAGTATTAAGGTTTTGTGCGTTGGCAGAATTGGCATTTTCTCCAACGGCAATGTAGAGTTTTCCATCAAGTCCGAAATGCATAGCGCCACCGTTGTGATTGGTGGCGGAGCTCAACGGATCGAGTTCGAGAATAATTTGCTCACTCCCTGTCTCTTCCACATCGCCATTGGCCGTAAACCTGCTCACGCGATTGTGAGCAGGTGTTCCGGGTACCGTATAATACAAATAGATGTAATGATTCGTGTTGAAGTCCGGATCAAGCGTGACACCAACGAGACCTCTTTCTCCAACCGAGCTCACCGTCAGCGTTAGAAAAGGCGTCGGTAGCAGCGCATTGTTCTTTACAACCCGTAAACTTCCACCCTGTTGGGCTACAAAGATCCTTCCGTCTGAGGCAAAGGCCATCGAAGTCGGATTTGAAATTCCACTAGCGACCAACACCTGCCCGAATGATGGCGGGTAAGTTTGAGCGACTGCCGGCAAACTGTAACCGGCTACTGCCACAAGGAATGCATATGCGATGAGTACGTTCTTCTTCATGCGAATTCTTTTAAGTGATGTAATTCACGAACCCAGACTATCAATATGAGGAAAGTAGGCCTCAGAAACCGCTTTCCTTCGCGAATAAATTCGATGAACCCTTGTTGCATTCGGTCAACAAGGTAATCTGAATGTATGCTGTGCGTGATCGATCAATCTTAAGCGGGCTTACGAACACGTACTATTTTGACTTTTATTGCATTGTAAGTATGTATGATATGTGGGAATTTGTACACAATGCGCTTATTCGTGACATATGCTATCATGTTGTTCATTCTTGGGCTCCCTTCGGTGAAGGTTACAGGACAGCAATTTGATAGTCTTTCACTTTCTCTCCAGGCAGCAGAATCGCGTGGCTTATACCTAAGTAATCCCGAACGTTCCATTCAGATTTCTAACCAATTGATCGCGAATGCCAACGAGGTCGACAACAAGTATTTCAAAGGCTACGGAAATTACCTTTTGTCTAAAGCATATTGGGCTAAGGGAAATTATCAGTTGAGCACAAAGTACGGATTTAGCGCACTCACCATTTTAGAAGAAACGCCTTACAAGTACATGTGGGGCGAAACGCTTGTTGCACTGGCGCGAACTTTAATAGACCTGAAAAATTTTGATCAGGCTGATCAATTCCTCGGACAGGCGATGGCGCTCGCCTCGACCTCTCATCACGATAAACTCGAAGCAGATGTAAGTAGGGAAAGATCGATGTTTTTCCTGGAGCAGAAAAAATATGACTCAGCCCTTTACTGTGCGAACCATGGGATAGCCTATTATGAAACCATATCCGACACACTAAACCTCAGTGTACTTTATGGCAGGAAGGCCAGTATTTACGCTAGCCTTAAAGACTATAAAACAAGTATGACGTTCAATAAGCTGGCAATCCGGTTCGACAGTATTATTGACAATAAACGAGCCTTGGGTATCGCATATTATCAGGCTGCATTTAATGAATTTAATCTGAGGCATCTTGAAACCAGTGCCGAGTTTCTCAATAAATCGATCAATCTGGTACATGAAAATGGATCATTCAAAACGCTGATTAAAGCACATAGTCTCTTTGGCGAGATTTACCTTAATCAAAATAAACCTGAGCTTGGATATCAAGAGTTGAAATTGGTTAGTCAGTTCAAGGACAGTCTCTATAGTGTTGAAAGAAGCGGGCAAGTACAGGAAATGCAATCGCTGTACGAGTTGGGAAAGAAAGAAGCGACAATCATTAACCTTGAACTTGAGAAAAAGAATCAGCGCATCCTTGCTATCGTATTAATTGCGGGAATTGTGTTGTTACTCCTTTTGATCTTTGTTTTATGGCGTTTGCGAATTGTTCAAAAACGGGCCAATGACGCATTGGCATTCAAAAACCAGTCGGTCGAGCACCAACGTGAGGAGATGCAGACTCAGGCCGAAAATCTTCAGGAACTGAATAATCTTAAATCAAAACTCTTTAGTGTGATCAGCCATGACCTACGTGGGCCGATTGGAAATCTACAGGCATTGCTGGATATGGTCACCCGTCGAATCATGACGCCCGAAGAATTTATTTCAGTGTCTCACCGGTTGAAAGAGAATCTAAACGTCACACAACGAACGCTTGAAAATTTATTGAGTTGGTCGCTTAGTCAAATGGAAGGTTTGAAGACTGAACAAGACAGATTTGATATCAGGCATCTAATAGACGAAGCCTGCAGACTTCTGGAAGAAGTGGCACAGCGCAAAAATATCACGTTAGAAACTTCGTCTGAAACTTGTATACCAGTATTGGCAGACCATAACCAGATCCAACTGATTATCCGTAATCTCCTCCACAATGCAATTAAATTCTCAAGAGAAGATGGAACAGTGGTGTTAACAGCACTGACCGATGACGAGTTTTGTCACATCAGCATCAGAGACAATGGTATTGGTATGACATCGAAGGAGACTAACATGCTCCTGGAGAAAAATCAGCACTTTACAAAGGCGGGTACACACCAGGAAAAGGGAACCGGACTTGGTTTAATGCTCTGTCAGGAGTTTGTAAAGCGAAACGGTGGGTCCCTTACCATTGAGAGTAACCCGGGAGCGGGTACATCTGTTTCATTCACTGTGCCGCTCGCAGTAACTGAGCTGCTTACGCAGGCGCCTCAGGTCAGGTAATTTGCAACGATTGTCCTATACGCCGACTTTCTAGCGCTGTTGAAACGGTCCGTTTAAAACAAATTCCTGTTGTAGAAATCGCTCGCGTGGTTCCAGCTCGCGCTTCTTTAATTTTTCAGGAAGACTTTGTGGATCTCCCGGGTACCCCACAGCGATAAATACGCCTACTTCATAGCTATCCGGAATATTGAGAACTTCTATCGTGTTTTGAAGATTAAACCCCGCCATCTGCCTTACCTGTAACCCCATTTCGACGGCTTGCAATGAAAGAAAAGAATTGGCTCCCCCGAGGTCGTACATAGCATAGCTATTCTCACCGCTAAAACGAGTGAAGTTTTTTCTGGCAAGGCTGACGATAAGGAGAGGCGCATCTTTTGCCCATATTTTATTGCCCTCATTAAGACATGAAAACAATTTATTCCATAGTTCGGTCTGTTCGCGAGTCGCGTAAATAAACACCCATGGCTGTTCATTGGTACTCGAAGGTGCCCATCTTGTTGCTTCAAACAAAGATGCGATCCGATCAGGTTCTATCAGCTGCGATGAGAACGCTCTTGTACTTTTCCTATTCCTAATTAAGTCGAGAATAGGATACTCGAAATGATCTGACTTTTCCATTTCCAAAAATTCCCCTCAAGTTACGTCTTCCAAAGTCTTTATTGTGATAACAGGAAATTGAATATGTGGTTCAGTCTTTCAAAAACTTTAACAGCACACTCCTGATATAAATTACACAAATGTCGCACTAGTCCATTGGTACATCGATCAACAGGATCTGAGCATCGCATGTTGCCGAAATTGTTATTTTCGTTGTATCCCACACACCAAAACCATCTCTCTTATTTAATGACTGGTCGTTCACAATAACGACACCTTCGATTACGAAAACATATACCCCGTTGTTTTTAAGTCTGATGTCGTAATCTCCGACAAATCCTTTTGAAAGATTCGCCAATGAGAACCATGCATCCTAATTTATCCAAAGACTTTCATTGCTTTTTGCTGGTGAAATTACCGTGAGGAATTTATCCTTCTTTTGATCGTCATTGAATAGCTTCTGGTCGTACCGGGGCTCTATGTTTTCTTCTTTTGGAAACAACCAGATCTGTAAGAAATTTACGTCTTCTGTCTTCGATGCATTTTTCTCACTATGAGTGATTCCTGAACCTGCACTCATGATCTGAATTTCTCCAGACGTGATGATCCCTTTGCCGCCTTTATTGTCGCCATGGGCAAGTGATCCGTGGAGCGGAATTGAAACGATTTCCATGTTATCGTGGGGATGCTGACCAAACCCATTTCCACCGGTCACGAGGTCATCGTTCAGCACCCTCAACGCTCCAAAATGAACCCGTGACGGGTCGTCATAACTGCCGAAACTAAAGGTGTGAAAGGAATTAAGCCATCCGTGATTGGCATGACCCATGCTGGAAGCTTTATGCAACACTGTGTTCATGTGTCTTTGTGAATGTTAGGTTCTTGAATTTTGATTTAAATCACCGGCCACTGGCTGGCAAAAGTCTTATTGTGGATCCTTCGAGTTGCGAAGATTCGTTTTTTGAAGCCTCCTGACTTTGTCTTCATCAGGGGCAGCTTGGGGTCAAAGCCTAGGATAGTGGTACTTAAATTAGGGTAAGCCTTTCGCGGAGTGATTCTAAATAGAATACTCTGGCAACGCATTTATTCAGCAGTCCTAAGTCGGTCGAGAATCCGATTCATCTCCTGAGCCTCGGTTTGAGTTATAATTTTCAAGGATTCAATCCATGACTCAGCTTCAACGTCAATTTTTTTCAGAAGGGACAGCGCCTTATCCGTGATCGAAATGTCTACTTGTCGCCGATTGCCCTCGCAAATTTCCCGCTTAAGCAATCCTTTTTGGCGAAGCTTTTCAACGAGCCTGGTGGCGTTGCTATTTTTGTCGATCATGCGGCACGTTATATCTGCCAACATCAGGGCCTTCGGGTGACTGCCGCGCAAGATTCTCAAAACATTATATTGCTCAGCCGTAATACCATGGGGCTTTAGCCTGGCCGAATTCTTACTGTTCAACCAACTTGCCGTAAACAGAATATTGATGACAGCTTTCTCATGTTCGGTGTTAAATTTTTCTTGTTTTATAACTTGCTCGATCGTCATAGTGCTATTTGGCGATTTCTTGGTTTGATGACTTGGCGATCTAGCTAAACCAAACCCGTCAAACGCTTTTTTGAAAGTACCTTCAATTATTGTATATACAACATTTGAGTATGCAAAGTTCCGTCGCGTATATTACTTTCAAGGATTGAGTATGATATCATTTAGTACAACCATTCAAAAATTCGATAAGAAAGGCGAGAAAACGGGCTGGTCTTTCATTGAAATAAGCCGCGTGCAGGCCGAAAAACTGATGCCTGGGCAGAAAGTTTCATTTCGCGTGAAGGGTTCAATCGATTCATTCAGCCTTGCCCAAACCGCTCTCCTTCCCATGGGTGATGGGAACTTCATCCTTCCGATGAATGCTACTATCAGAAAAGCTATCGGCAAGAAACATGGCGATAAAGTGAAAGTGCTTTTTGAGGCTGATAAGCGCAAATTTCAGATCTCGCCCCACCTTATGAGATCCTTACGCGACGAACCGGGTGCCCTCGATTATTTTCAATCCCTCGCCGGGTCTCATCAAAAGTATTTTAGTAAATGGATTGATGGTGCGAAAACGGCGCAAACAAAGACGAGGAGGATCGTAATGGCGGTTATCGCATTGAGCAAACATCAGGGCTATCCGGAAATGATTAGATCAAACAAAAAAGAACTCGACTAATCATCAGGTCGAGAAAAGGTACTAACGGTCTAAGGTTTTTTCTTTTTGGGTTCAGCAATTCGTTTTTTCCCGGCATCACTGATAGCGGAGCTGCGCGTCATGGTTTTTATGTGACTAGTTTTCCGGAAACGCAACGCACTCCAGTCTTCGTCGATCGCTACCATTCGTACAGGCTCGAAGCCCAGTTTGCCAAGAACTGCCCAGCCATTGTCTCTATTAAATTCGCATTTGTATTTTTTTGAGCTGCCTTTGGGATATGCGAACCACAATATGACGTCACCTTGAATCAATGGTGCGACAAGTTTGGCGGCGCTGTCAACATCTTGTTGCTTAATCGCAAAAGCCAAAGCAAATTCAACAGCTTTGGTACCTGTAGCTTTTGTCTTCACAATTGCGTATGATTTCATTTCATCCATCTCTTTATCGAAACTCGATGGGGCATTGATCACCAGAATTTCTTTCTGGTCTTTGTAGTTAAGTTTCTTGAAAATTGTATTCATACGATCGATCATTAATACGCAGAATGCTGCTTTACTTTGGCCAAAGTAAAATTCTTCTTGTGAAGAAAGTATTTTGACTGCAACCCTTCTATGCGATTCTACTCCATTTTTTAAATATATTTCTTAAAATTTGATCCATGCATTTTATTGAAGGTCCGGTAAAGTGGGGCATCATCGGTTGTGGTGATGTCTGTGAAGTAAAAAGCGGTCCCGCCTTTGGTAAGGTTGAGGGGTCGTCCCTGGAGGCAGTAATGCGTCGTGATGCTTCAAAGGCTGCAGACTTCGCCAAACGTCATCATGTTCGCCTTTCCTACGCCGATGCTGCCATGTTGATTGACAACCCGCAAGTGAATGCTATTTATATTGCCACTCCTCCTGAATCACACGAGAAGTATGCCATTGAAGCAATGCGTGCGGGAAAACCCGTTTATATCGAGAAGCCGGTGTCTACAAGCTCGGCTTCCTGCAAACGTATTTTGGAAGCCTCGTCAAAATTTCAAATCCCATGCGTCGTCGCCCACTACAGGCGAGAGCTCGAGTTATTTAAAAGGGTTAGAAAACTGGTTGTTAGCGGTGCCATTGGAAAGGTAAGCCTGATCACTTTAAACCTTTATCATCCACCGAAACTTGAAGGGATATCCGAAAACTGGAGGGTTGATCCGTCTTTATCAGGTGGCAGCCTTCTATACGATCTGGGGCCGCACCAACTCGACATTCTCTTCTGGATATTTGGAACACCGCACTCCGTGAACACCTCGTCAATTAACCAAGGCAAGTATTACACGGCAGCGGACATTACTTCCATTACTGCCGTGTTTGACAAAGATATTTTCTTTCAGGGAGTTTGGTCCTTCAACATTCCCGCGCACGAGAAACGGGATAGCTGCAAAATAATCGGGGAGTCTGGTTCATTGGAATTTCCATTCTTTTCAAGTTTTACCAGCGCTAAACTTGTTGTCAATCAAAATGGCGCAGCGAGCATTGAGGAATTTACCTTTCCTGCTCACATTCAAGAGCCGATGATACAACAAGTAGTAAGATATTTTCAAGGTCATCGCGGGAATCCATGCGGACTTGATGAAGCCTTGGTTACTTTACAGATGATTGAGAAGTCTCAAACACTTGTCAATGCTTGAAATGCTTTTAATAACGACAGTGAACGTTATCACAAATTTTAAAGAATGATCAATGAAAGATAAGCTAAGAAGTCAGGGTTGGTTTGGTAAAACCGGTAAGGATGGATTCATCTATAGAGCATGGATGAAAAATCAAGGTATTCCCGATTATGAATTTCGTGACAAGCCAGTCATTGGAATTTGTAATACGTGGTCAGAGCTGACACCTTGCAATGCGCACTTTCGGGAACTTGCAGAATCTGTAAAGCGTGGAATATCTGAAGCTGGTGGTTTCCCTGTCGAGTTTCCTGTGATGTCTCTTGGCGAAACGTTGATCAAACCTACCGCCATGCTTTACCGCAATCTCGCGAGCATGGATGTAGAAGAATCTATTCGCGCGAACCCTATCGATGGCGTTGTGCTGATGTGCGGCTGTGACAAAACGACACCCTCACTTGTGATGGGCGCATGCAGCGTTAACATTCCAACCATAGTGGTCTCTGGTGGTCCAATGCTAACGGGAAAATTTCAGGGTCGGGATATCGGTACCAGTGATATCTGGCGTTTCAATGATGCTGTTCGCGCGGGCGAGATGTCACAGGAAGACCTCACGGTATCAGAAGCATGTATGGCGCGTAGTCGCGGTCATTGTGCGGTGATGGGCACAGCGTCGACCATGGCCACTATGGTTGAGTCATTGGGATTATCGCTCCCCGGCAATGCTGCAATTCCTGCTGCAGATTCGAGAAGAAAAGTGATCGCCCAGATGTCGGGTATCCGTATCGTTGAAATGGTAAAAGAGAACCTGCGGCTAACCGATGTCCTTACTAGAAATGCATTCGAAAATGCGATCATCACCAATGCTGCAATTGGAGGATCTACCAACTTTATTATTCACCTTCTTGCCATTGCCGGCAGAATCGGCGTTCCATTGAATTTGCTGGACTTTGACAAGCTATCTTCGAATGTTCCTTTCGTTGCCAATATTCAGCCTTCCGGAAAATATTTTATGGAGGATCTGTATTACGCCGGCGGCATTCCAGCTGTGATGAAAGAAATCGATCGTTTTCTTCACGGCGATTGCTTGACTGTTAACGGAAAGACTATACGCGAGAACTATTCAGATGCCATCTGCTATAACCGCGATATTATCTCAACTGCCGATGAACCTTTCAATCCGCTTTCGGGTGTCGCAATTCTGTCGGGAAATTTATGTGAAAATGGCGCGGTCATTAAACCGTCAGCCGCTGATCCAAAACTCATGAAGCACAGAGGGCGGGCGATTGTCTTCGAAGATATTGATGAATATAAAAAGCGTGTTGACGATCCCGATCTGGATGTCGATGAGACTTGTATTCTTGTTTTAAAGAATGTCGGTCCGGTAGGATATCCAGGTATGCCCGAAGTTGGAAATATCTCATTGCCGAAGAAATTATTGGCAAAGGGAATTCATGATATGGTCAGAATTTCAGATGGAAGAATGTCGGGCACAGGTTTCGGTACCGTGATCCTCCATGCTTCACCGGAAGCTGCACTGGGCGGAAACTTTGCCGTTGTTAGGGATGGGGATATGATCAGTCTTGATGTTTCAAAGCGATCACTCGTTCTTGAAGTCTCTGATGAGGAACTTGACAAACGGAAGAAGGCCTGGAAGCCTACATATAAAAAATATGATCGTGGCTACGTCAGTCTTTATCAGCAACAAGTCGAACAATCACACCTCGGAGCAGACATGGTCTACCTCAAAGGTTCATCTGGAAGCGAGGTATCAAGAGATTCTCACTAATTACTCGACTAAGGTGTATGAAAACATTTCAGAATCAGGTCGCCATTGTAACCGGGGCAGGGCAGGGCATAGGGCTTAACATTTGTCGTCACCTTGCTGCGCAGGGCGCGACCGTTGTGCTCAATGATGTTGAACAATCGCTTGCCGAAGAAGGCGCAGCCTCGATTACCAGAGAGCATGGCCGATGTATCGCTTATTCGGGAGATGCCTCTGACGTTGAATTCATTCAGCGGATGGTGAAAGAGACCGTAAAGCAGTTCGGCAGGCTGGACATCGCGATTGCCAATGCAGGGATCACATTGTTTGGAGATTTCTTCGAATACAAGAATGAAGACTTCTCACAGGTGATGAAAGTAAATCTTGCCGGAAGCTTTTTCCTCGCACAGACCGCTGCAATTGAGATGAGGGATCAGGGACAGGGCGGAAGGGTTTTATTTATGTCATCCGTAACGGGCCACCAGGCACACAAAAACCTGGAAGCTTATGGAATGAGTAAAGCAGCATTGGAGATGCTTGCCAAAACGCTTGTGTTAGAACTATCTCCTCACAAGATCACAGTCAATGCCATTGCACCAGGTGCTACGGCAACAGAACGTACCCTTCTGGATCCTGGTTACGAAAATACCTGGTCGCGAATTACACCCATTGGAAAACCCGCTACCACTGACGACATCGCGCACGCTGCATTGTTTCTTGTTTCACCACATGCTGGCCATATAACAGGACAAACGCTGGTCGTCGATGGTGGATGGACGAGCGTGAGTCCTTCACCTTACTAAATTCTAAATCAAAGAACGTAATGAAAGCATATATCATTGTCGATGTCACAATCACTGATCCCACGCGTTATGAAGGTTATAAAAAACTCACAGGTCCTTCACTTGCTCCGTATGAAGGGAAATTTATTGTGAGGGGTGGCCATCGCGAAACACTTGAGGGTACATGGGAATCAGGGCGAACAGTAGTCATTGAATTCCCATCACTTGAAAAAGCAAAGGCGTGGTGGTCAAGCGATGCTTATGCTCCCGCCAAGGCTATACGCCAAAGCGCTTCGATCACTAATATGATCGTGATTGAAGGATATCAGTAACACTTTACTAGTATTTCTGCAGCAATGACAACAGTTTTCTATCCAGCTTTTGACCTTTCCAGTTTTCATATTCGACGTCTGCTCTGTTCGAGTTCATTACGCCGAAGTCGCCGTTGAATTCCCAAAGCGCGAAACCAATATCATTCTTTTTTAGGATGTCGAGCATGTCTGTGAACCAAGCCAGAAATACATCGTGCGGAGTTTTATTCCAGCAGCCACATTCGCCGCAATGAACTCCGACGCCTTGATCCTTCAGCGCTATCCATGGCTTGAAGTAATCTTCAAGAATCGTTCGGCTTAAATATTTGTCGCCAACCTGTCCTGGCCACTTAGGCAGCGGAAGATGCTCCGGATCTTTGTTTGCCCACGGTGCTTTATAATGTGAGATGATTCCCGGTGTATAACCCCTGCAACTTTGTGCGATGTCCAAATCGATCAATTCGGGTATTACTTTGTTGCCTACATCATTTCCATCAGCAATAATTAATCTTTTAGGATTTTCTTTCCTGATCGCTTCAGCTGCCGCCTTAGCGACTTTTCTATAAGTATCGCCAGGAACGGTTGATCGGGCGGATAGTTGGTCGTTCATATCCACGCGCATAGACGGCTCGTTGACAAGATCAAAGCTGATCTTCTTTTCTGAAACTCCCTTATATCGCATGGCCCACATGTTCCAGTGAAAACAAAAGGCATCCAGTGCAGCCTGATCAGTCCAAAGATTATAAGGTTCATGAAATCCGGCATTAACGCAATATCCAGGAGCACGGTGAAGGTTAAGGCTCACGTGCATATTATATTTAAGTGCCATGTTGATCAGTTTATCAATACTATCAACTGCTTCTTCATTTATTTTATACACTTCCTCCGTCGTTATATTTCTACTTCTATCGAAATCGAGGTACGACGGGTAAGCCATGGGTACTCTAACAAAATTAAACCCCCAGTCCTGCATCCATTTCAAATTGTCCTCGGTTGTTGTGAGTCTGCCTTTGGCTGGATCAGGAGAAAAGAAATCAAGAAGGTTAAAGCCTTTCCATCTTGGCAGTTTGTTCTTCTTGGGCAAGAAGCTTTCGGCGCCGAGCAAACTTACTGAGGTGGCGGCAAGTGCTGAGCTTTTGATAAAGTCCTTTCTGTTCATAAGTTATAATATAAACCAAATGTCATTGCTTCCATTGGATTAACAACACAAAGTACGAGAGGGGGTGATAACATCCATTCGGTGGCGATTACCAGATGCTTATGGTGGAGATACAATCCTCCGACAAACGGAGCGTTTCTCTATTAAGTTCTTCAGAGTTGGTCGACAATCTCTTTTTCAGCGTACGTACGATCATTGTTCGAATGTGCAAAGTCTTGAAGCAAACTGATAACATCATGAGTATGTGCTATACAATATTGCGCTATCGAATGACCTCGTCCAACCTTGATGGTGAAGGCCTGATCGGCGAGGGATCGGAACATGTCTTCATCCGTTTTATCATCGCCCATGGCAAGTATGAAATCGCTGGTGGTTCCCTGTAAAATCGTTTTCGCAGCCAGTCCCTTATCGATACCGGCTACTCTTATTTCGATAACTTTATTTCCATCAACAACTTGAAGTTGACTGTTCCTGATCAGGTGATCAAGACTATCCAATAATTCCCGAGATCTGATAAACCCAAGTTCGGAGTCAACGTTTCGATAGTGCCACGCAAGCGTGTGATTTTTCTCCTCCACAAAAGACCGAGGGCAGCGCCTCATAAACATCTCAAGCGTTGGTCTGATCAACGGCTTCCACGTTTGATCGATCTCCTTCTCCTGTACCCACTCTCTACCTACACGCTTAATTGCAGCCCCGTGCTCGGCGACCAGATTGATAGGCATTTTGCCAAACCATTCTTCAAGAATGGTGGCATCCCGGCCGCTGATAATGGTAAGATCGTTCTTTGGATCTGCCCCTATTTCTCCCAACAAGTGCAAAAGACTTTGATCGGGCGTTGCTTCAAACGGATTTCGCGCAAAGGGTACCAGCGTTCCATCATAATCCAGAAGAAGACTTCGGCGATTAGACATTTTGTAAGTATTAACCATATCCTGACGAATGCCAGCCGTGATAAATTTTTTCTGCTCTGACTTTTGCTGATCCTTTGCTTCATGGAGTTGCGTTAGAAAATCACTTACCCAGCTCAAGACATCATATTCTTTCAATCGCTTTCTCATAACGCTAAGGCGATGACGTTGTTCTGTCATCGACATCGTCAACGCCTGATTGATAGCGGACGCCTGTTCATTCGCGTCAAGTGGATTTACCAGTAATGCTTCCCCCATTTCATTCGCCGCACCGGCAAGTTCGCTTAAGATCAGTACGCCATTTTCGCTACTACTGGCGACAAACTCTTTGGCTACTAAATTCATTCCGTCTCGCAAAGGGGTGATCAACGCAATATCCGCAGCTCTGTATAATGCACACAGTTCTGTAAAGCTGAGGTTATTGTATCTGTAAATTATGGGCTGCCACGATAAAGTGGAATACTTGCCGTTCAGACTTCCAACGTGTTCCTCAATCATCTTGAGACGTTCATTGTATTTTGAGATGATCTGTCTCGATGGGACAACAACCAGAACAAATACAACTTTTTCACGCCATTCCGGATGTGTTTCAAGAAGGAGTTCGTAGCCGGATAGCCTGTGCGTTATACCTTTTGTATAGTCAAGCCGGTCGACTGAGAAGATTATTTTCTTGTCAGGGAAATTCTTCCGGATCTCATCGCTTGCCTGAATTACTTCCAGCGAGTGGGCACCGTTGTTAAATCTTTCATAATCAACGCCAAGAGGCATAAGATCTGCTTTAACAAGGCGGTCTTCAAATTCTATGACACGATATTGATGATCGAAACCAGTCACCATTCTCACCGATTTCAAAAAGTGTTGAACATATTCTGCTGTATGGAACCCTACCAGATCAGCACCTAATATTCCTTTGATAATTTTTTCTTTCCATGGTTTATGGAGCAAACGGAAGATCTCATAAGAGGGGAAAGGTATATGCAGAAAGAATCCTATCGTTGCATCTTTAAGCTTGTCGCGAAGCATTTGCGGCAGCATGAATAATTGGTAATCGTGTACCCAAACCGTATCTCCTGGCTTTACAATCTTCAAAAGATGGTCGGCGAAAATCCGGTTGACCCTTTCGTATTCTTCAAACGCCTGTTGGTCGTATTCGACATACGATGGGAAATAGTGAAATAAGGGCCACAGTGTGGCGTTGCAAAAGCCATTGTAATACTTACTGTAGACCTTCGGATTAATGAAAAGTGCATCGATCTGAAAGGTCGTATCCGATGATTGCCTTTTGTATTTCTTCCACCGTTTTTCAGGAAAATCGGCTGATCCTACCCATAATTTATCCCTGTAAAGGCCCGAGGTTTCTTGTTGTTCAAAGTATCCTTTCAACGCCGTGACGAGTCCTCCGTCGCTTTGCTTTAGACTTACTTCCCCTTCTCTCTCAATAAGTTGAAAGGGCAGTCGATTGGATACTAGAATAAGTCTCTTCTGTAACAATTCATCCATAAAAATTCGTTTAGCACCAACAAACACGGAAAAATTCCGTCATGCATTGATCACAAGATTCAGGTCTGCGGCAACAGTATAGTCAATTTTATTTTTCTTAGGGCGGTATACCGGAAATTTGCCCCAGATAGGGTACAATAGGGGTGCCTAAACGAATTGACTTATAGCGTGAAGGCAAAGGTTGGGATATTTGGGTTGGCGAGCAACTACGAAAGAATTTCGGAACTCAACAGAACGTAATCTTCAGGGACGGCGTCAATTGCAAGCTTCATTTGAGCTTGCAGGTGTTTCAACCAAGAATTGCAATCGCGGTCGGTCGGAGTGGCCACCGTGTAATAAAAAAGGCAGCTACTTTCGTAACTGCCTGATCTTCAACGTGGGAGCTGAGGGGTTCGAACCCCCGACCCTCTGCTTGTAAGGCAGATGCTCTGAACCAGCTGAGCTAAGCTCCCATCAATTTTCCCAAGGCATTTGCTTTAGGGATTGCAAATGTAGAAGAGATTTTAATATCTGCAAAGACACCGCACGACCAAAATCAACAGAATTACTACCCTGGACTAAGTTTCACATTGATTTCCGAAGGGCATTCGAGCAACATCCAATTTATTAAACAAAGAGGATTATAGTGGTAGATGGCTCGCCCCAAGTCCACGACAAAATTGATCAGGAAAATCTTCAGAATTAATTGGCGCCTTAAACAACATGACTGGAGTGATAACGCCGCTACGCTTGTGAAAGCGTAGATCATCATCTAAACCAAAGTAAATCCGTACGGTCGGCAAGCTATCACCTTCAAAACCCGTCTCGCTTCACGTTGACCGTCAAACCCTACAAAATGGAAGATGCCATTATGATCAAGATACGTCCGCTTTGAATCGTCGTATTTTCAACTTTTTAAGAAAGATTTGATGCGTTATCGACAGCAACCATCGACGCCAGATTCATTTCTTTCTGCCTACCCCATAAGACTCTCGCAACCTGAGTGAAGTAGTCATGTTCTTTAAAAAAGTGAATATTTTTTTTATTCCATTCCTTGTCGGAAAAGTTCATGTGGTGATCTTCCTCCATCTCTTGTTTCAATAGTGATGACCACATTTCATATTGATCACTGCCAAGGTGATGAAGGTCTGCGTCGCACAAAATATTTTGCAAAACCGTCTGCGGGTTTTGAGGTATTTTCGTAGACAAAATCAAAGCCCCGATTTTTGGCAGATAGTCTTGCGGGCAATTCCAGGCTGACAAAAACTCTTCTGCGACCAAAAAACTATTTTTTTCGTGTTCGACATTCCCGTAAATATATCCTGTGTCGTGGAACCAGGCCGCGAGTAACAATAATTCCATATCAGATTTCAAGAGTTCGTGCTCGACCCCTAATCGTAAACTGGCCTTGGCGACATCGGCTGTATGCGCAATGCTATGAAAGGTCCGTACACGCGGTAACTTATCACTAAGTAATTTTTTAACAAAAGCCTCACCCTTGATCAGTAAGGTTGAGGAGTATTGTGACGGGCTCATTTCAATTAATACGCTATTGAACTAAGTGGGAATTCAATCTTCATTCAAAACTAAAGTCTAATCCTGGAGACATTCTGTTTTGTCGATCGGTATCAGACCTTATGGTTATAACCGATCCTGATTACTTAGTCTCATGTTAATCTATGGTGGAATAGTGGAATCCATCACCTGTCACAGCTTCCCGCATTCGCAGCATCTTGGTTACATCTTTTGTATTCAGAATAGCTCTCATTTGTCATCAGAAACAAATGGTTAGGGGTCAATAATTGAGGTCATAAAAATGTCACTGAGAAAGTGTGCTTACCATTACTAAAGCTGTACGCTATGTTATAAGAGCATGTGTCACAAATTTTCTTTACGATCGCCAAACCAAGGCCGGTGCTCTTTTCGTGTCTGCTCTCCTTGCTAAATCTTTCAAACATCCGTTTCTTATCCATAACCAATCTGTTTCCTGTATTGGTGATACTCATGGTCCGTTGGCTTACTTCTATAAGAACCTCACCGTTGGCAACGTTGTGGCGCACAGCGTTGTTGAACAGGTTACTTAACAGAATTTCTATAAGTGTTCCATTTGCTTTGATCGTCAATGGTTGAATTGCCGTAATGATCGTCATGTCGGCATCTGCAAAAGTCTTCAGGTTAGAAACCAATCTTGATACAAGATCGGAAACCTCGATATCCTCAACTTCCCTGAATTGATCATTACCAATCTTACTGAGCAACAATAAGTTCTTATTTAGTCTGGACATTCGTTGTGCAGTTTCCTCCAGCTCCAGTATCGTTGTTGCCTGAGCCTCGGTAAGAGATGGAATCTGCATCAGGTTGTCAAGCTTAGAATGAAAGATTGCCAATGGCGTTTGCAATTCATGAGACGCATTTTCAATGAATTCTTTTTGTTCGAGAAACACCCGTTTGTTACGTTCGGTCAGATGACTCACTGTTTTATTGAGGTCATCAAATTCGACGATATTGGTTTTCTCCGCGATAAATGATTCTGCCTTATCGAGCTGATAGGCCTTGAGTTGATTTAGTGTATTATAAAATGGCTTCCACAGTCGTCTGGACAACGATCTGTTTAGAAGGAGCAATCCACCGGCAAGTAATATAATCAAGGTTGCCTGCACCAACACGAGCGCAATAATCAGCGCCTCGTTGTCGACCAGGGACATACGAATTGTCAGCAGGTAATGATTCCCTTTCAGGTCAACAGGTGATGTCAACGTTCTGAAAGGATGGAAATCATGTTCAAGGCTATCGAATAGCGGAACCGAACGATATTCTTTACTGATTACCGGCTTGTTTGTCGGAATCAAAGATACATCGTATGACAGCTGGTCCCAAATTTTGAGATCCAGCTCAAGGTCATCCAGGTATTCGAAACTCTTGATGTGTTTTAGAAACTGATCGCTACGAAGCGCTAGTGATTCATCGACCTCATCATTCAGTAACTCCCGTACTGCGAAGATTGACATTGGTATACTGATCAACACCATGATCAATGAATAAACCAATAACGTTCGAAGACTTACCTGAAGTAATCTCATGTCGAGAATTTATAACCCAGCCCATACACGGTCTTTATATAATCCTCGCATCCAGCCTCTGCCAGTTTCTTCTTCAGATTCTTGATGTGCGAATAAATGAAGTCGAACTTATCCATGAGGTCAGCGTCGTCGCCGGTAAGATGTTCTGCGATTGCGTTCTTTGATACTACCCTATCCTTGTTTGAAATAAGGAACATAAGCAAATCGAATTCTTTTCGTGTGAAATCTACTTCCGTATCATTGACCGTCACCGTTTTGCCTAAAAGATCGACTGTTATTTCGTGATAGCTGACCTTATTGCTGCCGGCAAATCTCTTTCGTCTAATGACTGCCGATACGCGTGCGTTCAATTCGGGTAAGAAGAATGGTTTTGATAGGTAATCATCGGCGCCCAGGTTCAGACCTTTGATTCGATCATCGACTGAATTCCTGGCGGAGATGATGATCACCCCGTCGGCCTTGTTGCTTGCTTTTAGTTTTTCGAGAATGTTAAGACCATTGCCGTCAGGTAAAGAGATATCTAAAAGAATACAATCATAGTCGTAGAGTAATATCTTTTCGTTTGCATCTTTTTCGTTGTATGCCACCTCACACAGGTAACTTTGTTCCTTTAAGAACTGTACCATACTTTTGGCCAACTGCTTTTCGTCTTCTATGATCAGAATCTTCATATGATCATCACACTATTTCATCAATCCATTCTTGAAGGCATAACTAGCACATTGATACCAGGCTATCGCTTCCGATGTAAGCTGTTGATCGTCTGCTTTATTGATACGATCAAGTTTGTCAGAAAGCTGAAAGGTCTCACTTTTGAATTGAGGTGACAACGTGACCAGTTTACCACCTTTCAAATATCCCAGGGTCTGATATGTGCTGATAAATGCACGCTCCCGACCGGCCTCGAGCTTGAAGATGTCATAGCCATAGAATTTACTGGCGTATGAAAAATTAAGCATGCCCAATATTGTCGGGCCAATATCGATCTGGCTCATCAATCTGCTCATAACACCCGGCTCGATTGTGCCTGGAGAATAAATAAGCATTGGGATGTGATACTTTTCTACTGGTAACTCCGTCTTGCCCGCACTCGAGGCGCAATGATCCGCCACAATTACAAACAACGTATTTTTGAACCAGGGTTTTGAAGAAGCCTGCTTGATAAATCGACCGATTGAATAATCCGTGTACTTAACTGCGCCCGCGCGACCCGTATGCGAGGGAATATCTATTCTGCCATCCGGATATGTAAAGGGCCTATGGTTGGACGTAGTCATCACCTGCGCAAATATTGGCTCACCTGATGAGTTTGCGTCAATTTCCTTGATCGCAAGATCGAAGAGATTTTCATCGGCTACACCCCATATGTTTTCGTAGTCAATTTCGTCGCTCTTCAATGCAGACCGATCTACTACCTGGTAAGTATTGTTGCCGAAGAAATAGCCCATATTGTCGAAATAGCTATAACCACCGTATATGAACTTGGTGGTGTACCCCTTCTCTTTGAAGACTTTTCCAAGCGAAAATAAGCCTTCATTTTCAGGACGACGCACGATTGATTGACCGGGTGTTGGAGGAACACAAAGTGCAAGTGCTTCCAGGCCACGAACTGTGCGCGTTCCGGTCGCGAAAAGATTTGTAAAAACCAGACTATGCGCAGCAAGGGAATCCAACTCCGGTGTGATGTTCTCCGTGTTGCCAAAGAGTTTCATGAAATCAGCACTGAAGCTTTCAACGCTGACGAGTATTACGTTCATTTTTTTTTCAGGGCCTGCATTAACGATATTTCGGTTGATGCTATGCGGGTCGGAATCCATAAAACTTGCTTCCGGTGTCTTCAATTCCTTGCGCAAGACCTCAAATGCGTGATTCATCTCTTCTCCCTTATAGAATTGCTGATAGTTGAGTTCGTTATTTCTATAGGCTGCAAACAATTCATATAGTCCATTCCCCGCCAGTTCATTGACATATTCATTATTACTGAAGCGGTGATACTTGCTCGACGCTGAGAAAAGAATGATGACAAAAGCAAGCGCATAATAGGCCAGATATCCAGTTCTCTTTTTGAAAGGAACGTATTGAGTTCCCGACGCGTCAATCCGGGAGCGCACAAGAAATACTATTCCGGCAGAGAGTAGGATTGTAATTACAATGATTAATTCGAGCGGATATGATTGACGAATATTTCCAACGACTTCGTTCGTATACACCAGGTAATCTACTGCAATGAAATTAAAACGAACATTGAATTCATCCCAGAAAAGCCATTCAGCAATACCGTTGAAAATGATCATGAATGAAAAAATAAAGAACAGAGCATAGAGAAAACGTCTGTGCCATTTTTTTTGAAAAATTCTTTCAGGAACTAGCCAGAGATACAACACGAAGGGTAACGTAAAGTAGACCGCATTAAATAGGTCATACAGAAATCCCAAGCCAAAAATGGCAACATCATTAAGCGGCGTGAAACTGACCTCGCGAAATGATTTAACGGCCAAAAGCATTCTTGTGACTGTCGAGAAAATAATGAGCAGGCCGCATAACAGCAGCCAAAGTGCAGTTCGCTCGTTTTTCAGCTTTTCAAAACGTTTTTTCATGACGGCAAAGGAGATATCAAATTTTGTAGGCATTCTGAAGTTGTTAATAACGAGCCGCTAGGCAATGAATCCCAAAGAATCATAGAGGAATTGAAGCGAAAAGGCCCAAACCACCTTTCCCAAAACTTGGAGTAATCGATGCCTTTGAAAGTACGTTCCGACGGTGTCCCCATTTATTCTGATGTGTGAGGTAGGCCAGATTGGTGGATAAAATTCCGATCCCTGCGCCGGCCAGCACGTCAGAAACCCAATGTCGATTATTCATCACACGAAGTACACCGATGCCAGCAGCGGTTGTGAATGCTACGACACTGATCAAAGGGCGATCTCTGCCATATTCCAGGTGAAGAAATGTTGCCGCAGCAAAGGCTTGCGCCGTATGGCCAGATGGAAACGAATTTGGCGCTCCGCTATCAGGACGGGGCACTGCCGTGAGCTTCTTTAACGGTAATACAATGGCGGTCATGATCAACTCAGATTTGATGATGAGTAATATCTGGTTCAAAGGATCATGTCTCCCTTTAACACCCGCCATGTTCAATGCCACAACCGCTGCGATTGGCGCAAATTGAAGATAATCATCTATGTGTGTTTTAAAAGCGGGAGCAATAGCATTTCTTTCCTCGTGTATTTCGTATCTATCGAAGATCTCGTTGTCGGTTATTGCAATTAATCCAGCGCCTATGAGTACCGCCGGCATTATCCAGACCTTTCTCAGATGACCATGAAAAGCAGTAGTATCCAATTCAAAATTATGCCGGTATTGAGCAGTTGCTTCGGGATTTGAAATTATAGTAAGGATTACAATAATTAGTATTCGGCAGCATTGCTGAACCTGGTTTTCACTAATCCAGCGGCGGACGGTAGTCATTGTATTGAACTTTGATGCCGCAAATGTATTATAGGATCTTGTGGACATTCTGGATGATACAGCGCTGATTCAAGTTCTCGTGTTTGCACGTCAAAAGAAATGTTTTCACAGCATGCCAAAATAAAGGGCTCACCTGCCTCAACCGGGATGGCAAATCAAATCGTTGTTTGCCGTCGATTTCAAAATATTTTTTCTGCCAGATCATCTGCTGACATAACGTTGACACTCGCCATGAGTTTCTTTGGAAGGAGCATTAGGCAAAGTGATTATGGCATCATGTAATTGCTTATCAAATACTTACTTACTCGTCGAATTTACCATATCTACATTTCAAACCAAACAATATGAAAACCAAAGAAAAGGTAATGACCACCCTGGAGGTCGCAGATTTGTACTACGAACTCTCTGAAAAAGGAGAATTCGATCGCATCCTGACCGATTTGTATGATGAGAACATCAGGAGTGTGGAGCCCGAGCACTCCAACTGGCAAAGCGTTCAGGGGATTGGCAAGGTCAAAGAAAAAGCTGAGCAATGGCACTCAATGATCGAGGTGATGCACGGTGGCTACACAAATAAACCACAAGTTGCAGGCAATTTCTTTACGTGCGTCATGGGAATGGATGCCACGCTCAAAGACAAGCAAAGACTGAAAATGGATGAAGTTGCCGTATTCGAAGTACGAAACGGGAGAATTGTCCTTGAACAATTCTTCTTTTAGTCAATCGCTTCACGTCATATAAGTCCCTTTGTTCGTCTGCAGATGGGCAAAGGGACTTTTTAATTCATCCAATTTGGATTTAGCTTCACGCCAAAAGCTGCAAGCGAAATATCATGATCCGGTTCAAGCTCTCGACAAGTCTGGAAAATGTTCGCCCTGAGATTGAATACGTTCTCAGGGTTTGGGCAAAAAATCAAGGATTGGAAATCAGCTTCGGTGATGATTTCGATAACGGCATTTCGATCGGTCATGACGATGAAAGTCACTTGAAGATAAGTGCAGACTTCGTAAACACCCCGACGGCGTTCGCACGCTCGTCTCTGCACGCAGGGAAAATATACATCATAGAAAATGCTTTTAAGCTTCTTAACTGCGTACAGGAATATTGTCATACTGATGTAGATGACTTAGGTCGCTTTAAGTTCAGAAACAGTTATCAGTACCAACTTAAGAATCACACAGAAAATCTGGTTCAAAAACTGTTTGAGCATCTGTCGACTCAGGTTGGAGTAACGCCTGTAAGTCAAAAGACAAAATTCTTCCTTACCCATGACATCGATCTCGTAAACGGCGCAATCCTCGAGGATGGATTTTATGTGTTGAAGCGCGGAAGAGTCGACCTTTTTCTAAAGATGCTTTTCAACGTGGCGATGTGTAAGCCGGATTGGCTGAACATAGATAAGATCATGAAACTGGAAAGTGAGTATGATTGCCGTTCTACATTTTTTTGGATCGTCAACAAAGGAAAAATCAACCAAAGGGAGCGCAATGCAGATTACAGTTTCAACGCATCAAAAATTCAAGATCAGTTAAAAGAAGTTACTCGCAATAAATTTGAAAACGGAATTCATAAGAGTATCTCGTCAGAGAGTTTCGCCGATGAGTTTAAGAAGTTTGGCACCACGCCGTTTTCGAATCGCTATCATTATTTGAAGTTCCAACTGCCTGATGCTTTCCACGACATCGATGCGGCTGGCCTTCAACTAGACGCAAGTCTCGGATTTGCTGAGGAGATCGGGTTCAGAAACAGCTATGGTCTGCCATTCAATCCTTACAATATAAAAGAACAAAGTCCTTTTGCGTTTATCGAAGCTCCGCTTCATGTGATGGACAGGACGTTCTTCCAGTATAAAAAATCTTCGACTGAAGAGGCCGAGAAAGATATTCTAGGTTTCTTTGAAAGAAACAAGACTAATTGTCTTCTGAGTGTTTTGTGGCATAATAATTTTTTTACCAACTACAAATTCAAAGGATACCTCGACATTTATAAGCGCATCCTGGCATATATCAGGGATAATAAATTTGAAACGATAAATTCGCACGACATCGTGAAAAACTATTCCATTACCCATGAGCATTGAAGTTCGATTGATGCAACGTCATGAGTCCTCTCTGGCCAATGCCTTTTTTAACTCGATTTATAAGACAGCACGCTCTCAGGCTGATTTCGATTGGGAATTCGTCAATGGACCCTGTGGACCGGCTATCTATATTATCGCGATCGACAACGCTATCAAAGATTTTCTGAAAGTAGTGGGGATACAGTGTGCAATTCCAATAAAATTTACTGATGCCGCAGGCAATACGTTTCTTACTGCCAAGTCGGAGGATACATTGGTTGATCCCTTCTACCGGGGCCAAAAGATTTTCGAAAGAATGTATGACCTGTTATTCGTTGAGTGTAAGAATGCGGGCATAAAATGTATATGGGGTTTTACGCCTGCAAAAAAAGCATTTGAAAGAATCGGTTTCGAAATTCCGTTTCAGGCACATCAGGCTTTGATGGTTTTTAATCCATTCACGGCATTCGGTTATTTGTCGAAATTAAATGCAGCAAATAAATTCGTCGATAGAATAAAAATTGCGGGCCTCAGCATGATGTCATGGATGAAGCCTGTTGGGAGTGGCCGTATTGCAAAAGTAAAAATGGAGAAGGTAAGTATTACTGAGTCCAAGCAAATCGCCCTGGCAGCATTGAAGCATCAAGCGCGCTACTACTACCTTGACATGACGTCTGCGTATTTGAGGTGGAGACTTGAATTAAATCCCTTTCAAAATTCTTATGAGACTTTTCACTTCTTCATTGATGATAAATTTGCAGCTGACGTAATCATCAATAGACGATCTTCATTGGGTTATATTGAACAAATTATCTTTGACGACGGGCTGGATGCTGAATCAAAGAAGCAAATTCTGTTGATGATCGTTGATATGATGAAAAAGGACACCGCGTTAGTGAGGATGCTTTGTTTTGATATCAACAACGCGCTTGCAGAACAGGAAGAGCTTTTCAAAAAATGCGGATTTATTGTTTTAAATCGTGGAGCTCATTTTGTATGGAAATCGTTTGTTGAAGGGGAAATTGATCCGCGTATGCTGTTCCTCAGCAGGCTTTTTACACAGGGTAACCAATAAGTTTCTCTTTGTTTAATTAAATGTTTTTTCTAAAAGAAAGAAATTTACATGTCGTTCGGCCATCCCTTTTGACATGCTTCCTACCTTCATCCTTTTGTTCATCCTACCATCTATTCTTCAGTATCTTGGGTATTTCGTTAACACACGCTGTTATATTTGTTCAGACTTCCATCTGGCCCTCGCAATAAATCGTATGGCTATTTTTAATCCCGTCATGCCGCGCGACTCCATTTTTCCGAGTTGCATTTCAAACAACTTGCCCGAATAATTTCGCTACAGACAGTTGGAGTCTAACCCACTCAGGGCGCCGGAGTTTAACAAAAGCATCTCACGAAGCTGTGACTTTCCTCCTCGATAGCATTACATCCTCACAACTAAACGCTACTGCTATGGGACAGGCCGCTACATCTTCTAACAGAAATGGACGTGATGGGATTCACATTGACATGACCCCTATGGCCGACCTAGCATTCCTGTTACTTACATTCTTCGTATTGACCATGACGATCAATAAAAAATATGTCGTACAGGTTCAAACACCAGATACGCGCGATACGTTTAGCACCGTGCCTATCAACGTCAAACGCGTACTCACCATCGTCCTTGGGAGAAACAATCGTATCTATTATTATCAAGGTGATCAGACACAAGTACAACTAACTGATTATTCAAAGGAGGGTATTCGGGATTTACTACTCAGGTCAAACATAATGATAGACAAACTCGTAGTTCTGATAAAACCATCGCAGGAGTCAAAATATAAAAATCTTGTTGACGTACTCGATGAGGTTGACATCACGCAGATACCACATTATTACATTGTAAAGGAAACTGACGACGACCGAAATATGATCGCATCAGCAAATCTTTGAAATGCACACTCGACGCCGATTGATTCCCATCACTGAGTTTCTATTTATTTCTCATTTCTCGACGCCCGAAGGGTTCCTCAACAACCGGTACAACAGTACGGCTACACGTTTAGATTCCATAGGAATTGTTCGTGGATCAGCTGTCTCTTCCGATGTATGTCCGCCATCAGTACGAGGTCCTAGTCCATCGAGTGCCATATCAACGTAACCGGAAGTGAATGAGATATCTGCAGCCCCAGCATTTCGCGGCTTCACGGCAGTCACGCTGCCATAATCCAAATCATGACTAACCTTATCAAACAGGCCAAGAAGTTGTTTGTTGCCTTCTGTCGGAGCGAGTGGGGGATAACCATCACCAAAAATGATTTCAGCTTTGGTCTGAGGAAGGTGTTCAGCAACAATGGAAAACATAACGCCTTGAGCTTTTTTCAACTGTTCAGGCGAAATGGCGCGGATGTCACCTGTTACGATAGTTTCCCTGGCAACGATATTATCTTTTCCAAACGCGTTGCCTCCCTTGAGCTGATCGCTGTGTTCCACTGTGCTTCCGCCGAGAATCAATCCTGGGTTAAATGTTAGATCTTCCTCTTTCGATAATTTTTCATAGAAATCTTTCAAGATGCGGCTTGCTTCGTATATCGCCCCTGCGCCAATTTTTTCAGTAAAAATCTGGGAAGAATGTGCTGGCACCCCAGTTACTCTAAGCGTCCAGTCTGATGCGCTGCGGCGGGAAATGTTTGCTGATTCAAATTTTCCGTCGCCGTCTTCAAATCCAATCGCGATATCTGCAGTTTTCGCGGCTTCCACCAAATCATGCCTTGCTAATGATAAGGGGTCACCGCTCGACTCTTCATCTCCGCTCATGACCACAATAATATTCATGTCTTTCAGGACATTTGCTTTCTGCAGGATCTGCAGCGATTGGATCATAATTACGTCGCCACCTTTCATGTCGCCAACACCAGGCCCGCTAACTGTTGAATCATTTACCCACGTGAATTTTTGAAATGGACTCGAACGTTCAAATACAGTATCTAGATGACCGATTAGCAGCACCGTTTTCACACTTTGCCTCCCGATGTGTTCTGCAATCAGGTGGCCGGCGCGTCCAAATCCTTTCCCATCGACCCAACGGGTTGTAAATCCAAGAGCATCAAATTTTGCCTTGAACAGGAAACCAACCGCGCGCACACCCTCGAAATTCATGGTGCCACTGTTGATGTTTACAGCGTCTTCCCACAGTTTGTAATTATCCTTTGTAAACTCATCAAAGCCGGCCACGATCTTCTTTTCCGCCTTAGACAATTGAGCGTACAAACTCAAGGTGCCCGCCAAATTTATGAGAAGGACCAACCAGTAAACACGATTGGATAAGCGACAGGTCCATTTTAGAATACTTTCCATAATTGAATACTAACTATAGGTTATTGACATGCAGACGCCTAAACTAACCGTTCTCGCCCACGATGTGAAACAGTTTTTATTCAGCAACCGTGAAATCGTAGTAACGACTCTGATTTGTTCTGCCCCCAGGCTTGCATCTTCGCGCTCTAAGTCATTTTAGATACTTAAGGGCCGTTTCGAGCTCTCATCTTCCAAACGACAGGTCTGCTGGGCATTTCCTCCGCGACTCCGCGTTTTTGGATTTCTTTTCCATCAACCACAAAGTGTTGCGCTTGGTAACCATGAATAACACCGTACAGCCGTCTCACGTGCCGAATCAGCATAATCAAGGCTAAGTCAAAATATCGTACGATTCTATGCGTTAATTCGATCCAGGAATGGCTCCAGCCTTTCCGGTTGGAAATCTTCGACCAGCTTTCATTTTCGACGAGAACCCAAATGAATAGAAGTGGTTTAATATTTGTCACGTATTTTTGCACAACATTTTTTAAGCTATTGAACATCTTCCGCAAAATCCTTTTCTACCTGGCCCTCTTTTGCGGAGTCATCTTCCTATCATTAACGATCTCAGTGTTTCTGTTTAAGGACAGGATCATCAACCAGTTCATACGCGAGGCAAACAAGCAACTCAACACTCCCGTCAAGGTTGGAAAAATGGACGTTTCGATGTGGACAAGCTTTCCAAAACTTTCAATCGTGTTAAAGGACGTTTACGTCGAAGACAGTCATCCGGGCCAGTACCCATTACTAACTGCCGCAGAGATTTCCTTTCAGCTAAATATGTTCGACACGTGGGCTGGAAATTATGTGGTTCAGGGGTTAAAGGTGTACGACAGCGAAACCAATCTTAAAGTCAATACAAACGGTGAAAACAATTACACCATAGCAAAACCATCAGAAGGAACGGGCGGGCGGTCTGTAAGCTTTGCCTTGCACGACGTATTGCTGAAAAATACAAGGGTGAGTTATAGCGATCTTTATAATCGTCAATCGCACATTTACGTGAGCAAGGATTTGACTGCGTCGATTGAGACTGCCGAGGATATTTACACGATCCAGTCGTCGGGAGAGTTAACGACGGAGAAAATCGAAATCGAAAGACAATCGTATCTCCGAGGAAAGTCTTTTAATATAGAGACCAAGCTTGTTTACGATGATATTCAGAAAATTCTAACGATCAATCCGAGTCTGATGGCGTTGAAAGGCTCCGAGTTCAAAGTATCAGGCTCATACAAATGGAAAAGCAAAAACCTTATTGACCTGCAGGTCGACGGCAAAGACACGGATATCCAGACCATCCTATCGTTACTTCCTGAGTCTACCGCTGGCAGTTTTGAAAAATATAGAAGCAAAGGAAATGTGTATTTCAATGGAAAGCTTAAAGGCGAAATCAGTGCGAATAAAAGTCCGGGTATCTCGATCGACTTTGGTTGTACCAACACGACTCTTTACCATCCTGACTACAAGTCAAAGATTGAGGACGCGAGTGTAAAGGGCTCCTTCGCAAGTCGTGAAATGCTCAATTCAACAGGAGCCGTGCTTATATTAAAGAACGTCAGTGGGCGTCTGAACGATGAGCCATTTACCGGGAATCTTATCATCCAGAACTTTGAGAATCCGGACGTAATTTGTGATTTTAAAGGTAAGGTTGACGCTGGTGCGCTCCTTGGATTTTATCCCATTGAGGGTGTAGACAACGCATCTGGAACATTGCTGGCCGATGTCGCCTTCAAAGGGAGAATTGAACTTCTGAAAAGAAAGGCCACTGCGCAAAAGGTCTCCACGCAAGGCACCATTGATCTGCAGAATATAGCTTTTACCTTTGGGAAGGATCACGTGGGATTAAAGGGATTAAATGGCAACCTTCAGTTCAGCAACAATGATCTCGCCCTGAGCAATGTTACCGGAAAGATTGGCAATAGTGACTTCGCCTTGAATGGCTTCTTCAAAAACATTATAACTTTTCTTCTTTTTGAGAATCAGCCAATCGGAATAGAAACAGATCTTAAATCAAACTATCTCGATGTTGACGAATTATTCGCGATCGGCTTTGGAAGTGAATCCACTGGAAAGTCAGAAGAATATCAGTTCAGCATCTCGCGGAACATTAATCTCAATTTCAATTGTGATGTAAAACAACTTCGGTATAAACGCTTCCATGCAACTAATCTTAAAGGCGACATGCTGGTTAAAAATGAAATGGCAGTCTGCAGGAACATTAACTTCCACGCGATGGGTGGAAACATGATTTTATCAGGTATCGTCGATTCACATAACAAGAAAGCCATCGAAGTGGTGAGCAACTTTAAGCTCAATGGAATTTATATCGATAGTATCTTCTATGTGTTCGAGAACTTTAATCAGGATTTTATTCAGGATAAACACCTGAAGGGCCAGACTTCCGCGGATGTAAATCTTGAGATGGTGTTGGATCAAAATCTGCGATTGTTCTCCGAAACACTGGTTGGCGACATCAGTGCATCAATCAAAAACGGTGAGCTCAACAATTTTGAACCCATGGGAAAACTCAAGCGTTACTTGAATGATGAAGGGCTGAGCAAGATGCGTTTTTCAGATATCAAAAATGATATTCACATCGAAAAGAAAACTATCTACATTCCGCAGATGGAAGTGCGAACAAATGTTACTACGATCAAAGTGAGTGGCACGCACACATTTGGCCAGTTGATTGACTACCACATTATCGCGCCTATAAGGAATAACAAAAATATCAACTATCAGGAGGCAAAGGGCGCCCTCGAAGAAGATGGCAGTCAGACAAAACTCTTGCTAAGGATAAAAGGTACGACGGACGATTATAGAATCTCTTACGACACCGAAGCTGTCAAGAAAAAGATCGCCAATGATTTCAAGAATGAGGTCAAGGAGCTAAAGGAAGCATTTAAAAATAAAGGTACGAAAGAGAAGAAAGAAGTTGAGTTACAAAAGGATGAGTATTTTGAGTGGGATGAGGAACCAGCGCCGCCGCATTGAGGGGGATTCACCAGAAGAAACGAATTCAATATTCCATAAATCAATAAATCAAGATGGACGAACTCGTTTTTTTATTGGCGTTACCGCTATTTCCTTCTATCGTTTTAATAAATTGAATATTAGTTGGCGTTCGCTTCTTTTAAAAAATCATTCAAGGGTTTTGCTGCGCGCATAACCTCCGCCAGATTCTTAATTAACTTCTTATCAAGAATCTGTTTGTCAGTGAATGTGTGAACCACCATAAAGCTTTTCAGCTTCAGCCACTCCATACGTGGATGATCTTTAGGATATCCTTTTGGCATCGTCTTTAATTTATTTTCGTCCCAGAATTTCGAAAAGTGTTTTTTGAACGTTGGATGCTTAGCGATCTTTTCGAGCCTGTCTCCGTTGTAATCAATTTCTTGCCTGATCTTAGCGAGACATTCAGTATCAGGCATGAATAATCCGGCTGCTACAAAGCTTTCATTGCCGGGTTGGAGTTGGAAATAAAATCCTGGAGTTCCCATCCCTTTACCCGAAGCTGAAAAGGATGCTCCAAAATTGTTTTTGTACGGAGTTTTGTCTTTGCTGAATCTTACATCCCTATAAATACGGAATATCAATTTCCTGGGCTCCAGACCTTTCAGTGAATCATCAAATTTAATCAGTTCGGGCAGCAGCTCAATGATGAATTTTTCGAACTCATCTTTTGCCGTCAGATATCGTTCCTTATTTTTTTCAAACCATTCTCTATTGTTATTCTTCGCGAGAGCCCTTAGAAACTTCAATATCCCTTCCGAGTCCATTTGTCGATGTTAAATAAATTCAACCACTGTTTCCAACCCCATTCCTCTGGATGCCTTCACAAGCACTGTTGAATCTTTCAGGGGGTGCTTTTTCAGCTCTTCAATCAATGCGTCCTTACTTTCAAAGAAAAATGCTTCAGGATATTCGTCTTTAGCAGGCTTCATTAGCGTACCACAAAGCATTACTTTATCGAAATTACTAGCCTTCAGCAATTTTCCAATGTTACGATGTTCTGTTTCGGCTTCTTCTTCGAGTTCATACATATCGCCAAGTATCACCACTTTATTCTGAACCTGCATGGCAGCCATGTTTTCGATGGCAGCTTTCATCGAACTTGGATTAGCATTGTATGCATCCAAGATGACCGTGTTGCCCTCCTTCTTCACCAACTGCGATCTCATGTTACCTGCAACATAAGAATTGATTGCATTGTTAGCCTCCTCAGCTTGGACGCCAAAATATTTGCCGATGCACAACGCAGCGGCTATGTTCTCAAAATTATATGTGCCTATGAGGTTCGTAGAGATAACCTGACCATTCTCAGCGCGAACCTTTACAAACGGATCGGCGCCAATAAGTTCGCAATGGTAGTAGTCAGAAGCACCAGGATAAAAGACTGGCTTGTTGAAACGCTTTGACATGTTCAAAAGAATTTCATTGCGTGAATTTATAAATACGATCCCCTCATTGACAATAAGATGCTGATAAAGCTCTGATTTTGCTCTGATGATGTTATCAAAGCCACCGAAAGTTCCAATGTGAGCCTTCCCGATGTTTGTGATAAAGCCGTGTGTTGGATTAGCGATAGAACTCAGCAGTGCAATTTCCCCGACGTGATTTGCACCCATTTCGATAACGGCAATTTCAACTTTCGAATCGATGGAAAGCAACGTTAAGGGCACGCCGATGTGATTGTTGAGGTTCCCAACGGTGGCAAGGGTCCTGAACTTCTTATTCAGAACCGACGCGACAAGTTCTTTGCTGGTAGTCTTGCCGTTGGAGCCCGTGAGTCCGATGAATGGGATTCGCAGCTGCGATCTATGGTATCTCGCAAGATCCTGTAAACTTCCCAGTACGTTATCGACAAGAAGGCACCGATCGTCTTGCTTAAACTTTTCTTCGTCGACCACAACATATCTGGCACCTTTGTCGAGCGCCTGCTGAGCGAATTCATTGGCATTAAACCGATCCCCCTTCAATGCAAAAAACATAGAATCGGGGATGATCTTTCGTGTATCTGTTGAAACCAGACCTGATTCCAGATAGTGCGCGTATATAATTCTAGTATCCATTATCTTTTAACAGTTTTCCAGGCCCCCTTGAATAGGGATTCCGACGCCGGAAAGGTATCTTGTCGCCCTAGATTTATCTCGATACAATGACCTGGATAATAATCTTGCAGGCAAGATAACAGCTGACATTTCGCTGGCGTTACTGAGATAGAAAATTATTTTGATGAATAGGTTAGTGCTGATTGTTCTTCTGATTGTTCCGAGCTGCCTCCAGGCGCAGTTTTCGTATATTCTTGATGAGAGCATACCCGTAAAAGACTTAAACAACAATCCGTTGTCAATGCCATGGGCCGGAGGGCTTAATGCCGCGCAATACAACACCATGGATTTAAATTCTGATGGCAAGGATGATCTCGTGTTATTCGATCGGATGGCCGATCGCATCATAACATTTCTCAATCAAGACAATCAATATACGCCTGCGCCGGAATATGAATATTTTTTTCCTGATGATGTCACGAACTGGCTACTCCTCCGCGACATAAACTGTGATGGGAAGAAAGATATTTTCACAGGTAATAACCTGGGCATAAAGGTGTATCTTAATGTTACTGGATCCGACGGGATTCCGGCTTGGGAACACAACATATTCTATACGGAAACGGGAAGCAGTCCTGTCTTGCTTACAAAAGGCTTTAGCGGCAAGATAAATCTTCAGTTACAATTTGATGACCTACCGTCGATCATTGACGCAGATGGAGACGGCGACCTTGATATTTTCAACGTCAGGTTTGTCGGCAACGGCACAATCGAATATCATCAGAATTTCAGCATGGAACGTTATGGACGATGTGATTCCCTTGACTTCGAAAGAATCACTCAGAAGTGGGGAGGAATAGCAGAATGCTCTTGTGGAAATTTTGCTTTCAACAATGCTGATTGTCCGCCAATCACGGGCGGCAGAACAGAACATGCAGGAGGAAAGAGCCTTCTCGTTTTGGATGCTGATGGCGATTCTGATCTTGACTTGCTATTTTCTGAAGCAACGTGCACCAATTTGTTCTGGCTCAAGAACGACGGCACCAATGAAAATCCCGTCATCAATACAGCATCAGGATTTCCGACGTCAACCAATGTTAATTTTCTGATTTTCCCTGCCGCATTTTATGAAGATCTTGATTTCGATAACGTGAAAGATCTTGTCGCCATACCGAATATTTTTTCCAAACTCTATTTGCAAAGCGACCTTGCGAGATCAAACTGGATGTATAAGAATACGGGAACTGATTCCAAACCATCTTTCGCTTTTTCAAAAACGAACTTTCTTCAGGAGTCGATGATTGACGTAGGTGACAATTCTGTTCCAGCATTTGCTGACTACGATGGCGATGGTGACTTCGATATGTATATTAGTCAAAACACGTCCGACAATGTTGCTGCAACGATACGTCTGTACGAAAATATCGGCTCAGCGTCTGTTCCGGAGTTTCAACTTAAGGATGCAGACGTGTGGGGATTTTCACAATCTCAATTTTATAATCTGAAGATTCAATTTATTGACATCGATCACGACAGTGATCTGGATCTGGCATTTACCGCGACAAGTTTTCAAACTGGCAATACAAGGTTATACTATTTACCAGGTAGCGGAAATGGCGTAATTGATTTTGGAAATGCAACGCTTATACAAACTGATGTGCAGGTAGGATTCGCAGAGAACGTTTATGTGTCAGACGTAAACAGGGATGGATTTGTTGATCTTTTGATAGGAAGGACTAGCGGCGCGCTTGAACTCTGGACAAATGATGCTACTGGACAAGTTTCGTTTCAGCAATCCAATCCTAACTTTTTAGCACTTGGCACAACTGTATTAAGACAAAATCTTTCATGTCTTATCGCTGATCTCGATGGCGATGGCCTGGCAGACCTGCTGTTTGGAGATCAGAACGGGAGGTTATCAATCATTAGTAATTTCAGAGAGGCGACTGACGTCACGACGGCTACGAAAGAAATCATCTACAATTCGATAGCAGATACCTATTACCCTATGAACCTCGGTGGTCGCAACTGGCCCACTGCGGTAAATCTGTTTAATACAACGCAACCGACACTGGTGGTAGGCAATGTTCTTGGAGGCATTTTGATACTCCGTCACGAAGATGGGAAAGCACTTCCTGAGGACGCAGTCATCACGCTTTATCCTAATCCGGTGTCAAAAGATCTTAAAATCACCCTTAAGATAGACCGGCCTGGTTTTATTCAAACCTATACGGCACTTGGACAGGAAATCTCTGACCCGATCTATATTGTTGCAAACGAAGAATACAGTTACGACGTCTCCCGCCTCGCGGCTGGTATTTACATCATCCGATTTACTGTCGATAAAAAAACCTATTCTAGAAGAATTGTCATTTACTGAAAATTATTCCTGCTTACCTTAACATCCCTCATGAAACATGCTTTTATTTTCGATATGGATGGCGTGCTTATCGATAGCAACCCAACTCATACGGTGGCGTTACGGCAATTTTGCAAACAGCATGGTTATGAATTATCTGAAAGTCAGCTTCGCGAAAAAATCTACGGCCGCACAAATCGAGATTGGATCAGAAATTTATTTGGAGACATCCCCAACGACACTATTGATAAATATGCTAAAGAGAAAGAGGCGCTGTTCAGGGATTTGTATCATGATGTAAAACCCCTTGACGGGCTTCTCGGCTTTTTGAGTAGGATGGACGATCTCAAAATTCCAAGGGCTATTGCTACCTCGGCCCCTCGTGCTAATGTTGATTTTACCGTTTCTAAGACAGGCATTGGGCCCTACTTCACTACAATTCTGGATGATTCGTTTGTCACTGTTGGAAAGCCACACCCTGAGATCTATCTGAAATCTGCTGCCGCTCTTGACATGGATCCGAGCATGTGTGTTGTCTTTGAAGATTCGCTGTCGGGCGTTAAAGCCGGGAAAACAGCTGGTTGTAAGGTAGTTGGTATCACGACCACGCATACGCCAGAAGAATTGTTTGAGGCAGATCTTACCCTTCCAAACTTCCTCAACATAGACCCTAAGTCATTGCTAGACAGTATCTTTTGAATTGTTAAGGAATCTTCTCGTGAGGGGTTGGAATATTGGGGCTGTTTTACCGATATTTGCAGTCCCTTTTTAAGGAGGGCTAAAAAAACAAGCAGATATGGCACGTGTTTGTCAAATTACAGGTAAGAGACCTCAGGTTGGAAACAATGTTTCCCGCGCTAACAACAAGACCAAGAGGAGATTTTTGCCGAACCTTCAGAAGAAGCGTTTCTTCATTCCTGAAGATGGAAAATGGATTACATTGAAATTAAGTACCAAGGCGATAAAGACCATTACAAAATATGGTATCTCGGCTGTTTTGAAAGAAGCAAAAGCTAAAGGCTTTCTGGTTAATTAAAGAATAAATAACATGGCAAAGAGAGGCAATCGGATTCAGGTGATTTTGGAGTGCACAGAGCATAAAACCACAGGTGTGGCTGGCATGAGCCGTTACATCACCACAAAGAATCGCAAAAACACAACAGAGCGTCTGGAACTTAAGAAGTTCAATCCAGTGCTTAAGAAAATGACTGTTCACAAAGAAATCAAATAAAATATGGCAAAGAAAGTCGTTGCAACCCTGAAGAAGACCGACGGTAAGAGCTATGCTAAAGTTATCCGTGCGGTAAAGTCTGAAAAGACTGGCGCCTACACCTTCAAAGAAGAGATTGTAGCTGCCGACCTCGTGAAAGAACTACTCGCAAAGAAGTAATTTACTTACTTCAAGAATTTAAAAAGTCCCTTCCAAGGGACTTTTTTGTTTGCAATAGAAGTGTGGCAGCTAAATTTGAACGATCCCGAGGCAGTAGCCTCTCTGCGACGAATGACTATCTTTACCAACGACGAGCGCTACTAAACCTGTCGACGAAACGCAGACTGTGGAGCATGTAATTTATAATTATTTATAATTCATAATTCTCTCCTATGTCTTTCCTCGGAAATCTGTTTTCTTCAGAAAAAAAGGAGTCACTCGACCAAGGACTTCAGAAGACCAAAGACAATTTTTTCGGTAAGCTCGGAAAGGCAATTGCAGGTAAGTCAACCGTCGACGACGAAGTTCTTGACAACCTCGAAGAAGTTCTGGTCTCTTCAGATGTTGGTGTGGAGACTACACTTAAGATCATTGAAAAAATACAAGCACGCGTTGCTCGCGATAAATACCTCGGAACATCTGAGCTAAACAGAATTCTGAAGGAGGAAGTGGCGGCTTTACTTTCCGAAAACAACGCAGTGGATGTACGCGGATTCGAAACACCCGACGATAAAAAGCCATACGTCATTATGGTTGTGGGTGTCAATGGTGTTGGCAAGACGACTACGATAGGGAAATTGTCTGCTCAGTTTAAGAAGGCAGGCAAATCAGTTGTCCTTGGCGCAGCAGACACTTTTCGCGCCGCTGCCGTAGATCAGTTAAAACTTTGGGGTGAGCGCGTAGGCGTACCGGTAGTTGCACGGGGTATGAATACTGACCCTTCGGCCGTTGCGTTTGATGCTGTCAAAGAAGGCTTGGAAAGTGGAGCCGATGTGATCATCATTGACACTGCGGGCAGGCTTCATACGAAGGTGAATCTGATGGCCGAGCTCACTAAAATCAAACGTGTGATGCAGAAGGTGATACCTGATGCGCCCCACGAAGTATTGCTGGTGCTTGATGGAAGCACTGGTCAGAATGCAATAATACAGGCGAGAGAATTTACCAAAGCAACCGATGTTACTTCATTGGCTATTACCAAACTTGACGGAACAGCCAAGGGTGGCGTTGTGATCGGTATCTCCAATGAATTCAAAATCCCTGTAAAGTATATCGGTGTGGGAGAAAAAATAGATGACCTTCAGACATTCAATAAAACAGCCTTCGTCGACTCACTTTTCGAGCGGAATTGACGGTGCCTTTTTGATCGGTATTCTAAATAAAATCTGATAGTTAAAACCCCACACGGATTGCTTGTCTGTGCGACCAAATCCCGGAACATCAGAGGGTTTTAAGTCACCTTTCTCACCTGTGCTGAGACCGAATTTAAGCCTGGCCGTACACCCCAGCCAGAAGAACTTCCACATTTTTACCTTCAGACCAGTCGTCATTTCAAACCAACCGGCCGGAATATGGCTGTTAATTAGTTTAATGCTTACATTCCCAAAATCTGCGTCGTCCCTGATCACCGTGAGATTTTCAGAAAATCGCGAATGACCATATCGGAGGCCGAAAAAGAACATATTCTTATCTGGATCTTTTTTGAGGAAATTAGCATCGGCGCCAATTCGAAAGTAGGTTCCATTATTTGAGTACGTCCCATCTGGAGCGACGTAATCTCTAGCCCAGTACCCGACATCCAAAGTTCCATAATATCGATCAAAATCTGCGTCCGCGTTGAACTCCCAACCATCAAAAGTCTTGTCGCTACTAGACCTTATAATCGAAATGACATCGGTACCAAACCTCACTCCCGTTGGCTTATAGCTCGGCCTGACTTTAACAGAGTCTGCAGACTTTTCTTCGGTCTGCGCGAATCCCGTCAGACACGAAGACATGATTAAGGCTATGCTAAGGAGTGATCGCAAAGTTGGACACAGGTAGATCCTGGCATTTAGCGTTGGAGCGAGTAACGGTCGTATAATCTGAACTAACAATGAATAACTCATCTAAAATATTCTGAACGCCGCATCTTTCCGCGAACACTTTTTTTGTGTTAACATATGTGACGATCAAATTTTTAACTGTACCATCAGCGTGTTCTATCTTAAAACTGGTGGAATCATTTTTCACATTTAGTGGAAGCACATAAAAGGTCGCTGCCCCCGATGAGGCATTTTGAAGTACGAGGCTGTCATCGGCCATAACCGTTTTAATATCAACTGCGGTCGCAAAAGTAATTCCCATCAGGTTTGTTCTCCCGCAGCGAAAGATATCAATATTGGAAGAGGGTGTGGTGGTGGGCGTTCCGTTTACAACGTTTACCGAGTCAAAGCTGGACTCTGGAACATTGAGGTGTGAATAAATATAGCGTTCTCCGCAGTCGGAAGAAACGAACTGAACTTGCCTTTCGTAATCGAGTCGAATGATACTGTCGCCCGCCGACGTCACAATTGTATAATCTATGTGCTTGTCAATCGGATTCAGCGGAAGCGCGATACTGCTGGCGGTCGCTCCAGCGATTATCTTGTCCGATCCAGAAAAATTGATCCTCATAAAGGTCAGGATATCTGAGCCAAACCCGATGACTTTAAAATTCACCAAGATCGTATCGTTATTCAGCTGAAAGCAATCAGGCTGATCCAGACAGGAAAAGGCAACAAATGATGCAATAACGAACCAGCTGAGTTTCTTCATGGTTAAGCGTCCGGCGGCAAAGATAGGTTAACGCCCAAAAGCCCAAATTCTATGCCCACTAAATTTCGTATTTTTGCGAGCATTAACGCGATCACGGTCTGATCGTCGGACAAAAAGTGGCGCAGGCCACCGAAACAAGGCCTGCTGGCAGCTGAGGAATGAAAACAAAAGGAAATAAGAAGACAAAAGTCAATATCGTCACGCTGGGTTGTTCAAAAAATCTGGTTGATTCTGAAGTGTTGCTCACACAGCTTCGGGGCAATGGTATCGATGCCGTACATGAGTCCGATAAGGATGATGCTAACGTTGTAGTGATCAATACATGTGGATTTATTGACAATGCAAAGCAGGAATCGATCGACACAATTCTCAGATACGTAGACGCTAAGGAAGAGGGTATTGTCGACAAAGTTTACGTGACCGGATGCCTTTCACAACGCTATAAAGACGACCTCGAAAAGGAAATCCCTGAAGTAGACGCCTGGTTTGGAACGCGGGACCTTTCTCGAATTCTGAAAGTGTTTAAAGCAAACTACAAGCAAGAACTCGTAGGGGAACGAATCCTCACCAATCCAAGCCATTACGCTTACCTAAAAATCTCCGAGGGTTGCGACAGACCTTGCTCCTTCTGTGCTATTCCACTGATGCGAGGAAAGCATATTTCTCGCCCCATGGAAGAACTGGTACTTGAAGCCAGGAATCTTGCAAAGGGAGGCACCAAAGAATTGTTGTTGATTGCTCAGGACTCCACTTACTATGGACTCGACCTCTATAAAAAGAGGAATCTCGCTGATCTAATGAAAAGACTTTCGGATGTGGCCGGTATTGACTGGATCCGGTTACATTATGCATTTCCAGCTGGCTTTCCGATGGATGTGCTTGATGTAATGGCCGAGAGAAACAACATCTGCAAATACATAGACATCCCGTTGCAACATGGCTCAACAAAAATGTTGCAGTTGATGAGACGCGGGATAACAAGAGAAAAAACAGAACAACTGATATATAGCCTTCGTGAAAAAGTACCCGGTATCGCTATACGCACAACGATGATTGCTGGTCATCCTGGTGAAACGCAACAAGATTTCGAAGATCTCATTGAGTTTGTTGAGAAGTCACGATTCGACAGAATGGGCGTATTCACCTATTCTCACGAAGAAAACACGTTTGCACACTCCATGGCAGATGACGTGGCTGAAGAAGTCAAACAACAGCGGATGGAAGACATCATGGATGTTCAACAGGGAATCTCCCTGGAGTTGAACAACGACAAGATCGGAAAGACCTTCAAGGTACTGGTTGACCGCAAAGAAGGCGGAAGCTTTATCGGTCGTACGGAATTTGATTCACCCGAAGTCGATAATGAGGTTATCATTGAAAGTCCTTCTGAATATCTCCGGATAGGAGATTTTGTAAACGTGAATGTTACAGCTGCATCCGAGTTTGATCTGACCGGATATGCAATCAACACACCTCAGAAATAAATTATTAGCCATTATTTCAAAAATAACGTTATTCGGAGAATGATCACCGCAGCCCCCACCAACTATTGTTGTCGATATGCAGCTTGATAAGGTTTCACTGGCTGAGTCACACGCATTCACTCCCTTCTTTCTTGATTACATTCAGGAGCACGACAACCTGAAACCATTCTATGGCAGGTTTCCAAGACCAGAAAATTTTAAAGCACAGATTGAAGAGAAGGAACAGTCTTTCCCTGTTGAAAATCGAAAGGTGTTGGTTGATTCGTTGCGCAAGCAATACGAGGGACTTAAATTGTCATCAGTTCTTGAAGACAATATCAGTAAACTTGAACAATCAAAAACTTTCACTGTAACTACCGGGCATCAGCTTAACATCTTTACGGGTCCGATGTTCTTTGTGTTTAAGATTGTCACGGTCATTAATACTTGCAAGCGACTCAAAGAACAATATCCCGATTACAACTTTGTCCCAGTCTATTGGATGGCCTCTGAAGACCATGATTACGAGGAAATCAAATACTTCAAACTATACGGAAAGAAATACACCTGGGAAACAGAGCAGAAAGGTGCAGTAGGCAGATTCAATACAAAGGGTCTAGAGAAGCTAGCAACTGAAATCCCCGGAGAAAATCCAATTTTTAAAACAGCTTACACTAAGCAGAAGACGTTGGCGGCCGCAGGTCGGTATTATGTTAACGAGTTGTTTGGATCCATGGGGGTTGTCACCATTGACGCCGACAACGGTGCGTTGAAGGCAGAGTTCAAGAAAGTGATTCGGGAGGATATTATCGATCAGGTAACAAAGCCAATTGTTGACAAAACAAACAATGCATTAGAACAACTCGGATATAAACCACAAGTATTCTGCCGTGATATTAATTTTTTTCATCTCGACAACAACGGAAGGAACAGGCTGGAAAAAGAGGGGGAAGGTTATAAGGTCGTTGACACTGATCTCATTTTTTCCAAGAGCGATCTCGAAAGTAAAATTAAAAATCAGCCAGAACAATTCAGTCCCAATGTAATTCTCCGTCCACTTTATCAGGAGATGATTCTACCAAACATTGCTTACGTTGGCGGGCCTGCCGAGGTAATATATTGGCTACAGCTGAAGGAGGTTTTTATACACTCTAAAACGCCCTTCCCAATACTAATGCCGCGAAACTTTGGGATGATCGTGGATCACGAAGTTTCACGCAAGTTTGGAAAGACAGGGCTGGCATTGAAAGATCTTTTTGAAGAAAAGAATTTTATCTTCAACCATTGGGTACTGGCCAATACCTCTCACAACCTGCGTACAACTTCCGAACAAAAAGCAGCTGGCAGAATTTTTGAAGAACTTAAGTCCAGGGCATCAACCATTGATACAACGCTATCGACATTTGTCGCAGCGGCTCAAAAGCGCAATAACACCGATCTCGAAAAGATTGAAAAGAAAATGATGCGCGCCGAGAAGCGCCTACATACAGACAGACTGCGACAGATCGAAGCAGTAAAAGACATTCTTTTCCCGAATGGATCATTGCAGGAAAGAACTGATAGTTTTTTGAATTTCTATCATAAGGATCCGGAATTCATAGAACGTCTGGCCAAACTATTCGATCCTTTTGATTTCCAATTTAACATTTTGTCTTACACAGAGTAAATCTACTCCTGAAACAGATCTCATGACAAAAGCCGAACTCAGACAAGCTTACTTGAAGAAGAGAGTGGCACTGTCGGAGAAGGAGTGTTCTATTCTAAGTCATGGTCTTTACGAGAAATTCATCGCTCATTTTGATATGGATTCAATTCAGGTACTCCATACTTATTTACCACTCACTAAAAATAAAGAACCCGACACCTGGCTGTTCATCGATTGGATTGGCATGAAGTTCCCTGACACAAAAATATCGCTACCCAGAATTAACTACGACACTGAAGAACTCGAGAATGTTTATTTCGACGACAGGTTTCAGTTGCAAGTGAACAAGTGGGGACTGGAGGAACCACTGAAAGGAATAATGACTCCATCAAAGGATATTGATGTGGTTATAGTACCGTTGCTCGCCTTTGACATAAATGGAAACCGCGTTGGATACGGAAAAGGTTATTACGACAAGTTTCTCGCAACCTGCAGAGCCGATTGTAAACGGGTTGGATTGTCTTTCTTTGAACCGGTCGAAGAAATCTCAGACATCGATGCTTACGACATCCCCCTAAACTACTGCATCACACCAAAAGGATTCTTCACATTTTAGACTTCCGGCTCTTGCTGACTAAGGCAATGGAATGAGCCAAGTCCCCAAATCAGATCCATGGAATCAAGTCCAATAACTTTCTTATCAGGGAAACATTTTTCGAGAAGCCTTAGCGCTGTTTTATCGTTCTTGTCCTGAAACGTTGGAACAACGACATGGTTATTGCTGATATAAAAATTCGCGTACGAAGCTGGCAGTCTCATACCTTCATACACGATGGCTTGCGGCATTGGTAACTCAACAATATTGATCTGTTTGCCATTCTGCAGTCGAAACCTGCTTAACTCCCGCAAGTTGTCGCGCAGCGGAACGTAGTTGACATCCTGACGATTCGTTTCAACAACTGTTACCACCGTATCTTCATTGACGAACCTTACCAGGTCATCGATATGTCCATCGGTGTCATCTCCTGAAATACCATCGCCGAGCCACAGGATATTATCAACGCCGTAAAAATGATGAAGATAACTTTCAATAGTTTTTTTTGACAAGGAAGGATTTCTGTTGGCATTCAGCAGGCAAGAAGTGGTTGTGATTACAGTACCCTTACCGTTGAAATCTACAGAGCCCCCTTCCATGACGATTGGAGGATAAAATACCGGAAGGTTATAATGTTGCGCAATAAGCGTTGGTATATTGTCGTCGAGGTCAAATGGAGGATATTTGTTACCCCACGCATTGTATCCCCAGTCCACTATAATCTTCTTTTGTTCTGCATCCGGATTGATCAAAAATGCAGGGCCATGGTCGCGGCACCACGCATCATTTGTTGGGTTGAAATGAAACTGAACATGTGAAAGGTCTACTCCGGCACGCTCGAGATGACGAAGCGCTTTAGTTTTCATTGCTTCATCAACCACATTGATATTTACGGCTTCGCCTTCTGCAACGGCTTTTATAAACTGGGCGTATACTGGATAAATTGTTTCAATTTTTCCTGGCCATGATGCTTCTTTGTGGGGCCAGCTTAACCACGTCGCTTTATGCCTGGCAAATTCCGCGGGAAAAAAATAACCAAGTTCCTGCGGTGTGTGTGTGTCTGAAATTCCGGCGGTGTGAAATGCTACTCTTTGCTCCATTATGTCGGTTTGCTCCATTTTAGGGATCTGATCGTGCTTGGTATTACTCATGGCCGATATGATTGTCAGTCCTCATCGATATAACGCTTAGTGATCGGCAGATATGAATCGATTCTTCTGTCGCGCAAGAAGGGCCAGTGCGTCCTGTAAAAATTAGTGTCTTTAAGGTTGAGCTCCTCAACGTGTACTTCTTCCTGATCATGAGAGGCGAGGTAAATGATTCTTCCGAATGGATTACTGATAAACGATCCGCCCCAAAAACGCATCGCCCCGTTTTGCTCAAGACCGACCCTGTTAACACTCACAACATGGACGCCGTTGGCCACCGAATGACTCTTCTGAATGGTTTGCCATGCGTTGAATTGATCGGTGTTTGTTGCCTCATCCTGTGCCGTGGCCCAACCGATAGCTGTCGGATAAAACAATATCTCCGCTCCCATGAGCGAAGTGATCCGAGCGCCTTCAGGGTACCATTGATCCCAGCATATCAATACGCCAATATTTGCAAATCTGGTCTCGAAAACTTTGTAACCCAAATCCCCCGGCGTGAAGTAAAATTTCTCGTAATAAGCCGGATCGTCCGGGATGTGCATCTTTCGATATTTTCCAAGGTATGAGCCATCGGCATCCAGCACTGCTGTTGTATTGTGATAGATGCCTTCCGCTCTCTTTTCAAAAAGGGACGCAATGATCACCACGCCAAGTTCCTTCGCTAAAAAGGACAGCGCGTCCGTCGATGGCCCCGGAATAGATTCTGCAAGTTTAAAATTCTCGTAATCCTCAACATCGCAAAAGTAAAGTGACGTGAACAACTCCTGAAGACAAACAATTTGCGCACCCTCTGCAGCAGCCTCACGAATCTTTACGATCGCTTTATTCATATTGTCTGAAGGTAAACTTGTACAGCTCATCTGTATCGTTCCAACCTTTACTAGCTTATTTACCAATTCCTTTTTGATTTTATGTACGCAAAATTAACAAGTTGTGGAGATGTGAGCACGCGTTAAAAAAAAATTCTCAAAGCGGCTAACGTCTACTTTCACATAAATAATCCGCAATAAATAAAAAAGCCTTCCCAATGTACTTGGAAAGGCTCTCTCTTACCTGAAAAACTATCTTTCGATTAACCTTCTTCTTCTGTAAGGTGTACAAATGATTGATCCTTTGCTTCGAGTGATGAAGCACCCATTAGCCAGATATCAACGGCGCGAGCTGTTTCGCGGCCTTCTGAAATTGCCCATACAACAAGCGATTGTCCTCTTCGAACATCGCCGGCTGCAAACACACCTTCCTCCGAACTCATGTAGTTTTCTGTCTTGATGTTACCGCGTTCGTCCAGCTGTAACTTTAATTCCTCAACCATTCCTCCTTTTTCAGCGCCAACAAATCCGATTGCCAGTAAAGCAAGTTCACAGGGGATTATTCGCTCGCTGCCAGCAATCTCCTCAAAGCCCATTTTTCCCTGAGCATTTACACCCCAGGTAATGTCAACAATCTTTAAACCTGTAAGACGGCCCATGTTGTCGCCCAAAAACTCTTTGGTCAAGATTGCCCAATGTCTGTTTACGCCTTCTTCATGTGATGAAGAAGTCATCAGCACCATGGGCCAGAGTGGCCACGGGTTGTTGTCGTAACGAGCAGATGGCGGCTTAGCAAGTAACTCGATCTGCGATACAGACTTTGCCTGGTGCCGATTAGAAGTACCCACGCAATCTGACCCCGTATCGCCTCCACCGATTACCAAAACATTCTTTCCAGTCGCCAGGATCTCACCTGAAAATATTCTATCGCCGGCAACGCGCTTGTTCTGCTGAGGCAGAAACTCCATTGCGTAATGTATTCCCTTCATTTGTCTTCCAGCAATTGGAAGATCACGAGGTGCTGATGCACCTCCGCACATTACGACTGCGTCAAATTCGTCTTTGAGATGTTTTGCCGATATGTTAACACCAACATGAGCATTGGTCCTGAACACAATACCCTCCTGTTCCAATAACTTCACTCGGCGATCAACAACGTACTTTTCAAGTTTGAAATCGGGAATTCCATAGCGAAGAAGTCCGCCGATCCGGTCGCTTCTTTCAAACACCGTTACCCAATGTCCCGCCTTATTAAGCTGTGCTGCGGTCGCCAATCCGGCCGGTCCCGATCCAACAACTGCAATTCTCTTTCCTGTTCTGCTTTTAGGAGGATTTGGCTTGAGATAACCTTTCTCGAATGCCTGCTCTGCGATCGTCTTCTCAATGTATTCGATCGTTACTGGTTTATTGTTGATGCTGAGTACGCAACTCGCTTCACAGGGCGCAGGACAAATTCTGCCCGTAAACTCCGGGAAGTTGTTAGTGCTGCTGAGGATCTTTATAGCCTCTTCCCACTTACCCTGATACACCGCGTCGTTGAAGTCGGGAATGTTATTGCCCAATGGGCAGCCACTATGACAAAAAGGAACGCCGCAGTCCATACAACGGGATGCCTGCTGTTTTACCTTCTCTTTATCAAGAGGATTGTATACTTCTTTGTAGTCCTTAAGTCTTTCCCTTGGATCGCGTGACTTAGGCATCTCACGATCAAACTTCATAAATCCGTCTACTTGTCCCATGAACTGATCTTTCTGCTTATTTGATTGTAATCTTTTGTGCTTTTGAAGATGACTTAGAAGCCTTCACTTTTTGAAGTACTGCCTTGTAATCTTTTGGCATCACCTTGACAAAAAGCTCGGATGCTTCATCCCATTTTCCGAGCAACCATTCTGCAGGATCGCTGCCTGTATATTTGAAGTGTTTCTCGATCATCGCTCTCACTTCAGCTTTGTCTTCGGCTTCAAGCGGTTCGAGTTCAACCATGTCTTTATTAGAAAGTCTTTCGAGGGCATGCTCCGGATCAAATACATAAGCGATTCCACCGCTCATGCCGGCGGCAAAGTTTCTTCCCGTCTTACCGAGGACAACGACACGTCCACCCGTCATGTATTCGCAGGCATGATCTCCAACACCCTCAACAACCGTGGTCACGCCAGAATTTCTGACACAAAAACGTTCTCCCGCTTGTCCACGGATATATGCTTCTCCCGATGTAGCACCATAGAAAGCCACATTGCCAACAATAATGTTGTCTTCTGGTTTGAATGTGGATTCTTTATCGGGATAAACAATAAGCTTACCACCTGATAGGCCCTTGCCGAAATAGTCATTGGCTTCGCCTTCAAGCTCGAATGTCACACCAGGCGCCACGAAAGCTGCAAAACTCTGCCCTGCCGAACCTTTGAATTTGAAGTGGATGGTATCTTCCGCCAAGCCTTTCCCTTTGTATTTCTTTGAGATCTCATTTGACAATAGCGCGCCCGTTGTACGGTCAGTATTGCGTATGATAAATTTCTCTTTCACTGGCTCTTGATCATCGAGGGCAGCACGCGCTGCTTCAACCAGTTTCCAGTCAAGAACTTTTTCAAGTTCGAAGTCCTGGTCAATTTGTTTGTACAATCCGACATGTTCACGAGTAGGCTCACGCATCAGCAGGGGCGACAAATCAAGTTTTTTAAGTTTCCAATGATCTATATCCTGACGAACACGCAGCATATCTGATCGTCCAACCATTTCATTAATTGTTCTGAACCCTAGTTCAGCCATCACTTCACGAAGATTCTGTGCGAGGAAAGTGAAGAAATTTACAACGTGATCCGGATCTCCCGTAAAAAGTTTCCGTAGGTCGCTGTCTTGCGTAGCAATGCCAACCGGACAAGTATTCAAGTGACATTTGCGCATCATAATACAGCCTTCGACCACCAGGGCAGCCGTTGCAACCCCCCACTCTTCGGCACCAAGCAATGTAGCAATCGCGATATCACGGCCTGTGCGAATTTGACCATCGGTTTGTAACACTACTCTGCTACGGAGATTGTTCTTAACAAGTGTCTGATGTGCTTCTGCAAGTCCGAGCTCCCATGGAAGTCCTGCGTGACGAAGGGAGCTTATTGGCGAAGCGCCTGTCCCACCATCTGCACCTGAAATCAGGATTGCTTCTGCCTTGGCTTTGGCAACGCCGGCAGCTACAGTTCCAACACCGGCCTGGGATACAAGCTTAACATTGATTCTCGCCTGCCTGTTAGCATTCTTAAGATCGTAAATCAACTGTGCAAGGTCTTCTATAGAATAAATATCGTGGTGAGGTGGCGGCGAAATTAATCCAACGCCGGGGGTACTGTGACGAACACGTCCAATCCACTCATCTACTTTATGCCCAGGGAGCTGACCGCCTTCACCTGGCTTGGCACCTTGTGCCATCTTGATCTGAAGTTCATCAGCGTTGGTGAGGTAATAACTTGTAACTCCGAATCTTCCTGAGGCAACTTGTTTGATAGCCGAACGCTCCCAATCACCGTTTTCCTTCTTTTCGAATCGAACTGAATCTTCTCCACCTTCACCACTGTTGCTCTTTCCGCCAATGCGGTTCATGGCGATGGCTAACGTTGAGTGTGCCTCGTGAGAAATTGATCCAAAGGACATTGCACCGGTGGCAAATCGTTTAAAAATCTCTTCGACAGGCTCGACATCTGCAAGTGGAATCGGATTGCGTTTTTTGAATTCGAATAAACCACGGAAGGTGAGCGCGTCGTGCGCCTGCTCGTTGATCTTCTGTGTATATTTTTTGAATAGTTCGTAGTTGTTTGCTTTCGTAGAATATTGAAGCAGATGAATTACTTCAGGACTAAACATGTGTTTTTCACCGCGACGTTTCCACTGATAAATACCACCGACTGAAAGCTCTTTGCTCTCAATTTCGTAGGCGAGTTCGTGACGAACAACTACCTCTTTGGCGATATCATCAAATGAAAGTCCTTCAATCCGGCTTATCGTTCCGCGGAAACATTTTTCAACTACGTCGCTGGCAATACCCAGTGCTTCAAAGATCTGAGACGACTGATAAGACTGAAGTGTACTGATGCCCATTTTAGACATCACCTTTAGCAATCCGTTGCCTATTGCTTTCTGATAGTTTGCAAAAGTCTCTTCGTCGGTCAAAGGCTTATAGAACAATCCTTCCTTATTCATGAAGTGGATTGTTTCCAATGCCATATACGGATTGACCGCACTCGCACCATACCCAACGATGGTTGCAAAGTGATGTACTTCCCAGGCATCGCCTGCTTCAACCACAAGACCAGCCTGCGTACGGATCCTCTTTTCAACCAGGTATTGATGCACGGCTCCAACCGACAACAAAGAAGGTATCGGAGCAAACTCGGTACTTATCTTTTTATCTGAGAGGATCAGAATTTTCTTCCCTGCACGCACGGCCTTTTCGGCTTCAGCACAAATTCTATTGATGCTCTCTTCCATTCTACCCGGTTCGCCATCAGCTTTGAATACGCATTGAATTACTGCGGATTCAAATCCTTGATCCTTAAGATGCTTAAACTTCTCCAGGTCGGAATTTAAAAGCACGGGTTGCGAAATGTGTATTTGTCTTGTGTGCTCAGGAGTTTCGTCCAGCACATTCAAGCTTGAACCAACACGTGTAAACAACGACATCACCAGACGCTCGCGAATAGGATCAATCGGCGGATTACTTACTTGTGCAAAATGTTGTTTGAAATAATTTGAGAGGTGTCTGCTTTCCTTTGAAAGAATCGCTGGCGGTGTATCATCTCCCATAGAGCCAATCGCTTCGTACCCTTTCTCTGCCATCGGAAGAATCAACATCTTGATGTCTTCTGAAGTATAGCCATACGCATTCTGGCGTTTGATCAGTGTCTTCTCATCGAAGCTGGTCTCAAGCCACTCCTGCTCCGGTTCCAATCTCAGCTTGAGGCGATTCTGAATAATCCAGTTATAATATGATTTGCCTTCGTAAACGGCGCGCTTTACTTTGTCGTCGTCGAGCACTTTTCCTTGCTCAAGATCAACCATCAGCATTTTGCCCGGTGTGATTCTGCCTTTTTCGATAACATCTCTTGGATCAACCAAAAGTGCTCCGGCTTCCGAGGCAGCGATAACACGACCAGTACGAGTGATACAATATCTCAGTGGACGAAGACCATTTCTATCCAACGTAGCACCTATGCGTGAACCATCGGTAAATACAAGTGCTGCCGGACCATCCCATGGCTCCATCATTGAAGCATGATATTTATAAAAGGCTTTACGGTGTGGATCCATCAACTTGTTGTCCTGCCATGCTTCAGGAACAAGCATCATCAATACGTGTGGGAGCGATCGTCCGGAAAGGACAAGCATTTCTACCAAGGCATCGAGGTTGGCAGAATCAGAACCTTCAGGACTTGTTATTGGAAGAAGCATTTTCAGTTCTTCGTCCGTAAATAATGTTGACTTGAACAACGCTTCTTTCGACTTCATTTTATTCACATTTCCGCGGATCGTATTGATCTCACCGTTGTGGGCGATATAGCGGAAGGGCTGCGCTAATTTCCAGTTCGGGAATGTGTTGGTTGAAAATCTTGAGTGAACCAAAGCAAGCGCTGTTTTGACTCGAGAATCCTGCAGATCGTCAAAGTATGCCCTCAATTGTTCGGTTCTCAACTGACCTTTATATATAATCGTCTTTGCTGAGAAACTAGTAATATAGAATTCTTTATTACTACCACGCCCGTTTTGCGCGATCGCGTGAGTAGTGAAATTTCTTAGGACAAACAGTTTACGTTCAAAGGCACCATTGACGAGCGTCTCGTCTTTAGCTTTGACGAAAACCTGTTCAATCATTGGCTCTACTTCAGCTGCGCCTGGCCCAGGAACGCTATGGTCAACAGGAACAACGCGATAGCCTAATAATTCTAGTCCGAGTTCTTTGATGTTTTTGCGCAATACCTCTCGGCATGCGTTCATGATCTTCTTGTCTCTTGGAAAGAATACCATACCAACGCCATACTTTCCCGCTGGCGGTAGTTCAAACCCCAGACGGGCACATTCGTCAACAAAAAAATCGTGCGGCAGTTGAAACAATATCCCTGCGCCATCACCTGTCTTCGGACTACTTCCTTTACCGCCTCGATGTTCCATGTTCTCCAGCATAGTAAGGGCGTCGCGCACATTTTGATTGGTCTTTGCTCCGTTGATATTGGCAACAAATCCAATTCCGCACGCATCATGTTCCAACTCTGGAGTGTACAACCCACGGGTGGTTTTCTCTTTCATTTTCTGGTCGTTTAGCACTTGTAAATCATTCCGCTTAGGGCAAAACGGAGTTTTGAATTTACCAAACTAACATAAGGAAAATGGGGAAGGCGGAATGTTTGACAGAATTTTTTGAATCTTTTTAGAAATAATTCGGAGCAATTTAAATTTGCTAAGGCGTCAACGATTGCAGCCCCGCACATTTTGAAATACCTTCTGTTAGACGAAATCGATTGAGTAAAATGTATCTCCTTAAAGTCATTTCAGGAAATTTTTTCAATTTTTTGTTGCCCGAATGATCTCTTTTTTGCCAGGTGGTCCGGGTAGACCCTCTGTGACTAAATTAAGGGACTTTAAATCGCGTTTTAGCTGTCCTTTTGCACAATAAGTAACGAATACGCCTCCTTTTCTAAGGACGGAGACTGTTTTTTGAAGTATGGCAAATGTCCACATGTCGGGCTGCTTGCTTGGCGCGAAAGCGTCGTAAAAAATTACATCAATTGAATTGGGTTCAACTGTCGCGTCCTCAAGTTTAATATTCATTTTATGAAGACTAAAGCCATCATCTAGTCTCACTGTTATATCCCACGCCGATTCATGAAGCGATGCAAACAATGATTTGTCGGCTTCATCTTTAACGTAATTCAATTGCTTCCAGATTGATTCCTCCAGCGGGAAACTTTCAATTGACGTGTAAGTCATGTTGATTGCCCGCGCCCTGGCAAACCTCCATGCAAGCCATGCATTTAAACCTGTACCAAACCCAACTTCGAAGATTGATATTGAATTCGTCCGGTGAATATCCAGCCAATGCTCCATGCCTGCCTGGATAAAAACATGTTTTGATTCCTGTAACGCTCCATGAATAGAGTGGTAGGTTTCCTGCAAAAACTCATTCAGAAGCGAATGAGAACCGTCTGCTGTTGTGATGATCGTGACAGGCATCAGGTGCGCTGTATCAAAGCAACCGCGTAGGCACAAACTCCTTCTTCGCGGCCAACATATCCCAACTTTTCATTGGTCGTGGCCTTGATTGAAACATCATCCTCATCTATCCCCATAAGGGGAGCGAGCACTTTTTTCATCTCCGGAACGTGCGGATTGATCTTCGGCCTTTCGAGACAGATGGTACAATCAACATTGGAAATAGACCATCCCTTTTCATGAATCATTCTCGTCACTTCCGTCAGAAAATATTTGCTGTCCATACCTTTCCATTGATTGTCGGTATTCGAGAAGTGATAACCAATATCCCTCAGGTTGGCGGCACCCAGCAGTGCGTCGCAGATTGCGTGAATAAGTACATCAGCATCGGAATGACCCAACGCTCCTTTAGGAGCTCCTTCAAGTTTAATACCACCCAGGTAGAAATCTCTTTTCTCCTCTAGAACATGCACGTCGAACCCCATGCCTACACGTATCTTCATTGGGAACTTATCAATTTAACGTATCAGCTTTGTAGTAAAGCGTACTCGAATTCCTTTCTTGTAATATCTGTTGAGCAACGCGGTGGATGTCTGCAGACGTCACGGCATTGATTAACTTGCCTTCTTCATTCACAAGACCAGCATCGCCGGACAATTTCGCGAATGCCAGATTCATAGCACGATTCATCAATTCAACCTCCCCAAACTCGAGCGTTGATTCTGTTTGATTCTTTACTTTTTCAAGTTCATTTTCATTAATACCATCTTTGACAATACCATTCAGCACGGCATCAATTTCCTTTTCGGCAACCTCTAAAGATATGTCATCTTTCACCCTTCCGCTGATTACGAGCAACCCCGGATCAACGGTTCCCATCACAAATGACGATATCGATGTGAAAATTTCTTTTTCCTTCACCAATTCATGATACAGCCGGCTGGATTGACCCCTACTTAGAATATCACTAAGCAAATCCACCGCATAATAATCTTTATCAAAACGACCGGGCATGTGGTAAACTTTATACAAAGCACTTGCCGGGACTTTGGCCCTCACTTCTTCAAAACGTTTTTGATCCTGATGCGGCTCTTTCGGAAGCTTCCTTGAAACCTTTCCAGCAGGAATAGGTCCGAACCATTTTTCAGAAAGTCTCTTTACCTGCTCTGCAGTGACATTGCCAGCAACTACCAGTATTGCATTGTTCGGTACGTAGTAACGAAAGAAGAATTCCTTCACGTCCTCGAGTGTTGCGTCCTCAATATGGCTTATCTCCTTTCCGATCGTCGCCCACTGGTAGGGATGCACTTTATATGCCAGTGGCCGAAGTTTCAGCCATACGTCGCCATAGGGCTGATTAAGATATCGCTGTTTGAATTCCTCGACCACAACTTTTTGCTGCACATCCAGCACCTTTGGGTCAAATGACAGACTCACCATCCGGTCACTCTCAAGCCAGAATCCAGTTTCAATATTTGACGATGGTAGCGTCAGATAATAATTCGTAATATCAGTATTTGTAAAGGCGTTGTTTTCGCCACCCACAAGCTGGAGTGGCTCGTCATAACTCGGGATATTCTTCGATCCACCAAACATCAGGTGTTCAAAGAGATGAGCAAATCCAGTCTTTTCGGCGCGTTCATCCCGACTACCAACATCATAAAGGATGTTCATCACTGCGATCTGAACCGTCGGGTCTTCGTGGACAATCACTTGTAAACCATTGTCGAGCTTAAACTCGCTAAATGAAACCATAGCCACAAAAGTAAGAAAGAGTTAGGAGTTATGAGTTAGGGGTTATGAACAAAGCGCGTTCAGAAGCGGGACGCCAGAAGTTTTCAGGTCAACTCATAACTCCTAACTCCCAAAGCATAACTTTGTATTATGAATTTTAACCGTCGACAATACGATGATAAAACCTTGCTTCATCTCTATGAAGCAATACTAAGGCCGCGCATGATTGAAGATAAGATGTTGATCCTTTTGAGACAGAATAAGATCAGCAAGTGGTTCAGTGGTATCGGGCAGGAGGCAATTGCGTCAGGAATTACGGCTGCGTTGGAAACTGATGATTATATCCTCCCCATGCATCGTAATCTTGGTGTCTTTACAACACGTACTATCCCCTTCAATCGACTATTTGCTCAATGGCAGGGCACGGGTAAAGGTTACACCAAAGGCCGGGATCGTTCCTTTCACTTTGGAACGCGCGAACACCATATTGTAGGAATGATCTCTCACCTGGGCCCGCAAAATGGTGTCGCTGATGGGATAGCATTGGCTTCACAATTAAAGGGTGAAAAGAACATTGCCGTAGTTTTCAACGGCGATGGCGGAACAAGTGAAGGTGATTTTCACGAAGCAGTAAATGTCGCTGCTGTATGGGATCTCCCGGTGATTTTTGTTATCGAGAATAACGGTTACGGACTCTCCACGCCAAGTTCCGAACAATTCAGGTGTAAGTCTTTTGCCGATAAAGGCATAGGATATGGAATCGAAGGCTTGAGTGTCGACGGTAACAATGTTCTGGAGGTTTACGATACGGTCAGACAACTCGCCGCGAGAATGAGGAAAAAGTCTGCACCGGTTATACTTGAATGTGTGACATTCCGAATGCGTGGTCATGAAGAAGCCTCTGGCGTAAAGTATGTGCCAAAAGAACTTCTTGAAGAGTGGGCCAAAAAGGATCCCGTGGAAAACTTCGAGCAATATCTTCTTGAATCTAAAGTAACGAATAGCGAATACGTTGCTTCGCTGAAGAAAAAAATAAAGAAAGAAATCGAAGATGGTATTGCCGATTCTTTCGAAGAAACTCATCCAGAAGCAAATACAGACGCTGAAATTGCCGACCTGTTTGCTCCATACGTTCAACAACCCATGCCACCGTCGGGTACCGATACCGTTGAGCGGCGCTTTATCGACGCGATCAGCGACGGATTAAGGCAAAGCATGGAGCGCCATGACAACCTGGTACTCATGGGTCAGGATATTGCCGAGTATGGCGGCGTATTCAAAATCACAGACGGATTCGTTTCACAATTTGGAAAACAACGGGTGCGCAATACGCCAATTTGTGAATCAGCGATCGTCGGCGCGGCGTTGGGTCTTTCCATTAAAGGAATGAAGTCGATGGTAGAGATGCAGTTTGCTGATTTCGTCACCGAAGCCTTCAACCAGATCGTAAACAATCTTGCTAAATCTCATTGGCGATGGGGACAGAATGCCGATGTAGTGATCCGTATGCCAACGGGTGCGGGTACTGCAGCGGGTCCATTCCATTCACAAAGTAATGAGGCGTGGTTTTTTCACACACCAGGATTAAAAATCGTTTATCCCTCAAATCCATATGATGCGAAAGGACTGTTATGTGCTGCAATAGATGACCCCAATCCCGTAATGTTTTTTGAGCACAAGCTATTGTACAGATCAATTAAGTCAGAGATACCGACCGAGTACTATACAGTTGAAATCGGCAAAGGTGTCAGAATACGGGAAGGCAAAGATATCACGATAATAACCTATGGAATGGGTGTGCATTGGGCAAATGAAACACTGAATGAAATGGTGCCCATCAGCGCCGACCTCATTGATTTGCGCACGTTACTTCCGTGGGATCAGGAAATTGTTAGAACATCCGTTTTGAAAACAGGCAAGGTTCTGATCTTTCATGAAGACAGCCTTACTGGCGGCGTAGGCGCCGAGATCAGCGCTTGGATTTCGGAACATCTGTTTAAATCGCTGGACGCTCCAATAATCCGCGTTGCTGCCCTCGATACACCTATACCTTTCGCCCCCACGCTTGAGCAGAATTATCTACCAAAGAAAAGGCTCAAAAGTACCATTGAAAATCTGGTTAGTTTCTAGTCCTGCTTTGTCCATGTTAGTCAACTAACATGCATTATCCTCAAATTACGGTTTACCACTTGGGGATTACCTCCAATAATCATTTTGGCCAATGAATCCGTCGACCATTATCCGGGTATAACACCAAAAACGTTGGCCTGAAAGATCAACTTAACTAATACAATCCTTGATGAAAGTTCTACACATATTCGTGAACTAAATGACATTGTACGACGGTATCTGTAGTCACTTTTCGTAGACCTGTTTGGGCCATATCCCTCAAATTCAAGCTAACTTCACAAATTAGGATTAGGTCAACAGGTGAGAAAACCATTAGACTGATCGTTCTGAACCTTGTCGACAGGGGCACCAGAACCTGTCATCAATTTTAGTTAACTTAGCCTGTTTTCTGTCACATTTTTTGAACGCAAGAACATCAAATCGTAGTTTCTTTAACGCAAGCACCAGATTTCTGGCAGCGGTTTTCCTGTTGATCCTGTTGTCAGCCGGATTTGCCCGCGCGCAAAATGCCAAGGGTGATAAACCTGCGCCAGCCGCTAGAGATAACAGATTCAAGAAACCCTTCAACCGAAAAGTTCCTAAGGCCAGACCTACTTCGGAACGGCGAATTCATTCTAAACAGCCATCCGTGGCTTCTCGTGCAAGTTCAGGTGGTTCGGCGCGCAGGGCTTCAGGCAAAGAGCGTCCCGGGAAACCAGTGCGGCCGATCTTTAGCCGAAGTCCTCAAACCAGACAGAGAGCCTGGAATGGCGATATCGCCGGAAGACGCATTAGAACAAAATCTCCTGCCGGTGAAGGTCGACGAAATGTCTATCCCCAATACGGAAGGTACGCCGGTGTTCAATCCCAGCCGAAACCTACGGAACATGCTCAATCGAACCGAGGAGCGTTGGCGCGGGTAAGAAGTATAAGTTCTTCAGCACCCAAGCCGGGTAGACGGAAGGTGGTTCCTAGAAGTGGTTCTCGTTCCTTCACCGCTAGAAAAAGTATAAATGTATATGCCAACTTTGCGCGTCCCAAACGACGTGGCGAACGCGCGACCACGGGTGACCTCGCAGGACGTCCATTAAGACGCAAAAACTTCGAGACCCCCAGGCCAGGCGTTGTTGCTCCAAAGTTCACACAGTGGCATCACAGTGGCGGATCGCCCGACAAGGCTTATAGAGGTAGTATGCCATCTGGCTATAAGTCAGCCACGCGCAGAGGTCAGATTCCCTGGCTCGGCGATGTCACAGGCAGACGACAAAAGGAACGGAGCAGCAAAAAATCAGTTGAAGGCAAGCCACTCAGAGCATTTGGAAACAATCGTAGCGCATCCCGCAGTCACGTTGGTGAGCACCCTATTTATCCTCGTGTGCCGGGTATCGGCGCGAGTGGAATTAACGGCATCAAAGGCGGCACGCGTACCCGAAAGCCATACAAACTTGGCGGCAGTGTTAGCGGCCGGCTGTGGAACAACAGACAAACACCTTTGCAGGTAAATCCGCCTGGCCAAGGCGCACATGCTGCATTTTTTCAAGGAAACGTGAGGACAAGGAAGCCATTCAAAGGTGGCGGAAGTGTCAGCGGTAGGCTTTGGAATAATGATCAGCATCCCTTGGTGGTAAACAGGCCTTCACAAGGCGCCAGCGCTGGATATTTTCAGGGTAATATTAAGAGAGGCAGAACACTACCTAACGCGTACAGCGCGAAGGGTGGTTTGCCAAGACAACCACTTCCAGCTAGTGCCGGAAAAGTGAATGGGTTCCCAGGAAAATATAAGCGATTCGAGATCCAGCCAGGTTTCGGATACATGGGTGAAGCCGACAAGGGAGATATTCCATTACGGATATTTGGAAAAAGTTATATGAAGCACCCACGCGCAGCGGCGGCTTCAATCAGGCAGCTGCGGCTTAAGCGAAGCGCTTTTGACGTTAATGGCATCGCGACAAAAATGAGGCGCCCTGATTATATCCGTAACCAACATTCGGCTGAAGATGCGTTGCGTAAAAGAGGGCCATCAAGGTCTGATGCTCAGGCTGGTAATCTGCAGGTCAAGGTGAGAAGGCCAGATTACATGCAAAATAAGAACTCCTCAGAAAATGCACTTCTCAAGCCGGGACCCTCTAATAGCGATCGACTGGCAGGCAATCTTCAGGTGAAAATTAAAACCCGTGGCTATGTAAAAAATGACAATTCAGCCGATGCGGCACTCATGAAGCGGCGGCCTTCTGCCAATGATAACCTTGCTGGTAATTTACAAGTAAAGATCAGGAGACCGGATTACATCAAGAATAAGAATTCGGCCGAAGAATCTCTGATGAAACTGCGCCCGTCGCGGAACGATGCCCTTGCAGGAAATCTGCAAACCAAGGTCAAACAGCCTGCATATGGAAGGAAACCTCACGCTGTTGAGGGAAGTCTACCAGGGTTCAAACCTTCCAGCTCCACCGTGAGAGCGAGTGAATATGCGCGCGGCGTAAAACGCAACTGGGATTATGTGAGAAATCCAAGTAGTTCTGAGGCGGCATTAAAAGTCAGGGAGCCCGGAAAAGCATTTGCGAAAATGACTGCTTATCAAGGTAATATCAAGATGCACAAGTATGAGTTATTTGAGCGCAATCGTGCGTTGCACCCTGATTCGAAGTTTGTGAAAACTGGCAAGAATAATGTTGATGGAGAACGTGATCCTCTGACGAACTTTAAGCTATGGTGGTCACGTTTATTCAAGAAAGAGGAGACTCAGCCTGAAGGTCTAAAATATAAGGGCAGGAAGCCCAGGTATGATAAAGGTGAGGCCGGTCTTTGGTACGATTGATTACAGCATTATGAAATGGAATGAATTGAAGTCGACGGATCAAATTGAGACGATCCGTGAAGAATCAAAGTTGAACCCGGTATTAATTTTCAAGTATAGCAACCGCTGTTCAGTAAGCCAAGTGGCGTTAGACAGATTGGAAAGGAAATGGAGTGAAGGTGAAACGTCGGCCATCAAGCCCTATTTTCTTGACCTCATCTCTTTCAGAGAGACGTCAAATCGCATTGCTCAGCAATTTGATGTTGAGCATGAATCTCCACAGGTTCTGCTTATCAAGGATGGCAAGGCAATTTATGACCGTTCACATTTCGACATTGACTATAAAGGCATCCTGGAGGCATCCAAATAAGCAGTTTTGATGTCATCTGTCGCATTTCCAGCGAAATCACGGAATAACTTGTAGCCTTTATTTGCGTTAGTTGGGATAAGGATTAAATTTATTGATAAGAATTTTTGGCAGGATGCAGCGTTTCGAGAAGTTTTTCATTTCCACACTTTGTTTTCTTTTGATTGTTTCAGGTCTGCAAGCACAGACTCAGGACAGTTATGAATATGGCTCAGAGTTCACGTGGGGCATCAATAAAAATACTTCAAGCGGATTGATCGGTGGGCTCGTGTTCAAGAAGGCACGCAAACTTAAAAATGACCGGATACTCGAGACGTTCGGACTTGAGTTGATCAATGTCAAACACCCTCAGGAAGTAAGAAGAAATTCTGTTCAGACGGGCAATGCATTTATTTATGGCAAAGCAAACTATTTGTATGCCGTAAGACTTCAATATGGTCGTGACTTTATCATTTTTAAGAAAGCACCACAGCAAGGCGTGGAAATAAAAGCAGTATTTGCAGGTGGCCCAACGTTAGGGGTAGTCGCACCTTATTATGTTGAGTATTATCCTGAAGGTGGCGGTGGCTTTACAGTAAGGGGTCCATACAATCCAAGCATCAACGTGGATTATATTGCTGGCACTGGAAGAATATTTGAAGGTCTTGGTAATTCTAAAATTACGCCGGGCGCTAACCTGAAAGCGGCATTAAACTTCGAGCTCGGAACAATCAAGAGTCAGGTAACAGGATTTGAAGCAGGCTTTCTGATCGATGCCTATTCGAAGACTATCAACATGGTTCCATCGGCAAAAAACTACTCGGTTTATCCAACGTTGTTCATCACTTTATTCTACGGAAGCCGTAAGTAATACGTGCTTCAAACAAGTACTGGTAAGTTTACTTCAGTACCAATCCCAGAATCAATCCGCCGATAATAATGAATGGAGACGGTATGCGCGTAAAGGCCAGTATACAGAATGTAATTATCGTTGTCGAGAAATTTAGAATAGTATTCTCAAGGGGCTGAAAAAGAATGATCGCCGATGCAGCAACAAGACCCGCGCTGGCTGCCGTAATACCTTCAAGTGATGCGCGTACCCCCCGATATTTCTTCAGGCTACTCCAGAATCGTATCACAAAAAAGATGAGGAAAGTTCCCGGCAAAAAGATTCCTATCGCAGACATGAATGCCCCAAGTATTGATCCCGCTATCCCATAATCTCTGGCTGAAAGCGCTCCGATATAGGCACTGAATGAAAACACAGGGCCAGGCAACGCCTGCGCAAATGCATACCCAGAAAGAAATTCATTGTGTGAGATAGGATGGTGATACTTTTTGGGACTATAACGCGTCTTCAGCTTGTTCTTGAACTCGGCTGCCTTACTCGCGTCAGTCGGTGACTCGCGTTCGACGTCCACAAACTCTGTATAAAGCAACGGCGCGAGTACCTGACCACCACCAAACACAAGACTTCCGTTTCGATAAAAGTTCTCGAACAATTTAACGGGCAGTGCTTTGGTGACGGCACCAAGTACGGCTGCAAATACCAGCACACCAACCCACAACAAAAAATTAGACCATGAGATGACCAGTTTTTTCTTCTCCTGATCTTTTGGCTGCTTCTTATATTTCAATGCAGTAACCAGGCCGGCGATCAAGAGGATAAAGGGAAATACAAATGGTGACTGTATAAAATAAGAAACCAAGGCAGCCATCATCATGATCGCGATGCCAGTCTTCGACGAAATTGTCTTAATGCTGATGGCATAGGCACCATAACTTACGAACCCTACGGCTATGGGCTGAATAAATCTTGTGAATTCAAGCGATAGGTTTTTGGTCTGAAGACTTGACATCAATATGGCTGCGGCAGTCATTGCCAATACGGCTGGTGTGATCCAGACCAGCAATGTGAGATACGCGAGATTTGGACCTCCGATTTTAAATCCGACGGCGGTAAGTGTTTGTGTTGATGCGGGGCCAGGCAGTATCTGACAAAGCGAGTTCAGCTCCATCAACTCTTCCTCAGTGAGATATCTGCGACGCGCGACCAACACCTTGTGAAAATGGGCAAGATGTGCTTGTGGCCCTCCGAACGCTGTGAGGGCCAATGTGAGTACGTCGCGCAAGAATATATAATATCTGATGCGCTGGGGCAAGGGTATTGGTGAAGACTGGTTCGGAACCGTCATTTCTTTAATCCTATCTCCCGAAGGCGCTGATCGAGGAATTCACCTGCCGTGATGTCTTCCCATTGCTTCGGATGTTCTTTGTCAACGCAACCCGGTAAAGCAGCCAGACTCATTTCAGAACGCGGATGCATGAAAAAAGGAATGCTGAACCGTGGCACGTTCATCGCTTCCCTTGGCGGATTCACAACGCGGTGTATAGTCGACTTCAATGTTTTGTTGGTAAGCCGTTCGAGCATATCCCCCACGTTGACAACGAGCTGGTCAGGCAATGCAGTGATCGGTATCCATTTGCCATCTCTGCGAAGTACCTGAAGTCCGTCGGCGCTTGCCCCCATAAGCAATGTAATTAAGTTTATGTCACCGTGCTCGGCAGCACGAACTGCGTCAGCGGGAACGGCCTCACGGTTCTCAATCGGGAAGTAATGAATTGGGCGAAGAATACTATTCCCATTCTTGATCTTGTTGTCAAAATAGTTTTCGTCCAGTCCCAGAAACAAAGCGATGGCGCGGAGCATATCCGTTCCTGTTTTTTCAAGCGCGCAATAAACGTCTATGGCAACGTCTTTAAAGTCCGGAACTTCGTCGGGCCATATATTCGCTGGATATCCCTCCGCTCTTAATTCAGATACATCGAGTTCCTGACCGACATGATAGAACTCCTTGAGATCACCTGTATTCCGTCCCTTAGCATGCTCTTTACCTTTGCCAGTATAACCTCGTTGTCCTGCGAGATCCATGCGCTCATATTTTTTCTTCAGCTCATCGTTTAATCCGAAATAGGCTTTGATCGACGCGTAGAGTTTCTCCTGCATCGAAGGCGTGAGAAAGTGATTCTTAATTGCGACAAACCCAATGTTGTGATACGCAGCACCAAGCGCCTCAACAAACTTCTTTTTCTTGTCTGCATTTCCTCCATAGAAGTCGGCCAGATCAAGTGAAGGTATCTCATCATACAATATTTCTTTCATAGCAGGCTGTGGATGAGTTTAACTGGTTCACGCAAGCTAAATATTTTTGGGTAAATTTACTTCTTACAAAACCATCTCACATATGAAGACGTCGCGTAGAAAATTTATCGAAAATTCGTTGAAAGCTGCTGTCATTTCAACAGTAGGCGTTCCAACGCTCGTACATGCAGCTTCAAAACATACTGAAAGTTCCACAGTCGGATCTTTGATGCCAGCAGCGTTGCAATTCTCCCAGGTGGCTTTGCCTTATGCATATAATGCACTTGAGCCAAGTATCGATGCCATGACTATGGAGATCCACTATACAAAGCATCATGCTGCGTATATCAAGAATGTTAATGAAGCCATTGCGGCTGATAAGATCACTTATGCAACTGAGAAGGAGTTCTTTGCTCATGCTTCAAAACTGTCTCCGAAAGCTAAAAACAATGGTGGTGGTTCATGGAATCACAACTTCTTCTGGCAAGTGATGGGACCTGCTTCTGCCGCACCAACCGGTAAAATTGCTGATGCGATCAATGGCTCTTTTGGTTCCTTCGACAAGTTTAAAGAACAATTTGCCAAGGCCGCCATGGATCGATTTGGTTCTGGTTGGGCATGGCTTGTAAGCGAAGGCGGAAAACTTAAGATAGGGTCAACAGCAAATCAGGATAATCCAATGATGGATAGCAGTGATCTTAAAGGCACTCCTATTCTTGGACTTGACGTCTGGGAACACGCTTACTATTTGAAATATCAAAACAAAAGAGCCGAATACGTAACCAACTGGTGGAATGTGGTCAACTGGAATGAAGTAGCCAAGCGTTTGGTTTAACGCATGATATCTTGGAAGTGAAAAGGCAGTTGGAAGGACTGCCTTTTTTTATATTCAATTTCTATGACATGATTTCACGCAGGACCTGTACAGATTTTAATTCACCAAGATTTTCCAGGTGATCATTGTAGAATCGAAGGATGTGCTCAAGAATTTCCCGTCGTTGTACGTTCGAAATTTGAATAGGTTTATCAAAATCAGCGGTCAATAGCTTCTCTATTTTATCCTCTGTTTCGGCCTCAGCCATGCGTGGGCCGAGTATTTCGTTCACGCGATGCGCGCCAAACCCAAGTCGACGACTAAGTTTCAATAAGAAAATCAAATGGAAATTTTCAACGTTGTCTGATAGTGTGTCAAGTGTGATTAGTGCATGAATTATGAATGTACAGAGTTCCCGTGTATGACTCTCATCTTTAACAGTCTTGTTAAGCATCTCATTGATGAAGATCGCAATGCCTGATTTCTTAATGTCTGTTGTGATGGTCTGAAAAGGATGTAAACATTTTATTTCTTTAATACGATTGAGGTTTGCATTCTCGCGGTGATATACAACCATATCAAGTAATGTGAGTGGCTGAAAAAGTGCAATCTTGTTTTTGGCTGATTTGCTGCGTACGCCATTCACGATATAACCTTGAAGGCCAAACAAGTCAGTGAAGATGTTCACAATGATGGATGTCTCTCCATATTTTGTGAATCGAAAAACAATGCCCTGTGTCTTGTGCAACATTGTCGAAAGATATTGCAATTCATTGAGTGTAGTGCCGCAACAGGAAAAGCTAATTCACTACGGCAATCTTTGCTGCCAGATGCTGTGCACCATTGTCACGGACAACGAACACAACATAAACTCCCGTTGGGACCCTTTTACCTTTTTCATCCTGAACATTCCAGATAGCTGTGCCCCCGTTAGCGCGTCCCTGCCAGACAAGCTTACCCGCCACATCAGTTATCTTGATGATTGCGTCGATTGGCGTTCCCGTAATTCCAACCGTACCGGCAAAACCCGGATACACAGGATTAGGAAACACTTTCAGGAGCGCTGGCTCCGGTGTCTTTGTTGAGCCGGACCGAAACGATGCAACTCCCTCGCTGGTGGCAAAGAAAACTTCTCCGTTCTCGTCATTGATTTTGATGTCAAAGATGCTGTCAGATGGGAGGGGGCTCGTTATTGTAGTGTAGTTATTCAAGGGAACGTCGCCTTCGGCCGAGTAAAGCCAGACACCTCTGTTTGTGCCCAACCACTTTCTGTTTCCGCCGTCGACGGCAAGCGCAGTTACTATATCGTCGCGAAGCAAAAACCTTCCATCGACAACAGGCTTGATGGAATTTACAGGGGATGATAAAATCGCCTCGTTTACGTTAAAGTAGGCGGCTCCAAGTTCAGTTCCAACCCAGACCAGCCCATCACGATCAACAGCGATAGCGTGTACATATTTACTCGGTAACGATCCCTGCCCATCCAAATCATTTAAATACTTAGAACTTCCGTTTTCTTTATTGAATACGATAATGCCTCCACCATGTGCGGGATCCAAAACCATCCACACATTTCCGGAAAGATCTACTACAATCTTGCGGGGATATCGCGCGGCAGCTTCTGAAAAAGAGAAGCCTTCCCAATTGTTGTCGGACCTCAACAAATTCAACGGCGATGGTGATCCGTAATTTGTGACCCACATTCCATCCGCTGAATATGCAAGCGATGTAACGTTCACTGATTTATCAGGCGGGTAAACATTTGAAAGCGTACTATTCGATTCGTCCCAGACTTTCGTGACACCGTTTGACGTGCTCACTTCTACCCCATATCCAAAAGAAGCTGCGTACACCTCACCCGTTGATGCATTGCGAAGAACATCCGTTATATCTGTCAGCGGCGATGTTTCATGTGACCATTTTCCTGTTGCAAATTTGTCAATGACGCCAGGCTTCTTCAGCGGGATACCCAGTGTTGAATATCTTCCTGATACACCAAAGATTTCATTAACGTCATTCGACAATATTGAGATGTCGTCACTCGCCGGAGAGTTGGGCCGGTAAGTATTATAAGTACCAGATAATTCCGATATAAGTCCTGCAGAACCATCGCCTATCCATGTATTACCTTTGTCATCCGGAATCGCCGTCAATGGGGTCACGAAAAGGCTATTTGCCAATTCTTCAACATTGTCCACTTCGGAAATCTTCCACACATGTCCGCGTGTCGTAACGACAAGGCTAGTGGCCGAAGCGTTCATCGAGTTAAATTCCTCGTTTTGAAGAAACTGTCTGATATTCCATTCACTTCCAGACTTCGAGAATATTCCCTTGCCATCGATGGCGCAAAAAAGTACACCATTAAAACTAGAGATCGATTTTATTGGTGCATTAAAGTCCCCTGTGTTGAAGCGTTTCCAGTTATTAAAATCCTGAAGATTGGAATCAAGATTTCCGCCGATCACACCCCTTTCAGTAGCGAGAAATGCGCTATCACTCTTGATCGTAATTTGAATGATCTTTAGTGTTTTCCCCGTCTCGCTAAGGTCGCGCCATGTCTCTTTAATCTGACGCTGCGCGATATCAAATAAGACCACACCATAATCGGTTGCGAGATAAACCATATTCTCATGAATGAAAATGTCATTAATCTGTCGCGAACCTGTAATCAGGGTTGTTGCCAGCGGATCAAAATTGAGGAGTTTGTTTTGGGAGTCCAGCAGATCAAATGTTCCATCGCTGTAGGCAATAATAAGGGCACGAAAATTCTCGGCGTATTCGAGGTCGGCAATGAGGCTGCCTTTTAATCCATCAAGCGTTGTGAGGGTTGTCAGTTGGTTGTCAACTCTGTCAAGTAATAAAATGCCATGACGGGAAGCGGCAAACACTTTATTACTTCCGTCGAGCGCGATATTTTGAATTGCATAAAAGGATGGGTGGACACGCCAGTTATTAATCGGTATATCCTTCTGACAATATCCTTCAAATGGCAATAGCAGGAGAATCAGAATCGCCTTGTGCCTTCTCAAAGACAATTTCATTTCTTTCTGTCCTTCATTCCCTCGACGAAGGCACCACGGCTTCTCGCCTCATACTCTCGTTTCTCGCCCAACATGACCTGCGTGTTGCCTTCTGAAAGTCGGTAGGAAAAAGACGCTAACTCACCAGTCTGGGCGCAAACAGCGTGGAGTTTCGTAACAAATTCCGCCACCGCGAGAAGATCGGGCATCGGTCCGAAGGGGTTGCCTTCGTAATCCATGTCAAGGCCCGCGACGATCACCCGTTTGCCACTGTTGGCCAGCGAATTGCAAACTTCAACGATGGCCGCATCGAAAAACTGTGCTTCATCTATTCCAACAACGTCGCAATTGCCCGCGAGGAGCAAGATATCACTGGCGAAATTTACAGGTGTTGAGCGAATTGCTTTTTCGTTATGACTTACGATAGACTGGTGGTGGTATCGCGTGTCAGTCACCGGTTTAAAGATTTCGACGCGTTGCTTTCCGATGATGGCGCGATTAAGCCGCCTGATGAGTTCCTCCGTTTTCCCCGAGAACATACAACCACATACAACTTCGATCCAGCCTCGTTTTTCACGTTTTCCTCCTAAATGCGGTTCAATAAACATGTATTAAAGTTAACCGTTCAAATCCGAGCCGCAAAGGCTGCAACTCGTTGTGCAAAGTATGAAATCACTGTGCACATTATTGAATAACCATTAACTTTAGAGTTCTATTTATAAATTAGTATTTGTCGCATGGACGAGAAGATCAGTCTGGAAGCCATTACTCAATATGCGGAAGCTTATTCAGATAAAGTGCTGGAAGGGTTCTTTTCCAAGAAAGAACAGATAACGGGTCAGGAAATACTGAGCCTATGCAATGTTCAGCAGGTAAATCTTTTTATTGTTCGGGAGCTTTTCAAGTCCTGGAAGGATGAAACGCGAAAACTCCAAAGTCCGTACTTTAATTACGAGCTGCCGGAAGTAAAAGATGCAATGGAGACTCTGATGAGTTTGTTGTCAAAAAACATCTCGATCAGCAGAAATTACTTTACTCCGCTTCTCAAGCGCGCCGTCAGCCAGGCTTTGCTCGTCATTTTCGATCCTTATGATTTCTTCTCCATCATGATTACTGGGAAGGACAATAAACTCGACATCGCGCCTTTCCGCGAAGAAATAAAGTATCTGAAAGTGAATAAGGCGCCCTTGGAGAAGATGCTTCAAAAACTCGATGAGAAAGGCATGAAAGAAGTCTCAGGCAACGAGGCATTTTCTATCATGGACCAAATCCTGGAAGAGGTGAGCTTTACACCTGAGGATGTCGAAGATTATATCGCGAAATTCTCGGCGGTGGTTCCTTTGAACGCCAACAAGTTCTTCGTGCCGAAAGAGGAGGAAACCGCGCCACCGGCATATGTAGCACCTACAACGCCTCTTCCTCCGTCAAAACCGGAACCAGTTCCTGCGCCAATCAAGTCAAAGCCCGAACCTATGATCGTCCCGCCGAAGCCTCCGGTGAGGTTAACTTTGAACGAGGCGCTTACGAGACAATCGGGAAGAAGTCTCGTAGATAATTTTCAACGGATTGGAAAGATCAGAGATAATCTCACGATCAACCAGAAGTTTATGTTTACGAAAGTTCTATTCCATGGCGACTTCGAACTTTTCAGTCAGGCTATTGAGCATCTCGATAAACTTGAAAACAAAAAATCGGCGCTACGTTACATTCAGGATGAACACGCTGGCACGTGGAACGCAGACAGCGATGAATACCTCGAATTCATGGAGCTTGTGGAAAAAAGATTTCCTTAGTCGTGTCTTCAATCCTTGATTTGATTTTTAGATTCTCTGCAACACCTGCATACGGTGTACATCCAGCTTCAAAAGAATAAAAAGAAGGATCGTAAAGCCCCAGAGGCCTGATCCGCCATAGCTAAAGAATGGCAGCGGAATTCCAATTACCGGGAACAGACCAATCGTCATCCCTATATTAACGGCGAAGTGGAAAAAGAAAATGCACGCAACGGAGTAGCCATAGACTCGTGCAAATCGATTCTTTTGTCGTTCGGCTATGAACATAACCCTGAGCATCAGAGCCATAAAAAGCGACATGATGAACAAGCTTCCAACCCAGCCATGTTCTTCGCCTATCGTACAGAAGATAAAGTCAGTGCTTTGTTCAGGTACAAAGTTGAATTTTGTTTGCGTCCCTTGAAGAAATCCTTTTCCTAAAAAGCCACCACTGCCGATCGCAATTTTTGATTGTGTTACATTCCAGCCAAACCCGAGTGGATCTGCGTCTGGGTTGATCAATGCCTTGACACGATTCTGTTGGTGAGGTTTCAACACATCGGTGACCACATAGTCAACGCTTTTAATGACGGCGCAAAGCGCTATCGCTCCGGCCACCAGATATGCTATCCGTTTCGGCTTCTTTTTTCCGAGGATAACAGCTGATACAAGAATGACACCGATGCCGGCGAAAAGATAGTATTCATTGACGAGCAGTGTAAGCACAAAGATTATTGCTGCTGCGATGCCTGCAATGATCAATACTGGCGACATGCCTTCACGAAAGTATACAACGGTGAAAGAAGTAAACACCAAAGCAGTTCCAGTATCTTTTTGAAGCAGTACAAGAAACATGGGTAAGCCAATCAAGGCAAATAAAATTGCCTGATTTTTCATCTGATCCATCCTGAAACCGATAGACCCAACGAACTTGGCGACTGCAAGTGCCGTGGCAAACTTGGCAAACTCAGATGGCTGCACGCCAAAAGATCCAATGCCCAACCATGCTTTATTTCCACCGACTTCCTTACCAATGATGGGTACGAGCAATAACAAGAACATGATCGCACCATAGATGATGTAGGCGAACGTTTCATAAAAGCGCATGTCGATGATGAGAATCCCCATCACGATTACAACAGCGCCTGCGATAAATAACAGCTGACGTCCGGAGTTGATCGTAAGATTAAAAATCGAAAGATCACTTTCTCTATCGTAGGTTACCGCATAGATATTGAGCCACCCTGCCAACACGATCGCGCAAAACAGAGCGACCGTCACCCAGTCCATCGTTGTTGATAAATCGTCGCTTCTGCTGTTCATTATTCGCTATTCAAAATTTCCTTTCAACACATATTCTTCGATCTGTGGTCTGGACGTCCCACCCTTGAGGTACTTTTCAATCATCAAAGAGGCAATCGACGCTGCTGCTCTGGCGCCCCCACCTGCATATTCGACGTAAACCGAAACCGCTATTTTAGGATTGACCTTAGGCGCGAATGCAATGAAAACTGAGTGATCAGCCAGTGGTGGGTTCTGCACCGAACCAGTCTTTCCGCAGATCACAATGTCCTTTACTTTACCCCTGTATGAACCTGTTCCTTCCTGTATTACGCGCTCCATTGCATCTGCTGCAATCCTGAAATTGGCAGAGTCAATAGTTGTGTAATGCTTCTCCAGATATTGCGGCAACGGCATTCCGGTGTTTCCTATACCTTTTACGAGGTGAGGTGTAATGTAAAATCCTTTGTTGGCTATAGTCGCGGCGAAGTTCGCCATCTGAAGCGGAACCACCAGATTTTCACCCTCACCGATGGCGATAGAATAAATATTTGAGAATTTCCACGGACGTCCGCGATAAGCCCGATCATAATAAGCAACGCTCGGTACCAAGCCTCCCTTTTCATTAGGAAGATCGATGCCTAAAGGTTTGCCCAAACCAAAACTTCTCATGTGTTTGCTCCATTCCTCTAGTCCCACACGAGCATCACTGAAAGGATCATTTGTCGCACCTTTATTGACCATACGCTTGAGCACATTGTAGAAATAGGGATTACAAGAGTTGGTGATTGCTCCACGGAGATCTTCGTTGGTGTGTGCACCGTGACAATTCATCGGATGTCCTCGGTCGCATTTAAATCTCGTTTCTGGAGTAATCACTCCTTCCTGGAGCGCGACCATGGCCTGTGCGACCTTAAATATTGAACCAGGCCTGTACTGGGCCATCAGCGGACGGTTGAACAATGGTTTTAACGAATCATTACTGATGAGTACGTAGTTTGAACTGTAGTTTTTTCCAGTCAGCAGTGCAGGGTCATATGTTGGTCCAGATACCATGGCCAGGATCTCTCCGGTAGAAGGCTCTATTGCGATCACGCTACCCGATTTTCCATTCAACAGTTTTTCGCCGTAGGATTGTAAGTCAAGATCGATGCTGGTTATGATATCCACTCCGGGAACAGAAAGCGTATCTATCTTGCCGTCGCTGAATGATCCTTTTTCGACGCCATCAACGTTCCGAAGTTTAAATCGAACGCCTCGCTGACCCCTTAGATAGGGCTCATAAAAGGACTCTATTCCACTTTGACCAATATAATCCCCTTGTTTATAGATACCTGTAGCATCGTGCTCGAGTTTATATTTTGAGATTTCGGAAACATATCCAATAGCGTTGGCTGCCGCTTTTGCGCGATAGGCCCGAGTTGTACGGGCCTGTATATAGAATCCTTGAAAGAGGTCTATGTTGTCCTGAACTTTTGCAAAATCCAGCGTAGACAACTGTGTCAAAAAGGTCGTTGGCTTAACCGACGAATACTCCCTTTTCATTTTCAGCTCCTTGAATTTTTGAAGAAGGCCTTCGTGTGTGAGTCCAAAAACTTCGCAGAATTTGACTGTATCAAGAGTCTTCACCTCTTTCAAAATGATCTGCAGATCAAACTCAGGGGTGTTGTAAACAATGAGTTTGCCATTCCGATCCTTGATGAGACCACGCACAGGGTAATCAACTTCACGTCTGATCGCATTGCTGTAGGCAAGCTTTTCATAACGGTCGTCCAGCACCTGGATAAAGAACAACTTTACCAGGAAGATTACCGCCACGAATACAAAAGCGATCTGAATTATCTCTCTCCGTCCCTCATTCATGTGTAGCTCGCGTTGCCGCCTAAAAAATTTTAAACCGTCTTTCTTATAAGACTATCTGTGCCTTCGGCTGGGAAACAAAAATTGCGCGATTAAAATTACGATTATTGTAAATAAAGTGCTTGTGATTATTTTCCAAAGTGTGAACCAGAACATTGAAAAGCCGCCGGCTTCGGTGAAGAACAATGCAGCGTGATGAATGAACACCAAAGGCGTTGCATAGACTGTGAACCATTGAACTCCATTCAGCGCAAGCGAAGGCGTTGAATTGCTGTCGTAACCGCCTTGAGGGGTAAGGTTATTCAGCCAATAGCTGCGTAAATACATGATGAGCACACAGGCAAAGGCGTGCAACCCGACACTATCATAGAACATATCGATTGCCAGTCCCATGATAAACCCAATGCCCATTAACGTAAGCGGATTTGATTCTACCGGCAAAAGAAGGAGATAGGCCACATAAAGGAAGCAAAAGGCAGTATGGAACAGCACTACGTTCTGCAAAATCAAAACTTGATACAGCAGGTAGATAAAAAACGATACGATTTGTAAAACGCTTAATCTCATCGCTCCATTTTTTGAATTACAGTTTCGAGAGAATCCTGTTCCACCAGATTGTGGTTCTTCACGATCGTCACAAACGAAAGCTTCCTAAAATCCTGGCTGAGTTTGACCTTGATATCATAGAACAGTGCTTCTTTTTGCAACACCACGTTGTCGACCACACCGACCATGACACCTTCTGGGAAGACCGCATTATAGCCGGAAGTCACAACTGTGTCGCCTACTGCGGGATTTACGTGAGGTGGGATGTATTTGAATTCAACAAGATCAGGGTCACGTCCATCCCAATGGATGGTTCCAAAGTGTTCGGTCCGTTTCAGCACTGCCGAAAGCATGACATCTACGTGGAGAATTGAAGTGACCACTCCATAGTGGTTGGATACAAGTTTAACTTTTCCCACTACACCCAACGGACTGATCACCGCCATGCCAGGTTCGATTCCGGCGTCTCTACCTTTATTAATGGTAATGAAGTTCTTCACCATATCGACATGGTTGTTCACAACCTTGGCGCTTACAAAGTCATATTGATTAATGAGGGAGGAGTCCTTAACGACAGCCGCGATGGGCACCAGTTCGTTTTGTTTTTGGCTGAGCTTCTTCTTCAGCAAAGAATTTTCATCGGCAAGGGTGCGATTCACCTCGCTGAGCATGAAGTAATCTCGAATGCTTTGTGAAAAAGCATTCATCGTGGCTACAACGCCATTCGACGAGTTAAAAAATTTTGAGCCCTGATATGCGTTGTTTTCAACGATTAACCAGGCACTGAAAAGCTCTAAAACGAGAAAGGTAAAGAAAGCCCGGTTTTGATAAACAAAAAGAATGAGCCTCTCCATCTGCTTATGTCATCAACACAGCGCGGAATTGAGGTATGTTCTTTAGTGTCTGGCCTGTGCCACGGACCACGGCGCGAAGCGGATCATCGGCAACGTGAATCGGTAATTTGGTTTTAAGAGCAAGACGTTTATCGAGACCTCGCAGCAACGCACCGCCGCCGGTTAAATAAATTCCACGTTCATAAATATCGGCAGACAATTCAGGAGGAGATGTTTCCAACGCCTTTAGAACCGCTTCTTCAAGCTTAGAAACCGATTTGTCGAGCGCGAATGCAACTTCCGAATATGATATCTTAATTGTCTTTGGAATGCCTGTCATCAGATCGCGACCTCGGATCTCATAATCTGCAGGTCCGTCGTCCAGCTCCGTTAAGGCTGAGCCTACTTCAATTTTTACACGCTCAGCAGAACGTTCGCCGATGAGGAGATTGTGTTGTCTTCTCATGTAATCGAGGATGTCGCGGTTGAAAGTATCGCCAGCAACCCGGATCGACTGATCACAAACAATGCCTGAAAGTGCAATAACGGCGATGTCAGTTGTTCCTCCTCCGATGTCGACGATCATGTTACCGATCGGCGCTTCAATATCAATACCAGTTCCTATTGCTGCCGCGATAGGTTCGTAGATCATATAAACTTCTTTGGCGCCAGCGTGCTCTGCGCTATCGCGGACCGCTCTTTTTTCAACTTCAGTAATCCCTGAAGGGATACATATCACCATTCGGTATGAAGGTGGGAAAAGTCTTTTGCCAGTGTCGATCATTTTGATCAACCCGCGGATCATCATTTCTGCTGCCTGGAAGTCTGCTATCACACCTTCCTTCAGTGGTCTGATGGTTTTGATGTGGTCGTGAGTCTTTTCATGCATCTGCATAGCTTCACGTCCGATGGCAAGAACTTTATTATTCACTTTGTCCATAGCGATGATCGACGGCTCATCGACAACAATCTTGTCTTTGTAAATAATCAGGGTGTTTGCTGTACCAAGATCGATAGCGATATCGCTGGTGAAAAAATCAAAAAATGCCATGTAGTGTTAAAAAGTTTTAAAAATGGTTTTGCGTCAAAAAGCTGGACACGGGTCGCAAATCGCATTCAATTTACTAAAATATTTATTTGTCGATCAAAAATGTAGCTTTTTTGCCGACTAAGTAAAATTTTAACCGTCATGAAGTTAGTTTGATTCGACCATCGCATTGAGATGATTCGAATTAATACCATTCACAAGGTTTAATGTTTGAAATGGCGGATACCTGTGAACACCATTGCCATGTCATGCTTATCGCAAAAGTCAATAGAATCCTGATCTTTCACTGAGCCTCCAGGTTGAATCACTGCCTTGACACCTTGTTGCGAGGCAATTTCAACACAATCAGGAAAAGGAAAGAAGGCATCAGACGCCATCACCGAATTCTCGAGAGAGAATCCAAACGTCTTTGCTTTCTCGATGGCTTGTTTCAATGAATCAACCCTGCTGGTCTGACCAACGCCGCTCGCCAGCAGTTGACCGTCCACTGCGAGTACTATCGTGTTGGACTTTGTATGCTTACAGATTTTGCTCGCGAACAGAAGCGCTGATATCTCTTCATGCGTAGGTTTGCGTTTGGTCATCACTTTGAGATCTCCGACGGCATCGGTCTTGAGGTCAAGATCCTGCTCGATAACGCCATTAAGTATGCTTTTGTACTGCTTGGTCTCCCGCAGTGACTGTTTCTGACGGAGGAGCATCCGATTCTTTTTAGACTTCAGTGTAGCCAGCGCTGCCTCGTCATAGTCGGGCGCGATCAATATTTCAAAAAAAAGTTTGTTGATCTCCGCTGCCGACGAAGCATCTATCTTTTTATTGGTTGCCAGTACTCCCCCGAACGCCGAAATGGTGTCGGCTTGAAATGCCTTGAGATATGCTTCTTTGATCGTAGGCGCCGTGCCTACTCCACAGGCATTGGTATGTTTAATGATCACGAAAACAGTTTCATCTCCGAATTCTGCCACAAGATTAACTGCAGCGTCAACATCTACAAGGTTGTTATAAGAGAGCTCTTTTCCGTTCAGCTGTTCAAAGATCCCATCCAGATCTCCGAAGAATGTTCCCTGCTGGTGGGGATTTTCGCCATAGCGAAGAAGCCTGCCATTCTGGATACTTTTCTTGAAAGTGGGTATTGCAAACTCTTTATTGAAATAACCAAAAATGGCCGCGTCGTAATGCGATGATATCTGAAAAGCAAGTGCTGCAAATCGCTTTCTGTCGGATAGCTCAGAAGCGCATGATTTGTTTACTAGAAGTGAAAGAAGATCAACATACTGATCGCGTGATGATACAATCAATACGTCATTAAAATTCTTCGCCGCACCACGGATCAGGGATATTCCGCCGATGTCAATTTTCTCAATGATATCATCATCGCTGCCACCCGCCGCCACAGTTTCCTCAAAAGGGTACAAGTCGACAATCACAAGGTCCAACGGTCCGATTTTGAATTCGTCTGCTTGTTTTACGTCCAGAGCATCGTCTCGGCGATATAAGATTCCTCCAAAGATCGCGGGGTGCAAAGTCTTTACGCGGCCTCCGAAGATCGATGGATATCCCGTGAGTTTTTCGACTGGTGTGACTTTATATCCTAGTTTCTCTATGAACTCCTGGGTTCCGCCAGTGGATACAAATTCGACTCCATTCTTTGCCAGCGTGTGAATGATCGGGGTCAGATTGTCCTTATAATATACAGAGATGAGTACCCTGGCAATTTTGCGTTGTGACATGAGTGGTTAAGGTAAAGGGGATATCTGATCGCGGAGGGGTCGGGTTACAAATTACCAGTTCGGTGTTAATCCAATCCCGGAACATAATCTGATGCTTCATATTCCTCGAACTCGATAGTAAAATCGTCAGCATCAAGATAGGCTGGGAAGCGATCGCGGAATGCACTAAGAGAATTTGAACTCAGTTCAATAGTATGTGTGACTTCAGCACCTTCATGACTGAATATAGACTCCCCTTTCGGACTGATCACGGAAGAATGTCCGTTGTATTCAATTCCGTTGCCATCCTGTCCAACGCGATTCACACCAATTACGTAGCTCAAGTTTTCTATCGCCCTTGCTTTCAGCAATGTATCCCACGCATCTATTCTGGCGGTTGGCCAATTGGCCACATAAAGGGCCACATCATACAACGGCCTTTTGGCCGCTACATCCCACTTGTTTCTACTCCACACGGGGAACCGAAGGTCATAACAGACCAAAGGACAAATTCTCCAGCCTTTCCACGTTGAAATCAAGAGGCTTTCACCGGCTGCAAAAGTTTTATGTTCATTCGCCATACGAAAAAGATGGCGTTTGTCGTAGGTCTTGAAGTTTCCTCCTGGTTCCATCCAAAGGAGGCGGTTATAATAGCGATCATGCATTGATACGATATAACTGCCAAGGATAAGCGCGCCAGTCTGATCAGCCATCTGCTTCATCCATTTGAAAGTCCGCATGTTCATTTGTTCAGCCATTTTGGACGCCGACATTGTAAAGCCGGTGGTGAACATTTCGGGAAGTACAATCACATCGGTCGAATCAGAAATCCGCCAGATTTTCTCCTCAAACATGGCCAAATTGGCTACCGCGTCCTCCCAGTGTAGTTCTGACTGAATTAAAGTGAATTTTAGATCCTGCATACCCATATTTTCCGTCGCAAAGTAACGGAATGGGCAGCAATTTCTCTAAACAAACTTGTGAATGAAGGCAGTTTAAAGTGTGCGCAGAATGGCGCAAGCTTTCTCCATCGTTTCCTGCTTTTTCGCAAAGCAAAATCGAAGAATCCTGTTGTCAGTTTTATCCTGATAGAATACTGAAACCGGGATCGAGGCGACTTTCAGATTTTTAGTCATTTCCTCAGCCATCTGGACGTCAGGTTTATTGGAAATCGCTTTGTATGACAACAATTGAAAATATGAACCGTGACTGACTATAGGATCAAAGGAGCATCCTTTGATCTGCGAAAGGAAAAAGTCACGTTTCTTCTGATAAAAATCTCTTAGGCTCAAATAGTGAACAGGGTCTTTCAGGTATTCGGCCAGCGCCAATTGTACCGGCGTGTTGACACTGAAAACCACAAACTGATGTGCTCTTCTGATTTCGGCAGTGAGTGCTTCATTGGCAACTGTGTATCCAACTTTCCAACCTGTGGCATGGAAGGTTTTCCCAAAAGAAAACACTGCAAGGCTCCGGTCTGCCAAAGCGGGGTAACGAAGGACGCTTTGATGGACTGCACCATCATAAATCAGGCGCTCGTACACTTCATCAGACAAAACCAACAAATCATGTTCGACAGCAATTTTCTCAAGTTCACGCAAATCGCTGTCGCGCAAAATTGCACCACTCGGATTGTGCGGCGTGTTGATGATGATCATTCGCGTAGACGTTCCTATCTTCGATTTCACGTGCTGCCAATCCACTCCATAATCTTTATTATTCAAATTGATGTGAACCGGAATTCCTCCATTGAGTCTTACTGACGGATTATACGAATCGTAAGACGGATCAAAAATGATGACCTCATCTCCCGGCGCAACAAATGCTGATATGATCGCATAGATGGATTCTGTGGCTCCAGACGAAATTGTGATTTCAGTTTCCCAGTTTACCTCGCGATTGAATGATGATTTCACAACTTCAGCAATGGACTTTCTAAGTGCTGGCGTTCCGGGCATAGGCGCATATTGATTATGACCTTCTTTCATGAAGCGGGTTACCAGATCGATGAGCTGTTCATCGATCATAAAATCCGGGAAGCCTTGAGAAAGATTTATTGCACCGTAATCCAACGCCATCTTCGACATGACCGTGAATATTGATGTACCCACGTCGGAAATTTTGGAGTGGATTTTCATGATAGGTCCACAGGACAAATTATTTCCTGAGTGGCGCAGCGATCCTGTATTCAGTATCTACTTTACCTTTAGAGATGTCGGCAAGTTTGCCTTTCAATAATCGCTTCTTCAAAGGTGTAAGATAATCAACGAACATTTTTCCTTCAATGTGATCGTATTCATGTTGGATGATTCTGGCCTTGATACTGTCGTAGGATTCTTCCTTAAGATTCCATTCTGCATCGTAATACTTGATCGTCAGCCGCTCTTTTCGAAGGATTTTTTCGCGGATATTGGGAATGCTGAGACACCCTTCTTCGTATTCCCACGGCTCACCCACTTCCTCGACCATCACCGGATTGACAAATACTTTCTTGAAGTCAAGCATCGTGGGGTCATCTTCGATGATCGTGCCATCAACGATGAAAATACGCATCGATTTGCCGATCTGCGGGGCGGCTAATCCGATACCGCTCGCGTTATACATCGTTTCATACATGTCCTCCACAAGCTGCTTTATATCAGTGCCTTTTTTGACATCGCTGGCTTTCTGTCGAAGCACAGGATCTCCGTACATCACAATAGGGTAAATCATTGCCCAAAGTTATAAAAATTAGTCATGAGTTATATGTGATGAGTCATGAGTCCGGCCCGTCGGTTCTTTCAAACTTATTTTCAATCGAGGGTGCGATTCATAACTCATGATTTTCTAAAAATTTGTTCTTGATAGGAATGACTGTAAAATGATAACCGCGCTGATCTTATCGACGTTACCCTTTACCTGCCGGTCTTTCTTCTTCATACCCGATTCTATCATAGATCTCTTGGCTATGCTGCTGGTAAAGCGTTCGTCCGCCAGATGGATGGGCTTGTCGGGGAAGGTCTTCTTTAGCACGTCAACAAATGTGCGAACCAGTGGCGCGTTTTCCGAATCGTCATTCATGAGTGTCTTCGGCATACCCACTACAAACTCGTCTACTGATTCCTTTGACAAATATGTTTTCAAAAATTGAATAAGTTGGTGAGACTCTACGGTATCTAAGGCGGTTGCAATGATTCGCAATGGATCTGTCACGGCAATGCCAGTTCGCTTCCTGCCATAGTCGATTGCAAGTATCCTTCCCATTGCGCGAAATTAGTGATAAGTCATGAGTCGGCGGACTCGACGATTCGGGGAAATCAATTAGTTCATCTGACTCGTCGGTTCTGAACGCTTCGCGTGTGTGGAGCCTGTTGGAAATAGTAATGCATGACTGACTCTCCCGGACCCTCAATCTAATATCCACTGATATGCACGATCCTCACATCAAACCTACCATACGTTACATCCACATCGCCGCAAACCGAGTCAACAATATTGAACCCGAACGTTCCTGACAGCGTGATAATTTGATTTACTGAATCATATTTTACACTGCGGAAGTATACCTGACCAGTACCCATTTGGTTGCAGCTCGAGTCCCTGGCTATTGATACGGTATTGTCACCATTCCCAAGCTGAAATTTCTCTCCGGCTAGATTTAACATACTGCCAAGATTCGTTACGCGAGCGCCTTTGAGTGCAAACGAAATGTTGATGTAGTCATTCTCCCCCATGCCTCCTCTGAAGTCGATTACCAAACTATCACCATTTACAATATAGTAGACATCAGGCTCATAAAATCCTCCAAACCAGCCATACTCAATGTCCGACTTCCATAACTGATCATTGATCAACGCACCGGCTACATTGTTTCCCGACTCTGTATACTTGGGTAATCTCGGATCGATTGGATCTGGAATATATAAGGGCTCGCATGACATGGCCGATAACAAGACCAGTACTACGAAGGTATTAATGTCTGAGGCGCAACTCTTTTTCATAAACTTTTACTCTTAATCCAACCATAAAAGAAGTATTCCTGAGATCGCGTATAGTTCCATTAAAGTTTCCAAGCGCATCAATATTGTCGTATTTAAGCATCGGTATAAGGCCGTATACCACACGTGTATAAAAGCCGACACGTTTATTTTCAAGAAAATCCAATCCACCCACCAGACCAAAATCAACCATCCGATAAGTCTGGTACCACTTCTTGAGGTTAGAATCAATCAGGATGGCAAAGTTAAATCCCCCCTTGACTGATAAGTAAGGAAGTAATTGCTGCCCGACTGTTGCCTGATAGGTCAGGTAGTTGAAATTAAACGAGGATTTGGTTCCGCCTAGCGTCTGGTAATAACCTTTCTTGACAAATGCATACTCAGCATTGAAAACAGTCCTGGGCTTCGACTCAGAAAAAATAAACCGGACGCCACCTCCGATATGCCAGGACGTAAGGGGAGATTCGTTGGCAAGAACTTTATTTCGCACATAATTTTCGTGACCACCTACAAAGACATAAATCTGAGCATCGGCCACTGATGCCACAAGGAATAGTGTGAAGAAGAGGGATTTTTTCAAACGAGCCCTGTGGCAACGGTAGATGCCTCGACAACACTGATCGAAATGGCTTACCAGCTTCAGAGTTTCTGCAGAATTCCTGCGGACAGCAAACTGAGGCTGGCCTTCACGACATAGGTCGGGGACCAAAGCGCTGTCTGATACAGTTCTGGTTTTCATAACTTGGTTATCTGACACGAATGTATGTCGCTTGCCACTAACGGAATTTGACAAAAATCAAAATAACCCTGTGACTAGTTCAGTAATAATCGACTGATAGCGCGCTTACTAATATCACCACTTTTCTGGCTTTGCGCTGGCTTATTTTAGCTTCGTTCCAGGGGCGGTCCCTACGAGCAATGTCGGAAAATTCTCCAATTGACATTTTCAGAAACTGTTCGTGTCAGCTTAGCCCTATTTGAAAGAGTTCTTATTCGCTTAGTGGCGATTTGTGCTCAGTAAAAAAAGAATTTAAAATTAGTTGAGTTTTATTTTCTCCGCGAACATCAACTTGATCCTGTTCTCAAGATCAATTGCTTTTGGAAAGAGGATTTCATTTTCAATGCGTGCATGTGTAACCAGGCTCGTTTCCAATCCTTTCAATTCGTTATAAAGGACTTTAACGTGCAGTGGTGCCGTGGGATGAAGGCGATAGTCTTTTGTGATATTGCGAATGCCAATCATTTCATCGTCATGAACCTCGTGTTCAGTCGCGAACTTATGAACCGAGTTCTTCTCCAACAGATAATAAAGTCGCGTCGGAATACTCTTAGCTTTTGACGCGCGCTCCATTGAAAGAATGAAGTTAAAAAGTGTATCCTCTTCTTCGTAAATGTGCGCAATGAAGTCTTCAACAAACAAAGGGAACACAATTTTCAAATCGCGCTCAACGGCTGCATAGTCGTTATGATTTGCTTTAAAGCTTTCAACAAGTTTCGCGATATAAGGAAGCTTGTGTTTGATGAACAAAAAGTGAGAATGTTTGAGGTATTCGATAATCAAATCTACGGGGTACGAAACCAACGGGAGGTCGGCTTCACTCAGATATGAAGGAGTCTCCATTTCACGGATAACCTGTTCAACCTTCAGCCCGCGTTGCTGACACACTTGCTCCAATGTGAAAGCAGAATATTCATAAAACTTAATCCCAAAATAAAACAATACATATGCATGAACATAGTTTTGATTTACCAGTTCAGAGATGCGCGTGTCTTTGAGAGTCGGTTTGCTCATCAGTTAGTAAATATAGGTGAAAATTCGGGCATAGTCAGGCGTTCCGGCGAGAACAAAAGTAGATTTACAGCGGCTTGCAATCATCCGTGCTTTGACGGACTTCGACCAGAAGAAACCAATATCGGCCGAATGTGTGTTATTGAGTTTGGCCGCCAACATTTAATTTAGCAGTTCGTTATAGAAAAAAAGGAGTATCGAATGAGTCAAATTCAGAATTCAAAGAATCAAATCAGACTTCCACTAGTATTGGCTCTGGGCCTCGCAGCCGGGGTATTTGTCGGAGCAAGCCTGAAAACCAATAAGGGATCCAGTGATGTAGGAAAGGACGTGCAGAAGTTCAGAGACGTATTGACGCAAATTCAGAACGAATATGTGGATACTGTAAATACGAACTCTCTGGTCGATGATGCAATCCAGCACATGTTGAACAAGCTTGATCCGCACTCTTCCTATATCCCGGCGGCTGACAGAATTGCTGCTAACGAAGACCTGCGTGGAAACTTTGACGGAATTGGTGTTGAGTTTAACATTTTTCAGGACACTGTAGTGGTCGTAACGGCGTTGAGCGGCGGTCCTTCTGAGACACTTGGAATTCAATCCGGTGACAAGATCATAAAGGTTGACGGTAAATCACTAGCCGGCGTGGGCGTCACCTCACCCGACGTAATGAAAGCGCTCAAGGGTCCAAAAGGTACAGAAGTGAAAGTGACTATCAAGAGACGCGACAAAGAGCTTGATTACAAGATCATGCGCGACAAGATACCGCAGTATTCGGTAGATGTGGCTTATATGGTTGATGGTGAAACCGGATATATTAAGGTGAACCGTTTTGCGGCAACCACCTTTGAAGAATTCCACGCTTCACTTAAAAAACTCAAAGATCTGGGAATGAAAAAGCTGGTACTTGATCTTCAGGGCAATCCTGGCGGCTATATGAATATGGCTATTGATATGGCCGATGACTTCCTGTCGGCCGGTAAAAAGATTGTTTTCACGAATGGCAAAGAAAAGAAATACAATACGGATGCCTCCTCAACAGCGCGAGGCGAATTTGAAGACGGGCATCTGATCGTATTGATGAATGAGGGCAGTGCGTCAGCGTCAGAAATACTTGCTGGCTCTTTACAGGATAATGATCGGGCGCTTATAGTGGGCAGAAGAAGTTTTGGAAAAGGATTGGTTCAGTCGCCATTTGAACTCAGCGATGGGTCTGAGTTACGGTTGACAATTTCACGTTACTACACACCTTCGGGAAGGTCGATTCAAAAACCGTATGAAGATGGTGATGAATATTCGCGCGATATAATCAGCAGATATAATCATGGCGAGTTCTTCCATGCGGATAGTATTCATTTCAATGACTCATTGAAATATACTACTGTCAACGGGCGGTCTGTATACGGAGGTGGTGGCATTATGCCTGACTACTTTGTGCCACTAGACACTACATTGAACAGTCATTATCTGAATGAGTTGTATACGTCAACGTCTATTCAGGAGTATACTTTCAGCTATGCGGAAAATCACAAAGAAGAACTCATGAAAAAAGGTTTTGAGAAATATTTCAAAGAATTCGACGTGACTGACGACATGCTGGCAGCGTTGGTAAAAGTAGGGGAACGAAATAAGGTAAGACCTGATCGTCACGAACTTGCCAAGAAAAAGAAGTTGTTTCAGGTCCACATAAAAGCTCAGATAGCGAGAAAGCTTTGGAATAATGATGGCTTCTATCCTGTCATCAACGAAACGAATGAAGTGTTCCTGCAGGCATTGAAACTATTCAATCGGATTCCGGCCGAGCTCGACAGACAAAAGATGTAGGCATTGGTTTTTAGTCCCTCGTTTTGCGTCATTCCGCTCGCTTGCTGATCTAGCAGATAAGGGGATTTATCCGAAAGCGTCGGTATGATTAGGTAGGTAGTCTTATACACGCGAAGAAACTGCGCATACTTCCTAATGGCGGAATACAGTTTTGGTGCTCCCTCGTTTTAATCCGTTGTCAAACACCTGTCTCTTCAAGAATCATTTTCTCAATGATTTTAGGATAGAATCTGTACTCAAGGTCGTGGACTTTATTAGCGATGGTCTCCGGCGTGTCTTCCGGAGCTACCAAACATTGCGCCTGAAACAAAACCTTTCCCTCATCATAGTTTTCGTCAACCAGGTGAATTGTGATTCCGGTTTCAATATCCCCTGACGATTTCACAAGTTCATGAACACGTATTCCGTACATACCCTTGCCTCCATACTTTGGCAGTAGTGCAGGATGAATGTTAATTATGCGATGTGGATATGCCTGCAGCAAATAAGTCGGAACAAGCCAGAGAAATCCCGCCAATACCACATGCGTAACCTGATACTCTTTGAGCCAATCCAGGACTTGTTCAGATTCGCGATATGTCTGTTTATTGAAGACCTTTGATGGTACTTTACTGTCGGATGCCCTGGTCAATACAAATGCATCCGGACTATTTGACAAGACCAGTGCGACCTCGATGGATGCATGGTTTTTAAAGTAGTTAATGATCTCCTGCGCATTTGTTCCACTTCCGGAGGCGAAAACGGCAAGTTTGTATTTCTTCATATCTGATTAGAATGCCCGTTCGCGTTGGCGGTACTTCGTGCGAGCAAAGAAAGCAAAGAATTGGTGCCTTATACAAACGCCATGCTCAGAATACCCAAGAGCATGATGACTTTGCAAAAAGTGCTCAGAACAGAAAAATCCCTTCGTGTGTCTGCCCTGATTAGTCTGAACAGAAGCAGCATCAACGGGATAAACAAAAAGATCAGATAATAATACAGCGGCAAGGCCTCGTAAAATCGATTTATCAGTAGGACAGTAATAGAAAAAATGCTGATGATCCCGTATATGATTTGTTTCGTGCCTCTGATTCCAAAAACAATTGGCAGCGTCTTGCAACCGAAAGTGTTATCGCCCTTGAGGTCTTCGATGTCTTTGATGATCTCCCGTACCAACGTTATAAAAAGAGCAAAGAGGGAATAGATGATCACCATTGGATTGGCCGTCCGATACAACAAATCGATGATATAAACAGCTGCGCCCGTGAGCACACCCACCGACAGGTTGCCAACAAACGGCAATCTCTTTAGATTATTGGAATACAGCCAAAGGAGAAAAACTGATAATAGGTTCACCGCCGTGATGCTCCAGGACAAATACACTCCAATCAATACTCCGATGACAGAAAATACTATATGGAAGAGGATAGCAAATCTCCGCGTGATGCTTTTTCCAATGACTACTCTCTCTGGCTTGTTGATGTAATCTATTTTTACATCGTAATAATCATTGATTATGTACCCTGCTGCGGCTATGAGCATTGTGGAGATTGAAAGTAACAGGAGCTTCGGGTCGTAAATCGATTTTTTGTCGATCAGGAAGGCTGCCGTGAAGTACTGGGTGAATCCAATGATAACCAGATTTCCGAACCGTGTGAGTTTCAGGATCGACTCTATAAAATTTCCAGAAAGTCTTAACTGTTCGGTCATAACCTTAAGACGTAAAAATAAAAAAGAAGATCGACCAGGACTTCCTTTTTTATGACCACCTGAAAAGAAAAATAATCTGTGCAGCGGGGCCACACAGATTATTAAAGCCAACACAACAAATTCTCTGTTTTAATTCACGGAAACCTGATAAGTTCTTCTGAAAGTAGTGATCGTGATAATATTATCGCATTCTCCGTCACCGTAGTCAACAGTTCTCTTTCTGGTCACATATCCTCCCAGCTTAGTCATTTCGACTGTTCCGGCCACGCGGGCGAAGTTACCTTGAGCAGCACAGGTCCAGTCGGCGATGATTGGGTTTGTGATTTCAAGTGTGAATGATCTGCCGGTTGTCGATTCACCTGACACTGAACCGGTGATCTTATAGATATTGTTTGATAATATATCATCGGCATAACCTGATATCAGTTCTCGTGTTCTCGAGCCATTGAAGACAACTCTCTCTCCATTCGGGAACGATATCGTGAGATCGACAAGCTTCTTAACAGATTGCAGATTCCCAGATGCATTGATAGAAATGTCACGAAGCTCAATAGTCCCGGTCACACCTTTGTTGTTAACAAAGTAGTTTTCGAACGTAATGATCCTGTTTGCAATCGAATCGCCAATCACTGAACTGTAGGCAACGAAGATTTTCCCTTTGCGGGTTTTGCCATAAGGTCCAACACATCCGTCGCCGAAATCTATGGTTAATATTTTCTGCTCAGTATCGTTTGTAACGACGGCACAAGTAGTGCTCACACGTCCCCCTGTAGATGATAATTCTCCCTCAACTTGCGAAGTGATTTCCAGTGCATCATCAGATGCATCTTCGCCAACAGAAGAGGACTCGACTGCCTGCTCTTCTTCTTCATCAGTACCTTGCCGTTGAGACACTTTGTCGTCCTGATCGCAGGCCACTGCTAACATTGCCATGATGACGATCGCGTAAAATGATTTAAGAAATTTGGTTTTCATTGTTGTAAAAGTTTAAGTCCTGTTTGTTGTTATAAATCGGGAACTCAAAACTTGGCCAGGTTGAATTCGTTATATCCTTCCTATTTGTGAAAGACGACCCTTAGATGCGGGTGCGTTACGAAGGTTTAATCGACCTGGAATTTTTTTTAACGATCAATGAAGTAAGAATGAGAGAAATTGCGCCTGCGACTATCAAAATCAGCGTTTGCCACCCGTGAAAAATAAATGTGAAGGCTACCGCATCGGTGCGAGGAATAGCATAAAGGAAGACTAATCCCTGTGGTACCATAACATGATAAGATCCGGCGCCTCCAGGCGTGGGAACGGCCATCGCAATGGCACCTATTGCAAATAGACTCATTACTGCTGAAACCCCGAGTGTGCTAGTGGCTGGGAAAGCCTGAACCACACAATAGCTCATGAAAAAATATAGTATCCAGATAGCAATAGAGCAGATTATAAAGGGCCATTTGCTTTTTAGTTTAAACACAGAGGTAAAGCCTCCCTTAAAACCTCCCCAGGTTTTTTTGAAAAAATTACTAGCCTTTTCATTTTTCTTGATCAGGAAATAAGCCAGAAACACAATTGCTGCAAAGCCAGCGGCAATGAACGCAATCGTTGCGCTTCTTGACGTCCCTTTAGCAGAACCAATCGGAAGTGAGTCTATAAAGGCAATTAATTTTTGAGATTCCAGAAGAAACGACAGCAGCACCAGGGCCAATAGGCAGATTACATCGACGATGCGCTCGACAACTACGGTTCCGAATGAGATTTCGACGGGCGTCTTGTCAAGTTTATAGAGATTATAACACCGAGACACTTCCCCTCCACGAGGGATAACAAGGTTAACAAGGTATCCTACCATCAAAGAAAGGAAGCTGTTCCATAATTTTGGCGTATATCCCGCAGGTTGCAATAGAATTCTCCACCTTACAGCGCGCAGAAAATGGCTTATCAAAGTAATCGCTGCCATCAGCAATAGCCATTCCTTATTTGCATTACTCCAGGTGCGCTGCAGATACTGCCATTTGTTTTCATCCCCTTCAACTTGCAGGCCTCCCAACGAGAACCAAATTAATAATCCTGTTGCCAGAAATATTACAAAATATTGAAGGATTACGCTCAGCCTTGAAGACACAATAGACTATTAAGTTTGCGCCTAAGGTAGTTTATTATCCGGAGTGGGAAATATTATAGTGGGTTTGAAGGCCTTCGCTTTTTCGACCTTCATCGAAGCATATGAAATAATAATCACAATATCGCCAACCTGCGCTTTACGTGCAGCGGGACCATTGAGGCAGACCATTCCTGAGTTACGTTCTCCTTTGATCACATAAGTTTCGAGACGTTCACCGTTGTTAACATTGACAACCGACACTTTTTCACCCTCTATTATATTGGCCGCATCCATTAAGTCTTGATCTATTGTGATGCTTCCAACATAATGCAATTCCGCCTGTGTGATTTTGGCGCGGTGAATTTTAGACTTCAGAATTTCTATTCTCACAGTTTTAAATTCTTAACTTTTAAATGATTAGCTCTCGCTTTTCGAGAGGGCAATTGATCAAACTTCAATCCAAAAACATGTTATCGATCAGCCTTACTTCTCCGGCGAACGCCGCGATGCACATAATCGCCTGAGAACCATTCTTAACGGTATTTACAGACGTCAGGTTCAATCTGTCTGCAAGCTCAAAATACTCGAGTTTCATATCGGGTTGACGTTCAACAGTCTCTTTCACTGACTTTTTAACAGCTTCGAGGGACATGCCTTTTTCGAGGTCTCTTTTTGCCAGGTTAAGCGCTTGGTATATACAGACTGCCTGTGTTCTTAGTTCAGGTGTAAGTCTACGGTTGCGCGATGACATCGCAAGCCCATCGGGCTCCCTAACTATCGGAACGCTGGAAATGATCAAATTGAACTTAAGTTCATCCACGAGGCGCATAATTACGGCCATCTGCTGCCAGTCTTTTTGTCCGAAATAGGCGATATCAGGCTCTACAATATTGAAGAGTTTAGAGACCACCAGTGCGACACCGCTGAAATGCCCAGGCCTGAATTTGCCTTCCATCACGTTATCCAGGGGATCGAAATCAAATCTGACTATTGACTCTTTCTCATACATTTCTGCATTTGTAGGGCAAAAAACTACATCACAGTTATGTTTGTCGAGCATCGCCAGGTCACTATCCAACGTCCTCGGATATTTATCCAAATCTGAAGCGTTGTTAAACTGGGTTGGGTTTACGTAAATAGTTGCTACGGTAATGGAATTTGCCTTTTTGGAGGCTTGAATTAGCGCCATATGACCCCTGTGCAGGGCTCCCATGGTAGGTACCAAGCCGACCGTATTGCCGGCACTTCTAATTTCCCCCAAGAAGGTTCGTAATAAAGCTATCTCCTTGAAAATCTTCATTTTACGCCATTTTGGCAAAAGGTCGCAAAGATATATGGAAAACTGAAAAATTATTGATCAAAGGGGTATTTTTTTGTACTTTTGTGATTCAATTTTCCATTCTACTCTAAATTCAATCTATATGTCAAAACTTCGAGTTCTTTATGTAGCCAGCGAGATCAATCCCTTTCTGCAAACCTCTGAAGTAGCGGACTTTGTGCGCAAACTTCCTCAGGCTATGCAAGAAAAAGGAATGGAGATCCGTATTCTGGTACCGAGATTTGGAATTATTAACGAAAGAAAGAACAGGTTACATGAAGTAGTGAGGTTGTCGGGTATTAACATCGCTGTTGGTGATGAGGAGAAGCCATTGATCATAAAGGTTGCATCTATTCCTAATGCAAAGCTGCAGGTTTACTTCATTGATAATGAAGATTATTTCCACCGCAAATCTGTGTTCCATGACAAAGAGAACAACTTCTATGAAGACAATGATGAGCGGGCGATCTTCTTCTGTAAGGGTGTAATTGAAACGGTTCGGAAGTTAGGATGGGCTCCTGATGTTGTTCATTGCAACGATTGGATCACAAGCTTCATTCCTTTGTACCTGAAGACGACATACAAGAATGATCCATTGTTCAAGAACGCTAAAACAGTTTTCACGATCTACAATCACTCTTTCTCTCACACGTTTAAGGGCGATATCATGGACAAGGTCAAGATGATCGACATTGAAGATAATATGCTTGGTAACTTGAAGTCAGCCGATTTCGAAGGATTCATTAAGCTCGGAATGGAATTCGCCGACGCAGTGATCGTAGCCGGTGAGAACAAGAAGCTGGAAGGGTTGTTCAAGAAGAACAAAGAGAAGAAAGTCGAGACTTTCGACAACGACGAAAACTCTACAGAGTCGTACTATAATCTGTATCATGAACTGATGGGTTAAATCAACAAAGTATTTGGTTCAATAGGGCAACTGTTTAGCAGTTGCCCTATTTTTTTGTCTATGAATTTGTCTCGTGCGCGCCGAGCTTGGGTTGCAAACGCAAAGGTCCCGCGGCCGTGGCTAGTGGACTTTGCTGGGACAAGTCCAGACATCCAAACCAAAAGTGCACGCAGAGTACAACTCAAGTGTTACACAACGCTGAAGCAGCAGTCTAAGCAGAGTCCGGTCCGCCTCGGAAGGACTCTGCGCATAGCAATCACTTCTCACACTAACTTTTCTTAAAAAATCTTTTGCATCTGTGGGCGCAAACAACGCGTGCGTTTGGGAATATCTGATTTGGACGCGCTGTATTCAGGGGTTCACATAGATTTAAACTGATATGCTTGCAGTATTTTTGGCGCCACTAACTTTTTATCTATGTGTGGAATTGTTGCATACGTTGGTCATCGCCAAGCACGACCCATCGTTATCAAAGGATTAAAACGTCTTGAATATCGCGGTTACGACAGCGCCGGAATAGCTGTTCTAAATGACGGCCTTAATGTTTATAAAAAGAAAGGAAAAGTCTCTGATCTTGAAGAATTCATTAGTAACAAAACAACCGATAGCACCATCGGAATGGGGCATACCCGTTGGGCTACCCATGGAGAACCAAACGACACGAACGCACACCCCCATTATTCGGGTGACCAGAATCTCGCGATCATTCACAATGGCATCATTGAGAACTATAACACCCTGAAACAGGAGTTGCTAAACAAAGGTCACCACTTTTACAGTGACACTGACACCGAGGTTCTCATCCATTTTATTGAAGACATCAAGTCACACAATGACTGCACACTCGAAGAAGCAGTAAGACTGGCGCTTACCAGGGTCGTCGGCGCCTATGCAATCGTAGTGATGTCGAAAGATGATCCCAGATCACTGATCGCGGCGAGAAAGGGTAGCCCACTCGTTATCGGCGTAGGCCAGGATGAATATTTCATGGCATCCGACGCCACTCCGATCATAGAATACACAAACGAAGTCATCTATCTTAATGATCAGGAAATCGCCATCGTTAAGGATGGCAAGCTGAGTGTAAAAAACACTGCAAATCTTCCATTGAATCCTTACATCCAAAAAATTGATCTGGAGCTTGAAGCCATAGAGAAGGGCGGCTTTGATCATTTCATGTTGAAGGAGATCTTTGAACAACCCCGATCCATTAATGATTGCATGCGCGGAAGATTGGACGCGCGAGCGGGAACGCTCGTCCTCGGAGGATTGAGAGAATACATCAACAAGCTGTCCAATGCGGATAGAATTCTTATTGTCGCTTGTGGAACATCGTGGCACGCGGGACTGGTTGCCGAATACTTCATTGAAGAATTCTGCCGTATTCCGGTTGAAGTTGAATATGCTTCTGAGTTTCGTTATAGAAATCCGATTATTCGCGAAGGTGATGTAGTCATTGCCATCTCCCAATCGGGAGAAACCGCAGATACGCTTGCCGCGATTGAACTTGCAAAATCTAAAGGCGCTATCATCGTTGGAGTTTGTAATGTGGTAGGATCTTCTATTGCCCGCGCTACACATGCGGGTGCCTACACGCATGCGGGACCTGAGATCGGCGTGGCGAGCACCAAAGCCTTTACCGCACAACTCACGGTGCTCACCATGATTGCACTTTCTATAGCCCAACGGAAAGGAACCATCACCGATCAGAAGCTCCACGAACTATTGGTAGAGATGGAGAAGATTCCAAGTCAAGTTGAAAAAGCTTTAAAACTTAATGACCAGATCAAGACGATAGCAGCCACGTTCAAAGATGCCAGTAATTTTATCTACCTCGGCCGAGGCTACAATTTTCCAGTTGCCCTTGAAGGGGCTCTTAAGCTAAAGGAGATCTCATACATCCATGCCGAAGGTTATCCCGCCGCAGAAATGAAGCACGGACCAATCGCTTTAATCGACGATGAAATGCCGGTGGTATTCATTGCTACGCGCGATAGTTCATACGAAAAGATCGTATCAAACATCCAAGAAGTAAAAGCGCGCAAGGGACGTGTTATATCAGTAATCACCGAAGGCGACAAAGTTATTCCGCCGATGTCCGAATTTGTAATCGAAGTGCCAGCAATCCATGAAGCCCTGATGCCGCTGATATCTGTTATCCCGTTGCAGCTTCTATCCTATCACATTGCTGTGATGAGGGGGTGTAATGTTGATCAGCCGAGGAATCTGGCGAAGTCGGTTACAGTTGAGTAGTATTTTAAATGGTGACTTAACGGTGAATGGTCAATACCGGACTTACTGCTCTCTGAAATTATTATAAAGCAAAACACAGGTCATGAATTATGCTACAGCGCGCCTCGCCATACACCATTCAATGTCGTTGACTTACCATTCCTAACATAGCTTAGTCCCGCGCAAGTTCCTTAACCGCCATCCACGCCATGAGCCCCGGACCAATCGCGAGAGCGTCTTCATCAATGTCGAATGTCGGGGTGTGAACGTAAGATGTGATGCCCTTTGCTTCACTCCTTGTTCCGAGGCGATAGAATGATGCCGGAATAATCTGGGAATAGTATGAGAAGTCTTCTGCACCTAGAGAAATGTCAAGATTGACGACATTATCCACCCCAACGTATTCTTCTGCCGAAGCACGAATTCTGCGTGTAAGCTCAGGGTTGTTTTCAAGATATGGATATCCTCTTGAAATATCTACCTCACATCTGCCGCCCATTCCTTCGGCAAGACTTTCCGCCATTTTTTTGATTTTTGCTAGTGCTGATTCGCGCCACTCCTCATTCATTGCGCGGAAAGTTCCGGCTATGTTCACCTCATTCGGGATAATGTTCGTCGCGCCGTGGCCAATGATATTTCCGAAAGTGAGAACAGTTGGCTGTCGTGGATTCGCATTTCGACTGATGACTTGCTGTAGCGCGATGATGATATGTGCCGCAATTACAATCGGATCGATACAAAGATCCGGTGCCGCACCATGACCACCCTTTCCAATTACCTTCAGATAAATTTCATCAGCACTCGCCATATACATGCCTTCACGAAATCCAATCTTCCCCGCTTCAAGCAATGGAAATACGTGCTGTCCCATTATTGCTGAAGGCGCAGGATTTTGTAAGGCGCCCTCCTTAATCATATAGGACGCACCCCCTGGATTTTTCTCTTCACCCGGCTGAAAGAGAAATCTTACTGTTCCCTCAAATTCATCGCGGACAGTGTTAAGTATCCTGGCTGTTCCGAGCAACGACGAAGTATGTACGTCGTGACCACATGCATGCATCACACCTACATTGATCGATTTATAGGAAACGTCGTTCGCTTCTGTGATGGGCAGTGCATCCATATCCGCGCGCAAAGCCACCGTTTTCCTCGACGGATTTCTGCCTTTTACTTCTGCTATCAGCCCAGTCGTTGCGATAGGTTGAATTGACTCAATACCCATTGCTCTAAGCTGATCCGAGACATATTTTACAGTATTATGTTCCTGATAAGATAGTTCGGGATGTGCGTGAAGGTATCTGCGCTGTGAAACAGTATCCTTACTATTTGATACGGATAATTCCCTGATGCGCTCGAGTAGACTCATGGCAATATTTTTTGTAAATCTATTCATTAACCCGGTAGTTTTGAAATCAGTTCTTGGTAGTCGACCCAATTAGCAAGATATTAGCGGCCCGCCACTTAAATCAGATCATATGTATATTTTAAAGCGATGTTTCGTGATTAGTGTTGCAGTGTTTTCTGTGACGTTACTTCATGGCCAGGACAAATCCGCAAAGAGTTTTACGCTTACCGATATGTCTGAATTCAAATCTCAGGCAGGCAATTGGCAGGTCGTTGGAGATGTCACGATAGATCCAACAACTGAAATTCATCCTCATGAAGAAGCTTCGCTTACTCAGGAAACCAGGAAGAAAGGCAAGAAGTCGAAGGCTGCTGAAGTTGTTGTGACACCTCAACCGGTAACTTTTAAAGCTGGTAAGGGCATTCTTCTGAATATGAATGATGGTGTGAAGAAAGATAACCTCGTTTCAAACTTCGAGCATGGAGATATCGAGCTCGAATTTGAAGTGATGTTACCGAAAGGATCAAATTCGGGTGTCTATCTCCAGGGGCGATATGAAGTTCAGTTGCTTGACAGCTGGGGGATTAAACATCCTTCTTTTTCCGATATCGGCGGCATCTACCGCAATTGGGAAAAGGAAGCAGGAAAGATCTATATGGGTAAGGCACCTTTGACAAATCCTGCAAAAGCTCCGGGCTTGTGGCAGAAGTTTAAAATCTCGTTCAGGGCGCCTCGATTCAATAGCGCCGGAGAAAAGATATCAAACGCAAAGTTTGTTTCGGTCGAACTCAATGGTGTAAAGATTCACGACAATGTTGAAGTTCCGTTGCCTACCGGAGGACCATTAGAAAATAACGAAAAGGCTATGGGTCCGCTAATGATACAGGGTGATCATGGACCTGTTGCGTTGAGAAATATAACATATCGACTACTAAGAGAAATTAAGTTCACATTGTCTGATATCACGTACAAGACCTTTTACGGAAACTTTAAACTCATTGGAGACTTTGCTTCGATGAAGCCTGCTGCATCAGGATCAATTCCGGAGCTGACTTGTGAAGTCCTTTCGAATGAAGATTCCTACGGGTCATCTTACACAGGAAACATTCATGTTCCAGAAGACGGTACTTACCAGTTTACGCTAGCGTTTACCGGCGGTGGACGATTGACGATCAATAATGAGCAACTCATCAATATTCAAAAACCTGACGCATCCGAGCAGGCAAAATCCTTCATTACTTTAAAGTCAGGCACCTATCCATTTGAAATCTACAACTACAAGGATGCCTCATGGATGCCACCCAGACTAGGGCTTTCCGTTCAAAGCGAAACCACATATCCGCAAACACTTAATGCATTCAATTCTTATCCTCCTGATGACGATCCAACGTCACCCATTTATGTGGGAGTTGGAAGCGAACCAAGACTCCTCAGGGCATTCGTTGATTTTAAAGACGATTACAAACAACGTCTGACCCATACGATAGGTGTAGGAGATCCTAGTGGTACGCATTATGTGTATGATTTAAAATCCGGAAACCTGGTTTGCCTGTGGCATGGTTCTTTTGTTGATGCAACCTACATGTGGCACGACCGCGGTGATGGTTCATTCAAACCACGCGGTGCTGTGCAATTTCTCTTTAACAATCAGCCATTGGCATTTCTTGCGTCCGACAAAGATCCCTTTCCTTTGATTACTAAAGAACAACTTGTTGTGGCCGCTGAGCATAAAGGCAAAGGTTACGAAATGGACACCGCGGGTCGTCCTACATTCAAATACTCGTACCAGGGTCTTGATGTTGAAGACAAAATCTATCCTTCCGATCAGGATCGTGCCATTACCCACGAAGTGAATATCAAAAACAGAGGTGGCAAAACAGGCCTCTACTATAAACTTGGAGAAGGGCAAGATATAGTCCAGGTGAAGAATGGATTGTATGCAATAGATGACAAACAGTATTACATCCAGATCACCGGGGCGACTCCGATTGTAAGAGGCGTGAATGGCAAGAAAGAACTTGTCGTTCCTGTCGACAGTCAAGTAAAGTATTCCATCATCTGGTAATCGTCATTAAAAAGTTCGCTCCGATGAAATTCACATCTCAATTTTACGTAACCATATTTGTTTTTTTCTCTGGTCTTGCTCAGGTTGATGCTCAGACGTCCACTAGAACACCACAAGAAGAAGATTATTTTAAGATGATCACGGTTCCTACGCCTGAAGGTGTATTGCTTGAAGTCGGCGGCGTGGCTACTCTCCCCGACGGACGTATCGGGTTGGCTACACGTCGCGGTGATATCTGGCTTGTGGAAAACGCCAATGCCGAAAATGATTCAAGACCAGAATTCACACTATTTGCAAATGGTCTTCATGAAGCACTCGGGTTATTGTATTATCAAGGTTCTTTGTATGCTGCGCAGCGCGGAGAACTTACCAAACTAACTGACACCAACGGCGATGATCGCGCCGATCTTTACGAAACAGTTTATGCATGGCCACTATCAGGACATTATCATGAATATTCTTTTGGTCCAAAACTGTCGAATGACGGAAGCTTCTTTGTAACTGGCAATGTTGCTTTTGGCGACGAAGAATGGTGGCGCGGAGAGAGTCGTGTTCCTTATCGCGGCTGGACGATGAAGATCCATCCCGATGGAACGCTGGAGCCATGGGCAACAGGTATGCGGTCGCCGTGCGGACTAGGAATTATTGACGGCGAGTTATTCTATACTGATAATCAGGGTGACTGGCAGGGGTCAGGTGGCGTATTTCATTTGTCAAAAGGAAGTTTCACGGGTCACCCCGCAGGATTGCGCTGGACGAGTCTTCCGGGTTCACCTGTGAAAATTACAACGGAACAACTGTACGCCAAAGTAGATCCAAGACAGGTTAAGAAGGAAGGTTTTTATGTGAAGCCGGCAAATATGCCCGACGAAAAAGATCCCGACTTCTTTTACGAACTGAAAAATTCTTTTCCTGAAACACGCCTTCCTGCCGTGTGGCTTCCTCATGGTGTGCTTGGGATATCAAACTCTGAAATCGTCGTTGATGAAACTGCCGGAAAGTTTGGGCCTTTCGCGGGTCAGGTTTTTGTTGGCGATCAAGGTCAAAGCAAGATCATGCGCGTAGTGATGGAGAAAGTGAAAGGGGAATATCAGGGTGTTGCGTTTGATTTCAGATCAGGGTTTCAATCTGGTGTACTGAGAATGAATTGGGGCCATGATGGTTCGATGTTTGCCGGGCTCACCAACCGTGGCTGGGGTTCTGCGGGGACAATGACTTCTGGCTTGCAACGCCTGGTCTGGACGGGCAAAGTCCCGATGGAAATGAAAACTGTCAGCGCTATGCCAGATGGTTTTGAAATTGAGTTTACGCTACCAGTCGATAAAAAAACTGCAGAGGTTCTCGATTCATACGTAGGACGCAGTTATATCTACAAGTATCATCCTGTTTATGGAAGTCCGACGGTGAATGAGGAAAAGCTTGCTATCAAAGGTGTGAAAGTATCTGAAGACGGAAAGAAAGTAAGACTGGTCATTGATAACATCAGGCAATATTATTTGCATGAGATCAACGTATCGGGTATACGTTCTGCATCGGGGCTTCCGGTCCTGCATCCAACAGCTTATTACACACTTAACAATTTCCAGGATCAGGGTACAAAACTGTTGCCTTCAGAATTGAGCACGAAACGTTCGGTTCCGATGAAGGCAGTTGCGCCAGTAAAAGCAGCACCCGTAAAATCAACCGCTTCGATGACGAAAACACTAACGTATGCTGAAGTAGAACCGCTTTTGGTTAAAAACACTTGTACTGCTTGTCATCAAACCAGCAAGCGCCAGGTTGGTCCTGCATTCACCGACATCGCCAAGCGTAAGTACAACAACGAAAGAATCGTTCAGCTCATTTATAGCCCGGAGCCAAAGAACTGGCCTGAACATGAAACACCAATGGCGCCAATGCCGCAAGTTCCGAAGGAAGAAGCATTAAAAATTGCGGGATGGATTAATTCGTTGAGCGCTGTGGAATAGTCATGGCTCATCAGTTGCTCTATCTCAGTTAATGATCTTGATCCACCCCTTAACTTCTTTCTTGAGTTGATCTGACGAGAGTTTATAATAGTAAACTCCATCGGGAAGGTTGTTACCATCCCAATCATTTTTGTAGTTGGCAGCGGTATACACTTCCTGTCCCCAATTGTTGAAGACTTCCAGTGACCAACTGCGATTTCCGATGTTCTCAAAAATTAGTCTTTGATTGTAGTTGTCTTCATTGGGAGTGATAACGTTCGGAAGAAATCCCGGACATTCAATGAACTTAATGTCGACCGCGTCTTCTAAAACACAGTCCGCATCATTGGTCTTGGCGGTGTATGTACCGGACGTTGTGACGAGTTTTACGCTGTCAGTGGAGCCGTCACTCCAGATAATATCCGAACCTACTACCTGGTTCGACAACAGGATTGTTTCGCCTGCGCACAAGGTAGAGTCGACACCGAGTTCAATGCCCGGAATATTTTTAAGATTAAACGTGTGTCTGAATGTGCATTCACTAAACTGAATATCGACAAAGTACTGCGTGTTGTCAGCCACGGGGACTTTTCGGAATGGTGATGTGCTACCGTCGTCCCATAAATATCCCAGCGCGCCTCCCACGGATGCATTAAGTTCTCCAAGACCACGCTCATCGCAAAAGGTTAGGTCTTTGGGAATAGCGCTTAGATCGTAGTGCAACTGTTCGACCAGTACGTCATCGATGAAGTAGTATGCATAACCTTCTTTGCCGATCGGAAGATTGCCTTCGATTTTTGCCTGGTTAATATTTTTGAAATTTCCGATGTACATATAGTCAGCCGACTTATCCGCCAGAAAACATCCACTAACCTTTTTCCACTCAGCATCAATTGCTTCCTGTGATTCAACTTGAGCATTGAGCGATATCATTCTTGCTGTGTCAAATATTGATGTTCGATAAATCAAAGAATCAGTAAATGCCATGCCGAGGTGATTGGATCTCACTATCGGAGCGTTGGATGCAAATTCTCTTGATTTCACACGAGCGTAGTATTCTGCATAGTAGAACTTTTGCTCTTGCAATGGAGATTGAAGTTTTATTGCAGCGTACTCCTGATATTTAAATCGCTTAAGCTTTCCCGCATTGTTAAGAACGTCGGCAATAATAATTCCGATGAGTCCGTTTCCGGTTCGGGGTGATTCGCCGACAGATGCGGGATTCATTTCACAACCCATCACAGCATCCGTATTCCAATAGTCGGTCGTAGTGATAAGTGGCTGAAACCAATCTTGCAATACGGTTTGAAGCGGGTAGGCATTCAGATCACAGGGTAACTCCCGATAGTTTTCGAACCCTGGATTGGGCACAAGATTCTGAGCTTGCATCAGAAAAGGGGCGCAAATCAGCATCAAGCAACATCTCATTCCCACGGCGATATTTCTGGTAAACTAATAGAAGTTATTCAATAGGATACAGGAATCAAATATTTAAGCGGAAATAAAAGGGCGCCACAAGAACGGACGCCGCTACGAGACAATTTCATTCGACACTATTTTCGCGTGCCTTAGCAGTCATTACGATATTCAGATTCAACTATTTGACAATTCAGAGCATCACCACGACAAAATTCTCACTACTTCGTGACCAGAACATTGCTGATATCCTGTCTATCCTGTTAATTTCTGACTATGAAAATTGTTGTCGTCTAATGACGTCGCATATGATGAGAGGTACGTGTGGGATTGATGTCGATATAATGGAGTCTTTTAAACGTGTTTGCTGAAATCGGAAGCGTCGGAATTTGGGCGTGTGGTGAAAGGCCGACCCTTACAGGGTCCCGAAAACTGCGGCACATTTACCCAGGGTAGCCTCCGACTTCGTCGCCGGCGACCCTGGGCTGACAAGTGTTGTCCTTTCAGGACAGTGCCTGTCGCAATAGAAAAACTTAGTCCAAACAGAATCAATTAGAAACATGAGATCGCTCATCCCCATGCCGCCATATTTTGCCTTTCAGTTGTAGATGGTGGCCTTCGAGATGGCATGTTCTCTGGCAAGCTCCTGAATGTTCTTCCCAGCATCAAAATTCTTGAACATGCTGAAAATCTGCGCTCCCATGTGCAATGGAAATTTTGAATTGAGGATCAATGATGTTTGGTTAATGCTAAGAGTTCTGATTTATCATTTGGATACATAACTCTTGGCAATTGTTTTGTCGAAAGGAAATCGCTTGTGATGATTAATGGCGCTTTGTCCTGAAAGGACAACACTTGGTAGCCCAGGGTCGCCGACGACAAAGTCGGAGGCTACCCTGGGTTAGTGTACAGTATTTTTCATGACCCTGAAAGGGTCGGCCTTTCAGCACTCGCCCCAAGACATGGCACACACAAATCCCATCTCCCTTTTTCCCCGATTAAAATAACACCTTCATTGAAAAACACACTCACAGGAACAAATTGTGGCAACGAAAATCTACTGTTATGTCACAATCACTCGTACAAAATTTCATGCATATCATTTTCTCGACTAAGAAAAGAGAACCACTGATAACCTCAAACATTGAAATCAAATTATATAATTACCTCGGAGCTGCATGTAAGCACCTAAATTGGACGAGGTTAAGGATCGTAAACTTAGAAGTGCGTGGGAAGACAATAAAGTATTAGTCAATACATTAAGCATACGATCTGGAGCTCTCCATGGTAATCTGATGTGCGGGTAGTGATCTAATGCTGCATGCAACCCCCGGCATCATTCCAAATTTCTAAGTCTGGAGGTTCGCCAGTACAGTTAAACCGAAATATTCAATTAAGGAATGAAACAGTGTACGGAATCAAAGGTCCAAAATGTCTTTAGGCATGAACGAGTTTTAACTTTCAAAGAACTGATTTCAAATCGACAGCTGGATTATCTTTATATTTTTAAATATTAACATGAGTTATGGAAAAGTTCTTATTAATCGTGCGTGAAGATCTGAAGAGGATCGGTCAGTTTACTGCTGAAGAACGCTTTGCAAGATCACCAGACATGCTACCCTGGTTGAAAACGCTTAACGACTCCGGACAATACATCATGGGACAGCCCTTGTTTGTTTCCGGCAAGTACGTCACGCAAGACGAAGTGCAATCCGATGGACCATTCATTGAAGCGAAGGAAGGAATCAGTGGATTTGATTTGATATGGGCAGAGAATATCGAACAGGCAGTTTCAATTGCTCAATCCTGCCCCATGGTGATGGCAGGATTTGCAGTTCGCGAAGTCAGACAGCTTGTGAAAATGGATTGAGATTGAATTCAGTGAATGAGAAGGTTGAGCGTCTTTATAAGTCACACTTTGGAAAAATGGTGGCATCCCTTGCCTATGCTTTCAGGAACATCGATCTTGAACATGTCGAAGACATCGTTCAAGAATCTTTTTCAAGGGCGATCGTTGATTGGCGCGACAATGGCATTCCGCTCAATGCACCCGGATGGTTGTATCGGGTTTGTCGAAACCATGCTTTGAATGAAATAAAGGAAAAATCCAGGCTTACTAAACTTGCTGGAGAACACGAGCTGGCTACCGCAACGAATGATTTCTCAGAATCCATATTGGATGACCAGCAACTGAAGCTACTTTTTGCCTGCGCGCATCCCGATTTATCTCCCAAGGTACAGGTGGTCATTACGCTGAAGTATGTTATCAATCTGAAAGTGGAGGCCATCGCGAAAGTACTGGCAATGACCATCGATGGTGTAGATAAAATGTTGGTTCGCGCGCGGGATAAGATTCAGCGGGATGAAATATTTTTGTCAGTTCCGTCCAATTCAGGATTAAGGCCTAGACTTTCAACCGTTCATAAGGTAATCTATCTCGTGTTCAACGAAGGTTATAAAACATCTCACGGAAATGATTTGGTACGGGAAGATTTGTGCGAAGAGGCCTTGCTGCTAACAAAATCTTTGCTGGATTGTGATCTGTTCGACCACGAGACATTTTCGCTTTATTCGTTGATGTTATTTCATGCCGCACGATTTAAGTCGCGATTCAATACAGCGGGCGAATTGGTTGATCTCGAACACCAGGATAGAAGTCATTGGAGTAGTGACCTCATTACATTAGCCAATTATTACCTGAAGCAATCAAGGTCTGAAACACTCTCCAAATTTCATATTGAAGCATGTATTGCACATCTGCATTGCTTAGCCAATAGCTTCGACGAAACCGATTGGGTGTCAATACGCAAATTGTATTCAACTTTGCTTGTGGACAACTCAAATCCATTTGTCGAACTTAGTTATGCGATCGCATGCTACTACTCGGGAGAAAAGGAAACTTGTTTTTACACCCTCAATCAACTGGAGCAACAGCCCTACATGAGAAACTATTATTTGCTGAATGCTACATTGGGAAAGCTATACGCGTGCGAGAACAAATCCGATGAGGCGATCACATATTTGGAAAAAGCATTCAATCAAACCAAAGCAACCCTGGAAAGAGAATTCATAAATAATTCGATACTAAAAATAAGGGAAGGTTGATCTGGAAAGTCCAACACGGCAATGTTAACGAAATCAGTTTATCGGACTTTGGAATGGGTTTGGATATCAAAAATTTGCCTCTCTTAACTTAATGACATTACCCTTCAGGACAAAGCGATATTCTCCAAACGCCTTTGTTGTGAAAGTATAGAGCGTGCAATAAACTCACCCATCGCCAGTCGGAGTGATTACGAAGCAGTCACATCGCTCCGTGGTCTCCTGCCTTAGAATCGAAGTTGCCTGATAAACGTAAATCGAGGACAGAAATGGAGAGTACGCACTGAAAATGTATTCCTCCGTGCGGCTCCGCGTTTTTTGGATTTATTTTTCTGCAAGCCAGGGCGACCAAACTAAAAAGAGCTGCCCACCGCCGTGCAATAATCTAAAAAAAGAAATATCTAAAAGACTTCCTTCACTCTCCCAATCCACTACACTATGTGTACTTCCTAATTAATTGACACCTTATCCGGAATGATAATCGCGCCCGGAAACAATTTTTTCACGTCAAGAAGATCCTTCTGTGCCTCAACTCGCGTATAATACTTACCAACCTTTACTCGGAAGTTTGGT
>JBDSKX010000059.1:0-4831 GCA_039916665.1 Chryseolinea sp. | reverse complement strand
GTCCGTATTGGCGTCATGAAGTTAAGAGACAAATTAATTCAAGCCTAGCGCATTGGCGTGTAATGTGGGTTAGCACAATGTAACGCGACCTACCCAAGTCCCGCAGGGCAATGTCATTAAGTTAAGGTAGAAATTTGGAAATCGATGTGCCAAATCAAATTCACTACTAAAACATAAATTTTACACCGGGACTATGGCAATTTTGTCCTTGTCATGCTAAACATCCAAACAAATTTTCGTGTCTTAACTTAGTGACATTGTCCGAAGGGACGTAATGTTGGTCTACGTTCGGGGTGATTCTTTATGCCAAAGCAAACCATCATGCTAAACATTCAAATCAAATTTCATGTCTTACTTAATGACATTGTCCTACCGGACTCGGGAATTTTATTCGTTCGTTTTTGCTACCCATGTTGCGCCCCGAAAAGGCTCGCTACCTTATCCTATATGTGTTTTGGTTCCCCGATCGAAATTTGGATTTTCAGCGCAACCTGACAACCAGCAGCATTGAATCTCTTGTCGTCTCTTAACTTAATCACATTGCCCTCTGGACGTAACGAGGCCGTTGTCAAACACGTTGAAAGTAATCGATACTTTTGCATGTATAGTCATTCACGATAGCTGCAAGGGCAGCACGCTTCGCATATCTGGTCGTCCAGAGCTTCAGGCTGGATCGCCCATGTCACGGATGTTTACAAAATTTACTCGCTAGACACCAGAATGCCCTTAACTACTTTTTCTTTTTCGCGGGAGCTTTTTTGGCTGCTGTCTTCTTCGCTGAAGTTTTTTTCGCAGCGGTTTTCCTGGCTGCTTTTTTCTTAGGCTCTTCGGGTGCAACCGGAACGTCTGACTCAACTTTCTTGCGCACAGCAAACCTTCCACGTTTCTCGGGTGCGTTGGCTGCCAGCGTCACGCATTCTTCTAATGTCAGCGATGCCGGCTCCTTCCCTTTCGGGATCTTCACGTTCTTCTTTCCGGCTTTAATATAGGGCCCGAACCGACCGTTTAAAATCTGGATATCCGGGTTTTCGGAGAACGATTTTATTGTACGGTTAGCATCTAAAATACGCTTCGCCTCTATCAGTTCGACTGCCTTCTCCAATGGTATTGCGTAGGAATCAAGATCCTTTGGTATCGAAACAAATTTCTTGTCGTGGACTACATACGGACCAAAGCGGCCGATGTTAACAACAACTGGTTTTTCTTCAAACTGCCCCAGGTCGCGCGGCATTTTAAAGAGTTCCATCGCGTCGGCCAGCGTTAAATTCTCAATAAACTGTCCGTTACGCAGACTGGCAAACTTGGGCTTAGCCCCACCGTTGTCGTCAGGGTTTTCACCAATTTGAACATAGGCACCATACTTACCGAGTTTCGCATAAACGTTAAATCCGGTTTTCGCATCAACGCCCAGCTCGCGGCTCTTACCCACAGAAGAGCGTTCAACCTTTTCGGTGATCGTAACTTTTTTATGAAATGGTCCATAAAAATTATGGATCATTTTCTTCCAATTGAGCTTGCCTTCTGCGATCTCGTCAAACTCCTGTTCTATGTCTGAGGTGAATGAATAGTCCGTTACATCCGGAAAATGTTCGAGCAGAAAGTCGTTTACAATCATCGCGGTATTGGTCGGGAACAATTTGTTCTTCTCAGCACCCGTGATTTCAGTCTCACCAATTTTTGTGATCTCCTTGTCCTTCAACGTGAGCACCGTGTACTTCCTTTCAACACCCTCACGAATCTCTTTTACTACATATCCCCTTTTCTGAACAGTGGTGATCGTCGGCGCATATGTGGAAGGTCGCCCAATCCCAAGTTCTTCAAGTTTTTTAACAAGACTTGCTTCCGTATATCTTGGAGGATGTCGCGAAAATATCTGTTTGGCGACAAGCTGTTCCAACAATAACGTCTGGCCTACTGAAAGTGGTGGCAAAACTTTGCTGTTGTCTTCGTCGTCGTCTTCATCTCCCGACTCCATATACACTTTCAGAAATCCTTCGAACTTGATGACTTCTCCAGAAGCAATAAGTGTTTTAGATGATGTCGAAATACCGATTGTGGCAGTCGTCTTTTCAAGTTCTGCGTCGGCCATCTGCGATGCGATCGCACGCTTCCAGATGAGTTCATAAAGTCTGAGACCATTTCGGTCCATACCCGGATCCATCACTGAAAAATCAGTTGGTCTGATCGCCTCGTGAGCTTCCTGTGCATTCGATGACTTTGTTTTAAATTGTCGCGGTTGTCCAAATTCCTTACCAAATGCACTTTCTATCTGGCGCATCGCTCCCGTCCGTGCTTCGTCTGAAAGGTTAACAGAATCCGTACGCATGTAACTGATTTTACCAGCTTCATAAAGTTTTTGCGCAACCATCATGGTCTGAATAACCGAGAAGCCCAGCTTTCTTGCCGCTTCCTGCTGTAGCGTGGAGGTTGTAAACGGAGGTGCAGGTGTTCTTTTGGAAGGCTTGGTAATTATATCAGTAATAGAGAAAGACGCATTTCTACACGTCTCAAGAAACGCCATCGCCTCTTCTTCTGTATCGAATCGTTCTGATAATTCCGCAGTGACGGTTTTGCCTTTGCCAACATCAAACAACGCATTTACCTTAAATGACGATTTCGATTTAAAGTCATTGACCTCACGTTCTCGTTCGACGACAAGTCTTACGGCGACCGATTGAACACGACCGGCAGATAAACCGGTGGCGATCTTCTTCCAAAGTATCGGTGACAACTCATAGCCAACCAACCTATCGAGTACACGCCGCGCTTGTTGTGCGTTAACAAGATCTATATCTATTCCACGCGGGTTCTCCAGCGCGTTGAGGATTGCTTTTTTGGTGATCTCTGTAAAAACGATTCGTCGTGTTTTCGCGTCGCTAAGATCCAACGCCTCTTTTAAATGCCAGGAAATCGCTTCTCCCTCGCGGTCCTCATCGGAAGCCAGGTAAACCATTTCGGCTTCCTCCGACATCTTTCTCAACTTTGATATGATTTCCTTTTTATCGGGACTGATTTCGTACGTCGGTTCGAAGTCATTCTCTACATCAATAGCACCACTTCCTTTCGGAAGATCACGAATGTGACCCATGCTGGATGTTACCTTGAAATCCTTTCCCAGGTATCCTTCAATCGTTTTCGCTTTCGCGGGTGATTCAACTATTACGAGGTTTTTTGACATCTTACATCCCTTTCAAAGGGCTCCAAATATCACTAAATTTTTTAAAAGGCAAGATTGAACTTAGTCCGGGTACCTCTAAACACGTCGAGAATGCATTTGTTTCAAACCAGATTTAGATACTGATGTTCACCTGATTAGCAGATTTTTAGAACAACCTTAAACTTTTTTGAATCAGGTTAGTAATATTGGTAACACAATCGGTTGAATAGAAGAAGATTGTTGCCAAACATATGCCACGTTATTTATATCTATTGCGTCATGCGGAAAGTGCTGAAAAGCAAATGGGTCAACACGACAGAGAGAGAGAGCTCACCCAGCGAGGCGTCCGTGAAGCATCACTTATGGGTGCATATCTCCTGAAAGAGAATACGAAGTTTGATGCCGTTCATTGTAGCTCAGCTTCCCGCGCGCGATCAACCGCAGTTGTATTGGCCGAATCCATGAAGATCGAAGGCGAAAAGATCGATGAACATGATGAACTCTACGATGCGTCTACACGCACATTTTTTGAATTCATTACCCAGTTCAATGATGACGAACAAATCATACTTTGCATCGGACACAATCCGGTAATCTCTTATCTCGCTGAATCATTGACGAAATCTGAAATTGGCGAAATGCCTCCGGCAGGACTTGCTGTCCTTAAGTTTGCGTCAGATCAGTGGAAAGATATTTTGCCCGGAACAGCGGAGCTACAGAATTACGTTTATCCACAAATGCTGATGTAATGATGTGATTAGGTAGGACTAACGTCCTCCAATAATCAACAGTCAATAAATCAATAAGGTCAATGTTCACGATGGACCAGACCCGGTTTTTTTTATTGGGGTGGGATACTGTAGGGCCATTTGTCAATATGAGATTGCTTTGTGACAGAACGGGAATAATCAACAGTCAATAAATCAATAAGGTCAATGTTCCTGATGGACTAGGCCCAGTCTCTTTTATTGGGGTGGGATACTGTAGGGCCATTTGTCAATGTATGAGATTGCTTTGTGACAGAAGGTGAATAATCAACAGTCAATAAATCAATAAAGTCAATGTTCATGATGGACTAGACCCAGTTTTTTTATTGTCGCTTATTCAAGTCGGTGCCTGCCCGCAACAATGTGTTCTATTAACCTGACAGAATGGTAGACCGCAGCTCAGAAGTTCGTGTGTCTGTTACATTTGGTCAACCGAAAGCCATTATATGTCTGTTCGTGAACGAAAATACGATCTAGAAGATCGTTTGGTAAAATACTGCGCGAATTTGATTGACATCGTAGAAGCGCTGCCATCAACGAGATCTGGCAATTACATCGCCGGACAACTTGTTCGTTGCGGACTTGCTCCGGCATTAAACTACGGAGAAGCTCAAGGAGCAGAATCAAGAAGTGACTTCATTCATAAAATGAAAATAAGTTTGAAGGAGCTGAAGGAAACCAGAGCATGCCTTAAGATCATTCTTGCGAAGATGGACGTTGGCGGCCCGGCGGCACTGTTGGAGGAGAATCAACAATTGATTGGAATTTTCGCCAAGAGCATTTTGACCGCGAAAAACAATCAAAATCAGGACTTGCCTCCGTAACCGACTTGGATTTAGCTTCACAACGCAAATTAAATACACTGGATCTACTCCATCATGAACATTGACTTTATTGATTATTGACT
>JBDSKX010000058.1:0-83168 GCA_039916665.1 Chryseolinea sp. | reverse complement strand
ATTGATGCAATCGAAAGCAAAGTCATAGCGACAACGCTGTAGAAATTCGGCATAGGTTTAGTTAATTTGAAAGAAACAAGATAGAGATTAAGTACAATGCCACAAATTCAATTTAAATGGAGTGGTTGAAATTATTTGAGAGTGAAAGTGAAGCTCGGGCGAGGATCAAAGAACACAAACCTCAATTGCTTATAGTGAATACCAAGCGCATTTGTCTGTCGATGCACCAAGGGCAATTCTATGCGGTTCAGGATGCGTGCTCGCATCACGGTGAATCATTGAGCAAAGGTATTGTGAATTTTATGGGAGAGATTGTTTGTCCCTTGCATCACTACAGGTTTGAGCTCAGTTCCGGGCGGGCAACGGACTCCTCTTGTCCGGACTTGATAACATTTGATCTGAAATCGAATGAATCAGGCTTTTTTATCGGGATTTGAATATAGATTTGTAGCTACCTTCGTTACATCATGATGCTGTCAGGTCGTATGTTTTCAAAATTTCATGTTGGACAGGTCTGTTTTGTGCTGCTATTGTCGTGTGCTAATCTGCAGGCTCAATTTGTCATAGACACAAAGCAGTGGATTGAGCAAATGGATATGAAGGGCGGCTTTCCCGACAAACTATTAAGTACGAGAACTGCGGTGTTCTATGATTACACACTTACAGAAAAGGAACTTAAAGATTCACAAGAATATTTTCAGCGGACTGGTATAGATGGCGTTGTCTACTTCGAAGCCGACATGCTTACTGCAGGCAAGGATGTCGCGCGTGCATTTGGTGATTATCTGAACAAGCGCGAGATAACCAACATTGCGTTTATAGAGAAAAGTGAATCAGGTTATCGTATTTCCATTACCGCATTTAATGGGAAAGAATCAGTGATCGATAATAGCCAAAAGGCGTGGTCTTCGTCGAATAGCATTTTAACCGAGGTGCTTAAGGACATGTACCGAACGGTATCTAGTCAACAAAGGAAGCTAAATCTATTGATAAATGGTCAAGCTGAAACGTCCCTGATCGTAAATCCTATTCTTGGCAAACGGAATGAATTTTTTGCGATAGATGCTAAGGTCGATCCTCTCGCCGTGCCCAAAACAGGTAATGAAATGGTGGACAAAGAACTGGAGGAGATATTCAATGCTAATTATTCTTTGAAGTTCAAGCTGACCGATCCGGGTATGTCAGAAAAGGAAATGCGCAAGCAGGGATTACTTTACGTCTTGTGCGTTGTAAAAACACGAGATGGTGTCGCGAAGGAGCTTCTTGGATATGACATGAGTAAATCAGAAAGTGCGCTTGTGTCGGTTACGTATCCTGCTGCGCAACAACAGCTGAAGAATATTTCATCCAATACGCCGATATATAAATTCTACTTCAAACATATTGACTCACAGAATGTATTTCTGGGTACAAAGTGGGACGCAGACCTCACCTGGCAGGAAGCGCTGCTCAATCAATTAAGGGGAATGAAATCAGAGTTGAGACTCAATTGATCGCTATTCTGAGGGAGAGAACCCGTGGTCCTAATACCTAGTGTAAATGGCAAGACGGTCCAAGACCAGTCATTCTATGAACGCTTCCTCCTGCGCACAATCGGACAACGCAATTTAAGATCTGATTAGGATTCGAGTACTGAAAACGAAATGATAAATATCTGACACACTATCGTCATCAAACAAAAGCACTATGACCAGTAATCGCACGACCTACAATTAGCGTGTTAATTTCTTTGGTTCCTTCATAAGAATAGATCGCTTCGGCATCGGCAACAAATCTGGCAATATCGTGCTCTATTAAAATCCCATTTCCTCCAAAGAGCTCGCGGGCATGACTTACAATATCTCTGGTGCGAAGTGTGCAAAAGACTTTAGCCAATGAAGCGTGCTCATCAGTAAGCTTGCCACTGTCTTGTAATTGTGAAAGGCGGCAAACCATAGTTTGCATAGCCGTAAGGTTACTTAGCATCATGACAAGCAGATCCTGAACCATTTGAAAGCTATTGATAGAACGTCCAAACTGTCTACGTTCGTTCGTGTATTGCAATGCACTTTCATACGCGCCACGAGCACAACCGACGGCTTGCCACGCCACACCAGCGCGCGTCATGCGAAGGACCTGCGCGGTGTCTTTAAAGGAATTTGCTTGCTGTAATCGGTTCGCTTCAGGGAGTTCACAATTGGTGAGCGTGATCAATGCATTCTGCACAATGCGCAGAGCCATCTTACCTCTAATTTTTTCTGCTTTAAAGCCAGTGAAATTCTTTTCAACAACGAAGCCTTTTACATTTCCATCGTCAAGGTCACGCGCCCATATGACGATCAGATCTGCAAATGTTGCATTGCCAATCCATTTTTTCTGACCATTCAGAATCCAACGGTCGCCCTGGCGTTTGCAGGTGCAGGTGAGTCCGCCGGCAACGCCTGAACCGACTTCCGGTTCCGTTAAACCAAAGGCGCCGATGAGTTCCATTTTTTGCATCGACGGTAGCCACTTCTGTTTTTGTTCTTCTGATCCACAGTAGTAGATCGACCCCATGGCAAGCCCACTCTGAACTCCAAAAAAGGTTGATGTTGAGCAATCAACGCGAGCCATTTCCATAGCCAGAAAGCCCTCCAGCAATGAAGATTTTCCAGGACATCCATAACCTTTGTATGTAAGGCCACAGATGTTCAGCTTGGCAAACTCAGGTATGATCTGGTGCGGGAACTCATCCTTCAACCAATAAGTATTGGCGATGGGTTTGATTTCTTTTAGCATGAACTCGCGAACCTGCAGTTGAATTTCTTTTTCCTCTGGCGTCAGTATTTCGTGAAGGTCATAGAAGTCACCATTTATTTCAGGAAACTCGTGTTTCTTCTGACCAGACTCCATGAACTTGATAAGCTTATGCAAGTCTTCGTCTTTCATGCTGCTAACGAGACCGATCATTTTATTCAGATCAACCTTTGCCGAAAGCTTGCCGATCTTTTCGAGATCGAGGCTTTGCATCACATTAAAAGCTGCCTTGAGTTTCTTAAATATCGCCATGATTGATTCTGATTGTCAATGGATGATTTGATCGAAGGTATTGGTCGCGACAAAGTGATAGTTGGGACGCGCCTTTTTATAGATTTCAATAGCCATCGATTTTCCTTCTGGCGTTTTCATCATCTCACCGTACAAAGGCGAAAGGAATTTACGGCGTCCAGTATTGACCAGGAATTGTTCGAGTCGCGGATAGGCAACAGCGTATTTGTTTTTGATAGCAAGTACCATCCACGCACTAACGATCTCGGCGTTTCCTGATTTGGTGAACTTTCCAAACTTGTCAAGCGCCGTCATTTGTTGCAGTGTTAATGGTTCCGGAAGGTTCTTGATGAAGTGCAGCCATTCCTGTGTGCTCCATTCTTTCGCGATGATCGGTTCAATTCGTCCTTCAGTGTCCCAGCTTTTTAATGCTTTATCAATTACTTTGAACTTTGTTGAAACCGGAGTTGGACAATCGTCAGGTAGCCCTGCCGTGAAAATCCATTTATTGAAGAGGTTATCATCAAGATCAATATTGAACTGTGTTTTATAGTAACTTTTGGTCGTTGATATAAAAGAATCAGTGGTCATTGCCTTAAACGCATTCGAACTGAAATAGTGTTTAAGGAAATCATCAAACTTGTCACGCCCGAATTTTTCTTCGATAGAACGAAGAAAGAAATAGCCTTTGTTATAAGCAATTTCGGTGACACCCTCGTCGGGATTTCTTCCCTCAAGGGTCAATTTAAGTTTTGTGTCTTCAGGATGACCGGCTTCCGTTAATTCAATGATGTTGGCCTTCAGATCCTGAAACGCAAGTGTAGCCTGCATTTCGGCGAAGTCGCGTCCGTACAATTTCTCCATGATCCTGTTTTCGAAATAGACTGTAAAACCTTCATTAAGCCAGAAGTCGTTCCATGTCGCATTGGTAACGAGGTTACCAGACCAGCTATGGGCAAGTTCGTGTGCTACAAGTGAAGTAAGCGATCTGTCGCCGGCCAGTATCGTAGGCGTTGCAAATGTCAGCCTGGGATTTTCCATTCCACCAAATGGGAAACTTGGCGGCAGAATAATGATATCGTACCTGTCCCATGCATAAGGTCCGTAGAGTGCCTCTGCTCCGGCGATCATTTTTTCAAGATCTGCTAACTCCCATGCTGCTGTCTCAAGGACTGAAGGTTCAGCATAGATTCCGCTCCTTGCGCTGATCGGATGAAAAGCAATGTCGCCAACAGCCAGGGCTAGCAGATATGACGAGATGGGTTGTTTCATCTCGAAGTGATAGATGCCTTTGTCATTTTTTTCCTGAGGATTAGAGGCGCTCATGAGGGGTAACATATTTGGTGGGACTGTGATGTCTGCCTCATAGGTAAATTTGATTCCGGGTGAATCCTGGCAGGGTATCCAGCTGCGTGCAAGGATAGCCTCCGACTGTGTGAACAGGAATGGTTCTTTCTTGCCTGCGGTCTGTGATGGTTTGAGCCATTGAACTGCCTCAGCGTCCGGCGATGTTTCGTAGTTGATGTTTACTTGTTTCGTGTCGGGATGAATCAAAATAGCTAACGCCTGGCCCAGCAATGAATCTGGATCCGCGAGCCTGAATTCAGCAGGTTGAGATTCATTTAAAGTGACCTTGAGAATCTTTAATCCTTTGGTATCCAGCGTAAGCAGATCCGCGTCAGGCGCAGTTTTGATTTGCCACGTGGCGGTCGCTTTAATGATTTTTGTATCAAAGTTGACTGACGCCTCCCATTTCAAATGAGTTACCTGGGCATCTGTAGGTATTGAAAATGAATGTGGGTCAGTAAGCATAGTTGTGGTTTGTTCTTTCTCAACAGGTTTGCATTGCTTGAAAAGCATTAAAAGCAAGAGGAAAAGCAATGTTCGATTTGTCATAGTCAGTTAATTCATTCTAAAATAACACAAGCCCGGATCAGATAACAAGAACATTTTTAGGATGACCATCGGCAGCTCATTAACTTTAGCGCAATCAAAAACCCAAATTCATGAAAACCACCACCCGGACTATCACGATCTTTTTATTGACCATCATTTCTTCGGTTAGCTTCTCTTTTAAATCAATTGAGAGCGAACCACCATCTACGGAACAGGTAAAACAACTTGTCGCCGATTGGGAACGTGCGAAAGCCTACAGCCTGGAGTATCTTAAAGTTTCGACAGACGAAGCCATTGCTTTCAAACCTACTCCTGAAATGCGGACTTTTGGTCAGCAGTTTCTTCATCTTACTGAAGGTCTCTATGTTCTTGGATCAGCCGCTACTGGTAAAACCACAACAGTGACTTTTGGATCGCTTGAAAAGTCAGATCAGTATAACACCAAAGCAGCGCTGACTAAAGCTGTCACGGAGGGCTACGACTTTATAATCGCTGGTGTGAAAGGCATGAACGACCAACAAATGCCTGATAAAATAAAAGTATTCGATATGGATATCACCAAAGGACTTGCTTTGTCGAAAGTATTCGAGCATCAAACTCATCATCGCGGACAGACAACAGTATATCTGCGATTGAAAGGCATAACACCTCCGAACGAAATGCTGTTCTAATGAACTTGGTATGAGATAAAAAAAGGCCGCCCTTCAGGCGGCTTTTTTTATGTTAAAGCCACCGAGCAAAAAAACTGCCCTCCTCCATCTTGATTATTGACTTATAGATTATTGATATTATTGAATATTAAACGAAACCTCTGGTTTCGATACTTGACTGTTGAAATATTGATTGCTGATTTATTGATTATTCCGAAGTAGATCTACTTCCTCGCCTCTATACTCTGATTGAGTTCATACACCTTATCAGCGATCTCAATAAGCAGCTGCGGATTCTTCTCCAGCGCGTTACCGATGATAATCATATCAGCACCGGCTTCAAATGCGGTCATTGCTTTCTGACTTGTATTGATTCCTCCGCCAACCATCAATGGAACATTCACAGATTTACGAACCGTAGCGATCATTTTAGAAGTGATCTCTTTTTCCGCGCCACTTCCTGCGTCGAGGTAAATCGCCTGAAGCCCGAGCATTTCTCCTGCCATTGCTGTGCAGGCTGCGAGAGAATATTTATCGTCCGGGATAGGTGTGGTATTGCTGATGTATGCTACCGAAGTGGTTCGGCCCGAATTGATCAATATATATCCCGTAGGTATTACCTCAAGATTTGAATTTCTGATCGCGGGTGCAGCAATAACATGTTGTCCAATGAGCAACTCAGGATTGCGACCGGATATCAATGACAGGAAAAGGATTGCATCCGCTGTCGGATCAACCTGCATCGCATTACCAGGGAACAATACTACCGGTATTGCTACATTTTCTTTGATCATGCGAATGACTGCCGATAGATTAGCCGTTGTGATAAGGCTTCCTCCAACAAAGAAGTAATCAACACAGTTCTCGCTCGCCAGATCGACAAGCTGGCGAAGTCTTGTGGTATCTTGTACCTTATCCGGATCAACAAGAATGGCAATTGATTTTTTCCCCTGTTTGCGGGATTCGGAAAGGGCTTTAAGCAGGCTCATTTTCCTTAACAGGCTTTTCTGCCGGCGATTGCAGATATTCGGAAAGCTTCTCCTTTGCAATACTCAATAGGAACATTGTAGCCTGACTTGCGAGCGCACTTCCAATCTGCGACATGATTCCGGGAGATGACGGTTCTTCATCAACAATGCGCTCCGGCGTAACAGAAGCTCGTACCAGATTTATTTTTGATGCTTTTGTTTTGGATTTTGAGGATCCCGTAACAACACGAACCATCAGATACGCCGCCGCCAATGTGCCCCCTATAATAAGGGCATTGGTGATCGCATTTTGTGTTCGCACCGAGATATGTTCGACTTCTTTTTCAAGCTGTTCGCGGTGCTTAGCAGAGCGTTTAATTAATTCAATTTTCATGTCGTTAAATTCAGGCAAGCTCTTAATCTTTTTTTGTCTTCTTCATGATATCCTGTAGTTTGTTCTCAAGCTTCTCCGAGATGGAATCCCTGAACAGGAAGGTCAGAAGTCCAATAAGAAAATAGAAGCCTGCAACAATGCCAAATCCGCCAAACTGACCAATAGCGTTGCCAATTTTATAGGCCACCGCCATACTGAATAACAATATGAATAACGTCATCACAGCCGTGATCATAACAAACACTAGTGCTTTTGAAAGCACCTTCGAAACCTCTTCCTGCATCTCGACCTTCATCAATTCGATTCGGGTCTCCACATAGCCGGTTATATGTTCTACGAGGCTATCGAGTTTGAGGAATTTTAATACGGTGTCTTTCAGCACAATAGTACGGTTCTAGTCTTGCAATATAATTATAAGAATTGAAATCTGCAGACTGGCTACCTGCGCTCGAAACGAATCAATTTTTCAAGCGTACGTTGATTGCCTGGGCCAATAATTTCATGCCTTAGCATGATCTTGAAGGGAGCACTTAGGTAATATCGGTGAACGAGAGAGTCATTGGATATATCATACCGGAATGCATAGACAAAGACGGAATCAAATTGCTGACCGGAAGTTTGATATAACGGAAGAATCTTCTCGAGACAGGAATTGAATTTGCCATGATCGTCTTCGCCGTCCCAGCAAAAGCCCGTCTGACTGAACTGAAACATCTGCTTGCCCACAAAAAGGGTTTCATTTCTGATCGATATGGGATAAATCAAAGACGGTTCTTCTTTACCTCCATGGCCTTCCCCCTCGTAAAGTGTCCACTCGCCTACCGAAGTTCTGAGGTTTAACCTGGTTTGAATCGTGAACTCTGAATTTCCCTGAGTACTTTCCCTTTGAAAGGTCAAAGTCAACGCCTCGATAGAATCCTGATTAAAGTATATCAGTGAAAATGGCAAAAAGAAGAAGGCAACAAGGATATACACGAAACCAGCCAACCGATATTTCAACGTGAGTTTTCCAAGCCATTCGGCGAGCTCCATCGGAAGTTTTCTGAGTACAGGAATCGGGAAGAAAAGCATTACCCCGATAAAGTTGAACAGGAAGTGTGCGATGGCGATGCTGATGCCGCTGGATGAATTTGATTGTAGCATCGCGGCGATGAACGCAGTGATTGTTGTTCCGACATTAGCACCCATGATGAATGGGGCCGCCTGTTTCAGACTTACAATCTTCTTGGCAACAATTGGCACCACGACCGATGTAGTGATTGTGCTTGAACGTATTGCTGCGGTAGTGAGAAGTCCCCACGAAAACGACTTAAGAGAATTTTTGAAGAAGAAACGACTGAATACTTCCGGTGACTTTGCCTTTAGAAGATTTGAAATTAGTCGTCTGAAAATCAGGATCGATGCAAACAGCATCAGCAGCGATAGGAATGCCAATATGAAAGGACTATTCAGTTCCTGCACGAGGTAATGGATCAAGGGTCCAAACCCTACCCAAAAATGTGTGATCGAATTTTCAACAGGGGCAACGGTTGGTGTAAATACAAGATTTGCAAACCACTCTGACAATGAAGATAGAAAACCGTAATAATACTCCAGTGGAAAAAGAATGATGGCCGTGAGCAAATTGAAAAAGTAATGATATGTTCCGGCGGAAACCGCCCGTCGAAACTCTTTTTTTCTACTGATGAAGCCCAACGATACAATGGTACTGGTAATTGTTGTTCCAATGTTGGCACCCATGATGATGGGTATCGCTGTTTCAATAGTAAGCGCGCCGGATGCGACCAGTGCTACGACAAGAGATGTGGTAGTTGAGCTGCTCTGTAACATCGCTGTTATCAGCAATCCGATAAAGAGTCCGGTAAAGGGATTCGACGTGGCCAGGAGAATAGTCTCCGCGACGTTCTTCTTCATATGTTGGAGTGACGACGTCATCAGATCCAACGCGAACAGAAAAAGTAGAAAGGCACCTAGAATGTATAGGCCGATTCGGATGTTACTCCATACCGTTCGATTTTGTTCGATGGGTGGTACCGTGGGCTCCAACTTCCTGATGTGTTCTGCTAAATTACTTCTTAATGATCAGTTAGGGGTTGTTTTAACAATAACTTAATCCCAGACGGGTTCTCGAACGATCAATTTTTGAGGTACTCCTTTTTCAACAACGGACAAATTTTATAACGTTCATCCTGAGTATCGACGTAAAGCGCTTCGATCAATTCATAGATATGTTTTATACCGATACGCTGACCCCATTCGAAAGGGCCATAGGGATAGTTGGTACCGAGTTTCATCGCCATATCGATGTCGGCGCGTGTAGCAGTCCCGTCTTGCGCAGCAAAGTACGCCTCGTTAACGATCATGCAAATGATCCGAGGAGTAACAAGTCCAATGCGATCATCTACAATCTGAAAATCTGTCTTCAACTGATCACAAATTGATCTCAGTTCTGGTTCATCTTCCGGGTTCCATAAACAAACTTCCAGCAATTCGCGGTCGAACATTGTCGGTAAGCCATTGAATCCGAAAATCCTATTGTTAAAGGGAGCATCTACGAGATGTACAAGTTCTCCGAGGCTGATTTTACATGTATTAAGGAAAGTGGTCGTTGCATGCTGACCATAGATTTCAAACTGATGAGGTTCTTCTTCGATGATGAAGTCGAACACAAGATCATTGCCGGGCAAATACTTTTCCGCGTCACGATGTTCTTTTACCCAGGAGTATTGGTGCTTATCGCCAAACTTCTGTTTGCACTCCTGCATGTTTCCCTGATCACCAATAACTAAAATATTCATACCTTTCTCTAATCGTTGACGATGATTACTTTTGAATTCTGCTAAATTAATTTTTTAAAGTCTAGAATCATGTCAAAATCTGTCGTTTATTCTGAAAATGCACCAGAGCCAATTGGTCCATATAGCCAAGCTATACAAACAGGTAACATGGTTTTCATCAGTGGCCAAATTGCTTTACAGCGATCATCAGGAAAAATGATTGTAGAAGACATTGAGGTCGAAACAAAACAAGTCATGTTTAATGTTGAAGCTGTTTTGAAGGCTGCTGGGTTGAATTTTTCGGACATTGTAAAGACTTCGATTTTTCTGAAGGACATGAACAATTTTCCGAAGGTAAATGAGATCTATGGAAAGTATTTCAACGATCAGCCTCCTGCCCGTGAAACGGTGGAGGTCAGCCGATTGCCTAAGGATGCCAATGTGGAGATTTCCTGTATTGCCGTAAAGCAATAAATGTCTTTCGAAACCGGCTATAAACCGTGAAATTGTCTATTTGGGGATTGAATTTGGAAAATTAGGAATCAGACTTAAATTTGCACTCCAAATTTAGTTCACACACCACTCACGCGGGAGTAGCTCAGTTGGTAGAGCACGACCTTGCCAAGGTCGGGGTCGCGAGTTCGAGTCTCGTTTCCCGCTCAGGTTTATTTGATGATTTAGTGATTGAGTGATTTGGAGATTTTGAGTTACCAGGGCCTTTGGCCCTATCATTGGTAAGTCAGCTTCTGCAAATCACTCGGCATTTAAGGGCCTTGTGGTCTCAATGAATTGTAAGGATTTATGGTCTTTGAAATTTTGGTGTTTGACAGGTCAGGTGGTTCATTTCGGCATGAATTCAGATGAACTATGTGCAAGAACAAAGGCCTTTAGCCTCAAGGTTGTGGTATTATTCAAGTCGTTGCCAAAGTCAGTTGAGGCTCAAGTTATGGGCAAACAGCTGTTAAGATCGGCAATGTCGGTGGCAGCAAACTACCGCGCGGCTTGTAGAGCCAGGTCATTGGCAGAGTTCATTTCAAAAATCTCAATCGTGGTGGAAGAAGCAGACGAAACAATACTTTGGCTTGAAATAATTGATGAGTCTGATACGGCGCGAGTCGAGAGTTCACTTCTCAACGAGGCCAAGGAAATTCTATACGTGATGTCCGCCTCACGCAAAACAAGCACAGACCGCAAAAATCATCAAATCACTAAATAACCCTGCCCGGGTGGTGGAACTGGTAGACACGCAGGACTTAAAATCCTGTGGATAGTAATATCTGTACGGGTTCGATTCCCGTCCTGGGTACAAATTATTTGGTGATTGGATGATTTGTTGATTTTGTGATTGGTTGCGACCTCTAGGCTCGCAGCGCATCGTAAAGACTTACAATCAAAAATTAACCGTTGCACGAAGTAGATGCATCAATCATCAAATCACAAAATGGACTGACTCCCGTCCTGGGTACAAATTATTTGGTTAGGTGGCTACTTGGCTATTTTGGGCACGATCTCAACAGACCTGCGAACAATTCATGATGGGTTACTACCTAGCGACCATTAAATAACTAAATACCAGATCGCTAAATAACCAACCAAAAAGTTGCAGCTCATCATCGTATACTCCTTAACAGCTGGAGGACTGCTGTTACTCTTGCTCGCCACATTGAGTACTCCTCGAAAAGTCAACCTCAACGCAAACTATTGGTTAAGTCTGTTCCTCTTCTCATTTTGTTGTGCTGTTTTCGACAGAGTGCTGTTTGATGCAGAGGCATACGTCAAGTATCCACTGCTCGAAGGTTTGATTGAAGTAACCCGCTTTGCGATGGCACCCGCACTTTACTTCAGCGTGCTCTTCTTTACTACACCTCACCGTAAATTTAAGACGAAGGACGCGATACACTTTGTTCCTTTCTTTCTGTTTTTAATATATATCCTGGTTCTTGTTTTTGATTTGCATGGAAGCACCTTGTTCTATTGGTATGTCGACCTTCCGGACGCGATTCATCGTGGTGTCGCCATAAGTGTATTTTCCTCTATAAAAGTTCAGATGATCACGTATTGGATCTTGTCGTACGTACAACTGCATCGGCACACGCGCAATATCCCGACTTTTGCTTCCACACTTGAACCGATTTCACTCTCCTGGATGCGCTATTTTTTATTAGGACTGGCAGTGGCCGTTTTTCTGTCTTTGAATGAAGTGCTTGCATTTGTTCCTGCAATTATCCCCATTACCCATTTTGGTTACTTGGCGCTTGTCCTCTATCTCGGTTACTTTTCCCTTAGACAGCAAGAGATTTATCCGTATCAAACACAAGACATAGTTCAGATTCACGATATCCTGCAAACCGGCAATCAGGGAGTCCGGACACAACGGTTCTCAGGTGAAGAACTTTCTACGGCTAAAGAAAGATTACTGTTGGTAATGGAAACGGAAAAAGCCCATCTCGATCCTCACCTAGGGCTTCCGCAATTAGCAGTACAAACTGGTCTTTCGACGCACGACTTGTCATTTGTAATCAATGAAGGGTTCGGTGAAAATTTCTTTCAGTTCATTAATCGATATCGTGTCGTAGAAGCCAAACGCCTTTTACTTTCCTCAAAACACAAACATCTGAGTATACTGGGTATTGCCTTCGATTCGGGTTTTCGATCGAAATCCACTTTCAACACAACCTTTAGGAGATTTACCGGCCTATCACCGTCTGAATTCATGCGATCTCCGGAGAATATTGACAACGAAGTAAATGAAGACAACGAAGAAAACGATAAAAGGCGTTCAGTTGGATAACTTCAGGCGCTTACCGCAATGCTGAAATGCACCTTTGGATCTAAATCAAATAGATTCAAAATCAATGCAGTTGGCAAATTTAGGGCGGAAAATGCTGGTCTGCATGCTCGGCGGACTTATCTGCGGTGAGACGTTCTTACGAATTGGTGATAGATTCCTCTCCGCCATTTTGCCATTACCCGTCATTGTCGGATTATCAGTTTTAATCTTAGCTGCGTCTGTCACTTACGCAGTGATCTGGCACTTGAAAATTAAGGATAATAGCAACTTGATTTCAAAATATTGGATTGGTGCAATACGGTATGGTATCGCATTTGATCTGGCAATGTTCGGATTTCAGAAGATTTTTCATTTGCAATTTACCTCACCTTTGGCCATGTTGGATGAACCGTTCAGCAGTCTCTCAAGTCAGTGGCTTACGTGGAGCTATTTTAATCGTTCCTTTGGATTCGCAGTCGTAATTGGAGCGTCGCAAATCATTGGATCTCTTTTGTTGGTGTACAATCGAACACGTCTGGTTGGTGTTATCGTGCTTATGCCAATTCTCGTCAACATTATCTTTATCGACTACTTTTATGAACTCGATCTTGGCGTACAGATACATGCATTGATCCTTTTTGCCGGGTTAATTTATTTGCTGCTGCTCGACTACGATCGACTCATCGGATTCTTTCTTAAACATGAAACTCGCGACACTTCTATCGGAATAAAGAACAACGTTCTAAAAAATACTGCACGGCTTTCAATAATATTTATGCCACTTGTATTCATTGCGGTAAATGAACCACCAAACAAACATCCAAAGCTTCGCGGAAAGTATGACGTCACATCAATCAGAATAAACAAACAATCGAAATTTACAACAAGCAGCGCCGATAGCGTTCTGACTCGTGTCTATTTTGACATCGCCAATGAATGCGTTTTTCAATACAATAGTCTTGAACGACGCGTATTCGGCACGTATGAACTCGACGAACAAAATGGAGGAGTCACAGTGTCTTGGCATTTTCCAGAGAAAATGAGGTTGATCCCGTTTAAGGGGAAATTATTACAAAAAAATCAGGCGATTGTTTTAACAGGACTCATGGGCGCTGATTCGATTTACGTTGAGATGAGTAAATGATAAGACGGTTGTATGCATTGGCGGGGAATACTCGAGCAAGGTCAACTAAACAAATACTCAATATCATCGCGCGCCAATTTCTTCACAAAAACCTGCCTCTTCGCTGATAAGCTCGCTGGATAGCAACTTCTTTTTTTCCTGAAGTTGAAGGATCGTTCTTCGACTGAATCTACGCAGATCATCATGTAAGCAAATACCTTTTTTGTTTGACCGATACGATTTGTGCGATCGATAGCTTGCTGTTCCGCCGCAGGATTCCACCATGGATCTATTAAATATACATAATCTGCCGCCGTGAGATTTAATCCTACACCACTCGCGTTAAGTGAGACCGAAAATATTTTTATAGTCTCATCGTTTTGGAATTGCTCGACTTGTTCTTTTCGCTGAGTTGCAGAAATACTACCGTCGAGGTAGCAGTATTTTATATCGTCGAGGCAAACTGGGCTGACAAAGTGTTGTCCTTTCAGGACAAAGCGCTATTGAGTAGGCACAAGTGACTCCGTTTGGCGAGGCCAGTACCAGAAGTTGTGTATCGAAATGATAAATCAGAAATTTCGGCCTTAACTAAACGGCGTTGATCCATAATTTATAGTTTTGCGCTCTAAGCGTATTCCAATGAACGAGACCAACATTCGCGTCGGCAGAAGGGACGATCTTCCCCAGGTATTTGAACTTGTTAAAGAGCTCGCCCTTTTTGAGAAAGCACCACATGAAGTGACCAATACCATTGAGAAAATGGAACTCGATGGATTTGGTCCTAATCCTGTTTACGGATTTTTCGTGGCTGAGACAAACGGCAGAATCATTGGGCTATCGCTTTATTACTGGAGATACTCAACGTGGAAAGGTAAACGCCTTTATCTGGAAGACATTATCGTGACTGAAGAGGTGAGAGGGCACGGAATCGGCAAGAAACTATTCGACCGCACCATGCAGCATACGCTTGATGAAAAGTGTACGGGCATGATGTGGCAGGTGCTGGACTGGAACGAGCCGGCAATCAATTTTTATAAAAAATATGGGACGAAACTCGATTATGAGTGGGTCAACTGCCACCTTGAGAGCGAACAGATCGAATTGCTGCTTCAAAGCTGAAATTACTACTTGAACGATGTCAGATATCTACTTCGAGTATGCGCCACGCTGGAATTGCTTATTCCACTTTTCAGAATGACAAAATCGTCAGCGTAAGCCACTACGTCTGATTCTATTTCCAATTTCTCACCGTTTGGCAAGCTCATACAAAGGCTGATCGTCATGTGTTCGCAATTGCTTAAAATTTCGCACGCTGAAGTTTGCTCCTTGTGTGCCACCTTTTCATCGTCGGTGTTCAAGACATCTTTCAAACCAAAATAGAATAAGCGAATTTCCGACTGATTAATTAGTCTTGCGTCTTTCATTAAAGAAGCTTAAAGTGTTGTCAACCAAAGTTATTAAATGCAAGACTCAGCTTGCCAGATTGCAGTGTGGGACTGATACGAATGCGAGCTTCAATAATACTTGCCGAGAAAAACCAATGATCTAATTTCAGTAAAAAAACAACGTATGGGCCGTACGGAGACGTCGATTTTGTACAGCGATGAGGTCCTGACGAGTAGTCACAGGCCATCTTACGAGGAAGAAACGCTTTTTATTTTGAATCTTGATTACAATGTTGACTAAACTTCTTCAAGAAGCGTCATGAATGCTACATGTTTATCACGAAAACGTTTTCGATGCTCTTCCATTAATTTTGGGGCATACTTTTCAAAGTAAGTTGTAACATGAACGAGGGTATCGGCGAAGAATTGAACGCTGTACGAAATGCTGCCTTCATCCTGGTCGTGTAGCACTTTGTATATTTTCGACACCTTAAACATTCCCGTAGCGATCACTTTAGGGATGTGCTCATCACGCATCCACTCAAGCCACTCACGTTCGACATCCTTGTCTATACCAACCGTTACATTGTAGAGAAACATGGACCCAAATTATGAATTATGGATTATGAATTATCCGCCGGCCGTAAGTTTCTTGCCGCCTTGTAATGGCATTTACAATACTTTTAGAAACCACGACTCCCAGATCGAAGCAATAATTCGTAATCCCTAAATCCAAATTTATAATTATTCCCCTCTTTGCAAGTTTGAAAATCTATGCTGACTTTTCCGTGAACAACCCAAAGTCACCATGAAAAAACAATTCTTGTTATCCATCCTGCTGGCTGCAGGGGTAGGAATATCCATTGCCAATGCTCAAACCTTAATCGTAGAGGAGCGTCCGGTCAAAACCGAGGAATCAATAGAAGTGGACTCCTGGACCGCAAGACTCGATCAGCAAGTTGACGTCTGTATGGAGACGTACAGTGACTTTATTAGAGAACTCACAAAAACCAAAGTAGACAAGCGCGGTAAGATGATGCTCGTCGCCGAAAAGACTTCCATTCCAGAGTTATCAAAACTTCGAATAGATCAGCGTGCAATATTTGCTTCTGAATCTGGAGGAACGGCAGTCTCGTTTATATTCAGCCCGGGCTACGATGTGCACTTCGGCCACGAATTATATAAGGCTGAATTCGACAAAGCGCGGAGCTTCGTCAAGAATTACGTAAGATATCACTATAGGAAAGTGTACGAGGATCAGATCGAGTCGCTACAGAGTAAGATAAAAAAGTATCAGAGCGATGTTGAATCCAATGGTAAAAGGATCGATAAGAACAACAAGTCAATAACCGATAGCAAAGCCGATGGCGAGACTGAAAAGACTAGGTCAAAAAATGAAAAAATGATTCGTGAGAACGACGGCTACACTGCAGAAACAGCAACAAAAAGGCGTCAGATCACGGATATGGAAGATCAGGTTGCCAAGGCGAATGAGAGTTTGAGAAAGGCGCTTGATTTTAAATAGTTGAAGACGGCAGTGTCACCGATCGCCTCTTATCGAACATAGCCTTACAGATCACCGGAATTTTAGTACATTCACTATAATGAGATTATCCGGGCTGATATTGTTGCTCACGTTCTTATTCTTCACGCATGAAGGGATAAGTCAGATAAGCTTCAGCAAGAGGACTAAGATTGCGTATGAGGTGCCGTCATCCTTTGATTCAAAAAAATCTAAAAGGTGGTTTCTCCCCGGATTAAAGCCTGACAAGCAGCTAATTTTCCGCTCGAGTTCAACCTACAGGATGCTCGCATCAAATTCACACCAATTTGCCGGTGATCCTTATTGGGTTGGAACTGTAACGCAACAATCATACAACAAAGGGAAGATTGGAAGATTCTACTATTGGGATTTGCAGGGAAATCTTAGAGACTCATTTTTATTTGTTGATATCGCGGGAAAAAATAGGCGCGGGCTAAAGTTAGTCTTTCCGCAGCATAGGGCTTTGTTCTGATCAGCAAGTCACGTTAATTCAGAGTCCTGAGCGACGTAATCGCTTAGATACAGGAAATTTTCAGTGAGACTTCCATTCACGGCAATCGTTCCACGATCAATTAATCCTTCGGGATCGTCCATTAACAACGGCTTTAGAATTCTGTCAATGAGATCTCGTCCAAATTCTTCCGAAGCACTTCGTGGCAACTCGCATGGAAGATTATCAACAGCCATTACGGTAATGTATGATTGATCTGACAAAGGTGGTTTGTCCGTTCCAGACAATGGATCAAAATCGTAAATAGGTTCGGTAATAGATGCAGCCTTAACTGTAGCCGGGATCGAACCTTTAATGTCACACGTGATGTCGGCGATTATTTTGATCTTAAAATTGTGCGATCTCATCTGTTCTAATGTGAACAATACAGGGGCGCCGGGATTCCAAAACGCGCCGGCTAACAATATGTCGGCTACTTTGGTGAATTCAATAAATGAACTTCTATAACGCTCGGGGTACTGGTGAAACTCGGCGCGGTTGAATGCTCCACCGTCAATCCTGGTATGATAATCGCCGCTGCTAAGCTGAACGTAGACAGGGCTGTCAAATCCTTTCAATAAAAAATCATGAGGTGACACCTTTCTGATTCCCGCGGTATCTAATGTTTCCATGACCCCTCTGCCAACGCGTCCCGCACCGGTAAGAATGATTTTTATCGATGGTAATTTTACTTTTCTTAGCTCAAGCTTCAGGTCGTTGACATCGTAACACTGAAAGGCACGGCGTATGCTAAAATCTCCAAATCGTTTTCCATAAGTCCATAGAGAATTGTACGCACCAACGATACCGGCATACCTTCCAAAAGCAACCAGCCGATTGCCCTGGCTGTCTTTCAAAGCTTCATAGTCAATAAGTCGAATACGCTTTTTAATAATTTCCTTTAAAAGCGTCCTGTTGTACGATTGCCGTTTGATTGTGTGTGAAAAAAATAGGTAAGTCTTTTCAGGAATAAGATTTGCAATCGGCACTTCTTTGATGCCCATCAGAATATCACAGAAAGATATATCGCTTACAACCTCCACGCCGTAACCCCTGTACTCACTATCGTCAAAACATCTTACAAGACTTTCTTCACAATAAAGCTTTACATAGGGAAAAAGTTGCTCTACCTCCTGAGCCTGCTGAGGCGTAAAAGCAACTCTTTTGTCGGGAAGACTTTTGCTTTCACGTATTAATCCAACCCTGATCTTTTCCATACTCCGAATGAATGCGTGAGGTAAATGTACGTGAGTATTATCGATCGACGTGAGACGCGCTTAAAAAAATACTGGTCGTCACAATGTGGCGACCAGTTCATTATGTAATTGTTAATTGACCTTAGCTTTCAAAAAGATTACCCAGAATTGAACTGCCTTCCTTGCCTGAATTGCGGCCATAAGGAGCAAGTGCCTGAACGAGTTTTCTAATCGGCATAGACTGAAGCCAGATCCTTCCGGTTCCTCTCAGCGTTGCAAGGAACATTCCCTCACCACCAAATACCATTGACCTTAGTCCGCCTGCTGATTGAACATCAAAATCTATTTGAGACTCGAATGCTACAACGCACCCTGTATCTACACGCAATGTTTCGTTATTCAGGGTGCGTTCAATGACAGTACCTCCGGCGTGCACAAATGCTCTACCATCGCCGGTTAGTTTTTGCAGAATAAATCCTTCTCCGCCAATAAGGCCTGATCCAAGTTTTCTATTGAATGTAATGGCGAGCTTTGTGCCGAATGCCGCGCAGAGAAATCCATCCTTTTGAACGATGAGTTCATGATTCGGAGAGTCCGCGAGCTCTACTGGTATCACTGTGCCGGGATATGGTGCGGAGAATCCAACCTTCGCCTTTTTATTTCCACGATTCGTGAAGTGGGTCATAAATAGGGACTCACCCGTTAGTACGCGCGAACCGGCTGAAAGCAGTTTATCAAACAATCCCTGAGCAGGATTAGAACCATCACCCATCTTGGTCTCAAACTGTATACCGTCTTCCATGAAAAGCATAGCACCGGCTTCTGCAATCACAGTCTCCATCGGATCAAGTTCAATCTCTACGATTTGAATACTTTCTCCTTTGATTTGAAAATCAATTTCATGCGATTTGTTCATACTGTTTCAATAGTTTTAAATTTCAATAAGTATAAACGAAGTTGGTTCTTACGCGTTGCTCGGAATGAGCACGCATTCTTCCAGAAGACAAAAATATTTACTTCTTTTTCTTATCCCCTTTTTTCAAATCATCGTAGTCGTCACGTTCAGCGAGCTTCTTGTCATCCACATTTTTATCGAGAAAGTTGTTGAGCTTTTCAATGTCCATGTTGGCTTTGATTTCACCGAACTCATCGATGGTTATATCGAGCCCCTGAAGGTCTTTGTGTACCCGGGGCTGGGGCTTGTTGGTTGGCTTCTTTGCTTTTTTCGCCATGATCAAATTTATATTTTGTCTTAACAGCTGAAGAGAATTCATTTTCACCGCGGAGGCACGGAGAATGCAAGTTTGTTTTTTATCAACGCTGTGGCTTTGCGCCTCTGCGGCAAATTTTTTTTGCTATGCCACTTTAACTTTCAAAGCCGAAAGCGCGTAACCAATTCTCTTCGATACTTCCTCTTTCCCAATGATTTCCATGATCATCATCAGATCAGGACCTGCGCCCACTCCAGTGATGCTTAACCTCAAGGCAGCCAGAATTTTTCCCGTTCCTATTCCAAGTTCCCTGGTGACATTCTCGAGCGTGTTCTTCGCCTGTACCGCGTCGAATGTATCCAGCTTTTGAACGGCATCCTGGTAGGCAGTCAACACTTTAACCGCGTCATCATTCCACCTTTTGCTGACCAGACTATCGTCAAACGAGATTGGCGCGACAAATAAGAATTTACCCTGCTCCCAGAAGTCCTTGGGGAAAACAGCCCGTTCTTTCATCACTGAAACAATCTTCAATGCCTTCTCTTGCGAACATTGAATTCCTTCCCCAGCAAGAGATGCAAGCAGATATTTTGCAAGCAATTCATTTGACTCTGCCCGAAGGTATTGCTGATTGAACCATTGTGCTTTGTGAATATCAAACTTTGTCCCTGCCTTTCCAATACGTTCTATTGTGAAAGCCTGGATTAACTCATCCATTGAAAAGATCTCCTGGGTAGTGCCGGGATTCCATCCCAGGAAGGCAAGGAAATTAATTAGTGCAGCGGGTAAATATCCGGCCTCTCTGAAGCCCGAAGCTTTTTCTTTAGTATTGGGATCAAGCCAATCAAGTGGAAAGATCGGAAAGCCCATCTGGTCCGCATCGCGCTTGCTCAGCTTTCCATCACCTGTAGGCTTTAGCAACAGCGGCAAATGTGCGAACTGCGGCATGTCAGCTTCCCAACCCAAATATTTATAAAGTAATACATGAAGAGGCGCTGATGGCAGCCACTCTTCTCCGCGGATTACGTGTGAAATCTTCATCAGATAATCATCTACAACATTGGCAAGGTGATAGGTTGGCATACCATCACTTTTCATCAGCACTTTATCATCGATCTGTGATGAGTGCACCATGACCCATCCGCGAATAAGATCATTTAACCGAACCTCTTCTTTTCTCGGAACCTTGAGTCGCACAACGTAGGGGACACCATCTTTTAGCAAAGCCTTTACTTCGTCTTCGGGAAGCGTGAGGCTGTTACGCATTTGCGTGCGCGTGATACTATTATACTGTGGAGAAGCAACACCGGCTGTTTTAAGTCTTTCGCGCATCGCTTCCAGATCCTGTTCCGTGTCAAATGCATAGTAAGCATTGCCGTCAGCAATCAGCCTCAGTGCGCACTGCATATAGATCGGTTTCCGTTCAGACTGACGATAAGGTGCATGTGGTCCGCCAACGCCCAACCCCTCGTCTATTTGTATTCCGACCCACTTCAAAGCTTCTTGAATGTACTCTTCCGCACCGGGGACATACCGAGTTTGGTCTGTGTCCTCGATCCTCAATATCATCTTGCCATTGTACTTCCGTGCGAGCAGGAAGTTGTACAGCGCAGTTCTCACTCCTCCGATATGAAGGGCACCTGTGGGACTTGGGGCAAACCGTACTCGAACTTCTCTCATTCCTAAAATCCAATTTGGTCAGCAAAGGTAAAGTGAATTTGTCACTTAAAATAATGGACTTTCAATGTCGAAATAGCATGAAAAGCGATCTGACTTACCCGTTTCGAATCGTTACTTTTGAAAGTTACTGAAGGCAGACATGGAGAAAAAAAATTACTATGATGTGATCATTGTCGGCGCAGGACCAATCGGTCTTGCCTGTGGTATTGAAGCCAGGAAAGCGGGGCTAAGCTATGTAATTATCGAAAAAGGCTGCCTGGTGAATTCACTCTACAACTACCCGATGAACATGACATTCTTCTCAACGTCGGAGCGACTTGAGATTGGCAACGTGCCTTTCATATCTCACGGACCAAAACCAAATCGTGTCGAGTCACTAGAATACTACAGAAGAGTATGTTCCAGCTGGGAGCTGAATGTTAATTTATATGAGAAAGTTGAATCTGTAACTTCAGAGTCCGGGCTTCACTTCGTTCAAACAACCAAGGCTATTTATCAGACGAGTGCGATCATACTTGCGTTGGGATTTTATGATCTTCCTTATTTGTTGAATGTACCCGGCGAGGATCTTCCAAAAGTGAAGCATTACTATGATGAACCACATCCGTATTATAAACAGAATGTAGTTGTTGTTGGTGCATCTAACTCTGCCGTTGACGTCGCGCTCGAAACTTATAGAAAAGGCGCCGATGTTACGATGATCGTAAGGGATGTTCAAATCGGCGAGAGTGTGAAGTATTGGGTTCGGCCTGATATTGAGAATAGAATTAAAGAATCCTCCATCAAAGCGTATTTTAGTTCTTCCATCACGAGAATCACTGAAGACACAGTAGAGATCAGAACACCTGAAGAGAACCTGGTTTTAAAGAATGATTTTGTTCTCGCCATGACGGGCTATCAACCACCTTTTGAGTTTTTGAGATCGTGTGGCCTTGCTTTTCGCGATGATGCATTTAAGACGCCAGTCTATGACGAACTAACTATGGAGACCAATGTGCCGGGCATTTATCTTGCCGGCGTAGTATGCGGAGGACTGAAAACCAATAAGTGGTTTATTGAAAACTCAAGGGTTCATGCCAACCAGATCATTTCAGTGCTGAGTAAGAAGGAAAGCTGAGCCGCATTTATCTATTAGGATCGTCGTACAATTCAGCAGTAAAAAGTAATGTCTTGAAGTCGTGAAAGATGGCATAGTCCGAAACTTCTCCTTCTAATTCCCCAGCATAAACTCATAAGCGATCATTATCTGCGCGGCATGTCGCACAAGGGCATGAAATTTATGAGAACCTTCTAACGATCGCGCGGATCTCATTTTCATACGCCGGACCAAAAAGATTCAGATGCACGAGCAAAGGATATAAATTATAAAGATCGCATCGCGAATCAAAGCCTGGTATCAAAGGATAAGCCTCAGCATACGAAGCATAGAAAGCTTGATCAAAACCTCCGAATAACTTTGTCATGGCGATGTCCATCTCGCGATGACCGTAATATACGGCGGGATCAATCACGCAAGGATCACCAACACTATTTGTAATTACATTTCCTCTCCAGAGATCGCCGTGAAGTAATGATGGTTCATCATTGGGAAGCAAGTTGGGGAGTTTTGCAAAGACCCTATCGAAATCTGACATCCATGAAGCGGCAGCATTGCCTTTTTTGATAGCTCTATCTATCAACGGAAGTAAACGCTGCTCAATGAAAAACGTTATCCAGTTTTCGTCACACGTGTTGGTCTGTGTCAGCGATCCTATGTAATTGTTGTGATCGAGTCCAGCTACTAGGTTGTGATGGCGATGAAGTGCGGCAAGTTGAACGCCAAGATTATTCCAATAATCTTCTGTTAATGGTGTTTGCTCTACATACTCCAGCAACAGGAATTGATTTGACTCGCCCTCAGCTACTCCCATTACACCGGGCACATAGATTGATTTTGTTTCCCGCAGAAGGTTAAGGCCCTTTGCTTCCAGACTAAACATATCGGGAAATGCTTCTCTACTATTCCACTTTAAAAAATAATGGTGTGATTGGGTGATAAGCTTCCCGCCGGAGTTAATGCAACCACCAGAAGCAGGAATGAAATTTTCAAACTTTGTTACGCCTGGTAATAAAGATGATACCGCTTGAAGAACGTCACTGGGAATTGTACTCAGCATGACGCGCAGGCAAACTGCTTATTTTTTACTTAGTATCGGACGCAACGTAATGCCTGCATAGTAATTTCTTCCTGCTGCGGCATTGTAATATCTTCCGCCTATAGCGTTCAGATCGTTACCCAGACTGTATTTTTTATCTAAGGCATTATCAACGCCGGCAAATATTTCTATCGGGAAGTTCTGGGATAAATTCATTTTATATCCGATACGCGAACCCAATAGAAAATATTCGTTAGCGAAATCTGTGTTGGCGTCATTTAACGGAATGGCATCAGTGTAATTTGCCGTGGTGTTCATATAAAATCTCCAGATGCTGAGATCTGCTCCTGCAACTATAACAGCAGGCGCCACACCGGTAAGTTTATTTCCGGAGTAATTGACGTCGTCATTGACATAATCCTTGAATCGATAGTGGTTGTAAGTATAGCTACTCCAAATCTTAACTGCAGTGAACACAGGAGAGCTCAGCTTTGGACTCCATGAAATTCTTGCCTCAATTCCCTTTTGAGTTGTCTTGCCGGCATTTACAAAGTAATCCGCACCGTCATCTTGCCTCTGGATAACTATAGTTTGATCCAGGTTGAAATCATATGCTGTGATATCGTACTGAATTTGTTGATTCAGGAATCCACCACGTATTCCAATCTCATAACTGGTTCCACGCTCAGGTTTAAGTGAATTATTGTAAGCGTTGGTAGACGGCCTTACTTCAGCAAGGGAAGGTGGCGAAAAACCTTTGCTTACGCTGGCGAATATTGAAATCGCGGAACCGAACTTCTTCAGCAATGCCACACGTGGCGAGAGTACGGGATCAAATTTTCTTTCCTGTGTTATTTGTGGATTGGAAAGCCTGGCGACATAATTATAGGTCAGAAAATTTGAGCTTAGCCCAAGGGTTAGGAAAAAGTCTTCCGGCAAATCGAGGTCCGCCTGTGTGAATAGAAGCAATTGCTTGGATTTCAAATCGTCGTTTGACTGGATATTACCTTTGACTCCCTGTGAGTTACCATAGATTTTGACAGGTCCCGAGAAATATTGATACTCACCGCCGAACGTAATCTTACCTCCCCATTTATTGAAATTAAAGTCATACTGCGTTTCATGACGAGCGCCGGCATTTCCTTCTCTGCGTGATTCAAAGTTACGGATGGTAGGATTGTCGAAGGCCGTCAGTGAACCATAGATGCCGGTGTGTGAGGACCAATGCTCATTCCAATCGTAGTCATACATGAGACCTGAATATCCAGTTTTGTTTTCAACGGCTGCCTTCGCATCGACAGCTCCTGGCTGGGGAGGTGCTGTGGTTTTTGGTGGTCTGGCTTGTTTAGCATCAGCGTCATATTGTGCTTTGGTTAATCCACCCGGCGTCTGATAATAGATATCGGTATAGAATAGAGATGCTGTCAGCGTGCTCTTTGAACTGAGCTTAAAAACAATATCTCCGTTAAAAGCATCGCGGCGCATTTTTGTTTGAACGCGATAACCATCGCTCTCCTGGTGCGTGTAACCGATCGAAGCCTTTACTTTGTCCGTTCCTCCCTGGCCTCTTATCTGATATCGCTGAAGGCCGTAGCTTCCAAAGACAGATGATATCGACAAGGACGGCTGCTGATCGATGCGACTGTTCAACAATACAACGCCACCACTACCCGCACCATAAAGACTTCCACCCGGACCTTTGATTATTTCGGATGATGATACGGCATTAAAGTCAATTAAATTGAGGTACGTATTTCCACCGGCATCTGTGAGGGGTAGTCCATTCCAATATAGTTTTACATTTCTGACACCAAAAGGTGAACGCAAAAGACTACCGCGGATAGAAAACCTATAGCTTCCCGGCGATCGTTCCTCCATTCTTACTCCGGGAATAGTATTGACAGCCGGAAGAAGAGAAGTATTGCTGAATCGCTCAAAGTCCTGCTTGTCCACCACAGCGATCGACGCAGGTACTTCACTCAGCGGCCTGTCGTACAAGTAGCCGTGAACAACAATCTCATTGAGGATTTTAGTGGTATCAGCAGAAGGCGGTGTGCTTTGTGCTTTAACACACGGTGGAACAATAAGCGCAATAAGCAGGGAGCAAAATATTCTTTTCATCTTATGAATGGAGAAGAAATATAGAGAAGGTAAAGGAGATTGCAACTTCCGAAATTCTAAAGGGTCTTGCGACCGTATGAAATCGACTCTGGAGATGACGGAAAATAAAAAGGCCCCCAATGCGGAGGCCTTTTTGCTTTTCTTAAAAACCACTAGATTTTAAAAACTTTCTTAACCTGATCGACAAAATCCAGTTTCTCCCAGGGGAACAACTCAACTTTCACTTTCTTTTCAGATTTCTTGCCAGCGTTGAATACTTTCTCAACCACTTTTGGCTCGCGACCCATATGCCCGTATGCGGCAGTTTCAGCATAGATCGGCGTTCTAAGATTAAATCTCTTTTCAATAAAGTATGGACGCATATCGAAGATCTTACCCACTCTTTTAGCAATCTCACCGTCGCTAAATCCAACTTTGGATGTGCCGTAAGTATTTACATATAGTCCCACTGGTTCTGCAACACCAATAGCATATGCTACTTGAACCAAAATTTCATCACAAAGACCCGCAGCGACGAGATTCTTAGCGATGTGCCTCGTTGCATAAGCCGCAGAACGGTCGACCTTTGAAGGATCTTTTCCAGAGAATGCACCTCCACCGTGAGCACCTTTACCACCGTAAGTGTCAACAATGATCTTACGGCCAGTCAGGCCAGTATCACCATGAGGACCACCAATCACAAACTTACCTGTAGGGTTTACGTGGTACTTAATGTCATCACCGAATAACTTTTGAACTCTCTTGGGAAGTTTTTTAATGATTCTTGGTACAAGGATATTGATAACGTCATCTTTGATCTTCGCCAGCATCTTCGCGTCTTTGTCGAAGTCATCATGCTGTGTTGAAATCACGATGGTGTCAATTCTGGACGGTTTGTTATCATCGTCGTATTCAATAGTAACTTGTGACTTAGCATCTGGACGGAGATAGGGCATTAGCTTACCCTCCCTGCGAAGAACAGCCATTTCACGAAGTAGCAAATGCGCGAGATCCAAAGGCAATGGCATAAAGTTGTCGGTCTCATTGGTCGCATAACCAAACATCATACCTTGATCACCTGCGCCCTGATCTTCCTTGCGCTTACGTTCAACACCCTGGTTGATATCAGGAGATTGCTCGTGAATAGCTGAAAGGATACCACACGAATCCGCTTCGAACATGTACTCGCTTTTCGTATAACCAATCTTGCGAATTACTTCTCTTGCAATATCCTGGACATCGAGATAAGCCTCAGACTTAACCTCACCGGCAAGCATTACAAGGCCAGTGGTGACTAAAGTTTCGCAGGCAACTTTGGAATTGGGATCGTAGGCCAGAAAATAGTCAATCAGGGCATCTGATATTTGATCAGCGACTTTGTCTGGATGACCTTCCGAAACAGACTCGGAGGTAAATAAATGAGGCATGTTAATGTTTGTTTATAAATGAATAGTATAGACACAATAAATTCGGTCGCAAATTTATACCGATTTGTTAAAAACAGCAAGGACATTCATCCTTCCTGAATTAAATCGCTAAAAAGGAAAATACAGTAGGTGATTTTGGCAATTCTCCGGACACATTTTTCCATTTGGACACCGATAACGTCCTGATGTCTTCAGATTCGGAAGTTATGTCAACAGCAATCGAAAGCAACGTCCGGCCGCCAAGGTTTTTGATAAGTGTATTGAAGAGACTGTTGGATCGGTAAGGTGTCTCGATGAAAATCTGCGTAAGATTCCGCTGTTTTGATTCCCGCTCAAGATCTCTGATCGTTTTAGCCGCTTCCTGAGTGTCAATTGGCAGATAGCCGTGAAAAGTAAATCGTTGTCCGTTGAGTCCCGAAGCCATCAGCGCTAGCAAAATGGATGAAGGACCTACTAATGGAATGACTTTTATACCCACCTCGTGTGCATAGGCTACCGCAATTGCACCCGGATCGGCTATTCCAGGACATCCTGAATCTGACAAGATGCCCAGATCATGCCCATCGAAGGCAGGTTGGAACAATCTTTTGATGTCGGTCTTGAGGGTATCTTTATTCAACGTCTCAAATTTCAAAGGCTCGATTGCCTGATAGATAGACAGAGTCTTAAGATACCGGCGCGCTGTCCGGATGTCTTCAGCCAGGAAATGGACTATATTCGGGAGCACACGGCGTACGCCTTCTGTTATTACATATTTCTCGGTGTGCTCAGCAATGATGTTAGGAATCAGATATATAGTTCCGTACTTCATTTCAGCCATTATAAATTTTCAAATAACTTTAAACTCACATCCAATATCGCGTCATGGGCAAGTTGTTGATTATCGTTGGAATAGTATGCATCATATCGGGTCTTTTCATTATCCATGGACCGAAAATCCCATGGCTTGGAAAACTACCTGGTGATATTTCCGTTGGGAAGGATAATTTAAAGTTCTTCTTCCCGATTACCACTTGCATCATCGTTAGCATTGTGTTTTCCTTGTTACTATACCTCTATCAACGCCTCAAAGATTAGGAGTAAATTTACCACGCACTAGACAATGCTGGTGACTTTGCCCGAGCCGGCATTCATAATTTATAAATCCATAACTCATAATTTCTCCTCGTGTTGAAGTCTAAAAAATCCAGGTTCACATTACCAAAGAATATCACGTATTTAAACTGTGGGTATATGTCTCCGTTGATGAAGGATGTTGAAAAAATTGGTGTAAAAAGCCTTCGGCAACGACGAGATCCATCGTCCATTTTACCATCCGATTTTTTTAATCAGAGCAATCAACTCAGAGAAGACTTTGCTTCATTGATCAATGCGCCGGATCCAAGTCGCATCGTTATCATTCCGTCTGCATCCTATGGCTTGTCTACTGCTGCACAAAATATACGTGCAGGCAAGGGTGATAATATAATTGTTGCCGCGGAACAATTTCCAAGTAATTATTATCCATGGCAAAGAATGTCGATGGATACAGGGGCAAAAGTCAAATCCATTGGGCCGCCTGAAGATGGAATTGAAAGAGGTAAAAAATGGAACGAGAAAATTCTTGAAGCGATCGACACGACGACAAAAGTTGTGGCCATAGGTAATGTTCATTGGGCCGATGGAACTTTATTTCAACTATCGGAGATCAGAAAACGCACGCGGGAAGTCGGGGCACTGTTGATTGTCGACGGAACACAGTCAATAGGAGCACTTCCATTTGATCTGCAACAAATACAACCAGATGCTTTAGTATGTGCCGGATATAAATGGCTGTTTGGGCCCTATTCCATTGGACTCGCGTACTTCGGTGAATACTTTAGTGATGGCCGACCTATTGAGGAGAGCTGGATGAACAGATTATATAGTGAAAATTTCTCCGCGCTGTTAAACTATCAACCGGAGTATCAACCAGGAGCTTTGAGGTATGAAGTCGGTGAGCACAGTAATTTCAATCTGGTGCCTATGTTATTGAAGTCTATTCAGCAATTGAAGAAGTGGGGCGTGGCAAACATTCAATCATACTGTAAAGAAATTACATCCTGGGCAATCCATGATTTGATGGAGAAAGGTTACTGGATTGAATCGGAAGAGTATCGTTGTTCTCATTTGTTTGGCGTGAGGTTAAACGGGAGAGATATCCAAAAGCTGAAAGTGGAGTTATTGAAGAATAAGGTGTTCGTTTCTTTTCGTGGGAATGCGATACGGGTTTCTCCTAATGTCTATAATACGCCGAGGGATCTTGCGAAATTTGTAAAGATTATGTCGCGGTGATCCAACGCTTTAAATTCAGAAATCAGAAGTGCAGATCAACTAAAAAGACTGTTCAACTCCAGATCTATACGCCCGATCAAATCCGAATAATCTTCGATATTGGTCACAAAGTCTAGCTTGTTGACATCGATGATTAACACTCTTCCCAGCGTATAGCTTCCGATCCAGTTTTCATAGTGCTCATTCAGATTTCTTAAGTAGTCTAACCTGATGCTATATTCAAAGTCACGCCCGCGCTTTTCGATCTGCTCGACAAGTTTTGGTATATCCGCCTTAAGATATAGCAAAAGATCTGGCGGTTGTACAAATTGAATCATGGAGTCAAAGAGATCTTTATAACACTGATAATCTCGTTCCGTCATCAGGCCACTCTGACGAAGATTCGCCGCAAAGATGAAGGCGTCTTCATAGATGGTTCGGTCCTGCACGATTGTGTTTTTGTTTTCACGGATCTGGTTGACCTGCGCAAATCGAGAATTAAGAAAGTAGATCTGAAGGTGAAACGACCATCGACTCATGTCCTGATAAAAATCCCGGAGATAAGGGTTGTGATCGACCGATTCATAAAGCGGTGACCAACCATAATGCTTTGCCAATTTCTCGGCAAGGGTTGTCTTTCCGGAACCTATATTTCCGCAAATCGCTATGTGCTGAATCTTTCTCTTCATTTTAAGGTATACCTATTCTTCCACCACCAAGGCAATAGTGCTGCCAGCGGGATTTATGCTGATCCGACTTATGCCCTTTAACGCTAAGTCTGATTTAATGGAAACCTCTTTCCAGGAGTCTTTAGTTCCAGGTGTCATAATTAACAGTTTGTTTCCATCACTCATCATGATTCTCCCGTCAGGTGTCCAGGCGATATCCTCTTTGTCAGGGCGTGTTGAAGCAAGTATCGACATAGTACCCATCTCGTCTATCTTCTTAATCAACCAATCTCCGGAGGATGTCTTTTGAACAAAGCTGATGGCAGAATGGTCAGGGATTTTATGCAATGATCGTCCGATATTTTCAGCGATAACGGAATCCCTATGTGTCACAACGCTATACTTTCTCAAGGTCATCGGTTCGCCAAGCACAAAAAGAAATAGTGTACTATTATTTTGCCAGACATGATATCCAACGGTAAGATTATCGATGACGACCGATGCAGCGCCACCACTGGCCGGATATTTCCCCAGGTCCTGAGCACCATTATCGCGCTGAATTATGCAGGAGATAAATTGCTGGTCAGGTGTTATGGTTGGCGAATATTCACGTTCGTTGGTGTTGGTAATTTTTACCGTCCTTTTCGAGCCAATGTTATATGCCTTGATGTCGGTACGGCCCGATGAATCTGCAGACGAATAATACAACAGAGGAAGCTCAGGATGAAAAAACGGCTGATTATCGTAACCTTTATGATTTGTTATATTTCTGCCGTTCTCCAATGACACGTTGCCCTTTTTTATCTTAAGGTCAAACAAATATATCTCGGAGGCAGGTTGGGCATGCAATCCACAACTTGTTATGATGATTGCAGAGATGATGGCTACTATTCGTGTCATGACGGGTCTGGGTTAACGACAAATAAAGCTACCTTTTGATTTAATATGAAATTCAACGCCTTCAAATTAGCACTCCTGACAACAGCTTTTTTGAGCTTCGCTGCTCAAGGGCAGGAAAAATATGTCCTAAAGGCAGATAGGGTATTTGATGGCGAAGCGATGCATACGGGCTGGGTTGTAATTGTTGAGGATAACAAGATATCATGGGCTGGCCCGGCAGCCGAAAGCAGCGTAACAGGCAAAGTAAATACATTGGCTTTCGCGGGATGCACAATTGTTCCTGGCTTGATTGAAGGCCATTCACACCTGCTGCTTCATCCCTACAACGAGACTCCGTGGGACGACCAGGTTTTGAAAGAATCCGATGCTCTCAGAATATCACGGGCGACTGTTCACGCAAGGAAAACATTGGAGGCGGGTTTTACAACGGTTCGTGATCTCGGCACTGAAGGCGCCGGGTACGCCGATGTAGGATTGAAGCACGCGATAGATCTCGGAATAATTCCAGGACCCAGGATGTTAGTAGCCGGACGAGCAATTGTGGCAACAGGAAGTTACGGTCCCAAGGGATTCGATACTGATTTCGATGTTATGCTTGGTGCCGAGGCAGCTGATGGCGACGATCTGATTAGAGTGGTTCGCGATCAAATAGGAAAAGGTGCGGACCTGATCAAAGTATACGCCGACTACCGCTGGGGACAGAATGATTCACCACAACCTACATTTTCGCAGGAGGAATTTAAGTTAATCGTATCCACAACAAAGAGCAGTGGACGGCCCGTTGTAGCACACGCAGTAACCCCTGAGGGTATGAGGCGCGCGATTGTCGCTGGAGTTGAAACCATCGAACACGGTGATAACGGTACTGACGAAATATTCAAACTCATGAAAGAACATGGTGTTGCTCTATGCCCCACGTTGGCAGCGGGCGATGCGACGAGTCAGTATCGAGGATGGAAAAAAGGATCCGAACCTGAGCCTGAAAAAATAAAACTTAAGCGCCTGAGCTTTAAACGTGCTTTGAATAACGGCGTCACTATCTGCGCGGGTGGCGATATCGGCGTGTTCCCCCACGGTGATAACGTACGGGAATTAGAAATGATGGTAGACTACGGTATGAAAACAATGGAAGTATTGAAGTCGGTGACCAGCGTAAATGCCAGAGTCTTTCATCTGGACGATAAGGTTGGCTTTATAAAACCCGGACTATTTGCCGACCTGGTGGTAGTAAACGGAGATCCATCAACAGCCATCTCTGACCTAAGGAAGATAAAATGGGTAATGAAAAATGGCGAAGTTGCTTTTCAGAAATAAACTTAAAGCCACTTCTTCCTACGAAAATACCATAAGAATGCAGTTGAAGATACAATCATCAGGACTAACGCGAATGGATAACCTGAAGCCCATTTGAGTTCAGGCATCACCGAAAAATTCATTCCATAAATACTGGCAATAAGAGTCGGCGGCATAAACGCGACGGTTACTACCGTGAATATTTTAATTACCTGGTTTTGCTCAATGTTTACAAGACCAAGAAATGTGTTCTGTAAATACTCTAGACGCTCCGAGCTGAATTGTGAATGCTGTAATAAAGACGCAATATCTTTGAGGATAATCTTAAGACGCTCGTTTTCAGTTTTATTGAATTCAGCAATTCGTATCAACGAACTTACGACGCGTTGTTTTTCTGTAATGGTCTCATGCAGCAGCATAACGTTCTCCTGAAGCTGTGTTATTTCCAGTAGCAATTCCTGCTTCAATGAACGCCGACTGATCAGTTCCTTACTGATTCCATTGAGTTTTCTGTTACTACCTTCAATGAGATCAGCGTCAGCATCAATCCTTGTTTCAAGAATGGTAAGAAAGACATTGAGACCATTTTCTTTCTTTTCTACAGAGCTCGCAGACTTTAATCTTCTAACGGTCTCGCCAAAAATTTTAAGATCCCCCTGGCGATATGTAAACAGGACGTTTCCTTTGAGAATGAACGTTACGCTCTGAACACTGAGTTCTGCCTCACTAATCACAAATCCAAGGTTCATTTCAACCGTTTCATCGGTCTCAATAAATCGCGAACTGCTTTCAATTTCCTGAAGCTCAAGTGACGTAAAGAATTCGATGGAGTAGTTCTTTTCCACAAACTCCTTCTCTTCAGCAATAGGCGATTGAAGATCAAGCCATACAATGTTTTCCAGCGCCTTTATTTCGTTAAAGGAGGGATTCTTGAATTGACTTAGCCTGCCCTGATTTAAAGTATATACTCGAATCATAAGATTCCCGGTAGCAATTTATGACCAATCATCTAATTTGTGCATGTGGGTTTAAGCTGTTCGCAAAATCACGACACGCCACTTGATAAACAAATAGAGAACGGTAAATTGATCAAAATCTGCGAGGCATGAAGCTGAAAGGAAATATAAATCATTCTGTTTGCCGGTGGTGCTATAACCATTTGTCGCTTGAGGCACTCGTAAATGCAGCCCAGGAAATAGGCATTGCATCCGTAGAACTTTTGGGCGCATCTGAATGGAGTACAGTTACCAAAGCAGGGCTGACGTGTGCTATGGCGAATGGAACAGCGCTGCCGCTGGAGACGGGGTTTAACGATATGAAATGGCATGATCAGCTTTTAAGGGAGTATTCCATTTCGATTCCGAAGGCTGCCGACGCAGGTCTGAAGAATATCATCTGCTTTTCAGGGAACAGAAATGGAACTGATGATATATCCGGCCTTGACAATTGTGCGCGAGGTCTCGAACCTGTACTAAAGATCGCACAACATTATAACATCACAATGTGTATCGAGTTGTTGAATAGCCGCGTTGATCATCCGGATTATCAATGCGATCATACAGAATGGGGTGTTGAATTGTGTGAAAAAGCTGGTTCACCAAATCTGAAGCTGGTATACGATATATACCATATGCAGATTATGGAAGGTGATGTGGTCAGCAGGATAAAAAAATATTCACAATACATTGCACACTATCATACAGGTGGAGTTCCAGGACGCCATGAGATTGATGAGACACAGGAAATTTATTATCCTGCCATTATGAGGGCGATAGTTGCAACAGGCTATAAAGGATTTGTAGCACAAGAATTTCTTGCCGTGAATGATCCTATCGCGTCGTTGAGAGATGGAGTGATGAGGTGTGATGTGTGATGAGGAGGAAAGAAGATTTTCACCGCGGAGGCGTGGAGAAATGCCAATTTGAATTCTCGGTTTTGGTACTCTCCGCGCCTCGGCGGTGAAAAGCCATATATTAAACTTGTATTCTCTGCGTCTTCGCGCCTCGGCAGTGAAAATCTTTGTCAAGTAACAGCTGAAATGAAAAAGACCTGCCAGGAACTCCCGACAGGTCTGATTCTTCCTGTAAACAAATCTTAATTGTCCTTATCTGCCTCATCAGCTTTCTTGAGCTCTTCATCGAGGATCTTTTCTATTACTTCACGCTGACGCTCGTCTATTGTGTTGTCCACCCTTGCCTGCTTCTTCATAAATCGAAACATCGCGTTCTTCTTGATCTCATAAGCAATGAAAACGGTGTACTCTTTTGATTTCTCATTGTAGTATTTTTTCTCTCCCATTTTTCTGAGATCAGAAATGTTTGTATTCATTGCCTGACGAACCAAGCTCTGAAACTTATCTGCGACCTCAGCGGCGTTTTCGTTTTCACGTTGACCAAGATATTGGTCAGCGACCTGTTTCATCGTCGTATTTACTTGTCCTGCAAGCTGAGCCTTCGCCTCAATGTCTGCCTTTCCTCTCGCAATGTTATCCTGACTGCTTGCTCCCTTGCCAGTACCTCGAAAGAATCTATTGGTGGACTCGTAAGCATTTCCCTGAAAAGGCTCGTTCACTTTTTTGCCTAATATTCCTGACGAACAAGCTCCAAGCGCAACGATAAGGCCAGTTGTCATGAATGATTTGAATAATTTCATATGGAAATCCGTTGGGATCGGTAAGGCAAAGTACAAAAAATTGGGCCAGACCATAATTCTCAGACTTTGTAATGGAGGAAATTTTTACAAGACGTCGGTTCTCGCGATAACCTGCCACCGGAAGGCCCAACGCCACTTCACTTCAAATCTTGACAAACCTGCTTGTTTCAGGATATGTATGATCTCAGATTTGCGGAATGCTCTTAATACAGATAGTGGTGCATCGTATTGCACCATTGAGGATCGGGAAAATAGGATGGTCAGCAATTTGATCGAATAGTATGCAAGGGGATGCCGGTGGATGTCGTTGATAATAAATCCAATCTTTGTCCTTGTTTTGAGATGGGAAAAGAACTGAATCAATTCAGCGTTGGTAAAGTGATGATAAAAGAGTGTTCCGATCACCACATCAAACTCGCGTTGACGAAACTCTTCCGAAAATATATTCATAGACGATAGTTCTACTTCAGGAAATTCGGTAAGATTTTCTCGTGCTGCATTGATGATATATGGATTAGCGTCAATACCGGTTAAAAGGACCCTTCGATTGTTTTGGACAGACCACTTATAAATCAATCTAAGCATATCTGCGCGTCCGCAACCTAAATCTGCAATTGATAAATCTTTACCCGGGTTGCCCGCTGTGAGTTTTTGTAAGGCGCCAATGGTTACGGCGTTGCCACCCAGGAATCTGTTGATGATCTCGAGTTCAAGCAAAGTTCTGTCCATGAGTCTCCCAGCGTAATTTAGATCGTCCATGATCTCTGGTGCCGAGGAACGTGTTGTAAAAACTTGCATTAACTGATTTCAATTCTCAATAACATTGACTCTAACGTAAGTCCCGGTCCAAACGCAAAACCAAGAACATGCTCATCGTTATTTGTGGCGTCGAGGTCCTTCATGATCTCGGCCATGACAAATAGTATAGTCGGTGATGACATGTTGCCATAGTTTTTCAGAACGTGGTAAGCCGGTGCATTGTCGGAATGTTTTAACTGTAAAGCTTCCTCAATATTCTCAAGAATCTTGCGTCCCCCTGGATGAATCGCAAAGTGATTAATATCGCTTAGGTTTTTTCCAAGTCCGTAAAGTAAAGTACTCGCTAATTGGGCAATCCCCTTTTTTATAATTGAAGGAACATACGAGGACAGTTTCATCTCAAAACCAAAGTCACCGATTCCCCAGGCCATTGCTGCTGATTCATCGGTAATAAGATCGCTGAAAAATGCTTCAGGGATCAACCGTTTTGACAGTGACGACTTTTGTTCGACCAACACTGACGCAGCGCCATCTGAAAACAGAGCGTTCGATATCAGATTGTCCTCAGTGAACTCCTTTTGAAAATGAAGACTGCAAAGCTCGGTGCACACAATTAGTACTTTTGAATCCTTTTCTTTACAGAAAGCATCCGCAACCTTTAAAGCATTGAAGGCGGCATAACATCCCATAAAATTAATCGCGGTTCGAAGTATGGAAGTTTTTAGTCCGAGTGCCTTTACAAGTTCGATATCGAGTCCAGGAGCATAAAGTCCCGTGCAGGAAACGACAATAAGATGGGTAAGGCTTTTGACATCAAAGCCCTTAACTTGTTCTAAAAGGTTGTTAACGGCATCAACACTGAGGGTGAGGCCGTATTCACGAAATGTTTTAAGTCGTTGTGACGTGGTAGGGAAAGGTTCGAAATTGTCGGTATTGGGATAGAATGTGAAGTCTTCCAAGAGGCCGTAGTCTTCCAATACGGAATAACGATGATCAATGCCACTTGCTTTGAACACGGCATTTAGTTTTCTGGCGTCAGCTGAATCGAGCTGCATCGCCTTCACCATAAAGCTGGCAAGCTGTGTCTGACTGAATTTATACTTTGGATTGGCCGTCCCAATGGCCGTGATACTACTCATTCATTTCAATATATTTCAAAAAACTATAATTTAGTCGGTGCCGTTCCACGTTTAAACAAATAATTTCCATTTAATGCTCTCAAAGTCATCCTGGTTACATTTACGAATACCGTTTTCATACTTTTTGTTACCGGTATACCTGTTTGCGTTAGCCGTATCTCCTAACCCCACAACCGCTAAAGTGTTATGGACTTTGATCATCGTTCATATCTTTCTATATCCCGCAAGCAACGGATATAATAGTTATTACGATAAGGATGAACAAAGTATAGGAGGCCTCAAACACCCACCGCCTGTCAATAAAGGACTTTATTATCTATCTCTGACCTTTGATGCATTGGCAATTTTGTTGGGTATTGTATTTATAAACCTAACGTTTGGTCTATTGCTCTTCGTTTACGGACTGGCATCAAAAGCTTATAGTTATCCTGGAGTGAGGTTAAAGAAATATCCGATATGGGGTTGGTTTGTTGCTGGATTCTTTCAGGGGTTGTTCACACTCGTGATGTGTTATATCGGTATTAATAATTATGGAATTGAGAATGTGCTGAAGCCTCAGGTGCTTCTACCAGGATTATTGTCGAGCATAATGATCTGGGCAAATTATCCCATGACGCAGATCTATCAGCACGAAGAAGATGGAAAGCGTGGAGATCATACGTTCAGTATAATGCTCGGAATTCGCGGTACGTTCTATTTCGTGGCAGCTGTGTTTGGAATCGTGAGTTTGGGATTTGCTCTGTTCTTCAGAACCTTTTACAACGATGTATTTGCAATCAGATTTTTAATTGCGTTGAGTCCCGTCACATTTTATTTTGTGTATTGGTTTATCAAGGCGTATAACAACCCTAAAGCTGCCGACTATGATCACACGATGTGGCTGAATTTTATTTCAGCCACATGTCTTAATCTTTTTTTCGGATATATGTTCCTTTCTAACTCACACTATCTTCAACTACTGATACCGTAGGTTTTGCCGCAGGAGGACCAGGAGCAGGTTTAGAGGTTACGTAGCGATTCAGAAAGTACATCATAAAGACTGTGATAGCCATGGTCAAAACCACAACGTAACACAGGAGATCGTATCTTTGAAGTTGCCCGGTCGGTGATTGAACAACGATTAAACCGGCGACTGCTGCGGCAACGCCGCCAGAGATTTGTTGGATAGATGAATTAATGCTCATGAAAGCACCTCTGTCTTTGAGTTCAGGGATTGCTGACATCAGCGCACCCGCGGTAATCATCCGCGAGGAAATGCCGATGAAGAGAAAAACGTTGAGTATGATCACTATCCACAACTCAGTGACGCCAAGGTTGCCATAGATGCCGACGATGATCATCCCAAGTACTGATCCGGCAACGAAGACTGTATACTTACCGATCGTGTCTGCATATTTTCCAATCAGTGGTCCGGCGATCATTGAACACACACCTGTAATCATGTATAAAAGTGGAAGCTGATCAAAAGTTAGCTTCAAATTATTGATACTGAATGTACTACCAAAAGGCATCAGCATGAAACCACCCGTCGCTAGCAATATAGTTGCTGCAAATGCTTTAAGATAAAGCGGATTTGAAATCGTCTTTCCTAAATGGACCAACGCATTGCGTTCCGATTTTACCTTCAAGTGTTCGTCAATCGGTTTCAGATAGACAATGATTGCAATGCCAATGAATACACCGACACCTACGATCATAAAGAACGGTGAATTCCATCCGTATCGATTTGCAAGATAAAGTCCAATGGGAAGTCCCAATACTTGACTCGAAGCAAATGCCATTTGAACAAATCCCATGACGCGGCCCCTGACCTCCATTCTAAAAAGGTCAGTGATAATGGCGAATCCGATACTTCCAATCACACCGCCGAAAATTCCGGTTACAATCCGCGCCATAAGGAGGAATTCATATGTTTTCGCGACGGCGCACAGCATTGTTCCACCAAGAAAGCCCACGTAAAAGAACAAAAGCAGCTTTTTCCGATCGTATTTATCGGCAAATCCCGCAGTTAATATTCCGGAGACACCAGCACTGAACGCATACCCTGAGACAACCCAACCAAATTGCTTGGTAGAGATGCTGAGTTCTGTAAGTAAAAATGCTCCAAGGGGCGACAGCACCATGAAGTCAAGTATAATGGTGAACTGCAGGATCGCCAGAATCGCGATTACAAATATTTCGTACGAGGTAAATAGCTTACCTGTTTTCGGGGTTTGGTTTTCCATTGTAAATTTATTTTGCTGGTATCCGTTACCAGATTACAATTATTTTCTCTTAAGCGCTTTAATCACTAAATCAAAAGCCTGCTTCATAATAGCCTCGCTGAGCTTGAACTTCGATCCCAAAAACGGCTTCTTACCGAAGTGAAATCTTATGAGCGTATATAACGGCCCATATGCGATGGCCCAGAAGATCTGAACAGGGACGTCAATCAGTTCCTTTTTTTTAATCGCATTGTCGTAAAACTTCTCCATAGCTTCAGTGAAACTATTTCTGACAATGTCTTTATGATTGATCAGTGGAGAGCTTCTGAACTGCTCCATAAATACAATATGATGTGGGTAGTTCATATTGTGTTCCAGACGATTTTTCCACTGAAGCCACAACCCCGCTTCAAAACTCATTTCGGGGTCGAAATTCTGTAACGTGATTTCCGTAAATCTTCTATCAACATACATATAGACCTGATTCAATAAATCTTCCCGATTTTTATAATACAGGTATATCGTCGCAGGTGATACTTTAGCGGCCTTGGCAAGTTTCTGCATGGACAAGCCATCAAATCCATGCTGAACTATCATCTGAATCGCCTTGTCTCTGATGGCGTGTTCCTTATGCTCATCCCTCAAGCGCATGCACAAATATAAATGAATGAACGTTCATTTATATCCTGGGATGCATAATTTTTAAAAAATCTCTCCATGCGTGTTTTTAACGATGATCTTACCCAATGGTTTTATATTCATCACCGCTGATATTGCGATCCGCGAGGTTAACTCTTTTCCAAATAGTTTCTGAATCTGTCGACCACGCCACAATCGACCGATGAAATGTTTTCTCCAGATGGCAGCATAGTTGTTTTCAAGTTCGAATCTGTTTCCGTTGACTGATTTTAAAAACCGGATTCCTTCTGCAGCCATCAACCTCCCCGACTGAATGGCCATCGCCATTCCATTTCCGCAAAGCGGCGCAATCATTCCGGCTGAGTCACCCACCATCAACATATGATTCTCAACTGGTGCTTTGGTAGCGAACGAAATCTCATTGATCACCTCTGGTTTGTCGAAAAGAAAAGCAGCATTGGAAAAAATTTCTCTCAACGCGGGGTTTTTGAACACAACTTTGTCCTCCATCTCGCCAATGGTTTTGTGCGTTCTTAGAAGATCACGGTGTGCCAGGTAACAAAGTGTCGTTTTCTTGTCTTCTATATTGCTCATTCCGCAATAACCCCGTGGAAAATTGTGGAGAGAGATTAGCGCGTCGGGATTGTCATTACGAATATGATATTTGACACCAATATAGGGCGAGCGCTGTGCGATGAAAGATCTGTTTAACGTATGGTCAAGTTTTGATCGCTTGCCGAAAGCGCCAACAACAAGCTCAGACTCCCATACATCATTAAGTGATTTCAACTGAAATCGGTCTTTGTCAAATACAACAGATGTGACTTCGTCATTGAGAAGAAATTCGACGCCCTCTTTGAGCGCTTGTTCGTAAAGAAAATTGTCAAATACATATCTGCTGATACCGAAGCCTCCCATATCCAATGGCATTGTCATGCATTTACCATCAATTGATGACAATTGTAGTTTTTCAATTTGAGGAGGATTGTATGACGAAGGATAGAGACCTGCAGCCTTTAGAAATGGAGCCACCTCGTTCGAGATGTATTCGCCACACACGCGATGAAAAGGATAATGTTTCTTTTCCACCAACCGACACGAAACCCCCGCTCGCGCAAATTGTATTGCGGAGATCAGCCCCGCAAGTCCACCACCTATTATTGTTGCTCTTTTCAAGAATTGTTTCCTGTTATGAGAAAATATATTGAATAAATATGGCCGAAAGAAAAGTTTTTGCCATGGACCTAAAGTTGCTCAGTAACCTTTTTCATAGATAACCTGTTTAAACAAAAGTTGGCTTATGGAATCAAAAATGGAAGACCGCTCTATGCAAACGCTTAATGTACTGCTTGTCGGTAACAATCCGATCGAAATGGGCCGGGTTCTTGAAAAACTCAATCAGATTCGCGGAACCAGAATTATCACAGAGATTGCATTCGATATGAAAAGCATTGTCGAAAGATTGCTGAAGTTTCATCCCAATTTTATTCTCATTGACGACAACATCGGCCGTACTGAATTGGTCGCATCGGTAAATTCGTTGTCTGCAAATCGCCTCACCAAAGACGTTCCGATCACAGTTCTGAAAAATTCAAACTATGCGGAATCACTGGGTGCTTCAAGTATTCTTGACTATCTGTTGAAGCAAAACCTTTCTCCTGAAGACTTGTATAAAACATTGAAGAACTCTTTGAGATTTAAAAAGACTCAACTGTTTTTGAATACTGTTCATAAAAAAAGAGGAGGTCGACTGTTCACTTCGGTTAAATCTGCTGTCAAATAGGATCCCGTAGTTCTATTTCCTTTTTAAGCGTTGCTCCCTGCCTGTTGATCTCGAGTTTGATCTTTCGACCAGGCTTACTGTTCAAAAAACCGTTAATAAGGTTAAGGTCCATCAGCTGAGCCGAAATACCGTTTAGTGTTAGAATAATATCGCCAGGCAGAATGCCACTAGCTTTAGACGGAGATTTATCGCGGACCTCAGTCACTTCAAATGTCGTTAGTTGGGAACCCTTAGCCTTGATCGTTATCCCGCTAAGATTGTAATAAAAGTTCTTCTTGAATGATGAGTTCTTTTTCAGGTAGATTTTTTCTGCCGGGAAATTAAAGACGACAACGAATCTGCTCAAGATCTCACCTCCAATGGCACCATTTCGAAAGATGTTACCCATCTTGATACTATCGCTATAACTGTTGGGATCTGGGAAGTTGGCAATGACGTTGTCCAAAAGAAACGAACCCACCTTGATGGATTTAATTCTTCCAACCTTCCCAACGATCTCACCCCCGAGTCCTCGTCCTATCAAACTGCTAACGCTATTCTCCGGTACCATGATACTACTATTTGAAGTAGGCTCTAGCATTAATCCATGACTTGCACCAGAGTCAACCAATAACTTTGCATTGATCGATATGCCGTTTTGAAAAACAATGCCGGCAGTGATATATGGTTTGGTGTCTTCAATAGAAATAGGAATGGCCTGAAATTTTCTCTTCTTATGAAACTTCTCCGGCAACATTAAAGTCAGAAGCTTCTTTTCATAATCAATCTGTATAATGAAGCGGCTGAAGAGTTCATAGCCCAGAATTCCATGAACATCCGTACCCAGGTAGTTTCTTAACTCAAGATAGTCTTCTCCCAGCACCAGCATGGCGTGACCTTTACCCGAAATGCCTGGAAGGTCAAGTGACACGTTATTGGTTACGTAGGCATCGACAATATTTTGACCTCCCGGACCAGATATCGTATACTTTCTGGTGTAGACGAGATTAAGAATGTCAGTAAATGTCTTTTGGGTTAGGATGGTCGTGCGTACGCCAGTGTCAAGAATAAACTTTAATGGCAGTGCACCATTGAGTACCACAGGGATTACAATCAGATTGTTGTGGATCTCTATCGGGATCTGAATCTTCTTTCGGCCCTCGGTAAGTTGAAATCCAAGGGATTGCCCATACACTCTGATGCAGAACCCGAAACAAACAAACAACACCAGAACCGATCTGATCATAGAAGAGTTAGAACTACAAGTTTGAAAATATTAGACAAATTCGGAAGACCTGTCTGTCAACTAAAATGACGATTCCATACGTTTAAGTAAGTTGTCTGCAGTTATTTCAATTTTTTACCAACTTAATACCACCTGGACTAGAAATCCCTTATTCTGCATTAAACGCGTTTGGTTAAGAAGTAGACCAAAAAAACCTTTTACATACCCTCCTTCGCGAAACGCTTCGGCGTGTGGACGCGGAGAATCGCGGAGAAATTACCCTTTCGAAAGTTCGTAAAGTTAAAAGTTAGGTAATGAAATTATCATATGCTACAACGCGTCTGTTTGGAGAAACGCGGACGGATGTGCCTGCTTTGCAGTCACTGTCGCCGTCGGGTGATCTGATCAACAGGGGGTGTGTGCATAGACTTGCTACATCAGAAGACCGGGATAGCGCCAATTGCCTCACCCTGATTTTCCAATACAGCACCAGCGAGAACACCATGAGTGATAATCATCTGTTAACAGTAGTGAAAAAGAGAATCAGAATTTATTGTCGTGCTTGTTCTTGCTCACCGATTTGTTGGGAAAAACCCACGGAGCAATGATTGCGAGAATGAAAAGAAAAATCACGACGTAGAAAGGCCACCAGTCCAAGCTCATATCTTATATCATTTGAAGTCGTAAAAATAGGCCCAATAAGCCTATTTATTGCACAAAGAATTAAAAATTGTTTAGCTTGATAACCTCGGTATAGAAAGCCCATTCAAAAGAGCCAGGATGAAGAAGTTTTTAATAATCGTCGGTATCGCGGTGGCAGCACTGATAGCGATGGCCGCAGTGACCCGGTATTTTGTCAGAAAGCACGAGAAGTCGTTCAGTCCCGAAGAGCAGATTAGTTTCAAACAAGACAATCTGGTCATCAACGTCATGTATAATCGCCCTTTTAAGAAGGGACGGGCTGTCTTTGGAGCGCTGGTTCCCTACGATAAAGTATGGCGTACCGGAGCCAACGAAGCTACTACTTTCGAAACCAACAAAGACATTTCGTTTGAAGGCAAGATGCTGAGAAAGGGTAAATACTCCATCTGGTCAATTCCAGGGCAAGAAAATTGGACAATCATATTTAACACCGAATACGGCCAATGGGGCATTGGTCCCGATGGCGACGCAAACAGAGATCCTCACCGGGATGCTGTTTCAATCCAGGTTCGTGCTATCCAGAGTCAACGGGAGTTTGAACAGTTTACTATTGCCTTTGAAAAAGTTGGCGAAGAAGTGGAAATGGTTTTACTCTGGGACAAAACCCTGGTAGCCGTACCGTTTACATTCTAATCTACCTTTGCTTTACGACAGCTTTAATGCTGATTGTTGTTTCCTCCGGAGTAGTCGCCGGTATTGCCGTGGTCTTAAAGGAAAATGCATTTGGATCTCCGCCGCGTCCAACGATATAGCCGATGATCGACTGCGCTTGTCTCACAGTACGGTCATTGTGAAATAGCTGCTTTAGCACAAGGGAATCACGCTTAAGCATTTGTCCTGAAGAATCAACTGATGCAACAGGAATTTTTAATGAATCGACGAGCATCTCGGTAAGATCAGGGTTTGTGCGTAATGAATCCTGAACATATCCTTTCATGCTCACCTGAATCTCGAAGATTAATTGAGGATATGCTTTAGCCAGTCGTATAAGTCTTTTGATTTCTGCATCGGATGTTGATTCAAGCTCAGCAGTACCGGGCTTAAATGCAACGAGTGCCAGGGGGAACTCATCATTGATAGCAGGCTGTTTCAGGATCACGTTTACGCGTTCGCGTTGAGGAATCTTATCAGAAGTTAAATCAAATATCCTCCCGTAAAATCCAACATTACTTTGTTCCGGATCAACCGACATTTCATAACGTGTTCCCTCCATGATGTAGAACATATAGTTACCCTCAGCGTTTGGTCTGCCGCTAAATGCGCGCTTGTTTGTTGTGAGATCAGTCATCGCGATATAACAAGGCACTGCTTTGTTGTTAGGATCTCTGATAAAACCTTCCACTTTCATCACACCACGAGGCCTGATGTCTTCAGGAATGAGAAATTCAACTAGCTCTGTGTTTTTTCTTTGGCCCGGCGCTTCTTTTACAATATATCGGCCTAATGCGGCGACGCTCACAAACTGATCGTCAGCAGGTGTGTTTATAAAATCCATTGGCTTGGGATCAGACCATTTTCCATCTTTCAACTTCGTGTAGTACAAGTCCATTCCGCCTTGGGATGTTCCCATTTTATCGGAAGAAAAGATGAGTGTTTCACCATCCGCCATGATTCTTGGCGTTTGTGAATTTCCAGTATTGATTGAAGAAGGAAGTTCAATCGGTTCTTCCCATTGTCCGGTTGGCTTTTTCTTCGAAGAAAATATTTTACATCCGGAAGCTTTGCTTTGATCCATCTTGTCGCAGCGCATAAAATAGATCGCTGTTTCATCAGGTGTCAATGAAGGACAACCGTCATTCGTTTTTGAGTTGATTGGTAATAATATGTTCTGCGGCTCCGACCATTTAGAGCCATTCAATTCAGACACCATGATATCATAACCACCAATGATCGGTGCTTTGGTTGCAGTGAAATACATCTTCTTACCATTGGCGCTGAGTCCGAAGCCGCGAAGATAAATCAGTCTGTGGTTGATTTGTTTTGGAAGGATAACAGGTTGGACCCAATCCGTTTCCCGTGAAGTATACGAAACCGTTAATGCGCCATCTTCACCATCATTGGATACAAACAATAGCGCGTTGCCGTCAAAACTCATGTAGGGAGCCGACAGATTTGATGACTGATGGTTAATGATACCTGGCAGCCTGCGGGTCTTTGCCTGGCCGTACGCATGGGTAAACATTAAAGTTATCGCAGCAAGGACCAAAACGAGTCTGTTCATAAGGTTGGTTATACATAAAGTTAAGTAATTCCGGTCCATAGGGGGTCGTCCAATTCTGTAAGTGTCAATAATTACCAGATTTTATGATATGTCAACGCGATTTTCCGCGCTGGATTGTACCTTTATTTTCAGACATCGCGAGGACTATCAAATGATACAAGTGATTCCATCCATTGCTATACGCGGTGGTAAAGTTGTGAAGATGCGCAAAGGTGATCCCTCAAGCGAGAAAGCGTACGACGAAAATCCTCTGGATTTGGCCAAGCGATTCCAGGATCATGGAATTGAAGTCATACACCTCGTTGATCTCGACGGTGCTGAAAAAGGCTCTCCGGTTAACTGGCACGTGCTTGAAGCAATTAGTGGATACACAGAGCTAAAAGTTGATTTCACTGGCGGCATATCTACCGATGGCGATATCAGCAAAGCATATGAGTTCGGCGCGGACTATATAACGGCGGCAAGCATCGCTGTTACAGATCCAGAGTTATTTGCATCATGGATCATATCGTACGGCAGAGAGAAGATGACGCTTGGCGCGGACGTTGTAGACCGAAAGACGAAAGAATTACTATACCGTGGATGGCGAACAAAATCAAACCTTACGCTGTTCGAACACCTTGAATATTTTTATTCGCGCGGTTTGAAATATGTGAAGTCCACAGATGTTTCTCGCGATGGAGTACTGGAAGGACCCGCGTTCGACTTCTATCAGGAGATCATCGATGAGTTTCCTGAAATCTCGTTGTTGGCGAGTGGCGGAGTGCGTGGTGTTGATGATATCAAACGTCTGAATGAAATGGGTGTATTTGCTGTGATTTTTGGAAAGGCCTATTATGAGGGGATACTTCACTTAAAGGATCTGGAACAGTTTCTGGTGAAGAAGGAATAAGATGTGTTCGGACTGGTACAAGGATATTCAGATCTCCCATAGTTAACAAATCAATAAGTGAACCTCATCCACGAGGCGTTACGGGAGACAAGTTTCAGAAAGGACAAGCCGCCATTATCGGCTCAAGCGCGCGCTCAAAATCTCCGCAAAATTGTGCAGGCGATTGGGTTAGTACAACTTAAGTACAACTATCCTAGGCTTTGACCTGGGACAGCCGCCAATAAATGCTCACCGCAACAGGTGAAAAGTCTTCAACAGAGGGCAAAAAGTGATGGGTTTCAACTCTCGGGAGTTATATGAGCAGCAAACGGCTTTTACGGAAGCGGTTATCAATAATCAATAAATGTCAATTTTCAAGTTGGAGCGTCCTTTAGAAAAAAGGAGGTGTCAATCAACCATATCCTGCAACTTATACTTTTCAAAAATATAGTAAAGGAAATTGAACGAGAGAATCGAATCGTCTTCCTGAGATGAAGGTCTTGAAGAGTGTTTAACACCTTCTGTCGGTGATTTTCTGATTGGGCGAACAGTGATTGTATCTTTAGCGACAATCACATGAGCCTTTACATTCAAGGAAGCATCCGCTTCGCCTGGAGAATAGATTATTTTATCTCGCTCGTGTTCAGCGTCAGGATCAATCGACTCTTGTAGAGGGTAGCTTGCGTCTTGTGCCTGGACACAATGAATGCCTGCAGGTGATAGAACCGCGAGTAGTAATCCGAGAAGAACGTGATGGACGTTAATCTTCATATCAAACTCAATAACACCAGTACCTACTGGTTTGTTTCTGAAAAATACGAAATTAAGCCGGGATACCTAGGCCGTCGACAGCCCTAAATATCGGATTTTCAATGATTCTTCAGAATTTTCTTCATTTTCACAGAATCTAAACCTACGAAAGGATGATTGAGGCAGCCATAAGTTGGGATGATTTTAAAAAAATAGATCTTAGAACTGGCACAATTGTGAGGGCCGAAACTTTCCCCGACGCAAAAAAATCAGCCTACAAACTTTGGGTAGACCTTGGTGAATTGGGAATCAAACAATCCAGCGCGCAGATAACATTTCACTACAAACCGGATGATCTGATAGGAGTTCAGGTGGTTTGTGTTGTTAATTTTCCACCCAGGCAGGTAGCAAACTTTATGTCCGAGATTTTAGTCACTGGATTCCCTGATGAATCAAATAACGTTGTACTTACAACGGTTACCAGTAAGGTACCAAACGGCGCGCGACTATATTGACTATGATAAAATTCTCTCAATTACAGTCGATATCCGGAGGTTCGATGCTCCAATATATCAAAGACTCAGAAATCATTTCACTATGCATCGATAGCCGAAAAGCTGGAATCGCAAGCGGCACATTATTTTTTGCGATTCGTGGAGAACGACACGACGGCCACGATCATATCGAAAGCCTGTACGATCAAGGGGTACGGCAATTTGTAACGGAACATCCAATAGACCTCTCAAATCTTCATGAAAGCAATGTGCTGGTAGTAAATTCGAGCGTGGAAGCTCTCCAGAGATTAGTAGTATTTCATAGGGGAAAATTCAAAATACCGGTCATTGGCATTACGGGTAGCAACGGGAAGACGATCATTAAGGAATGGTTGTACCAAATGCTGTCCTTCGATAAGGTGATTGTAAAAAATCCTGGAAGTTATAATTCGCAGGTAGGGGTACCGTTGGCTGTGTGGCAGATGCAGGGACGTCACGAGCTTGGTATCTTTGAGGCCGGTATTTCCAGACCCGGAGAAATGGAACGTCTTGAAAAAATAATACAACCCTCAATTGGTTTGCTCACCAATATTGGCAGTGCTCACGATGAAGGATTTAAAGATCAGCAGGAGAAGATCCTTGAAAAACTAAAACTGTTCAGACACTGTGATGTGTTAATTTATTGTTGTGATCAAAGCGCGCTGGATAACGTAATTCAAATGCGAGGCCTTAATACATTTGTCTGGGGAAGTCAACCAACTTCCGATGTTCAGGTCACTTCCGACAATGGAATGTTTTCTGTAGTGGTCAAAGGTCAGAGTTACTCCTTCGAGATGCCTTTTCAGGATAAGGCATCCCGAGAGAATCTCATTCACTGCCTCACAGTAATGCTTTACCTTGGATATCGCTTTACTGACATTCGTAATCGTATAGAATCTTTGCGTTCCGTGCCAATGCGAATGGAAGTGAAGGAGGGCATCAACAACTGCCAGATAATCGACGACACCTATAATAATGACCTTGGTGGATTGGAAATTGCACTTCAATTTCTCGAACATCAGAATCAAAAGAAGAACAAGCGATTGATACTTTCGGATATTCTGGAATCCGGACTGCCAGACAACGAACTGGTTGCAGGCATCGTTAGGACCTTGGAGAAATACGCAGTATCATCATTCATTGGCGTTGGAGAGGTGTTAAGGAAACATAAGAATTCGTTTATCTGGCCTTCGGAGTTTTATGATACAACCGAGCAATTCATCGATAATTTTAACTTTGAACAATTGCGCGATGAGACAATTCTTGTGAAGGGTGCGCGGAAATTTTCGTTTGAAAAAATCGTGTCGCGATTGCAACGGAAGGTCCATGGGACTGTGATGGAGATCGACCTTGACGCGTTAACTTTTAATTTTAACTATTTCAAATCGCTTCTTAAACCGACGACCAAAGTGATGGTCATGGTGAAGGCATTCGCATACGGAAGCGGGCTCTCCGACATCGGAAATCTCTTGCAATATCATCAAGCTGATTACCTCGGGGTCGCATATCCTGACGAAGGAATTGAACTAAGAAAAAACAACATCAAACTTCCGATTATGGTAATGAATCCGTCGGAGGAAAGTTTTGACGCACTGTTGGCCAATATGCTGGAGCCAGAAATTTACAGCCTCCGGATTTTCAAAAGCCTGATCAATTTTCTGCGAGATCGGCCGTGCAAAGTCCATATCAAGATCGACACGGGCATGCATCGTTTGGGTTTTGAACCCGATCATCTTGACACACTGATAAACCTATTGAAAGGCAACCCGAACATTCAGGTGGCATCTATTTTCAGTCACCTTGCCGGTGCTGACGAATCTTCACACGACAGTTTTTCAGCGAGCCAATTTGAAGTGTTTACAAAATGCGCGACTGCGATATCTCATGCTATTGGATACAAGCCGATGTATCATATTCTCAACACACCTGGTATTCTGCGGCTGTCTGATTTTCAAATGGACATGGTTAGACTTGGTATCGGACTTTATGGCGTCAATCCGACACAGGAAGGATTTTACGAGCTCAGGCCCGTTGCGACTCTAAAGACCATTATTTCTCAGATCAAGTATGTAAAAAAAGGGAACACTATTGGATACGGAAGACATGGTGTTGCGGAAAAAGATATTGTTATGGGGACTATAGCGATAGGATATGCCGATGGATTCAGCAGGGCATTTAGCCGTGGCGTTGGTTATGTATTGGTCAATGGGAAAAAGGCACCTGTAGTTGGAAACGTTTGCATGGACATGACGATGATTGATTTGACGGGTATTGAAGCCTCGGAAGGTGATGATGTAACAATATTTGGAAAGGGTCTTCCAATTCGGGAGCTGTCATCTAGAATAAATACTATTCCGTACGAATTGTTAACCAGTACAAGTGAACGGGTGAAGCGTGTCTTTACTTCTGACGGAATCTAAATCAGCCGCACCCTAGATTTTTCTTTAAGTCCCTTTTGGGAAGGCCACCAAAATCAAAAGTGCCGTTTTCGTTAGCTGAATCCTGGCTCTCGGGCGTGGGGATTTGAGGGAGTTTAAGCTGCTGAGATTTCCCCTTTGTTTTTTTTGATTTCTTTGCAGACATGCACAAAGGTATACAAGTAATCTCAGGAGACCTTCAGGATAATAAGTCATAAATGATAGGTCTCGCGTCCTTGACAGGCGTAGCACAAATTGTAAAGCGCCTACCCCTCAAATAGCTGGCAAGTTCACCTACCGCCGAAATTATAGCAACTGGGCACACCCTAGTTGGCTCATGACTTTTCCGGCCATCAATACCTTGTTTACGAGTGGAACCACATATATATTTGCCTTGTTTAAAATTAATCTAAATAACATAATGGCCCGTAATGTGGCTGAAATGCGTCCTGGAGAGATGGGCATCGTCGCTGGATTCACTGATGAGGAATTGTCGGTGAAACTCATGGAGATGGGATGTCTGCCCGGTGCGGCTGTGAGATTTAATTTTACAGCACCCTTCGGTGATCCTGTTTGCATTAGCGTTTCGGGATACGAGCTTTCGCTTCGGCTGGAAGAGGCCGCGACTATTTCAATCCTGAACTAATGACAGCCGCGACCCGCACCAAGATTGCTCTCGTTGGAAACCCGAATTCTGGGAAATCATCTCTTTTCAATTACCTGACTGGTCTTAATCAGAAAATAGGCAATTTCCCGGGCGTCACGGTCGACAAAAAGTCGGGGTTCACAAATTTGCCGGATCGCAAAACCGCCGAGATTATAGATTTGCCCGGTACCTATAGCATTTACCCGCGGAGTATCGATGAACGGATAGTCGCAGAGATCTTGCTGGATCATCGCTTGACCAATTCATTGAGCAAAGTCGTCGTCATCGTCGATGGAACGAATCTCAAGCGTGGGTTTCTTTTGTTGACGCAGGTTATTGACTTGGGTCTTCCCGTGATACTTGCATTGAACATGATGGATCTTGCTGCCAAGGCAGGACTTAGTTATGACTTTATAGGACTGTCAAAAAGACTGGGAATTCCAGTGGTCGGTATCAATGCCCGAAATGGTGTGGGACTTGATGAGCTTAAACGGCAAATGGCCCTGCCGTTGCAACCGACCACAAATCAATTCTTCTCGTTGTGGAAAGAGACCAGAGATCCAGTCGACGCGTTGCGCAGTCAGCTGGGGGTAGACAATGATTATCAGGCATATCAGTTTTTGGAGCAGCCTCATTCCCTTAAATTCCTAAGCGACGATAAGCGTGCCGTTGTGGATTCAATCCGTGCCGAATACAACTTCTTCCCGGGTAAATTTCAAGGTGCTGAAACAATTCAGCGGTACAGTTTTATTCAGGACCTTCTTAATGATATCACTTTAAAAACTTCAGACAACTCATGGAAAAAGTATTCTGCCAGGATCGATAAAGTACTGGTTCATAAGATCTGGGGATATCTTATATTCTTTGGAATACTGTTTTTGATTTTTCAATCCATCTTCGCGTGGGCGACGGTACCACAGGATCTTATTGATAATCTCTTTGCTGACTTAAGCAATTATCTCGGCTCCCATTTACCTGAGGGAGTCCTCAGCAGTTTGCTCGCTGAGGGTATAATTCCAGGTATCGGTGGAATCGTAATGTTCGTTCCGCAGATTGCTATACTTTTTGCATTCATCGCGATACTTGAAGAAACAGGATACATGGCCCGTGCCGTCTTCCTGATGGATAAGATCATGCGGAAATTTGGATTGAATGGAAAGAGTGTTGTGCCCTTGATATCCGGAGTGGCGTGCGCCATTCCCGCAATTATGGCAGCGCGTACGATAGACAACTGGAAGGAACGCACCATTACCATTTTTGTGACGCCATTGATGAGTTGTTCTGCGCGGCTTCCCGTTTTCACAATACTCATTGCACTTGCGGTACCCAATCAAACGGCATTGGGATTTTTCAATCTGCAGGGCATTGCGCTAATGGGTTTGTATCTCCTCGGATTTCTAGCGGCATTGCTGTCTGCCTGGGTGCTGAAAATTTTGATCAAGGTCAAAGAAAAGAGTTATCTCATTATGGAACTGCCGACTTATCGAGTTCCGAAATGGTCTAACGTTGGATACACAATCGTTGAGAAGACAAAGGCTTTTGTATTTGAGGCTGGTAAAGTGATCCTGGCAATTTCTATTGTGCTCTGGGTATTGGCGAGCTATGGTCCAGGTGATCATTTAACGAATGCAAGACAATACGTGCTGGATGCGAATCAGAATGCGCGACTTACCGAGCAAGGACTTGAAGACCGGATTGCGAGTTATAAACTCGAACATTCCTACGCCGGAATCATTGGCAAATGGATCGAACCAGCGATAAAGCCTCTGGGTTACGATTGGAAAATCGGGATCGCATTGGTCACTTCCTTCGCAGCGCGTGAAGTTTTCGTGGGAACGATTGCCACCATTTATAGTATTGGTAGTGTCGATGAGGACGATTCTTCGACCATTAAGGATAAACTTCGTGCTGAAATAAATCCCGAAACCGGTGGACCAAGATTCACGCCCGCAGTGGGTTTTTCGCTCCTTGTGTTTTACACCTTTGCGATGCAGTGCATGAGTACTCTTGCCATCGTTTACAGAGAGACAAAAGGCTGGAAATGGCCGATGATACAGCTGGTATACATGACGGTTTTGGCCTACGGTTCCGCCTTTGTTGTTTATCAATTAATGGCATAAACACTGCCATTAATTCCTATCTTGCGCCAGCACCCGCCCTATGGAAAAGAACTATCAGCTGGGATTGTTATATTTTATTCATTTGCTAATCACAGCAGATGGAGTGACCGACAAGAACGAACTCGAGGCGCTTAGTCGAATCAAATCAACGGAAAAGATTCCGGAGGCGATTGTTACTGAATTTGAGAAATCTCTCGTGTCGACATCAGATCAGGAGATTTATCAAATGGGGCTCGGTTATTTACGCAAATGTTCAGCATCGCAAAAACTGAAAGTATTTGCAATCCTTTACCAGTTATCCGAAGTTGACGGTATCGTACATACAAAAGAAATCAGGCTTCTGCTGTACTCGGCCAAAACTGCGGGAATCTCATTCAATGAGGTTGTTGACTTTGCCAGGTCTAATCCAACGATTTTCTGATTAACAATGGCATGAACCGTTGTATTCTTGTCACCCTGATTGCGATAAACATTTTCTCCTGTAATAAACCGCATGAATCTATTAACCAGTTTGCGGATAGCGTCTACGTTAGCATATGCGAACTGCAGGATAGAAGAGACTCCGAAAGGTTATTGAAATATCTCGACGCTGCCGATGACAAACAGCGCGCTTATGCTGCCGTTGCGTTTGCATCTGTGCAGGATAGCAGCGCGGTAAAAAATCTGGGAAGACTTTTGTCAGGCGACAAAGATACTGATGTCAGAAAGGCCGCTGCGTTTGCTATCGGTCAAACACGTTGTCAACTCAGCGCATCGATATTATTTGACGCTTCAGGAAACGAAAAGAATCCATTAGTTCTTGCTGAGATTGTAGAAGGTTACGGAAAAGTAACGAGGCGCTGGAATCTCGAACTCTCGACCCTGGACACAATTATTAACGAAGGATTAGCCTGGTCTATTTATCGTGCGGGCGTTAACGGACTAGCGGATAGCGCGCTTAATGAGAAAGCCATCCAGTTATTGTCTTCGCCTTCGCGATCAGTACGCATGGGTGCTGCCTATTATTTTGCACGATCCGCAAAGGGGATTGATAAATACGAGGACTTTATTACCAAAACGGCAATATCAGATGCATCTGATAATGTGCGTATGGCGGCAGCGTTGGCATTACGGAAAATTTCAAGCCGCGAAGTAGCGCGTGCGCTCAATGAAATCATTACAGATGATCGATCTAGCCTGGTGCGAATAAACGCAGTACGGGCGCTAGGGTCTTTTCCTTTGGCGGTTTCGATGCCCTGCTTGTTGCATGCCGTTCGTTTTGGAGATTTGAATGCCGCTATCCAGGCATCGGAGACGCTCAAGAGTTATGATACCTCAGGAATGTCTAAGGAATTTCTTCCATTGATTAAAATCGCCAGGAACTGGAGAGTTCAAGCAAATCTTTACTACATGGCTTTGAAGGGATCATATGATAATGCACTTCAATCGGCGATTGAGTCTGCTTACAAGTCCTCAACAAATCCATATCAAAAGGCGGCATTGCTCGAAGCTTTGAGCGCCACTACATCCTCATTTGAATTTATACGAAGTGAACTATTTTCCAATTCCAACTTGGTGATCAAGACAGCTGCAGCCACGGCAATTGTTGCCATGAATCGCAGCAAATATTTTCACAACAAGTTAAAGACTGCATTTGCTGATGTTTACATCAAAGGCATTTCAACAGCAGATGTTGGCCTGGTAAGCATCTTGGGAGGTGCTCTTGCGGATCCGCGGCTTGACTACAAAAAAGTGGTTAAGGATACCTCCTTTCTTTACACCACGAAAAGAAGTCTTACACTTCCAAAAGACAATGAAGCGCTTCAGGGACTGGAGGCGGTCATCGCCTATTTCGAAGGTAAGCCAGTTGTGGAACCCATTAACGCGTTTAATCATCCAATAGACTGGAAGAAAGTCGCTGAAATACCGTCGTCAAAAAAAGCCATTATCTCAACAGACAAGGGTGATATTGTAATACGCTTCCTGATAGACGAAGCTCCTGGCTCAGTTGTCAATTTTGTAAGCCTGGCGGAGTCAAAATATTTTGATGGGAAGAATTTTCATCGCGTGGTGCCTAACTTTGTTGCTCAGGGAGGTTGTAATCGAGGAGATGGTTTTGGTGGTGAAGATTACTCAATCCGTTCAGAATTCAGCCCACGTAAATATACCACTGGTAGTATTGGAATGGCTTCAGCAGGTAAGGATACGGAAGGGACTCAATGGTTTATTACACACTCCCCAACGCCACACCTTGATGGTGGTTACACAATTTTCGCAACCGTGGAATCAGGGATGGATGTTGTACACAAAATTGAAATAGGTGATAAAATCATTGCGATTACGTTTCCAAAATAGCTGGCGACATTAACTTTCGATCTTAAATTCTTTTTCATTGAAATCGACATTTCAACTTCAAGGTAAAGTGGGTATTCTGGGGGGCGGTCAGCTAGGGCGGATGCTGATTCAATCCGGCGTTGACTTTAACATCCCATTTACAGTGCTGGATCCGGATCCGAATGCCCCGTGCGCTACGCTGGCGGAATTTTCTGCGGGGAAACTTACTGATCATAAAACAGTGATTGAGTTTGGATCAAAATGCGAAGTGATTACGATAGAAATTGAGAATGTCAACACGGCTGCACTCCAGGAACTTGTGGATCAGGGCAAAAGAGTTTTTCCGCAGCCTTCTATTATCAAACTGATACAGGATAAGAGGCTGCAAAAGCAGTTCTATCGTGACTCGAATATTCCAACAGCTGATTTCATTCTTGTTGAAAATTCAACGGATGTCCGTAAGCATGAAACTTTCTTACCCGCTGTAAACAAACTCGGTCGGGAAGGATATGACGGAAGAGGCGTTCAGATGCTGAGATCATCCGCAGATCTCGACAAAGCATTCAATGCACCGGGCCTCCTTGAATCCTTAATAGATTTTGAAAAGGAGATCGCCGTAATTGTAGCAAGGAGCACGAATGGAGAAGTGAAGACTTTCCCAGCGGTGGAAATGGTGTTTCATCCCGTTCATAATCTTGTCGAATACCTTTATTCGCCGGCACAACTTACCACTGATGTTTCTTCCAGTGCGGACAGAATAGCAAGAACCATCATTGAAAAACTCGGGATGGTTGGACTACTTGCTGTTGAAATGTTCGTGACAAAAACGGGTGAGGTTCTTGTCAATGAAATCGCACCGAGACCGCACAACAGCGGTCATCAAACAATAGAAGCGAATGTGACTTCGCAATACGAACAACACCTTCGTGCAATTCTTGGACTTCCTCTTGGCGACACGTCAATTGTGGCGCCTAGCGCTATGGTTAACTTGCTAGGTGAAGCAGGCCATGATGGATTGGCACGTTACCAGGGATTCCAGGACGTGATGTCTATTCCTGGAGTTCATGTACATTTATATGGCAAGCGATTTACTAAGCCCTTCAGGAAGATGGGTCACGTGACCATTGTCGACAATGATCTGGATGAACTAAAACGCAAAGCAAATTTTGTAAAGGAAACTCTTAAAGTCATTGCATAGTATGGCAAAACCAGTGGTTGGTATTATTATGGGCAGTCAGTCTGATCTCAGGGTCATGAAAGATGCAGCTGAATTATTGGAGGAGTTTGGAATTCCTCATGAGGTGACCATCGTTTCTGCCCATCGAACTCCAATGAGGATGATTGAATATGCGACCGATGCCAAGAGGCGCGGACTCAAGGTTATTATTGCCGGAGCTGGCGGCGCCGCCCATTTACCGGGCATGGTTGCGTCAGTCACGTCACTGCCAGTAATTGGCGTGCCGGTGAAATCATCAAATTCTATTGACGGATGGGATTCTGTGCTTTCTATCCTACAAATGCCTGCTGGTGTACCTGTTGCGACTGTAGCTCTGGATGGTGCCCGCAATGCGGGAATTCTTGCCGTACAGATTCTTGGAACAAACGATAAGGCTGTAGGCCGCGCTCTAGATACGTTTAAGAAATCATTGAAGACTAAAGTTGAGTCCGCCGCTCAAAAGCTCGAATCAAAAGGATGGAAGGAGTCTCTGTAAAAAGACGTGATTTCAACTGAAATTTGTAATTTACCTTGAATATTTACCTGGGTAATGAAACCTAATCAAAAAGGATGGCTCAGCGACTATCTTGAATTTCGAAAGGAGCTCCTCAAGAGTCAATCTTCTGCCAATTCCCCAAAAACGTCTCATCCTGAACAATCGTTGTACAGAATTGTGCAACCTACAGGGTTGATGTATGGCCAGTCAGTTGGTGAGATGGATATTCCGGGTTATGATCATTGGAGCGAAAAAGAGCGCATGAAGATACTGCTCGCTGAAAATTTAATTAGCAGTTCACTACTGTACTACAACAAAACCATTTCATCACCCGATGAGATATCGAATGTCATTCACAAGACGGTTGAAAGCATTGGCAATTTCTACAACAATATATTTCCAGAAGTAGCCACGTCAACAAAGACAATACTCGGCCGAAAGAAATCACCGTTGGAGTTGGCTGAAAGAGTCCTTGACAAGCGTATCGAACACACAAGCAAATTTCAGTGTAGCTTCTGGTCTTACTTCTTTCATAATAGTTTATTGTTTCTTGATGTATTCATTTATGGTCAATGGATACATACCAACGCAGACCGGATTGTCGCGGACTTCTTCAGATATGAACGCGATGAACTTCGTTTTTCGGTCATAAAAGTTATCGCATCCGCAGCGCATGCTAACAAGGAGATATCTTACGAAGAACGTCGTCTGTTTGACTTGTTTATCGGGAGTACTGAGTTAAGTTCAGATCGTAGAAAAGAAGCATTCAAGATTTTTGATGAAGGATTTGCTGTGGAAGACATTAATCTTCCGTCAGAGAATTCATGGATACTGAAAAAGTTTTTTCTTGAGATCGCAATACTTACCATCTGGGCTGACAAACGGGTTGAGCAGGAAGAGTTAGATTTCCTAAAGAAATTTTGTCATTACCTTAGCTTTTCAGACGATGATCTCGAAAACAGTATGATTGCGATTGAAGGATTTGTTTTAGAGCATTGGGAGCAATTAGAGTTTTTGCAGGATAAAAAGGATTTTCAGAATGTTAGTGAGCAATTCATCAGACGGGTTGCCAGGATTGCTGAGAGAAACAAAAGCAGGCTTATAAGAGGAATGGCTGACAATGACGATGTTCTTAGCCTGATGAAAAAAGCAAGGTCGAATGAACTGACGCTTGACGAGAAAGAAAAAGTAAGATTGACACTTATCAAGATCTTGAGAGGCGTGCCGACATTTGTGATTGTAGCGCTTCCTCAGAAGTTTTTAACACTTCCTATTCTTCTAAAGATACTTCCGAGAAATCTGTTTGCCGAGGGGATCAAAGAATGATCATGACGCGTTATCTGCTGGCTTTCTCGGCACGATTACTGAAAAGATTATCGAGAGGGCAAGCGTTGCTATGATTACGGCGAATGAGGTAGTGACGTCCACACGGATCTCAAAAATCTCAAGGAGCATTTTTGCGCCGATGAAAAACAGGATGATAGACAAACCCTTTTGCAGCAGGTAGAATTTGTCGATAATGCCTGCCAAGAGGAAGAACATAGCCCGCAATCCCATTACCGCGAATATATTGGAAGTATAAACCAGGAATTCATTTTGTGTAATCGCGAAAGCTGCCGGTATTGAGTCAACTGCAAACAAGAGGTCTGTGGTTTCGATCAGAATTACAACCAGAAATAAGGGCGTGAATTTCAGTTTGTTGTCTTCACGAAGAGCAAAGCTGCCTTTATCATCATCTTTTGCAAGAGGAAGATAACGACGGCAAAGCTTCATGATGGGATTTTTATCCGGCTCAATCTTTTCGTCTCCCTCTTCAAAATATATCTTGATCCCGGAATAGATCAGCAACACACCGAAACCATAGAGAATGTAGTGGAATTCATGAATCAGCAGAGCGCCAACGAAAATGAATATCCCTCTGAAGACGATGGCTCCGAAAATTCCCCAGAACAAGATCTTGTGATAATACTCCTCTTTGACCTGGAAATATTTCAGAATCAGAAGGATCACGAAAATATTATCGACGGAAAGGGCGTATTCTGTCAGGTAGGCGGAAAAGTATTCTATCGCGCTGACGTCGCCGTCATACTTATAAATAAAAAAGCCAAACAGGGTTGAAATGATGACCCAAAAGACTGATTGATAAAGCGCGGATTTAGTGGTGATTTTGTGAGCCTTGCGATTGAACAACCCAAGATCTATTACCAGGAATGCCAGGATAATAAAGGCGAAAACACCAAACAAAATAGACTCCCTCCCATTGGTGTTGTCAAAGATTGAAAATAGAAGGGTGTTCACCAGTAGAATCAAGGAGTAATAGTTCCGGTTGTTGGCAAAATAAGTATCAAAAACTACAGGTTTAGCAATCTTCCCGATCCCAAAACCACAAATATATGCAAATCCTCAATACCAATGAGCCGATTTATCCGGGGAGATATGAAAATGAAACCCACCTCGTAAAAATTAACTATTGCATCGTTCGCACACGCCCTGTATCAAGAAATTCACCTCGCTACCTCTATAGCCTTTGGGTAATCTTATACTCGGCACTTCAATATTTAGGCAATTCGTCTGACCACATTTAATGCATTTAAAATGCACATGGTCGTGGTGATGTTCTGCGGTCGAGCACGCCTCCTTGCATAAAGCATATTTAAGACTCCCTTCATCATCCAACACTTTGTGAATAAGTCCTCTACCCAGAAAGGTCTTCAATGTCCTATAAACCGTTACGCGGTCGAGATTGTTAGCGATCTCTTTCTCAATGTCTCCGTGAGAGAGCGCATAGTTCTTTTCAAGAAACAAATGGAGTATCTCCTGACGATTCGGCGTCGACTTCAGATTAAAGTCTTTCAGTATCGTTTCCGACATATGAACCATAGCACCGCCTTCTCTCATGACTTCACACTTAAGTTAAGATTCAGTCAATTGAAGCTTTAGCAAGTTACTATAAATACCATTATCAACCTTCGTCAATTCAGAATGCGATCCAACTTCAGCAATCTGACCATCCTTAATTACAAATATTCGGTCAACCCGTTTGATCGTGCTAAGTCGGTGTGCGATAATAATTGTAGTCCTGCCTTCCATTAATTTCTCCAGGGCTTGCTGGACAAGGACCTCTGATTGTGCGTCCAGCGAGCTGGTTGCTTCGTCCAGGATCAAGATGGCAGGGTCTTTTAGTATAGCTCGGGCAATGGCAACGCGCTGTCGTTGTCCACCAGAGAGTTTAACGCCACGTTCACCCACCATTGTTTCAAATTTTTCGGGGAAGCTTTCAATAAAGTCAAGTGCATTGGCTTTTCGCGCCGCTTCTCGAACTTCCTCCATCGTACTATCTTGTTTTCCATAGGCGATATTCTCACGAATGGTTCCTCCGAACAAGATTACTTCCTGGGGAACGATACCGATGTTTCGGCGATAGTCAGACAGATTTGTTGTGTCCACCGGGATGTCGTCAACCGTAATCAGGCCTTGTGTAGTCGGATAGAATCTCATCAGCAAATTGATGATGGTCGATTTACCCGAGCCGCTTTGTCCTACCAAAGCTACTTTTTCACCAGCCCCGACATTGAAGTTCAGATCCTTTAATACTGTAAATTCCTTTCGGGTAGGATAGGAAAAAATCACGTTCTTAAACGCAATGCTTCCCTCGAATTTTTTTACCTGCTTACCTTCGACAAGCGATTCATCTTCCTGATGGAGAATTTCCAACAACCTTTCGGATGAGCCAATGGCCCGCTGAAGTTGCGTGTAGATATCGCCAAGCCCAGCGATCGATCCGCCGATGAATGAAGTATATATCACGAACGAGAATAACTCTCCAACGGTAATTTCATTGGTCTGGACCAGAGAAGCGCCATACCATCCGACAGCAACAATTCCTCCAAACAATGCAAAAATAACGAACGATATAAAGAGTCCACGAAAGCGACCGGCCCGGATCGCCACGTCAACAACCTCCGAGATTGCACTGCCGTATCTCGATCCTTCAAAATGTTCGCTGGTAAAAGCTTTAACGACTGAAATAGATTGCAGGGATTCTTCAACAATAACATTGGCGTTGGCAAGTTTATCTTGAGTCTTCGTTGATAATTTGCGTATGTATTTGCCGAATAATAACGCTAGAAGGACAAGCACCGGGAAGGTGAGCAACATGAAGCCGGTCAACTTTGGAGCGAGATAGAATATCACCACGACACCAAACACAAGTGTGAGTACCTGGCGAAGTAATTCGGCGAGGGTAAATGCGAAGAGTTCCGACAGCGTCCCGACGTCGGAAGTAATCCTGCTCATCAGTTCGCCAATTCTGCGCGTGTCAAAAAAACTCAAGGGCAACCAGATCATCTTTTCATAAACTGCTTTTCTCAGATCGCCAAGCGATCGCTCGCTTACGAGCGTAAACGTATAGACACGCGTGAATGAAAATATTCCCTGCACAAACAGTACGGCAATCAACGCAAGGGCTACTTCATCAATTGATGAGAAGAATGGAATAGTTTCACCACTGGCGATGTCTAGAAGTTTGCCAGCGAGGTATGGGAATCCAAGTAACGTTACGCTAGAGAGACTCAGTGATATGAGGCCAAGTATGAACCATCGCTTATAAGGTGATGCAAATCGGAATATGCCTGCAACTTTCTGGAGACTTTTCTTATTGATTGGCCGTTTCTCCTCTTCCTTCAACTCCCCTTTTCCACGCTTAGCCATAAAGTTGTTTTAATTTCCAAGGGTCAGATAACCTTTAATATCATAGTTGACAGAATCATCCATCACCATTTTCTGACCACCAACGATACTATAACTTGTCAACACTGCTGAATCCCGAATGGGCTCAAACACCATCGTCAATATTCTTGAACTGTGATACAAAGCGTTTGACTCGGTGTAACTAGCTTCAATCTTCCTGATCCGGTCAGATGTGTTCTTGAAATAGATATTGACATACTTCACAGGAAGATTCTCACTCGTGCTAAATGATCGTATCATCAGGTTGCTACGGCCGTCGGATTTCATTTCAATCTTATACGAATCGCGATTGATCGGTTTGTTGATCGCGTCGATCACCTGAAAAATCTCAAGTTCTTTTTTCCACGCCGTAGTATCGCCGGGTTTTAAAGTCACTCTGCTATCCCGTTTGCCCATAGCTGTAACCTTATTCACTGACGCCTCATGTTTTGTTAAATACAACGCCTGTCTCCGGAGGAGACTATCGAAATAGTATTGTGGCTGCGCTCTTTTTTTCTCCTGCCCGCATGCCATGAGAAGTAACGTTATGACCACCGCCCAATACTTCATATCATCTCGATCAGACTACTGGTTTTGAAAAAGAACATTTCCTGTCATCTGAGGAGGCAATGGGATGCCCATCAATGTTAATATTGTAGGAGCAAGGTCACCCAGCTTTCCATTCCTAAGTTTTCCTTTATATGTGTCATCAACCAGAATACAAGGTACCAGATTAGTTGTATGCGCTGTATTAGGTGAACCGTCTTCATTGATCATCATATCTGCATTTCCATGGTCTGCAATGATGATCGTGCTGTACCCATTTTTCAATGCCGCTTCCGTAACTAATTGAGCACAATAATCAACCGTCTCACACGCCGTTACCGCGGCAGAGAACACCCCGGTATGTCCGACCATATCGGGGTTGGCGAAGTTTAGGCAGATAAAATCAGGTTCCTTCTTGTTTAGCTCCGGTATAATCTTGTCTTTAATGTCGTTAGCGCTCATTTCCGGAGCAAGATCATATGTTGCTACTTTTGGTGATGGGCACAACAGTCTTGACTCACCGGGAAATGGTTCTTCTCTTCCACCGGAAAAGAAGAAAGTAACGTGTGGATACTTTTCAGTCTCTGCAATGCGGATTTGTTTTTTTCCGGCAGCGGAAACTACTTCACCCAATGTCTTATCCAGATTGTCTTTGGTGAAAATCACCTTCACGTTTGAAAACGATTCGTCGTAGCTTGTCAGTGTCACATAGTAAAGTGCTAGCTTTTTCATATCGTGGTCAGGGAAATCCTGTTGTGTTAACACTTGTGTGATTTCGCGGCCTCGGTCTGTTCTGAAATTGAAACACAGAACAACATCGCCTTCCGTGATTGTCGCGACCGGCTTTCCGTTCTCTGTTACTATAATCGGTTTGATAAATTCATCTGTAACATTATTGTCGTAGGATTTCTGAATGGCCCCAAGCGGCTCCGTCGTTTTTTCTCCGAGTCCTCTCACAAGAAGATCGTAAGCCAGTTTTACCCGTTCCCATCTCTTATCACGATCCATTGCGTAATATCGTCCAATGACAGATGCGAGTTTCCCTGTCGTGTTCGCCATGTGGTTTACAACTTCCCTCAAATAGCCGAGACCTCCTTTAGGGTCGGTATCGCGACCATCAGTAAAGGCGTGGACAAAAAGGTTCTTGATATTATTGTTATGTGCGATCGTAATAATCCCTTTTAAATGCTCAACATGAGAATGGACTCCCCCGTCGGAGACGAGTCCTATAAAATGGACGTTTTTATTATTCTTTTTAGCGAAGTCAAATGCTTCGAGGAGGACCGGGTTTTTATCGAGTTCTTTTTCCTTGATTTCCTTGTTGATACGGACCAGATCCTGGTACACAACCCGACCCGCGCCAATGTTCATATGGCCAACTTCAGAGTTACCCATCTGGCCTTCAGGCAATCCGACGGCTAGTCCTGAGGCTTCGAGTTTACAATTGGCATATTTGGGGTATAGAGAATTGATAAAGGGGGTTTTAGCACTGTCGATGGCGGAAACCGCTTTGTTGGTAGCGATGCCCCATCCATCAAGTATCATGAGGAGGACCTTCTTATTCATGTGAAAAAATTTTGTTGGGATTGCATTAAGCGTGGCAAATATAAATGTAATTACAGGAATTTGCGGTTGGAGGTAAAAACAACAACGGAAACGATTGCGGCAGCCGGTTGAGTTGACAATTCGTTATCTTGCATCATGGCATAGTTTTCGCGAATCACACATATTCAATGATAAAAATAAAAAGGTATATCGCGGCAGTCGCATTGATTGTCACTTTTTTCCTGCCACCAGCATTATATGCCCAAGGTGATGTGATTGGCCAGGTAAAGGAGACGATCAGGGCCGGGAGCGCGAAAGAGCTTTCCAAGTTCCTCAATCAGACCGTAGATGTTACGCTGAATGGTGGTCCACAGTCCTATAGCAAGACACAAGCAGAATTCGTCTTCAGGGATTTCTTCAAGCAACATCCACCCGAGGAATTCAACATTATCCACCAGGGGACGTCAAAAGGCGGACAAACCTTTGGAATAGGACAATACAAAAGCGGCGCTGAAACTTATAGAGTGTACATGAAGATCAAGTCTGTCGATAATCAGCAGCTGGTGCATGAGATTTCATTTGCGAAGGAATAGCCCGAAGCGTTTTAAGTCATGCTGTTTTCACTTCGGGAGTTGCCAGATCTTTTAACGAAAAGCGTCGCGTGTCGGTGTTGCTTCGTAGCTGTCGCCTGATTTTAAGTATGAAATCAGTCATGCCTAAAGGGTGAACGTGCTCCAGGAAGTTCGGATGTCAGGAATTTAAACGCCAACTCATGACTAACGACTCATCACTCATGACTATTTTCGCGGCGTGCTGCCGCCCTACATTACAAAGGAATTTTTAGACCATTTTATTGATGCCGCCGTTGCTGAAGACTTTGGCGATGGCGACCACTCGAGTATTGCATCTATCCCTGAGTCTGCACGAACCCGGGCGAGATTACTGGTGAAAGATGACGGGATTTTGGCTGGTGTAACACTTGCAGTTCATATCTTTTCGCACCTGGATAAGGATCTTAAGGTCGAGGTTTATCAAAATGATGGAGAGCCTACTAATAAAGGGGACATAGCATTCTCGGTTTCTGGTATGGCACGATCCATTCTCGGTGCGGAGCGATTGGTGCTGAACTGCATGCAACGCATGAGTGGTATCGCAACCAAGACGGCAAACCTTGTCAGGCTGGTGAAAGGTACTGGAGCAACTCTGTTGGACACGAGAAAAACCACACCAAATTTCAGGTTAATTGAAAAGTGGGCTGTGCTGATAGGTGGGGGTTCCAATCACAGGATTGGCCTCTACGATATGATCATGTTAAAAGATAATCATATGGATATGGCGGGGGGAATCGAGGCCGCTATCAATCGTACAAAAGAGTATCTTCGCGCCGGGAATAAATCCCTGAAGATTGAAGTCGAAACCAGAAATCTGGACGAAGTTGATGAGGTATTAAGAACAGGCGGAATTGATATTATCATGTTGGACAACATGTCACTCGAAGACATGAAATCGGCGGTGAAACTGATCGATGGAAAATACAAGACTGAGGCCAGCGGAAACATCACAGAAGAAACTATCAGAGGTGTTGCCGAGTGCGGAGTTGACTTTATCTCAGTGGGTGCATTAACACATTCTGTGAAAAGCCTGGACCTAAGCCTGAAGGCTTATTGAAATGAAATTGTGAATTAAGATATGATCGTTAAAACAAAAAATTACAAGCTTGAAAAGAAGGTTTACATCAAGATGGCACTTAAGAGTATCTTAAGAAAGCAGGGATGGATGGCGTTGACTGGTGCCGCAGTAATTTCTCTCTGTTATTTCATTCCGGGCGTTGCCAGTATCTGGTGGTTTATTGCGGCTATCGTAGGACTGGGGCTATATATTCTTTTTTGGTGGATACAATTCTATGGTGTAACACAACTTGAACAAGGCAAGATGCTGTTCGAAAGATTCTCGTACGAGATCAGTAGTCAGCAGGTATTGATGAAATTGAATCCTCGGGAAGGGATGCCTTTAAAATGGGACCAAATCAAAAGTGCTGAAGTGGGTAAGGACTACTTTATTCTTTTCGTGAATAAGGCACAAATAATTTATTGGCCTTATAAAATCTTCAATACAGATAATGAAAGAAAATTTGTTGCCAGCGTGCTGCGTAACAAGGGTTTAATAAAAGCATAATTGGCGTGTTCTGGAAGTTGGCTTCCAACGAAGTGGCTGTTGATTTTTTAAATATTGCTGTGGAGAAATACAGGAAGCACCTTACAACGGCTGAGGTAAAACAAAAGATGCATGCGTACTGTGCTTATCAGGAACGTTCGCATCAGGAGGTTAAGAATAAGCTTTTAAATCTTGGAGTCTACGGAAACGAAATTGACGAAATGATCAGCTCATTGATCATTGATGGCTACTTAAATGAAGAGCGATTTGCCAAAGCATTCGCTGGTGGTAAATTCAGAGTAAAGCACTGGGGCAGGCTGAAAATTAATCGCGAGCTTGAAGCGAGAGGTCTTACGAAAAATTGCATCAAGTTGGGAATGAGGGAGATTGACGATGAAGACTACCTTCAAACATTAATCACTCTGGTCGAAAAAAAATCGGATCAAGTTCAGGAGGCTAATCCGTTTGTGCGGAAAGATAAGATTGCGCGCTTCGCCATTTCGAAAGGATATGAACCCGAGATGGTATGGAAAGTTGTTCAGGAGATTATTAAATAGCCAGCTGTAATAATTTGAAAATGTCGAATGTTGACGGGCCGAACTATTGTCCGACCATAAAGACAGCGTTGGCAAAAATCATTTTTCCATTCTCCCAAAAGCATCGGAATAGTACATTGTCTGTCATGTAAATAACACTACCGCGGCCCTTTTGCTCTACCCCAAACGTTAGACTATTTTCAAGTTTCTTATTGATTGTAACTCCCGCGAAGCCTTGAACAGGTTTTGTCTTTCCTTTGGTCACGCCAACATTCCAGGCATCTTCAAGATATCCATAACGCAATTCATTTGTTTTCAACGAATAGTACGAGTCGGGCAGACCAAAAGCCAAAGGATGCGAGTTGTCAAGACTAACCTTATAGATTGCACCGGATATTGCATCTGAGATCTGAGCGCGCTCGGCTTGCTGATAGGTCATTAGTGCATTTTTCTCCTTCATTTCTTTTTCCTTTTTCTCGGCGTCATTCTTTTCTGAATCTTTCGCATAGCTCTTCAATGCAAATCCTTTCTTGTCCGCGAAAGCCTGTAGCGCATTCCCCATGACAATCAGGTTTCCTCCCGATGAAATCCAGGTTGACAAATTGTCAAGCATCGATTCATCAAACAATCTATAGTTGCCTTCAGGGACAATCAGCACATCATAATTTTTCAGATCTACATTCTTGAAATACTCAGTGCCAAGCTGTGTAATCGGATAATGAATCTGTTGTTCAAAGAAATGCCACACTTCACCAGCAGACAACGAATAGGTCTGTTCACCAATCAATGCCGCAATGCTTGGGGCTTTGATGTAAAATACTTCTGATGAACCGAGGTCATGCCCCTTATCAACAAAGCCTGTAGTAGTTGTGTAAATCTTTCGACCCATTTCATTGGCAATCGATTTTACGGCATCATCGAAACCTTCGATCGTCTCGTTGTTTGTTCTCGTGACAATCAGTGTTCCGGCGTCAAAACTTTCGGTGCCAATAGTAAATGGTTTTTTTGACGCCCGTACTTTGATCTTTTTTTTCAGTAGTGCTGAAAGGAACTGCACATCAGTGATGCTTTTATATTTAAACATGTAAGCGTATGGCTTCACAGCTACGGATGCATTATCGGTTTTTTTGGCCTGAAAAGGTTTCCCAACGTTGAGCCTTTCATTCAGAGCATAGGCTTTAAGATTGTAAGCATACATTAGATTCCATGCCGTAATATCGTACGTTGCTGAATCTGCAAGTCGTGATTGGGGTTCAAACAATGCAGTGATGAACCGCGACTTTGGCTGATAAACGTTAATGATCATGTCATCCAGAGTAACGTTTACTGCTGATACCGACTGCGTTTGATAGTCATATCCCTTAGATATTTTCACCGCTTGAGGGCTGCCATATTTAATACCGTGTGAATCAAGCCACAGTGCCATCCTTGTTAGCTTGTCAGAATTGTTGTCGCCTTTGATGACAAAAGTTTTATACGGCGCAACAGGCGAATTGGTATTGTCTTTGAAATACTTTTCGTACTCATCGACAACACGTGTGGCGTTCATTGCTGTGATTTCGATAGTCGATAGCCCGGAAGTATGATGATGGGTAAGACGATCCTTTAAGGTTAACTGATCGCCGATATGCGTCGTGATACTCAATCCAGCATAGCCGCTACCCCCCTGTTCGTATGTCATTCCAATGGCACCATTGAAAGTAGGATAAGTATCACCGTAACTCGGATAATAGAGATCGAATACTTCTTTGGTAAAATAAAGCCAGCCTTGCTCATCGAAGTGTTTCGCATTGTTCCGGCCAATCATTGCCTGGAACTCACGTTGCCATGGCGTAACTACCTCATGGTATGGCTCAGCGGCTGGCGCAAAGTAGTATGGATTGTCTGGCCCCTGTTCATGAAAGTCAATGTGGACCTGCGGCATCCATTGATTATAAACTTTAATCCTTTGCTGTGACTCAATTTGTGTTTGCCACGCCCAGTCCCTGTTCAGGTCGAACATATAGTGATTTGTTCTCCCGCCCGGCCAGGGTTCATGATGTTCTTTGGCCTCGCCAGCTACGTTGAACGGGAAGTTGCCGTATTGATTGTAAAAGTTTGCATAACGATCGCGGCCGTCAGGATTGATGCATGGGTCAATGATGACGATCACATTTTTCAACCAGTCTTGTGTTTTCGTATTTTCGACGTTGGCCAGTTCGTAAAGCGTCAACATTGAAGCTTCGAGAGAGCTTGCCTCATTTCCGTGAACATTATAGCTCATCCATACGACTGGTTTTTTTTCGCCGGATGCAGTTCCTTCCAGCAGGCCAGCACGTTTCAGATTGTCGGTGCGTATCTGTTCTCTTTTCGCAAAGTTGTCGCTGGAGGACATTACGGCATAAACCAAAGGACGATGCTCATACGTTTCACCGTATTGAATCAATTCTATGTTTGGCATCGCGTCGGCGACGTAAGTAAAATATTCGACCACTCTATGATGACGCGTAAAACGATCTCCAAGTTTATAGCCTAGAAATTCTTCGGGACTTTTTATTTTTTGTGCGTTCGAAAACAGCGCGACAAAGACAAGCAATGAGCAGAGATAGAATATACGCATCGGCATAAAGAATGGGGAGGTGATTGACGTCAGATTAGATCGAATATTTCAGGCAATTATATAAGGTCTGAAATTAACCGAGCGGAGTAAAGATAGCAGAGCAAAGGAATTTTTAGAATAGAGTCTTCAATAAGTTTGAGGCAAAACAGTCAGAAGGGAACTCAATTTCTGAAACTCCTGCAGAGGATTCGGGAAACATCATTTGTAAGGCGTAGATCAGGTAAGGCGAAGAATGTAGTAGCCAGAGTGGCGTTTGGATTTACTTGCAGTTTTTTTTGATAGCGGCTTTCGCGTCTGCTGAACCAAGTTCTTCTGCCCTTTTAAAATCCAGGCAAGCATCGTATTTATTATTCATGCTCACCTTTATCAGAGCTCGCTGATAGTAGGTCTCGGAGTCATTCGGGTATAACTCTATTGAAGAGGAGTAGTCTTCAATAGCGCCGGCAAAGTCACTTTTTTCTGTTTTGCTCAACGCGCGATTGTCGAAGTAAACCGGATTGGAATCATCAAGTTCAATGGCTTTAGTATAATCCGCAATGGCGCCGTCCTGATCTAGAAGATTATATTTAGTCACGCCGCGTAAGTTCAGAGTTTCGGGTTCTTCGGGTGACAGTTCGATGGCTTTGTTATAGTCTTCCAGTGCTTCTTTAAAATTCTCTTTGGCGCCCTTGGCCAGCGCTCTGTTCTCGTATGTCTGTGCATCTTTGGGGTCTAGTTTCAAGGCTTCATTGTAATCCTGAATAGCCAGATCCATATTACCTACGTTGTAATGTGCAACGCCCCTGTAGTTGTATAGACCAGGGTCCGCCTTGTCAATCTCTATTGCCTTAGAATAATCGTCGATGGCGCTTATAAATTCACCCAACTCAGCTTTCACGACGCCTCTGTTAAAATATTTATCGGCGTCGACGGGGCCAAGTTCCAGAGCCTTTGAGAAATCGAAATATGCACCTTGAAGATCTTCAAGATTATATTTTGCGAGACCACGGTTGGTATACGCTATCGTAAATTTCGGACTGAACTTAATGGCTTTATCGAAGTCAAGTACAGCGCCGTCATCGTCGCCGAGGTCCATCTTGGCTTCACCGCGGTTGTTTAGAGCGTCTGAAAAAGTAGAGTCTACCTCGATCGCGAAATTGAAATCGCCTATGGCGCCGTAATAATCTTCGAGACCTGCCTTTGCCTCGCCCCTGAGATTAAGCGCCATCTTGTTACGAGGGCTTGATTCAATGATCTTTGAGAGATCAGTCTTTGCCGACGCCATTTGATTGGCCTGAATCTTTTTTTTTGCTGCTTCGAGCTGTGGGTCCGGCGCCTGGGCAAAAACTGATAGCTGAAGCATCAGCATGACAAGACAAAGCATTTTCATTTTGATCAATTCAGTTACTATTTAAAGTCGGGAAGGTCCACGAACGTTAGCCCTGCAAGTTAAATAAATTCGCCCTTACTCCAATCCGTGAGACTCTATCCCACGAAGCAGACTTTTAAACAACGATTTATCCGCCTGGAAAATTTTGAGAATCGATAATTCTATTCCAACTATCTTAAAGAACATTTTTACTGATATGAGAAGATTGCTTTTTGCTGCATCGATGTCGATTGGAGTATTTGATGCGTGCTCCCAGGAGAAACCACTGGATATGAAAATGGATTTTGAGGATTACGATCCTCCATCCTCACTCGTTGTTCCAGAACACAAACTAACGAAAGCCAAGTTTCCTTTTATCGATGTTCATAATCATCAATGGAACATGAGCACGCAAGATCTTGCTCAGCTTACCTCGGAAATGGACAAGATGAATATGGCTGTGATGGTAAATCTTAGTGGTCGTGGAAGAGGCAGCACTGAATTTCTTGAAAAATCTCTCGAGGCAATCAAGACGTCGGCTCCTAAGAGGTTTATCATTTTTACGAATATGGATTTTTCGGCTATCGACGACCCGGAATGGCAAGGCAGAATGGTCAAGCAGCTTGAAGAAGACGTTCGGAAGGGAGCTAACGGATTAAAGATTTTCAAGAACCTTGGGATGTTCACGAATGATACCAAAGGAAATCGTATCCACATCGATGATCCCCGGATTGGCCCCATTTGGGATAAATGCGGCGAGCTCGGCATACCGGTACTGATACACGCAGCTGACCCGAAACAATTCTGGGAACCGATTGATAAAAACAATGAGAGATGGCTGGAGTTAAAAACACATCCGGGGAGAAGACATGATAGTGATCCGGTAAAATGGGAGACTATCATTGAAGAACAACATAATATTTTCAAACAGCATCCGAAGACAAAATTCATCAACGCTCACCTGGGCTGGTATGGAAGTGATCTTAAGAAGCTTGCAGCACTAATGGAACAGTTTCCAAATATGTATACTGAGATTGGCGCAGTGATTGCAGAGTTGGGTCGTCAGCCAAGAGCTGCGAAAGAATTCTTAACAAAGTATCAGGATCGAGTAATGTTTGGTAAGGATTCGTGGGTGCCCGAAGAATATGAAACTTATTTTAGAGTACTTGAAACTGCTGACGAATATTTCCCATATCATAAACGTTATCATGCCTTCTGGCGGATGTATGGATTGGATCTTTCCGATGAAGTGCTTAAGAAGATTTATTACAAAAATGCGCTCAAAGTGATTCCACACATTGATGCAAGTCTCTTTCCGAAGTAGCTACTGGCCGTTAGTGTCGTTGGGTCTGTCACTTTTGATGCCACCAATCCTGAAGCCAATGCCAGTGGAAAACTGAAAAGGTCTGTAGTCATAAAACAACTTACTACCGTCGGGAACGAAACTGACGCCAGCCTGAAACATCAGGATCAAATGATTGTCTACCAGATTGACTTTGCCTATGACAGCGGGTTCAAAGAATACTTTAGGACTTGCATTTATTTTGTATGTTGAAACATCGTTGGAGAATTCTTTGAAATCGACCAAAGACACTCTTGGAACAAAGGATACGCTCATTATTTTTTTATTCAGACCAAATGCAGGTTGAATAAAGAAGCGTTCATATTTACCTGTCGCTTTCTGGTCCACGTTGTTCCACCATACATAAGAATCGTAACTCGATCCTTCGCCCTTACCATATCCCGCAAACACTTCGTAGCACCAATTCTTTACGTTTTCATAATACCCTATGCCGCCCTCAAAAAAGTTATGATGGTGATAATCGTCATCATTAAAATTGGTAGTGTATTGACTTCCGTTGCGATCTTCATAAGAATAATTTGCCATCACGCCGATATGATTTGTGACAGAAGCGGCAGATTGAACGTCAATGCCATTGCCTAGCGCAACTGTGCCCTGGAATTCCCCCGCCTTTGTAAATAATGGCGAGTTTCTCGCATTCGGGACATAGACGGGTGAGCATCCTGTCGCGATCAATAGAATCAAAAAAACTTTCTTCATCATTTCACTTATTGATCATGTAAATTTAGCAAAAAACAACATTAGTGGAATTTGAACCCAATATCATCAATAACCTTATCGAACAACGCAGATCCGTATTTCAACGACAATATAGTGGTGAAAGAGTGGACGACGCAGTCGTAAAGCAAATGCTTGAAAACGCCAACTGGGCACCCACTCACAAACTCACAGAGCCTTGGCGGTTTATTGTGTTTACCAAGGATGGGCTACAAAAGCTAGCGGATTTTCAATCGGCACTTTATAAGGAAGTTTCGACGTCTAGAGGAACTTTCAAGGAAGTGACTTTCCAAAATCTCTTAACAAAGCCGTCGCTTTCTTCCCATATCATTGCAATTGCCATGAAGCGAGAGTCTAAGAAATCGCTGCCAGAACTTGAAGAATTGGGCGCTGTGTATTGTGCGATTGAGAATATGTACCTTACCGCCACTGCCTATGGGATTGGCTGTTATCTGAGTACAGGTGGTGTTACTTATTACGAGGAGGCAAAATCATTCTTTGGACTGGAAGCCGACGACAAGCTGCTGGGTTTCTTTCACGTAGGTATACCAAAAGGAGATCTTCCAGCGGGTAAACGAACTCCTGTTTCAGAAAAGACAAAGTGGATTAGTTGATTCTGGCCGACATGGTAGAAGGTCCCGTTCACGAAGGAAGAATTCAATATTTCAATTCCGTTGATACGAAGTAACCGCGAGACATCGTCTGCCGACAAACGAAGCTTGGCGCAAGTGCTGACTTTCTGTGTCCGGTGATGCTCTTTGCGTTCGTGAAGAATATCGTGTACGATAACTTTATCGTGATCATATTCAAGGAAACATGTAAGTATCTGTGGCCGTCACTTTTAACGTGAAAGAATCTATCGGTGTCGTATAGTTCCCTCGTTAGTTCGCGGAACGACAGAACAACGCTTCCTTTGTAGTCGAGCTTATTGGAGATCTGTTCCATAAGGTCGCTAACACCGTCATAAGAAGATAAACGTGTCAGCGGATCACCCATACAGGTCACTACCCATGCTTTTTTTTTCGGAAAATGACTTCATGTATTATAATATGTCTTGCTGAATAAATTTTATGCTTCTGTTTTCCCTATACAGATTAAGTTCATCCAGCAATTGCTGGCTGAAGTCTACGGCATAGACTCTGAAACCCAAATTCGCTAAAGAGGTGCTTTGTAAACCATGCCCTGCGCCCAGGTCAATGGCTACTATATTCTCTGACGTGAGAATGCCGAAATCGCTCAGCATTTCTCCTGTTCCTTTTGTTTTGTCCAAAGTCACCACCATCCATAAATCTGTACCAGTTGATTTGAATAATGTTGACGCGTTGACATGGGTCATTATATATGCTTGTCGGAGTTGGGTTCCTGAATAATTGTGTAACAATTGTTTCCCAATAAATACACTTGACCTAGCCTGAATGTCGTTATAACCTGCAATCGGTCCTTTCGGATATTTTGTCCATGACGTTAGTGAGGTTTTTGTAATTTCCTGATTCAAATGAAGCCGCTATGAAATATGCATTTCTTTTTCTTTTGATTGCTGCTGGCCAGCTTCACGCCCAGGTTATTGGCAAGATGTTTCCATCCCTGCAAGCAGAAACTGTTGACGACAAGAAGGTACTTCTTCCGGACGCGGGCAAAGGGAAGTACACTTTGATTGGTTTGGCATACTCCAAGAAATCAGAAGACGATCTTAATTCCTGGTTTCAGCCAGTATTTGAAAAATTTATACAGAAGACCAATGGACTGTTGTCTGGCTTCGCTTATGATGTGAACGTCTATTTTGTGCCAATGTTTACCGGCATCAACTCCGCGGCTACCGGTACTGCTAAGCGCAAGGCGTTAAAAAATATTGATCCACAGTTACTGCCCTATATCCTCTTCTATAAAGGCGAATTAAAGCCTTACAAAGAAGCGCTCGATTTCGAGAAGAAAGATATCCCTTATTTCTTCGTCCTTGATGCAACTGGTAAGATTGTGTTTGCAACTTCTGGTAAATACACCGAAGCAAAAATGAATCAGGTAGAAGAAGTTATCGAGTGAGGTAAAAATTATTTACACATCCAAAGTTCCCCATTTCCGTTAACTTGAATCGACAATACGGAATCTGTGAATGCACTAGCATTGTTATCTCTTGCGTTGGCTCCTGGTGCGGCGATCATGCTGTATATTTATCTGCGGGATAAACATGAACGCGAGCCATTGTGGCTTCTGATGGTAAGCTTTATTTACGGTGGACTCAGCACTATTGTAACGCTGGCCATCAGTTTCCCAGTCAATTTGATTTTATTTTCTGAGACAGATAGTCCAATTCACACTTTCTTTACGGCTTTCTTTAAAGTTGCTCTGATCGAAGAGTTCAGCAAGTTTATTTTTGTCCGCTTCGTTCTCTATTACAATAAAAACTTCAATGAACCATTTGATGGCATCGTCTATGCGATTATGGTTGGAATGGGTTTCGCGACCGTCGAGAATGTTATTTATGTATTTCAATATGGATACAAGACAGGAGTCTTACGCATGTTTACCGCCGTTCCTGCTCATGCAGTGTTTGCGTTAATCATGGGATATTTTATCGGCAGAGCAAAATTCACACACAGGAAGACGACACAATATAGCGTACTTGCTTTAATCGGCGCCGCTGTATTTCACGGATCGTATGACTACTTCTGGTTTATTTCTTTTGTTCCGGGAATATGGATCGGCGCAGTAGTTTCTTTAGGCCTCTGCTTTTTGCTCGCGCGACGTGCATTGCGTTTGCACGAGCAATCATCTCCATTCATGGAGAAATGATATAGTTGGATGGCATGATTTGAATTGTGCGGCTAATTAATATACAAGTTCGATGTCAACCACTAAGAAATGGACGTTGGGAATTGCGATATCAGCAGTCGCTCTACTTCTGGTATACCGATTATTCACCAAACGCTTCGACGGCGAGAAAACCGAGAAGGACTGGTTTCTTAGCCAATTAAATTATGAATTCTCGGCGGAGATCGACACTGTCAATCGTGCCAACCATATATTGTTCCACGTAATACATGGACATCTGGATAAAAGTCAAGAGGAGGAATTGATATGAAAGTTACGGTTGTAGGGAGAGCTCGTTCTATTCCAGTACGAAGCAGATGAGATCGAACTGCTGGTTGGCGGAGCAAAGTAACAACGGGCGATAGCCTTTATCTCAATACGAGCTGGAACGGAGTTAGAATTTAACGGGGAGACAACCTATTAACTGAGTATGCACTGACAGGTTAGTAAGAGGCAGGCTATTTTAAGTTATCTTAGTTTCTTCATGTTCACTCTTTCGCTAAAGTATCCTTTGTGCAGAAGATTCATGAGTTGTTTTGGCTTTGGATCGATTTGATAAAGCCTTTCATTGTTCAAATTGATAGAGTCGATCTGAACGTCTTTTGATAATTTCTTCAGAAGTTCGGCGAATTTCTTTTCCTCCGAGGGCATAGACATAAGTTCGAGATCACCGTTCTTATCCACTTTAACAATTCTCAACAGCCATTCAGGACTTTCATTTACATTAACAAAGTAGTAACCTTTATAGAACTTGATCTGCAAGCTGTCACCCAAAGTCTTTTTCTTTCTGTCGCTTGCTGCAAAATATCCCGATGCATCTACGAATAATGTATCCGTTGAGTTGTCCTTGGTGTCGACAAGCAGATACGATCCTTGAATTGCCTTTGGAATAATAGATAGTGATTTTTTTCCTGCAGGTTGAGTCTCCTTGTAAGAAATCTCTTGACACGAAAAATTCGTATAGGCTAAAAGTAGAAAATAGAAAAGGGTCACCGTTCTCATATACTGGGATGAATAAAGGTAAGAAAGCTGGCCCTAATAAGTGGTATGAATATTAATGAAGACGTAAAGCTTCCTCGATATCTTTAAGAAGATCATCGCCGGGGGCAGAAGTTTTCTGCTTGTCTGCCTTAATCACGGTGATTCTAAGCGCACGAAGTCCATTTGCGCCAGGCAATTCCTCAAGCTCCAGTTCTTCTATTTCAGCAGCAATCAGTTTTTTGCCGGCCAGGTAATGGAAGAAACGTCTGTATTCTTCCTCTACTTTGATCTGGTTGTATACGATCGCGATCTTACCCGGTTGGTTCAGACGTTCACCTGTGTTCTTGATGTACGCCTTGTCAATGCGTTTTTTTACGATTTCGTAGCGAATATCGTAAGCACCATCGACATCAAAGTGTTTCTCATCTGCTCTGAATCGAATTGAAATAGGTTGATCATGGACAAGGATAAGCTGCGTTATATCAAGATTGTTTTTGAGTTTTGGCTTGAGGAGGTCCATTCTGCGATCAATCTCAATCATTGTTATGAGTTGCCACAAGTGGAAGTTTTTCAGATAAAATGCGTCAAACACTTTATCCTTTACCAATGACGTTCCCAGGTAGAGTGTGAACTCGAATCCGTCAGTTTTGTATTTCTCAAAATAGTGTGGGAACATTTCTTGTGCACTCGTTTCCGCCTCGTCAATATAATCGCCGATCATTTTGTTGATCATCGCGAGACTTTCTTCGAAAAGTTTTCTTCGTTTGTAAACCACGCCGAACACTGGATCAAGGTGCGTGCGGTATCTGGTGATGAATTTGCCGAGTGTTGAGTCCTCTTCGAAGTGTTCAAGAAGTGGGTGAATTTCAGATTTCAGAAATTCCAGCACACTACTTTCATCTCCGGACGCAAGCCCTGCGTTGATCTTCCGCAGTTGCTCATCGGTTTTGAAGATCACTTCTTCAACGATCGGCAAATTCTTCTGACTATTTATTCTTTGCAACAGGTCCTTAACAAGTTTCAGATTCTGTTGCAGATCTTTTTGTATTGCGGCGTTGCGTTCAAGGGATGAATTGCGCACATCAGCCAATCCAAATAATGGATACACGTCTTTAAATACAATCTCTTCAAGTGCGGCCTTTTCATCTACCCTGCGTCTATTCATCAGGTTGACACCGGCTTCGAAAAATCTCCATTGAACACTTGGGTGTATGGCTGTACACTCTTCCTGAATCAATGCTCTCACTTCTGTAGACATTTCTTCTTTTACGCGCTTGATGGCAGCGGTAAACATTGGAAGGACATTCTCCACGCGATGTGCCCCGATTGGATTTAATTTGCCGGGAGTACCCGTAGCAAGTTCGAGCATACCAATCGTTTCTCCTTCATCCACCAGCGGAGCCAGCAACAGATTGTTGATTCCGTTCGCCAGCAATTTCTCTTCGGTCTTTGACGGGAATGGATACTCCCGCAGATTTTCTACGGTAACGTACTTTTTCTCCATCCAGCTTCTTTCATAAACTGAACCGGTGTAATCATCACAAGGTTGGTTTTCCAATGAAGCATTGGTAAGACTTCTCCAGCAATTCGAACTGCCGCTGCTTAAGATCATCTTGTTGCTTGGATCCAGAAACGCGAGTCCAAGTTTCATTTCAGGTATTTCAAATATAGAACGAAGCTTTTGCTGGATTGAGTTAAAGCTCTCGCTTCGTATAACGGCATTTTTTTCGAGCAGGTCATATTTTATAGAGGACAACATTTCCTGTTCGGTGACGTCTACGAGATGTATTGCCATGAAGCCTTGAAACTCGAAGTCTTCCGGCTTTATATATTGCATCCAAAGATCTGTGTCATAGATTTTTTCCATGAGAAATTTGATCACGTGTTTCTCGATAGGACGTAATGGCGCTTTCGGAATGATATCACAGAATTGTGAATCGATATCAACTTTATAAACTCTATCAAGCCCAGTCTCTTTATTCCGGATGGTAAAGAGCAATGGTTTTTCAAAATTCAGTTTAACATCGTAAAATTTCTTCAGGATCAGAAGACAGGCTTTTACAGTTTTTCCTAGCGTCATGTGATTGTCGGGAAAATTTGTAGTAACCTGATCGGCTAACTTTTCAAGGTCCAGCGTACGTTTGAAAACGTTCGTACTGTAAATGGACTTGAATTGGAATGGAAGTATAGCAGCGACGCGTTCGCTCTCGTTATTTGAAAGTGGTATTACGGCCGTCATCAAAAAATTGACAAACAATCTATGCTTATCAAGGACGGACAGGTCTACTATTGGTTCACGGAGTTCCGGCGCGTTGTTGAGGTATTCAGTAAACTGATCTGCGCCGAATGGAACCTCTCCAGCTTTGATTGCACTCTCCCAATACTCAACGAGTAATCTTAAATTGAGTATCGATCGAAAAGGAAATTCTTTTAAAGTTGTAGAATCTTTCATAGTCGCTAATGGGTTGACGTCGGTTAGAACGATAATTGTCTATACTGAGTTCTCTTCACGAGACGTAAGCAATACAAATATATTCTATGAGTTAATTTAATTTGAAGACTGTTGGAACGTGGATTTCCAACTTTTACAGCGGTATGGGTGTCTATAGGATCGAAAACAGAGAACATGAAGACGTGCGGTAAGCTTTTTTTTGTTGCTTTAATGGGGCTTTCAATCGGTTGTAGCCTCTCTAATGATGACTCAGGTATTTTGGTGTTCACGCAGAACTCGGACTTTAGCCAGACCCAGGATGGATGGGAGGCAGACTTCACGGATTTCCCCACTTCCCCGGAGGATAGCGTCTTCTATGATTTAAAAAGCGCTTACACCGACCGCCCAGGTAATCTTGGTGCAAATCTGAAATCGATCATGGTTTCGGGCAACAACCATAGCGATGATCTGTTTATGTTTCTCAAGAAAAAGGTCACAGGATTATCTCCTAATACCAACTATAGTATCGGGTTTGATGTAGAACTAGCTTCAAATGCTCAAAAAGGTTCTGCGGGAATTGGCGGCCCTCCTGGAGAAGCCGTTATTCTTAAAGCTGGTGCATCAGCCATCGAGCCCCGAAAAATAATTGATGGTACTTCGTACAGCCTTAACGTTGACAAAGGCAATCAGGCTCAGGGCGGCACTTCAACGATCGTCTTAGGAGACATCGCGGTCGAAACTAAGAATGGAGCCTATGCCTTGTTGACCAGGACCAGTGTGGCACAAAACACAGCACCGTTTGTTGTGAAAACCAATGCTCAGGGTGAGTTGTGGCTCATCGTTGGCACAGACTCGGGATATGAAGGCGTTACTACTTTGTATTACACGAAAGTAAACGTTGTTTTCAGTACCACAAACTAACCGATATTCTTTAGATATTCGGATTCCTTACGTTTCATTTCTTCGTTCGTCGCTGCCAGCTCTTCCATGTTTTGACGCATTTCTTCCTCTTGCGCGTGTAGCGTCTCCGTTTGAACCTGCATTTGTTCCAGGACAGTCTTCATTCTGTGTGTAGACCTGACCGATGAAAGCGAAGCAGCCATGGATTCTGCGGCCTTGTCTATAAAATTCCTTTGATGCGCTTTCCATTCTGAAAAGCCGGCAATTTCAACAACACCTTCAGACTTCTCATTGTAGCGCATCGGCACGATCAGAATATGGTCTGGGGTTGCCTCACCCAGCCCGCTTGTGATATGCGTATAGCCCGAGGGTACTTCTTTGAGAACAACAGGCACCTTTTCCAGAAATGCCTGACCAATGAGTCCTTCCCCAAGCTCAATACGTTTTTCCACGAATTTCTTTTTATCAAAGGCAAATGCAGCAACGAGTTCAAGATATTTATCGTCATCTTCCTCTTGCAGGAGAAATACTCCGCCTTGCTGGGCATCCATATATTTCGCAATGAACCTTATAGCTTGTTCACATAAGCCCTTGACATCTTCCTGATACTGACGAATGATCTCCGTGAACTTGGTCAGTCCTTCCGTGACCCATATTCTGTTTTCATCCTCCTCTTTTATGCGTTTCATTTGGTCTCGCATGTTGATGAGGGTTCCTGAGAGACTATTTTGATTTATGGTCAGTGTCCTGTCATCCATTCCAGGCCAGGTAACATCGTACTCTCCTTTTGTCACTTTCCCAATGAAGGTTGCAGCCTTCTTGAGATTGTCTATTGATGAGTTCATGATCTGCTCGTGATTCTCGACGATATCCGTACCTGGATTAAAAACATACTTTCTATTGTTGTGTTCCAGATCGAGTAAAAGATTTCTTGACGTCGAAGTTTGTTTTCTGATTCTCGAAAAAATCAGGAATAAAGAAGGCGCTCCAACCAGGAACAGCAAAAGCTGTATGATGGTATTACTGAATACCGCTGCCTCATAACTTTGTTTGGCATTCGCCTGAATATCATTTTCGCTTTCCACGAGTTCGGTGGAGAACGCGCTATAAGATTGCCATAGCGCTAACCCACGGTCTTCCTCAAGTAAAGAAATGAATCCCTTGATACTATCCTGTTTGATCAATTCAATCATCTCTTTGCAAAGAGTTTCGTAATTATTGTTCAGCACAACATATTTGTCGAGCTTGACTGTTGGTAATTGTTGTTTCTTCAGATAGAATCTGATCGAATCGATGTATTGAGTATTTCTTATTATCGCTTGGTTGTAGGGTCCGAGCAATCCATCTTTTTTTGTCAATGCATAGCCTCTTACGCCGAGGTCCATGAGATTGACAGCGGTCCACAAATCGTTGGTATTCTTAAGCACTATTTCAGCGTCGCTGACCGTTTCGTTAGTCTCACTCATGACGACCTGATTTCTGAAGGCCAGAACGGTTGTGATCAGTATCAAAATGGTTAACAGTAGAATGCTCGCGTAAACGGCATTTCCTCTCAGGAGAGAAAAAAATTTTAACATAATTGATAGGATCAAAATGATTGGGGTTGGGCCCCGGGCTATGAATATTAGTCAATTATATTGAGAATTAACAGGGTTACATCGATTTCGGTGATGTAAGCCGACGCAACCCCTATAGGCTCGTGCAATCTTTCAGCGATTGACTGTGTCTACTAAGCAGTGATGAAACGCAAGGTCTTGTTGTTAGCGGGTATAATGGCAGCCATTGCCATATTGATCTCCACGGGTCTGTTTGGAATGGCAGCTTAACATCGAGAAGTTTGCGCTGCTCGTTACTAGTCCTACTTTGTCAAATTCATGAAATCCCTCGTTGAAACGCAAGTCGATAATAAAAACAATTCGTGTTTTGTAGTGAGACCCTGGTGTGGTTATCTGCTTTCCGGGGTTACGTGAAGGTGCGCGTGAATCCTTGATGAAAGGGCTACAGATATTCGTGAACTAAATGACATTGTGAGACAGTATCAGCTGACACTTCTCGTAGACCTGCTTGGGCCATATCCCACAAATTCAAGCTAACTTGACAAAGGAGGACTAGTATCTCCAGCTTTTTGTGTCAGCTCCTTTGGGTGCACTTTCCTGGATTCGCTTTAGAATTTTTGGCAAGTACATCGTATTGTATCGAAGTCGTGATATCTGATTTGGATTGACATGGTCTCCATTCCAACAGTGTTCCGCGCGACGCTCAAAGTCAACTTCACCTTTATAAAAGGGATTCTTGGTTTCTTTCAGAAAATCTTCCATCAGATACACGGCGTTGTTGAGATAGTAATTGTCCATTTCACCACAGTAGATATGTATTTTTCCTTCAAGCTTTGGGCCGAGGATCTTCCAATCTCTTTCAAGTATGTGTTTCAGGTCGAAATTATCTCGCCAATAACGGGACACCGTTGAATCGATTTCTCCAGTCTCTTTATCAAAGATCCTTTTCGGATATCCATCCTCTGCCTGTGGAGAAAAGACAGCTTCCCAAATGTCCCACTGCTGGCCAGATCTCGACTTTGTTCCGATAGCGAGTTCCATTTGATTGATGTCTTTTACAGTAGTTTGAATCTGATTGATGTAATTTCTAAGGGCGGGTCTTTCGATCGTTGAGAAGTCGGATTGATAGTAGTATGCATTCTTGTCCTTGTAGATATCTACAAGCGAATAAGCATGGAAGTCGATAGGATCAGGGCACGCAGCAAAGCATCCGTTAAATTCATCAGGATAGAAAATCTGGGCAGCCAGTGCTTCCCATCCGCCAGTAGACCCGCCGTATGTAAACCGCGCCCAACCCTGACCTATTCCCCTATATTCTTTTTCAATCGCTGGAAGTAATTCTTTCATGATTGCGTCGCCATAGGGACCGAGGTTTGCGGAATTTACTGCATACGAATCATCGTAATATGGATTGGCGTGCTGAATTTCGATGGCGATAAATCTTGGAAAGTTTTTGCTGGTCCATTGCTTATAAAAATTGTAAGCCTCCTGCTTTTCAATTTTTTTATAACCATGGATTCTGAATCTGGCGGAGTAATCTGTAGTGTCCATGTTTGGATCAGGAGGAGTTTCACTAAATCCTCCAAAGTCTGCAGGGAAGTGTCCATGATATACCATCAATGGATAGTGAGCTTCCGGATGTTGATCGAATCCATCTGGTATTAACACGTGGGCACCAATGAACGTAGGCTTACCCCAGAACTCTGTTAATAGATTACTTTGAATCTTGATGTGCTTGACGAATTTTGTCTCTTTGGGTTCGGTAATGAGTGGAACCTTCTGATCCATTGTGATGGAAGTTTTTGAACCTGACGCCGGATTAATTGAAATCTTCATTGCCTTGCTGTAGAAGTTACCGGGCTTATTGTTCCAAACCTGTCCTTCACCCTTATCGGGTGGAAGTTTAACAGTTTGACCTGTCTTGAGATTATAAGTCTCGTATAGATTGAACATCGCCTGAACGTAGTAGTCGCCAGCAGGAATATCTGTTACACGCACTTTTGGATAGCCATATGCTTTTTCGTCGATGACAATTTCATCACCGGGTTTAATGCCATCGACATCAAGTCCGAACAACAGTTGTGTCGTGGCATCTGCCGTAATCTGGAATCTCGGTTCGACTTTATTAGTCTTTGAGAGGAAAAGGTATACCCGGCCATCTTGCGCCAGAGTACTCATTTCTTTTGTGAATGTGAGAACAAACGATGGAAATGTGATTTCGGATTTTTTATCACATTGAAGAACAAACGCACAGCAAAGTGCCAGGAGTAAAATCCGACTTTTCATAAATTTTAGGTAGGTATTTCCGAATGTAAGGGCAGAATTAATGAGAAGCAACAGTGCGGCATCATGAATTCATAAGATGATAGCGTCTGTGATTGAAATTT
>JBDSKX010000057.1:0-57721 GCA_039916665.1 Chryseolinea sp. | reverse complement strand
CCATTAAAGAATTTTTGAAAGAGGTTGTCTCGAAGGGCGAGATAGCCTCTTTTCATTTTTATGTGTTTGTAAGAGGGGAAGGGTTGCAGGCTGAGATGTTTCACTTGAATAGTCATACGTCTCTCGGGGGTTTGAATGCGCAGCGTTCTGTTTCGCGCTAAGTATGGTTGCCCGGCTACAACGCGACGCCCGTCATAATTTCAATGTCGTTGACTTAAAGCTGTTGGGCAGTTGATAACAGAAAATCGAAGTTCAACGCGTCCTAATTCATAAATCCTATTGTCGTTGCAGTGCCCCGTCCGGTCGTCGCCGACCTTAAGTCAACGACATTGATTCCTGACTCTCAAAGCCCCGGTTTGGGTGGTTTCACTGCTTCACCAAAGGGCGTCAATCCCTTGGCCGTGATTTTCCTCATAAACAATTTACCGTCTCCTGCGACAAACAATTTATCGAAATCTTGTCCGCCGATTTTTACATCATCGATCTTTGTTGAATTCTTTGAGAATATGAAATTTATTCGTCCTAACTGATCGGCTACCTGTATGCCCATCGATGTTGCAGTGTATAGCAGATTTTGTGAATCGACGGTCATGCCTGCAAGCCCTGGTACGGCTTTACCATAGGGTATATGATAGTGAATATACTCCTGTCCGAACTCGAGACTGCCATCTTTGTTAACTCTGAAAGAATATCCGAAAGGCGTGTCGCTGCTGGCTACATTCAGAAAAGTCTTTTCGGCATTGATAGCCAAAGCGCGGGGAACAAATTCAGTTGAGATCTGTTTAATGGCTTTGGTTGCGAAATCGTAATATGAAATTCTTTGCTTTAAGGGTTCGCTGAAATACAATCCATTCGTAGTGGCAAGCAGATCGGCAGCATCACAATTGGTAATAACATCAATAGTCTTACCTGTCTTGTCGATACTTACAATCTTTCGCTGACTTTCAATCCACATAAAAAGCTGGGTTGCAGCCGCGCATATTAGTTTCCCATCAACCTTCAATTTTTCTCTTGCAGTAAGCGCATCTGTGCCATCTACGCTATATACCATTCCCTTGTCGGCAAAGAGTATGTTACCTGTCTGATCCACGCTTATGTGAGATACTTTTTTTCCGTCGAGTTTTATTTCTCTCCAGCTTTCATCATCGATCAAAAGATTTACCCTGGGTGCAATGCCCTTGTGCGTCGCGATGGGTGTTGGATAATCTTTCCAGAGCCATTCTAATGCTTCCGCCATGATCGTAATGGCGTGTTTACTGTCGTGGCCGCCTTGGCCCCAACCGTGATTGACTTCATAGCCGGCATAATTCAATGCGGATAACATCGACTGGTTCGACATCCACCAGTCGCCCGCGTAAATATTGAGATCGTGGTCACCGTCTTCAAGATAAATTCTTAGGGGCCTAGTCTCAGACTTTCTCACCAGTGTTACAAATTCATCGGCACCACGAAGTCCGACATATGTTCCTATCGTGCTTAATACTCTGCGGAATTGATCCGGCCGTTCCCACGCCACATTGAACGCACAGATGGCACCTGAGCTTGCACCGGCGATTGACCTGTTGTTTGGGTCTTTAGTGATATTGTATGACTTGCTCACCTCTGGTAACAATTCATTCAACAGAAAATTGGCGTATCGATCTCCCATAGCGTCATATTCAAAACTTCGGTTATAGCGGGGAAATGCATCGCCATCCGAAGATGGAACATACCCATGATCAACAAAGACTCCGATAATTGGGGGAATGCGCTTTAGCGCGATCAAAGAATCCAGCACCTGTGGAAGCTTCCATCCCGTTGCTCTTGAAAGACCATCTTGTACAACCATCAAACACGCTGGCGTAGAAGGATCATATTGTTTTGGAACATACACCCAATAATCACGTAACGTGCCGGGATAGATCTTGCTCTTTAATTGGATTGGACCTATTATCTCGCCAGTGCTGATCTGACCGGCACAATAATTCAATGAGACTAAAACGCAGGCGATTATTAGAAAGATGGATTTCATGATGATGGGATGTTCCGGCTACAATGCTTACTTTGTAAAGTAGTGAACTAAACTTATGAAATGTATCCCGCTGCAGCGAAAAAAAAGAAGGGTAGTCTGACAGACTACCCTATCGAACCATTTCGAACCTTGTGGTTTGGTTCCATTCTGAATCCATTTAAAATTATAGTAATTCAATTCTATCCACAATCCCCGATAATCCGGGGTTTTTAAACACAACTCATATGAAATCAATCAGGTACCTCATTTTCCTCTCGTTGTTTGCATCGTTGATTACCTGTAACAAGTCTCAAAAAGAAAAAGGTGAATGGATGACTTTGTTCAATGGCAAAGACATAAATGACTGGATTGTAAAAGTAAATCACCATGAGCCCGGAGTAAATTTTGGCAATACATTCCGTGTTGAGGATGGTATCATAAAAGTGAGATACGATCAGTACCAAGATTACAATAATCAGTTTGCACATCTCTACTTCAAACAACCGTTTAGTCATTTTCATATGAAGCTTGAATATCATTTCACGGGCGAACTTCAACGCGGTGCGCCGGAGTATACCATGCTAAATAGCGGTTTAATGTATCACTCACAGGATCCAAGAGGGATGTTAAAAGACCAAGACTGGCCTATTTCTGTTGAGATGCAATTTCTCGCGGGGCTTGGTGATGGCAGCCCACGACCTACTGGTAACATGTGTTCACCCGGTACAGAAATTGAGTACGAAGGCAAGTTATACCCAGACCATTGTCTCAATTCAAGTTCGAAGACTTACGGAAAAGATGAATGGGTGAAAGCTGAATTGATCGTACTCGGCGACTCACTTATCACGCACATCATCAACGGTGACACTGTACTACAGTATTCACATCCAACTATGGGCGGTGGGGTAGCCCATGGATTTGATAGCACGCTTTGGAAACCTGGTAGACCACTGACATCAGGATATGTTGCTTTACAAAGCGAAGGTCAGCCTGTTGAATTCAGAAACATTGAATTAAAGATCCTTCCCCATCATTAGCAGTATTTCGAATTCGACTACCTATTGTCCGTACTGGGACAATGGGGAGTGCTCAATATGTGTATATGTTACATGATCGCTGTTTAAGAGTGGCATAAAATTCGCCTCTACTACGTTGTAACTATTGCTGGCTTTCTTGGTAATGCAATTGAAAGTCCGTTTACTTGACATGATCGATGTGCAGGACAAAATATTAACGTGGCACCCCGAAGGAAAGAAGGGAACTTATATTTCGAGAAGTGACTATGTCACGCTCCGGGAGTTTATTTGTTCCGCAGTCAGGAAGCAGGAAATATCCATTACAGAACTTATTGATCTTGGACAGAAGGCATTGGCCGATAAGATTGGTAACAACATCTCCTGGGAGATTTGGGTTGTAAAGCTTGATCTCGAAGCAAGAGGTCTTCTAACGTTGAAATCGAAAACGATACCGTATTCATCACAGTACCTAAAATTAAAACCAGGTGCTTTGAAAAAGATTAGGGCTTACTCTGATATGGAGTAAGCCCTTGATAGTGGTTGATAGTTGTTAGCTGTTACGCACATTCTACAGTTCTCTCAACCAGATATTTCTGTAACTAATTGCTTTACTTGGATCACCATGATCCTGTAGTGAGATGGGTGCCTTTCCGTGTGGCGCGAAATAGTATGGATGACCGATATAAGCGGTGTGTCCACGGATCGAAAAATTATTCTGAACTACAACGCCATTATGAATTACACTCACGCGAGCGGGTGAAAAGAGTGTTCCATCCTCCTTGAATCTTGGTGCGGTGTAGGTGATGTCGTAAACATTCCATTCTCCAGGCTTCCGCATCGCGTTTGCAAGCGGTGCATTTTGTTTGTAGATACTGCCAGCCTGACCGTTGACATATGTCGCATTCTTATAACTATCCATGACCTGAACTTCATACCAATATCCTTCAACCTTTAGGTCGTCACTAAGATCCTGTAAGAAGATCCCGCTGTTTCCTCTTGCCTGGCTTTGGCCCTGAATATCTGCAGGCACTTTCCATTCAATGTGAAGCTGGTAATCACCGAATTTTTGCTTAGTCGTGATGTCGCCGGTACCTTTCACAACAGTGAATGCATCACCTTCCATTTTCCATTTGGCCTCACTACCATCGCGACTTTTCCATTTGGAAAGATCTTTTCCGTCGAAGAGTACAACGGCGTCCGAAGGGGGAGGTACCATTCCGAGATATGGTCCTGGATCAATGACCTTTGGCACTGGTTCCCAAAACTCCGTCATGCCCGGACGCATGCGCGCCTTGATGTGAAACCATTCTGAGTCTGGGATGCGACTAAGTGTTGCTTTCAATTCCTTTCCCTTATCCGTCATCGTCAACTCCATGTTATCGCCGGTCATCGTTCCCGCGTAGGGTATCGTGACACCATTCATGGAGTAGGTAAATGAAAATGTGGTGGCGGTAAATTTGCCGTTGGAGATAGGTCCGTCGCCGTCCTGGGTATAGATTGTTCCAGTCAGTTTTTTTACCTCCGTTTTCAGCTGCAAACCTATTTGAACACCGTCTGTAAATTTCCCTAACCACTTGCCATTGATATCTGCGGCCATCGACACTGCTACAGAAAATAAGATCACCGCGATCAGCAATACTAACTTCTTCGTCATAAAGGTTGGTTGTATGTAATTTGGATGAACAAGTTAAAATTTTATTCATACAATTCAACACACTTTATGATTGTCGGACAACTCCAGGCGATGAAGACTACGCGCTTCTAAGCGAATGAACTGGATTTGTTCTCGCGGTTTTTCACGTCTCATAACTTACCGTGCAGCGTGTGATGATGAGCAATGCCAACTTGTGGGAAAATGATAGCACGCGTGGTGATCTTACCCATTTGGTGATATCAGCGAAGTGCAATGAGAAGGTAATTCCGGATGATAGCGTGGGAGGTTTGTTCTATTAAGAACGAATTCCGCTACAGGGAATGCAATACTCCGGTTGGTATGATTTTTAAAATCGAATAGTTAACTGCAATTAATGGTGCTGATCCATGAAATCCAGGATTTGACTGTAAGCTTTGTTCTCTTCGTTATAGAATTGAAAAAGCATCGGGAAATGCGATTTTTTAGGACACGTTATCAACTTCGTATCCTTATAATAGTCTCTCACCTTTCCTGCGTATTCTTTTCCATCTTCCTGAATGATAGGGAATGTTTTGCCACCTATGAATATCAATGATGGTGGCATACTTTTACTCAAATGCCACACTGGCGATCCATCTTTCCATCCAGCGGGATCTTTACCAAATACTTTATAGTAGACCGGATTCTTCGTGAATGATTCATTGCTCAGAAATTTGTACATATCGAGACCAAATGCGTCAATCAGAATACTTCCTTTTAATGGATTCCTGACTTTCAATGTATCAAAGTACCGATCATCTACGGAGACAAGCGCAGCAAGATGTCCACCCGCAGAGTGGCCTGAAAGAAAAATCTCTTTGTTATTACCACCATATGAGGCAACATTCTCACTAACCCATTTCACCGCCTTTGCGACATCCATCCCCATTCCCCGATAGTCAGTTTTTTTGCTAAGGCGATAATCAACGATGACGAAGACAATATCTTTGCGGGCGAATCTTCTCCCGAGAAATTTATATTGATCCTTTTTACCCGACTTCCACCGTCCACCGTGAACAAAAATCATAACCTTCTTAGGGGTCGAGATTTTATCCGAAGCATAGACATCAAGTTGTAAATTATGTTCCTTATCAAAAGTAAGGTCTTTGACCCGCGTCACACCACGCAATGCGCATCCGGACATGAGCATGCCACAAGCTATTATGACGAAAGGGTGGAATATATTTCTGGATGATGAATTCATATCACGGTATTCAGGAAAGATCTACGTAACTGAGTTTAAAACAGATCTCGGCCGCAAATTGTTTTACATGAACAGATTGTCAGGATATCTCGTTCTTCTGAAAACTATAATAAAGATAGAATAATGCCGGGAGGATAAAGATGCTTCCAAGGACAAGCGCCCACCCAAGCGCCTGCATTGTTTTGTAAGGGGCCTGGTGGTCAAACAACGATAAATTTTCACCATGAGAAACAATCACAACGTTTGGGAAGTGTGCATAACTGATGGCGATCAGGATCATACTCACCTGAAAGGCAACCAGCATCCGAAGAAGTATTGGATTTTTGGTGTTGATCAATCGCCATAACAGGACAAGTGAAAATAATGCAAGTACCACGGCGGTAAGTCCGATGGGTTCACTGACTAACCACAAAAACAAAGGAACGCCTTCTATCCTTGCCGCGATGAACACCAATACCCCACATACGACGGCGCTGATGTTCATGAACTTTGCCTTTCGCACGAAACGTCGCCGGTCATTTTCATCGTCTGCTTCGCCAATCAAGTAGACCGCAGCAAGAAATCCGCATAGCGCGACCGTGAAGAGCCCGATAGATATCGAGAAAAGATTTAGCCAACCTGCGACATAAGCATCATGAAACGTAGTAGCCTGCAAATCGATGTGGCCGGAAATTGTGCTACCCGCGATTATTCCAAGAAACAGAGGCGTGATGAAACTAGACCACACAAAAACTCTATTGTAGACTTCCTGCATTCCATCTTTCACTGCATCATAATGACGAAAAACAAAGGCGGTGCCTCGCGCAATAATTCCCATCAGCATAATCAGCAAAGGAATGTGAAGGTGTATTGAAAGCAAACTATAGATGCCCGGATATCCTACAAACAAGATCACGACGGCAATGATCAGCCACATATGATTGGCTTCCCAGATAGGGCCGATTGCATGATATAAAGTCTTGCGCGTTCGCGAAATATTTTTCGGGGAAGTAAACATTTCTATAATGCCTGCGCCAAAGTCAGCACCCCCCAAAAGGAAGTACAGTAAAACCGAAAGACACAAATATGCGACTACGACATACTCCATTACGGTAACTTTGTTTTATCGTAAAGCATTGGAACCATTTTTATCTGGCGATGCAACAGGTAGATTACAATCAACGAGAGCGAAATATAAACACCTGTGAACAGATAAAAGGACCACCTAATTCCTGGCATTGGCGTAACTGCTTCGGCGGTGCGCATCACTCCAAATATGATCCAGGGTTGTCTCCCGACTTCGGTAACAGTCCATCCCGCCTCAACCGCGATAAATCCTAACGGTACGGCTATAATAAATAACGCGAGGAACCATTGTTTCAGACGCCAACGCTTCTTCCAAATGCTGATAAAAAAAATTACAGACAGAAGCATGAGTGCGGAGCCAATACCCACCATGATTTGAAATGCATAGTGGACAACAGCTACAGGAGGATGCTCATCTTTGGGTATCCTATCGAGTCCTGTGACTTCCGCATTCATATCTCCATGTGCCAGAAAGCTCAGCATGTTCGGAATCTCGACACCATATTTGACTGTCTGATGTTCTTCGTCCGGAATACCACCGATTAATAGCGGAGCATTCTTCTTCGTTTCAAAATGCGACTCCATCGCTGCCAATTTTGCCGGTTGCCTTATTGCTATATCTTTTGCTGAATGGTCACCACTGATGGGCTGGAGCAAGGAAGCAGTAGCACCAAAAGTTGCCGCAATCCTGAACGCCTTCAGATGAAACTCCGTATTTTTCTTTTGATAGATCATCGCGGCATGAACACCGGCGACCGCGAATCCCGTAGCAGCAAAAGCTGCTAATGTCATGTGAATGGATTGAGAGAGCCAGGCATCATTAAACATTGCTGCTATAGGGTCAATGTCGGTGTATTGCCCGTCTTTAAACTGAAAACCACTCGGACTGTTCATCCATGCATTGGCAGCGACGACAAGTATTCCGCTCGCGAGGCCACTCACGCCTACAACGACTCCGGTAAACCAATGAAACCATTTGTTAAAAGTGTCCCATCCATAAAGAAAGAATCCCAAGGCAATGGCTTCAATAAAGAAAGCAGTTCCTTCCAGCGAGAAAGGCATTCCAAAGATCGGCCCGGCGTGCAGCATGAATTTGGGCCATAACAATCCGAGTTCGAAGCTGAGTACAGTTCCGGAAACAGCACCCGTCGCGAAGAAGATTGCTACGCCTTTGCTCCAGGCTTTTGTAAGATTTCGATAGACTTCAAGGTTTGTGCGTAACCATTTGTAGTGACTTACGGCCATAAAGAATGGCATCACCATACCGATACACGCAAAGATAATATGGAAGCCCAGCGACAACGCCATTTGATATCGGGCGGCAAAAAAATCGTCCATAACGCCAGGTGTTTGGAACAAATATACAATCCAAAGGCGATAACGGCTTCAAAGCGCGGACGGAAGTACTGCCATGGCGCGATGAGTATTTAATACTGGCTGCGTTTTCGAGCACTGTGAACGGGGTATGAATTCGATATTATCTAGAACCATTCCACCAAACCCCGACTACAACTTAAGTACAACTATCCCAGGCTTTGACTAGGCTTTGGGTAGGCTATGCCCCGGAGGAAGCCCTGACATTTCAAGATTATCGAGCGCCAAAACATCAGATAATGGCAATTTTCCATCAACTTCAACGTCGCAATAAATCTCATTCTGTTTCTTGATCGGGAATTTGCTCCGTTTTCGCGAGTTCCCAGCCAATGATCCCCTTTTTTCTACTTGATGACCAGCGATACTCCCCCAGGATGCCATCCTTTCTGATCACTCTGTGACAAGGTATAAGATAAGCAATATGGTTTGCGCCAACTGCAGACCCCACTGCCTGCATCGCTTTCGGCCGGTGCAAACTTTCTGCGAGGTCCTGATAGCTTGTGATCATGCCTGTAGGGATCCGCAACAGTGCTTCCCAAACTTTAAGTTGGAAGTTCGTTCCTTTAACAAACAGATGTAGTCGTCCCGCGTTACCGGCCGGCTTGGCGTGGAATATCTTCTCAACAAAGCTTGCTGTCAGGTCCTGATCCTGATGGAATATTGAATTAAACCAATGTTCCTTCATCTGATCTATTTCTTTGATCGCATCTTCATCCATTGGTATGAATGACAGCCAGCAAATACCCCGTTCCGTAACACCAATCAGGCATACGCCAAATGGTGTCTGATGAATTCCATATTCAATGCGGATACCGGTGCCGTGTTGTTTGTATTCTTGTGGTGTTACTCCCTCCAGCGTTGTGAAAAGGTCATAAACCCTGCTTTGACTTGATAGACCTGCTGCTTCTGCGGCCTCAACAAGATTACGTGATTGTTGAAGTTTGTCCTTCAGAAAATCAACGGTGAGGTATTGAAGAAAACGCTTCGGACTAATGCCAGCCCACTCTGTAAAAATTCTTTGAAAGTGAAATGGTGAGAGGTGGACTTTCTCGGCTATTTCATCCAACTCTGGCTGTCTTTGAAAATTTTGCTCCAGGTATCGGATGGCTTCATCAATACGCTGATAGTTGATATGTGCTTCGGGAGTTTTCAGTGTCATAAAGCTATTGCGTTTTTTGTTGGATCAAAATTGGCCAGCTTCCAACCCGATTTCAACCCGGATCTTGCTCAAAACCGCCAACTGCTTCCAAAAATCGTCACCAATTGCTTAGCTTTCGCTTCTCCATAATTCATCATCCGATTCGTATGAAATACATTATCACTTTGATTTTAGGCGTATGTGGTCACACCTTGTTTGCACAAGAGAATTTTGATTCCGTGAAGGTCACCGCGCAGAAGCTTTCAGATCACGTTTACATGCTGAAAGGCGCGGGTGGAAACATCGGCATTCTTGTAGGGAACGACGGTACGTTAATGGTTGACGACCAGTTCGCACCTTTAACAAATAAGATCAATGGTGTCATCAAGTCGATCGATCCTGGAGAGATCCGTTTCCTGATAAACACGCATATCCATGGCGATCATTCCGGAAGTAACGAAAATTTTAAAAGGATGGGTGCCACTGTTGTCGCGCAGGATAATGTATTCAAGAGAATGAGCAGCGAATCTGTCAACAGTCGTACGAAGGAAGTTACCCCCCCAAGAGACAAGGATGCATGGCCCGTGGTCACGTTTCCGAATTCAATGACCCTTCACTTGAATGATGAAACCATTGAGTTGGTTTACTTCGGCCCTGCGCATACCGACGGCGATTTGGCAGTGTGGTTCAAGGGTGCAAATATCTTTCACATGGGAGATATGTTTGTTACTTACGGTTATCCCTACATCGACTACGGAAGCGGAGGATCAGTCAATGGCTTTATTGCCAATTTGGATAAAGTGATTGGGTTGATGAATGATCAAACGAAAATTATTCCAGGTCATGGAGATATCTGTACAATCAATGATGTGAAGACTTTGCGAAACAAGATAGCAGACATCAGGGATCAGGTTGCTGCTGCGTTGAAGAAAGGCAAAAAACCGGAAGAAATTACGGGGATGGGAATAACCGATAAGTATGAAGCTGAATTGGGCAAAGGATTTATCAAGGGTAAAGACTTTGTTTTACTTGCTGCAGAGAATTTGAAGCTGAATATGCCGGTGGGAAAGAAGTAGGAATTATTAATTAGGCGCGTTGAACTTCAATTTTCTTTTATCAACTGCCCCAACAGCCTAAGTCAACGGCAATTCATCATAGATTTATTTTTGCATGACAAGTACCGCGCATACAGTGCCCACAAGGTCGATAACCATTCTTTATTGCATCGAGTTCGGATTCAAAGAACACCCTGTTCTCCTTTTTCATTTTCTTCCCCGACCAACAATTTAGTTTTCCATAGATCCTTCCCCGTACGTTACCAGCGAGCAGTATCTGACCATTTTTTATAAGTCGACGAATCTCCGGATCAATATAGCCTATATGTTTAATCACGCCGCGTCGTGAAAAATTATTCCGAGCGCATAGCGTATACCTGACTTCACTTCACTTATCCCATGCTTCATCTTCGCGCGATAGTAGCCTCGTATTCCCCTTACCGGTCTGAAGTTAGTAGTGAAGATCACTGCATCGCCCTGATCAGGACGAATTACTTCTGCTTTTGACTGTGCCCGCGGAACCTGTTCCGTAAGAACCAGTTCTCCGCCCTCATGATCTCTTCCCACCTGAGTCAACACAAATAAAACCTGGAACGGGAAATACACATCTCCATAAAGATCCTGGTGAAGCGTATTATATCCTCCGGTCTCATAACGGAGAATGAGCGGTGTAGGCCGAAGTTGTTGATTGACTTTGCAGAGATCAAGCAGCTGCCAATGATCCTCTGGAAATTTTGTTGCCGACCCAAGGTTTGTCATCCATTCATTGGCTAGTGAACTTAATGGCTTATAGAATATCTCGCGCAGACTTTGGATGACTGGCGGCAGCGGATAGTTAAAATATTTGTACTCGCCTTTGCCAAATCTGTATCGTTGCATATTAATGATGTTTCGATACATGAATGTATCAGTATACATTCCGGAGAGATGTAAACACTCGTCAGGTGATAAAACGCCGCGTAAAATGCTGAAGCCTTTTTCGTTCAGTTCATTTCTTATTGTGCTCCAATCCATAGCTTCTATATCTTTCATAATCCTTTTTTCAAAGATCATGTTTATGACAAGTGTACTCAACCCGATAGTTGCGTTCTTGAGCGCGCAGTGAATTTTTCACGTCAAGGCGCAGAGAAAGCAGAATCATTATAGTTAAGCTGATAGTTATTAGCTTTTTATAGACTTGAGAATGGATAGTGTGAACCATTAAAATTGTATTTCTCCGCGTCTAGGCGGCTCTGCGGTGAACAAAACTCTCCGGCTCATCACCCGAAAAGTGGATAAGAATAAACCTCCTTAAATTTCACAGCTCGGTCTGCTTTATCTATCTTAGGACAGACGCTGACCCCAATTACTTTCAAACACCCCGAAGAATTGCGTTGTAGATCTCGTTTGAGAAAAGTCGATCAGCTTTCTTACTAAAAGAAATACTTTCTGCAAATGACTACGCAATTAGTGACTGCCGCTCCTGTCAGCCAGTCCGAACGAATTCTCTTAATCGACAGCTTACGCGGTTTTGCCATTCTCGGCATACTGCTGATGAACATTCCCTTCTTTGCTTTGCCACCATGGATGGGTTTTGATCCAACGATCAACAACGAAGTTGGCACCATAAATTTGTCGGTATACATGTTCGTTAGCGTGATAATGAACGGCACGCAACGCGCGCTTTTCTCTATGCTGTTCGGCGCCGGTGTCATTCTCTTCATTGGCAGAAAAGAAACGAATATGCAAGGTCTAGGTCCGGCTGACTATCATGTCAGACGTCAGATCTGGCTCATGGTAATCTCCATCATTGACGTCTACATACTGCTTTGGAACGGAGATATTCTTTTCGACTATGCATGCTATGGTTTAATCCTCTTTGCATTTAGAAATCTTCCGGGTCGTAAACTTGCCCTGTCTGCGGCGATATGTTTTGCGTTTATGATCGCAAGAGAGAACAGAGACCTTTATCAAACAAAGTCGATGATTTCACAGGGAAAAGAGATCGCTGGGATCGATACCACCAAAACAAAACTGAACGACAAACAAAAAGCCGCGCTGGAGGAAATGAATGATATGAAGAAGCTATCAACCGGTAAGAGCAAAATAGAGAAAGCTAAGGAGGAAATATCGGTTGTTCAAGGCAGCTATGGAGAAGTATATAAATGGAGAACAGAAAATTATCTCAGCCACATGGTAGATTTTACATATTTGGAAGCCTGGGATGTATTGATGTTCATGTTTCTCGGAATGGCGTTCTTAAAGATGGGTGTTTTTACAGATGAAGTTCCAGTGAAAGTATATTGGTGGATGTTGGTCATTGGTTTGGTAATAGGCATACCATTGTCTTATCTGCGAAACACAACGATGTTAAGCTTCAATTTCAATTTCTTTGATTTAGCCCAGCATGAATTTGTTGCATATCATCAGATTGAACGGGCATTAAGATCTGTAGGGCTACTGGGATTCGTAATGCTACTCTATAAATCAGGTGTGTTCGGTTGGCTCTTTTCTTTGCTCCGTCCGGTCGGACAAATGGCGCTCACAAATTATCTGGGCCAATCGCTCCTCTGCGGATTTTACTTTAACGGGGGATACGGCCTTGGGAATTTTGGCAAACTGGAACGCTACGAAATCTACATTGTAGTGCTCGTGGTCTGGGTAATTCAAACCATTTTCTGCAATATCTGGATGAAATTCTTCTTTTACGGCCCCGCCGAATGGGTCTGGAGAAGTCTCACATACTGGAAGAAGCAACCTTTTAGAATGACTTAACTTTCATTAAGTCTAACGTCCAGCCGATCCGTGATATAATCTGTTTCAGTTTTAGGAAGCGTACTGGTACGCGCCTTAGCCTCTGCGTTGAGCTTCGCCATTTCTTCAATGCGCGTGACTTCGAATCCATGTTCCTCCGTCCTCAATAGTTGGTCGTAAGGACCCTGAGTAGAAATCAATTTTACAAATACTGGGGCAGTCTCCACGGCAATGAACAACAGTATGATGAACCAATTTGTCAGCAGTATTGCATTGCTTTTCGTCATCAACCGATCCAACGCTTCCATCCGCGAAGCAGGGCCGTCGAGCTTTTGCCTCGCAAGGGCATTCATTTGACCTTTAAGCGTTGAATCGTGAGTCGAAAGCTGCGCCAGCTTGTCTTGAATTAATTTTTCATTTGTTAACGTGAGTGCCTCAAGTTCCTGATTGGCCAGATTGGCATCAGCTTTTTTGATTTTATAAATAGGACCTGCGTTGCGTTTTTTTGTTCCGCCAGTTCCATCTGCTTCTTCCTGTGCAAGCTTGGCAAGCTCATCGCGTTTTAAAGTCTTAGCTATTATCTCAGCCTTCAAAGTCGCAATGTCATTTCTGAAGGATTGTTCGTCGGTAAGAAATCTGGAACGGATCTCATTCTCTTGTGCCGTATAAGTTTGTTGTTCCATCATGATGAGTTCGGAGCGTATCTCTTTCTCGAAGATCTTTAACTCAAGTGGTTTCGCGATCACCAGCGATATAATTACGGCGAGAATGATCCGGGGAATGGCAGTCTTCACTTCCTGAAGCGTCCTGCCCTGCTTTCGCATACTTGAAACGATGTAGCGATCGAGGTTGAAGATCATTAATCCCCACACAATGCCGGCGCCCGTTGCAATCCAGCCATTATCAAAGACAGTGTATAATGCGTATGAAGCTGCCAATGCTGCGAAAAGACCTGTGAAGAAAATGGTCGCCCCGATACCAACGTATCGGCTCGACTCAACTTCACATTTTTTTAGGAGTGGGATGTGTACTCCGGAGCAAAGCCAGAAAAAATGCTTTAATTTTTCCATGAAGCCCTAACGTTGCCGCCAGTTATATAGTATAGGGCATTTATGCTCAATGTACGTGCCATGTCAAAAAAGTCGACAATTGTCGTTTTCTGGTAGTCGACGCCAGATGCTGTGTACAAAAGTGAACATCACCATTGTTCAGTTTTCGCGAAATGGATTTTCATCCACACGCGCCAAGACCCAGAGAAAGCTTGTTGTTTTGTATTATTGATCCAGGTTTGTTATTCAAACAGATCTTAATATTGGGGCGTGAAATTCATAATTGCCGTACCCGAAGAGTTCAGTTTTCAATTTAGCCTGGATTTTCTACGCCGATCTCCCCGCGAACTTTTACATCGGATTAAGGATCAGAAAGTGAGGAAACTCATCAAAGTAGGATCACAGGATATACTGTTTGAATTGAGTCAGCATTTGGAGGGCTTGCAGGTTGAGATCCTGAATGCGGAACTTCTCCCACAGGAGGTCGAGCATGTTGCCGCGTTCATCAGGGAATGGTTTGACCTTGATACAGATCTCAAACCATTTTACGCACTCGCTTTGAATGACAAATTGCTCAAAGAACTTACGATCAGATTTTATGGATACAGGATTGTGGGGCAGCCTGACCTATTTGAATCTCTGATTTGGGCCGTTCTCGGTCAGCAGATCAATGTTCAATTTGCTTTTACGCTAAAAGCAAGATTTGTAGAACAGTTTGGGTCAAAGTTGATTTTTGAAGACGATGATTACTACCTGTTTCCGAAACCGGAAACCATTGCATTGCTTACGGATGATCATCTGCTGCCACTCCAGTTCTCGCGACAGAAGAGCAAATACACTGTTTTAATTGCGGAAGCATTTGCGAACATGGAAATAACGAAAGATAAATTGAAAGACTTGCCTTTCGAGGAAGCCCGCGATCGCCTAGTGAAGATTAAAGGTGTTGGCAATTGGACAGCCAATTATGCATTGATGAAAACGTTTCATTATCCCGATGCTTTTCCACTAGAAGATGTAGGTGTTCACAACGCAATTCGCATTCTGAAAAAGATGAAACGCAAACCAACATTAGAAGAAGTGAAACGAATCTTCCGGAAGTATAAAGGATGGGAGGCCTATGCGACGCTTTACTTGTGGAAAAGTCTATAAGTGTTGGTTGAACCATTACTTTACCGTGTTAACTTCATTTTATCTTTTTCAACTTCCATAAAAATGATCGAAATCATTTTTATCTTAGAAATCAGTTGGCAGAAGTATGTGGTTTAAATCGTTTGCTTTAATCTTTTTTGTTTTTGTATCGGAAAAAAACTCGGTTGCTCAGGCGCAATTGAGCGCAGAAGAAGCATTTCAACGGGCTTCGGATAATCAAAAGTATGTGCTGTTGGTATTTGCCGGATCTGACTGGTGTGCACCCTGCATAAGCTTTGAAAAGAAGGTCCTTTCACAACCTGATTTTAATACGTTTGCCTTGAATCACCTGGTGATTTTGGTTGCGGATTTTCCACAGCGCAAAACACTGTCGAAGGTCGTTCAGGATCAAAATGAGGCGTTGGCGGAACGCTACAATCCACAAGGAATATTTCCAAATATTTTGTTAATCAAGTCGGATGGCACAGTTGTGTCAACCATTACATATGACAGTCAATCAGCAAAACAATTCGTTAGCGAAATCAAACAAAGTCTCCCAGATGAATGAATTAATTACTGGCGATAACAGGCGAAGTTTGAAGCTCATGGGCTGTGATTTCGAATTCGTGATCGCGGAGGAATCAGCAACGGACGAAGCGCTGGAACATGCGATCGCGGAAGTCAGACGAATTGAGAAGCTGCTTACTGAATTTTCTGAATGCTCTGAAACGTCATTGATCAATACACATGCTGGTATTCGCCCTATTCAGGTTAGTGATGAGATGTATAGTTTGATCAAACGTTGTAAAGAAATATGGAAATTCACGCAGGGAGCGTTTGATATAACATCAGGTGCTGTTCGAAAGCTTTATAATTTCAAAGGACACGGTTTCGAATTGCCGGATGCGTCAGCGCTTGAGGAGGCATTGTCGCGAACAGGTTCTGATAAGATTATGTTGGGTAGCAAGAACAGCGTGTATTTGTCGCAGCAAGGTATGCGCATCGGATTTGGTGCTATTGGCAAAGGCTATGCCGCAGACATGGCGAAACGCAAACTGATTCGACTTGGCATTAGAAATGGCGTGATCAACGCCAGTGGTGACCTCACTGCATTTGGTAGACGTACTGATGGATCTATGTGGAAGGTCGGTATTGCGGACCCCAACGAACCATCTCGGATAATCGCATGGTTGCCTGTTCCATATGGATCAATTGCTACTTCCGGCGACTACGAGCAATATTTCGAGAGCGAGGGCGTCAGGTATTCACACAATATTGATCCGAAATCAGGCAAGCCCGTTACCGGCATCAAGAGTGTTACGATCGTAAGCTCGAGTGCCGAACTTTCTGATGCTCTTGCCACGGCAGTCACTGTCATGGGCGTAGAGGTTGGACTGGATTTCATTGAACAACTTCCAGGCGTTCATGCACTGGTAATCACAGATAAAAATAAAATCTATACTTCACAGCATCTGAAATTTGAACGCACATGAAGAGCCTGTTCTACGTTTGCCTTTGTAGTATAGTCATAGCGTTGCCCGCATGTGAATCAGTCAAGCCATATCAGCGTGCATATTTAAATGACCATGAAATGCAACCGGGGCAGTCAGGCGCCTTGCGTTTTGACGATCAGGTTCAGGCTTATCGCGAGGCATCGTCGGGTGGCGGCAGCAGCAAGGTTAGCGGAGGATGTGGATGTAACTGACAGTGAAGAAAAGATACATTGTTATCGGGCTGCTTGCCTCTTCACTGATGGCGCTGGGCCAAAATGCGGACAGCACATACAGGAAGCAAAAAATTTCTCGTACAGACATCCAGGTCATGATGTCATTCTATACACAGGATAACGATCACTCCGCCGTTACTGGCGGAATCGGAACAGAAAATCTGCAGGTGTATGCATCACAGGTGACCATCGATCACCTGGCGGATTCCACAAACGCCTATCATGTTGACGCTGGGGTTGATATCATTAGCTCGGCATCCACCGACAACATTGACTTTATAAAGTCATCGGCATCAAAACTGGACGCAAGAACTCACGCCAACGCGGGCTATCAGAGATCATTCAATAAGAAAGGCATTACTGCAGGATTGAATTCCGGCGTATCAATTGAATCGGATTATACCTCATTTGGAGGTGGTCTGAATTTCAGTAAGCAGAATGCATCTCACTCGAGACAAGTATCGGCGAACGTTCAAGCGTTTTTCGACGACCTTAGGTGGGGTCTGCTACATCACGGCCATCCGATAAAATTAATTTATCCGTCGGAATTGAGGAACACGCAATGGTTTGATCATTATCGACGATACTCCTATAATTTCGAATTTGGATTATTTCAGGTACTCAATCGCAGAATGACACTTGGAATCTACCCGGGAGTAGCATATCAAACCGGCTTACTTTCAACGCCGTTTCACCGCATATACTTTTCTGACAAATCGGAACGCGTTGAAACCCTTCCTGACCACAGACTCAAGATTCCAATCGGAATACAACTCAACACATTTGTTGGTGGTCGATGGATTGTAAGAACGAACTATCGTTACTATTGGGATGATTTCGGAACAGTAGCGCATGCACTAAATCTGGAAGGTGTATTAAAGTTAAAACCGACACTTTCGCTCACAGCCATGATGAGGCTGTATGCACAAACTGCGTCCGATTATTTCAAATCTTATAGAATGCATGATACCGATGAAGCATTCTATACATCTGATTATGATCTTTCAATGTTTACGAGTTTTAAACCTGGCATAAGCATTCGGTATGCACCGTATTCAGGGTGGAAAGGAATGATTTATAACACGATCGAGTTGCATTATTCATACTATCATAGATCAGACGGGCTGAATGCGCATATGGCGACAGTTTATCTCAATGTGAGTTATCAACGTCCTGACAAACTTCGGAAGTGAGATCAACAGTGTACTCTACCATTTGCCTTTTAAAAAATGATACCGTTCATAAGAGTAGCTGGTCAAGTTTGATTTACGTGAGCTGAATATTAAAATACTCAGATAAAATCCATCATACGCGGAGATAGAGGAGTGAATGCAGGGAGTGCAACGTGGATTTGATTCATTTGTCATCGATTGAATCGAAGTATATTCTCATAAACACATTCTGCTTATCTTATGGCGATAAATTTTCTTCCGATGATCTTTCCGTTGGCTACCGTGTAAAGTACTATACCCGATGGCATCTCGAACCCGCCCTCAGATGTTGGTGCGACGACGGCGCCCGTCTGATGAAATTCAGTTTTGTTACTTGTCGTTTCAAAGGTAAACTTTTGTTCAAAATGAAAATGACCACCCAATGCAATCGGAAAATTGTAACCATTGAATGCATGAATGACGTCTTCCGCATTAGCAACAACATGACGCCATTGTTTCTTTCCATTGATGCTAATCAGAGAACTACCGGGCTCCTCATCAGTATAAGGTCCCATACTCATCCCCGCGGAATAGAAGGGAATGTGATTGAATGTTATGTTCGGTGTCTCTATTGAAGTTGCAGCAATGAGTTTCTTCAGCCATGTAAGTTGCAATGAGTCGATGTGACCATAATACCAAAGGTCATCGTAATCGACTGAATTGAGTCCGATGAATTGAATTCCACCATAAGAAAAAGCGTAGTAATCCGGTCCAAGATAATGGCGAAACATTTTCTTGCCGTAGAGCGGATTTGATTCCGATACCAGCGATTTGTGTCGCTCGATGCCAAAGATTTCATGATTGCCAGGTACATTCCATACTGGCACTGAAAATTTCGAGGACTGGTCTTTATACAGTTCATAAAGTCGTGACGCTTCTTTTTCTGGGACCCTCAATGCGTCTTTCACAAGATCGCCGGTGACGATTATGAAAGCGGGTTTCAACGAGTCAACGATGGCCTTAAGTTTTTTGAATCTCGGCAGACTCTGATCACCAAGGTGAGTGTCTGAAGCATGTATGAAGGTGAAAGTTGAAGCCTTCGGCGAAGCGATGAGCGGAAAATCATAAGTTGAAGTTTGGTCAATCGGTCTCCAGAATAAACCCCGTACCACATAACCCTCGGGTTGAATTACGAACAGATTGCCGAGACTGCCTGACGAAGCGATCGAATACGAGCCGTTCGCATCTGTTGTAACAATTTCGGATTGGTTGGACACGCGAGCACCTTTGACACCAATTTCATTACTGTCACGGACGCCATTGTTGTTCTTATCGATAAATACATAGCCTGTTAATGTTGCCGGTTGTCCCTGACCATTTAATTCCAAGGTTGATATCAATGTGGAAATTAAAAGAAGCGAAAGAGTAAGCGTTTTCATTTTACCTTAGTTTATTCGTGATAATTTAAAGACTAATTTGAACAATGCCGCGTATTCAGATCGAACTTCCTTCTACTTTCATTTACAAAACGGAGATCACAGTTCGTGTTTCAGATCTGAACTATGGCGGCCATGTGGGAAATGATACAATGCTTACTTTACTGCAGGAAGCTCGGATCAATTTTTATCGTAGCCTGGGGTTTCGGGATGAGACGAGTTTTGAAGGCACGGTCGGACAAATCATCGCGGATGCAGCAGTGCAATACAAGGCTGAGTCGTTTTTAGGCGATGTGTTGGTGATAGAAATAGGCGTGCTGGAATTGAGTAGATTCGGGTTTGATATGGTTTACAAAGTGACCAACAAGCTCACGACAAAAAATATTGCGTTCGCTAAAACAGGTATGGTTTGTTTTGACTATGCTACACATAAAGTAGCGGCGATACCTCAGGTACTTCTTGAAAAGCTAAAGTCCCAATAATTTTCACTATGACAATCAAGGATGCACAGCAAAAAGTAGATGATTGGATTCGTAAACACGGAGTGCGTTACTTTAGTGAACTTACAAATACCGCGATATTAATGGAGGAGGTGGGCGAAGTTGCCCGTATCATGGCGCGGCGATATGGAGAACAATCTGAGAAAGAATCAGATAAATTCAAAGACCTTGGTGATGAAATGGCAGATGTTATGTGGGTATTAATGTGTCTGGCTAACCAAACCGGCGTTGATCTCACACAGGCCTTTGAAAAAAACCTGGAAAAGAAAACCAATCGCGATCAAAACCGGCATCATCAAAATCCTAAACTTAAATGAGGAAATCTTGATGGTGAACACTTATAAAGATTAAAAATTATTTTCGACGGTAATACCACCTTTTCAAAATGAACAAGGAAAGATATCTTGCCCTGGACGTATTTCGGGGAATGACCATTTGTTTTATGATCATTGTGAATTCTCCCGGTAGCTGGGACGTTGCCTATGCGCCGCTGCTTCACGCGGTGTGGCACGGATTTACTCCCACCGATTTAGTATTCCCCTCATTCCTATTTGCCGTCGGTAACGCAATGGCATTCTCGCTTCCGAAATATGAAGGGCAAGGTGATAAAGTATTTTGGACGAAGACACTCAAGAGGACATTCATCATTTTTATGCTGGGATTTCTGATGTATTGGTTTCCTTTCGTACAACCTTCTGGCGATGGCTTGATGATGAGACCGTTTTCAGATACGCGCATCCTCGGCGTTCTTCAGAGAATAGCATTGTGTTATTTTGGAGCATCAGTAATCCTTCACTATGGATCAAAGAATTTTGCCATTTGGTTTAGTGTGTTTGCATTAATATCATATTGGATTATCTCTTATGTTTTCGGCACAACGAGTGACCCTTATAGCCTTGCTGGAAACGCTGGATTAAAACTTGACATGTTTCTTATTGGAGATAAGCACTTGTATCATGGAGAAGGTCTTGCTTTCGATCCTGAGGGATTTCTCGGAACGCTCCCTGCCATTGTCAATGTAATTGGTGGATACCTGGTTGGCGATTTCATTCGCAAGAATGGAAACACATATGAGACTGTGGCAAAACTCATGATTACCGGCGCGGTACTGATCTTTCTGGCACTGACCTGGAACCTGGCGTTTCCGATCAACAAAAAACTATGGACTAGTTCCTTTGTATTGTTAACGGTCGGGATGGACCTGATGATTTTGCCTTTACTTATCTTTTCCATTGAAATGAAAAAATACACGGCATGGACACCGTTCTTTTTGGTGTTCGGACGTAATCCGCTATTCATTTACTTACTCTCGGAGTTGTTGCTGATCGTGCTGTATATTATCCCTGTTGGAGATAGAAGTTTGCAACAGGTATTTTTCAATGATGTGCTTTTGAAAATTGCCAGCCCCATAAATGCAAGCTTGTTGTTTGCGATTTTGTTTATGTTGACTTGCTGGATCGTCGGTTATTTTCTGGATAAGAGGAAGATTTACATTAAGGTGTAGAAAAGGGAAAATTTTACCGCGGAGGCGCGATGATGCAAAGAAATGCAATTGTTTTCTCTGCGTCTTTGCGTTGAAAAAATTCCCCAAAACTCAAACACTAAGAACCCCTCCTCGAAGAACCGGTACAACCTGAAACCGATCAAGCGTCAAACAAAATTCGATATCCTCTTTCAAGTTGAGTTTTGCCAACCGTTTGACATGACTCGCATTACTCATAAATTTCATTAGATCATCCTGAGCAGAACGATAGAGGTATAAAGCAGCGAGCGGTGCGTCGCATTCAGGTTCGACGGTATCCAGCAATGCCTCTACCAATGCGCCAGCAAACAACGTATCTTCTAAACAGAATTTTCCTTTCCAACCGGCACATACGATCAAAATATTCTGTGATTCGTTTTTTAAGTGATTGGCAACGGCCGATAAATTCAGAAATGATCCAATGACAATCTGTTCTGCACCTTCTGATTTTGCAATCGCCTGCGTACCATTGGTTGTAGTGAATGCGATTTTTTGGCCTTTCAGATACTCAGCCATGTATTCAAAGGGTGAATTGCCGAGGTCAAAACCTTCGACCTTTTTTCCATCCCGTTCTCCAGCCGTGAAGTAGTTTTGTTGTTTCATTGCCAGACAATCTTCCAGCTTTGCAAAAGGAGCAATGCGATCGACGCCATACGCGAATGCTGTCGTCATACATGAAGTCGCGCGGAGAATATCCACAACAACAACAACCCGATCCTGCACTTTATAGAGGTGCATCAGGTCTGGACTGAGGCAAACATCGACTGTCCTCATTCTATGATCGGCCATTTCAGATAAACGGAGGTTTTGCTACCTGTGCTTTCAGAGAGCGACCTCGCACATCGACGAATATTTCTGAACCCGGTTCGGCAAAGGCGGTGGTGACATATCCGAGTCCGATGCCAACGCCAAGCATAGGCGACATTGTGCCTGACGTAACTTTACCTATTGCATTGCCAGCAGCGTCTTTAATGATATAGTCATGACGTGGGATGCCCTTGTCAATCATTTTAAGTCCGATGAGTTTTTTGGTCACACCCGCTTCCTTCTGTTTTTTGAAAGAGGATCCGTTTGTGAAGTCCTTCGTGAATTTGGTAATCCATCCCAATCCGGCCTCCAGTGGAGACGTTGTATCATCGATGTCATTACCGTAGAGGCAAAATCCCATTTCAAGTCTTAAAGTATCGCGGGCTCCAAGACCGATTGGTTTTATATTTTCATCTCTACCAGCCTCAAAAAGCGCATTCCATACTTTGAGAGCGTCGCGATTTTTCACATAGATTTCGAATCCTCCCGCACCGGTATAACCCGTATTTGAAATGATCACGTCCTGTGCCCCGGCAAAATCTCCTATTTTAAAATGATAATACTTGATTGAAGCCAGATCTTCTTTCGTCAGCCTTTGAACAACTGCTGCTGCTTTGGGTCCCTGCACAGCAAACAAACATATGCCGTCAGATATGTTCTTCATATCAACCCCCTTCGTGTTGAACTTGGATATCCAGTTCCAATCCTTTTCAATATTACCGGCGTTTACAACCAGCAAGTAATCTTCATCCTTAATTTTATAGACGATAAGATCATCCACTAATCCTCCGGTATCATTTGGCAGACTTGAATACTGTGCCTGACCATCAATAAGTTTTGACGCATCATTGGTTGTGACACGCTGGATAAGGTCAAGTGCGTTTGGCCCCTTCAAAGTGAATTCTCCCATGTGTGATACATCGAATACACCAACACCGTTGCGCACGGTCATGTGTTCTTCAATGTCGGATGAATAGCGAACCGGCATGTTGAATCCGGCAAACGGAACCATCTTTGCGCCGAGCTGAATATGAATATCGTTTAAGGGAACAAGTTTAGCGTCCATAGTATGGTTTAAAGTCGACATAAGTATTAACTACCGATTCAAAGCATTTGCCTTTTCCAATGCCTGCAACATGTTCTGCTTCACTTTCTCGATTTTCACTTTTTCTTTTTCGAGGTATTCACGTGCAGCAGTTTCATCGGTGCTATCAGGCAGTGGGCTGAATTTGTGCATCCAATCCATCATCCCCTCGCTGGCGCTGTCCAGCTTTACGATCGTCGACTCGATTTCCTGTTTCTTGTCATTGGCAAGTGCAGGCGTATCAGCGATCTTGTTTTTTAAAGACTCTTTCAGTTTGTAGATGTCATCGAGCTTGGGCATAATCTCGTCGTGTACCGCCATTACTTCATCATACAGGGGTTTATTCCTGTCGCCGCCGCCCTCAGTACTTTCATGATCGTGCATGTCATGTTCCTGAGCCTTATGCCCGCAGCTTACCAACGTTAAACACGTCGTAATTACAAACAGATTGAGAATCGTATATTTCATTTAACTCGGATTTTAAGGGCCAAAGGTAATCAATGCCCGTGTTTTGCCAGTCTGGATAGGAAGTTTTCGCGAGCTATCGGAATACGATACCTTCCAAATGATATAAAGACTGGACGCACCTTCGGGGAATATCCCGGATTCTTTAAGATTGTCGAGCTTGGCATCCAGGCTTCGTCCAGATGGTGTCCATAACCTTTCCGCCATAGCCTTGGAGTCCTTGTATCCTAGCGCGGGTCACGGTAAGCTTTCACTCTGAGTCGGAAACACTATCGCACCTTGTTCTCTGTTGTTTGTGCAGGCAAGAACCTAAGCTTCAAGGGCTGCATCGTCGGGTAATTTCATTTCTTACTTTGCGTTTTGCGTAATTGCGGTGAGTTTTCTCCTGCACTAACAATCATTAGTTTTCGAAAATATTTCTTTAAAGATCTTGGACCAGCTTGCAACTCAGGCGGAAATCGCATTATCTTTGAACCACTTCACGAAGAACTATGAAGGTCAACAACTCATTTTATTACTACTATTTCTTTTTTAGTACCCGAGCGGGACTTTAAAGAGAGGTGTATTGTTGACTAAAACGATAACGAAAACTCAGAAAAGTCCCGGAACCCCCGGGATTTTTTGTTTTATAGGTATTTTAAAAAAATGGCGAAGCAGAAAAAATTAAAGATTGCAATTCAAGGGATAGCCACCAGCTTTCATGAGATCGCTGCGATGTCATACTTTGATCAGCCAATCTCTACGATCGAATGCCTGTCGTTTCACCAATTGTGCGAAAGCCTTAAAAGTGGAGACGCCGATTTTGCTGTAATGGCCATCGAAAACTCTATTGCAGGAAGCATACTCCCGAACTACTTTCTGTTGCAAGACTACCATTTCAGTATTGTGGGCGAATTGTATCTCCCGATTCACATGCATTTACTGGCGTTGCCTGGAGTTCAGTTGAGCGACATCAAAACGATCGAATCCCACCCAATGGCTATCCGACAATGCTCAGAATTTCTGCACGCGTTGAAAGGCGTTGAGATCAGAGAGAGTGATGATACGGCATTGTCGGCAAAAAAAGTTGGGGACTTAAAGTTGAAGAACACTGCCGCCATCGCCAACGAATATGCTGCAAAGCGGTTCGGTCTTGAAATTCTTGAGAAGAGAATTGAAACACATAAGAAGAATTTCACGAGGTTTTTAATCCTCAACAAACGTAGCAACGGTAAGGTTGAATCAAATAAGGCATCTCTGAGTTTTGAAGTAGCGCATGAAGTCGGCAGTCTTGCAGATGCATTAATGACATTTAAGAACAACAGCATCAATCTCACAAAAATCCAGAGCATACCCATCATCGGGAGGCCCAGTGAATATTCCATTCACATCGATGTGGAATGGAAGAGGAGAAAGAATTATGATGTGGCGATGCACGACGTACTCAGGCAAGTCCGCAATCTGAATGTTTTGGGAGAGTATAAGAAGGGTAAGATTGAATACAAATAATGATTCGCATATGATCAAGCCAGCGAACAGAATATCGAATGTAGAGGAATACTACTTCAGCAGAAAACTTACTGAAGTGAGAGGACTAGATACGCCTGAGTTCAGGGTCATCAATCTGGGTATTGGCAGTCCTGATCAGGCGCCATCTTCGGGGACTATTGAAGCGTTGGCAACTTCTGCAAAGAGTCCGGCGAATCACGGGTATCAGAGTTACAAAGGTATACCGGCACTTCGCAAAGGTGTCGCAGATTTCTATCATCGAGTTTATGGTGTTGCGATAGATCCAGAAACGATGATTCTTCCTTTGATGGGTTCGAAAGAAGGGATTATGCATATCTCGATGGCATTTGTCAATGAGGGTGATGAAGTTCTGATTCCTGACCCCGGCTATCCAACGTACTCTTCAGTTGCCAAACTGGTCGGGGCAACGTTGAGACCCTATGCATTATTGGAATCTTCGAATTGGGGAATTGATATCGAAGCGTTGAAGAAAAGCGACCTTTCAAAGGTCAAGATCATGTGGGTTAATTTCCCGCATATGCCCACAGGAAGAACGGCAAGCCGTGAAGAACTGAAAGAGTTGGTTGATCTTGCCCGTGACAATCAGTTTCTCATTGTAAATGATAATCCATACAGTCTCATTCTAAATGATGAGCCCATAAGTATATTGTCCATTCCTGGCGCTGATGAGGTTGCACTCGAACTTAACTCTCTTAGCAAGTCGCACAACATGGCAGGCTGGCGTATAGGCTGGGTTGCGGGCAAAAAACAATACGTCGACGACGTATTGAAGGTTAAGAGTAATATGGATTCCGGAATGTTTCTCGGAATTCAGCATGCCGCAGTTGAAGCATTGAAGAATGGAAATGAATGGTTCACTTCGTTGAACAAAATGTACTCAGATAGAAAGAAAATGGCGTGCAAAATTCTGGATGTGCTAGGATGCTCATACGCTGGAAAGCAATCGGGTTTGTTTGTTTGGGCGAAAGCTCCTGCAAATATCCCTGACGTTGAGAAGTGGATCGATGAGGTACTTTATGGCACGAAAGTTTTCATCACTCCTGGATTTATATTCGGCGAAGCGGGACGGAGATTCATTCGTATCTCACTTTGCTGCACGGTAGAAATGCTTGAAGAAGCATTAGACCGAATTGAAAAGTTTATAAAAAAATCTTCGGCACATCAGCGTTCGGCGCAAAAAGTGTAACACCTAAAGTTTAATAGCACAAAGATGAAGGTAACGGTTGTCGGTCTTGGGTTAATAGGAGGTTCCATCGCGCTGGATCTGCGTAAGGCCGGTATATCATCGGAAATAGACGGTATTGACATGAACCAGGAGCACGCTAATAAGGCTCTTGAACTTGGATTGGTTGACAAGATCGTTGATCAATCTTCCATTGGAGAATCAGATCTGATCATCATGGCGATTCCCGTTGGGGCACTGGTGAAAATGCTTCCGGCTGTTCTCGATTCTGTAAAGAGGGACACTGTCGTAATCGATGCGGGATCAACCAAGAGTCAGATTTGCAAAGCGATCGCGACTCATTCAAAGAGAAAACAATTTGTTGCAGCCCATCCGATTGCCGGTACTGAAAATTCTGGCCCTGAAGCTGCGTTCGCCGGACTGTTTAATGGCAAAACGAACATCATTTGTGAGCGAGAAAAATCATCAGAGGAAGCTTTGGGTTTAAGCTTAAAAGTATTTAATGCCCTGGGTATGAACACGATTTTCATGGAGCCTGAAGAACATGATCGTCATGTGGCTTACGTGTCACACCTGTCTCACGTCAGCGCTTTTCTGTTGGGACAAACGGTACTGGATATTGAACGTGATGAAAAAAATATCTTTGCGCTTGCCGGAAGCGGTTTTGCGTCAACGGTAAGGCTGGCGAAAAGCTCGCCGGATATGTGGGCACCGATCTTTGAACAGAATGCCGAATACCTGAGTCAGGCGTTGTTGGAATATATCATGCATCTTCAGCGATTTCAGTATCATCTGATGAAGCGTGATGCCAAAGAACTGCATCGGATCATGACCGACGCAAACAGGATCAGAGAAATTTTGAATGGAATTGAACATAAACAACCAAAACAAGTCGTAGCAAATAAATGACGAGCATATGAAAAAGGCATTGCAGCTTGAATCGATTAGTAAATGGCTCCCAACCGCGAGCAAACCCATTATTATCAGTGGTCCGTGCAGCGCAGAAACAGAGGAGCAAACCATTGCCACCGCCAAACAATTGGCCGCAACGGGAAAAGTACACGCACTTCGTGCAGGAATCTGGAAGCCTCGTACGCGGCCGGGCCAATACGAAGGCGCAGGTGAAGTTGGATTGAAGTGGCTGATTCAGGCCAAAAAAGAAACAGGGCTTCCTGTTACTACTGAAGTCGCCAATGCCGCTCATGTTGAAGCTTGCTTGAAAGCAGGTGTAGATATCCTGTGGATTGGTGCACGTACAACGGTGAACCCGTTTTCAGTTCAGGAGATCGCCGACTCATTGAAAGGTGTTGACATTCCGGTCATGGTGAAAAATCCAATCAATCCGGATATTGAACTTTGGATCGGCGCACTGGAGAGACTTAACAAAGCTGGTCTTACAAAACTTGCTGCGATTCATCGAGGATTCTCTTCTTTTGAAAAAGGACCATTCCGGAATACACCAATGTGGGACTTGGCGATCGAATTAAAGACACGTATTCCTGAGCTTGATATCATTTGTGATCCTAGTCACATTGCCGGCAACAGGGACCTGATCTCTTTCATCGGGCAAAAAGCATTGGATCTTGACATGGTTGGATTGATGATTGAAAGTCATATCAATCCGGATGCAGCATGGAGCGACGCGAAACAACAAGTGACGCCTTCTGTGCTTAGCAACATCATAGATAGTCTGGTGGTAAGAAGCGTTTCGTCTGATAATAAAATATTTAAGGACACACTCAGTATCTTACGTGAGCAGATCGACCAGTTGGACGACGAGATAATGTCAAAGATCGCTGGCCGAATGAAGATTTCTGAAAAGATCGGACAGTATAAGAAAGAAAATGGCGTTACCATATTGCAGGTAAATCGTTGGGAAGAGATCATCGAGACAAGAGTTACGCTGGGCAAAGCAATGGGCTTAAATCCAGAGTTCACGACCGATCTTCTCAAACTTATTCACCAAGAGTCGATTCAAATCCAGACCAAAGTGATGAACAAGATTGAAGAACGCGTGTAATTGACGTTTTCAAATGCGTTTTTTAGAAAAACCCCGCTTTTCTTACAGCGGGGTTTTTTTTATTTTTTCCCCGAGCAATCGAGTGCGGCAATCCCTTACTTTGCCTTCCAAATAGAAATTTACGACCAAGGGTCTGAAACGTTTATTGGACAGATATGAATAAGACCCTGGTTTGTTTGCTGCTGTGCTTTGTCAACTGTATCGCTAGGGGCCAGCACGGTGAGCTCTACAAATCCCTGAAGTCAAAGTTTAATGATGATCCGGCCGTGTTCGTTGAACGTTCTGAAGTATTGTCCCTTGTTGTAAAGGGTGATTCGCTAGAAATCGTGGCTGATATTTCCGAAGATATTCTACACCTAAAGGAGCAGGTTGACGCCTTTGCATCAGGTCGTGTTTACGGATCACACTTCAGCCAGGTTAAAGACATCAAAGCCAAAACGCTCATCTGGGATAAAAGCAAATTCCGGGAAATGAGTGTTTCCGATTTCAAGAAAAACAGTGATCGCGATGCCGGTATCTTTTACGACGACTCATACTATTACTCCTTCAACTACCCTTCTGTTGCCGAAGGCAATCGAACGCAACTCCAGTATCGCTCAATCGTTAAGGATGCTCGGTTTATTCCGGGCTACATATTTTCAACTTATCTGCCACAATCAAAAGTCTCTTATACCATTAAGACTACGAAGCAAGTTGCTCTGGTTTACAACGTACTGAATGATCCAAAGAATCTGATCAAGTTCAGGAAATATGAAAAGTCCGGATTTACTTTCTACGAATGGACATCTACCGATATGGCTGCACGCCGTGCTGAAGATGGAAGTCCTTCGATCCGGTACTATGCGCCCCATGTAGTCTGTTATGTCAAATCTTTTGAAGGGAAAAGCGGTAAGAAGAATATCCTCGCGAATCTTGATGACCTTTATCGCTGGTATTACGGCTTTGTCGCAAACCTGAATCAGGACAACAATCCGGAACTTCAGGCGATAGCTGATAAGATCAAATCGCAAAACAAGTCTGAGGCAGATATCGTGAGGGCAGTTTTTTACTGGGTTCAGGATAATATCCAATACGTGGCGTTTGAAGAAGGAATGCGCGGATTGATTCCGCGCGATGGCGCCTACGTGTGTGCAAAACGTTATGGTGATTGTAAGGATATGGCCAACCTGGTAGTAGCATTGTTAAAGGCCTCAGGAATAAAAGCATATCACACCTGGATTGGAACACGTGATCTTCCCTACAAATATTCAGAGCTTCCCACACCGCTCGTTGACAATCATATGATTGCCACCTATATCGATAAAAATAACAACTACTATTTCTTAGATGCCACTAGTGATCACACACCTTTCGGAATGCCGTCAGCAATGATTCAGGGCAAGGAAGCAATGATTGGATACTCGAAAGATAAGTATGAAGTCAGGGTTGTACCTGCTATCGCAAAAGAAGTAAACGAAGTGGTTGATTCTACTTTTGTTAGCGTAGACCAATCACAAACTAATCAACTAAACGGTATGGGTTCGATCAGGCTTTCTGGTTACGCGAAAGTTTTTGGCGCTTATGAGCTGGATCGTTCCGAACGCGAGGATGTTAAACGCTACGTAACCAAGCTTATTGGCAAAGGCAATAATAAATTTTATCTGGATAAATACTCGGTTTCGAATTTAACAGACCGTGACAAGCCTACGCTGATCACTTATTCTTTTAGAATCGGGGATTATTTTCAGAAAATCGGTGATGAGCTTTATATCAATCTTAACCTTAACAAGGACTTCTACAACGAGTCGATTAACTCGTCCATGCGCAAAACACCCCGCCAATCTGAATATAAGTATGAGCGGACAGAGTATTGCGATCTTCTGATTCCGTCTGGGTACACACTTGATTACATTCCACCTGACGCGAAAATAGTGAATGAACTCGTCGGACTTGAGGTTACCTATAATCAGAATGGCGAACATATCTCGCTGATGAAGCGCATTTACAGCAACTTCCTTTTAATGATGCCGGAAGATTTTGAAAGCTGGAATACAGCAATAAAGGATTTAAGTGAAGCTTACAAAGAGTCGATCATTCTTAAAAAGAAATAGTATGAAATTTTCGAGGAGCCTGTTCCTGATTTGTTTCTGTCTTACTGGATTCGTATTGTCGACGGCTGCATTCACACCGTACGAATGGGAAAAGGAACGAGCAAGATACAAACTCTCCGTTAGCGATGACTCACTATCGGAACTAATCCTGAAACAGCACACTCAATATGATTATGTACTTGAGAACAATCAGTTCATCATGTACTCGACATTGCATAGAATCGTATATGTGAACAACAGCGAGGCCATTCAAAAACATAATCGTATTGTCATCTCTATGAACAATACACTGGAGTTGCTCGATGTAAGAGCACGTGCAATCACCAGAGAGGGCAGATCAGTTTTTTTCGATAAATCAAACCTGAAGGAACTCAAGGATGAGGAATCAGGAGACGCGTTCAAGATATTTGCCATTGAAGGAATAGAGATCGGCAGTGAAGTGGAGTATTTCTTTACGCGTAAAATGAGCGCCTCAATTTTTGATCGTGTGTTCATGCAATTTGATGTTCCTGTCAAACAAAATTCATTGATCGTCACCTGCCCAAAGCATTTGAAGTTTGATTTTCGTTCTTATTTCGAATATCCTCCGATGAAGGAGGAATTAAGAGACGATGTCAACATCTATAGTGCGTCGATGCAGAATGTACCTGCATTGAAAACGGAGACGCTTTCATATTATTCTGCGAACCGGAAACGTATTGAGTTCAAGCTGGCTTACAATTTGGCACGGTCTGAGTCCCGTCTTTACACATGGGATGAAGCGGCGAGGACTTTTTACAAAATACTCACTACAAATTCAAAAGATGATCAGAAGGCGCTTGATAAGTTCGTCAAATCGCTGAGAGATGATGCAAAGAAAAGTAATGAGGATAGGATCAAGCACGTGGAGAACAAAATCAAAACTTTGGTTCAGGTCAACAAGGAGAGTAGCGGCGATGCGGTATCGCAATTAGCGCCCATCTTGAAATTTAAAGTTGCGTCACATCAGGGCATGACCTCTCTCTTTCTTAATGTGTTTCAAAAACTTAATATCAACTGCCAGCCAGTCATTACCTGTAGTCGTGAAAGCATAAAGTTTGATGGTTCATTTGATTCATGGGCGTTTCTTGATGATTATCTTTTATATTTCCCGGACACCAGGAAATTTTTAGAGCCCTATGTTTTTGAGCTTCGCTATCCATTGGTGCAAGCGGATTTTACGGCGCAACAAGGATTGTTTATTGAGCCCGCCGCGCAGTCCGCAGAAGGTAAATCCGTAAATTCATCAATAGGAATAATTCCGCCCGCGGAGTATTCGGTTAACGTTGACAACCTGGATATTGATGTGACATTCAGCCAGGATTTATCATCCAATCGCATCCGTCAGAAAAGAGAGTTTGGAGGATACAACGCATCATACCTTACGCCATATTATGATCTGATGTCTTCTGACCAACGTTCAAATATGATTGAGGAAATCACAAAACAGACTGCACCTGATGCAACTATTAAGGAATGGAAGGCCAACAAACTCAATGGCGCGCAGTCGAATAATTTTCAAGTCGATGTTGATTTTCAATCCAGCCATTTTATTGAAAAGGCGGGCTCAAGAGTTCTGTTCAAAGTGGGAGAGTTGATTGGCCGTCAAATTGAAATGTATCGAGACAATCAGCGCGTGACAACCGTAGAGAATGAGTTTAATAGAATGTATAACCGTATCATCAGAGTACATATGCCTGCTGGATACCAGGTCCGGAATCTGAAAGACCTTTCAATGGATATCTCCTATAAGGATCATGACTTTACGCCTTTTGTTTTTAAGTCCGAGCATTCAATGACCGGTGACGTACTCGAAATCAGGATCGAGGAATTCTATAAAGAGATATTTGCGCCGCTGTCGCGTTATGAAGATTTCAGGAAGGTTGTTAATGCAGCAGCTGATTTTAACAAGATTACGTTGGTGCTGGAGAAACGACCAGACTAGATTCATTTTATGATTTGGTGATTTAGTGAATTAATGATTGAGGAGGTTGCTGTAACAGGTCGCTAAGAAACTATTTGCTGTTAGTTTCTTGCATCACTGGTATTAACCACAACGAGAAAATGATAAGATTCTTCGCGACTACTACGCTAAATATCTAGTTCGATTGAATGTCTGAGATCAACTTTTTCATATTGGAGGTTGTAGTGCTCAGAATGACGTAGAAATTTGGTGACAGACTTCTCAATCTGTCATAGCGAAATGAGATAAACTGCGTTCAGAAGTAATACGCTCCCGTAGTGTTTACTTTGACTGACTGAAGCTGATGATTACCTTCAAAATCATCATAAACAACTTTCAGATTCTCCCAAAACTTTTTGTGCGCCGGGTACTCCGCAGAGATTACTTCGAGCTGTTTCGAATTTAACCTCACAGGAAAGACATGAACCGGAATAAGCTTTTGACCATTGTTACGCGCTTCCAGCGCCATCACGTAGACTTCTTTGATCTTATCATCAGTCAATGGAATACATCCAACTGTGACACAATTTCCATGGATGTAAATTTCTCCGCCGGGCCTTTTTTTATCAGACAGAATTTTATCGGATGCATTTGGGTAGTCCAGCCCAAGGGACAGGTAAAAATTACTCACAGGATTGAAATGATTGATGTTGTAGACTCCTTCTGGAACCTGGTAATCTCCCTCAGCTCTTTTTGGTCCTGGCAAGCCTGAACTTGAACAGATATCATAAACATGAAGCAAGCTGTATTTGTTCGCGCCTTGTGGTTTGATCCAGATCTCAAGTTGAGCTTCTCTTTTGAACGCCCGGATAAATAGATCAAAGTCTTTATACGTTAGTTTTTTATCCAAGAAGTACTGTTTCACCTGTTTTTCTTTCTCATCATAAGCCGACTTCACACGTTGATGTGTTAGCTGCAATTCCTTAAACTTTGGTAGTTGAAGCATGAAAGCAATGACCAGGACAATTTTGAGGCACATCATGAAATTGCGGTTTCCTTCGCCAAATAGATTGACTGACTAGGATAAGCAAACCTTATACCTTTTTCTTTAAAGACTTTGAAGATCTTCAGGTTGACCGATTGCTGGATATCCGCATAGCGATTGAATTCAGCCGATTCGACAAAGTATACAATTTCAAATTTGAGACTCCAGTCGCCATAAGTTAGAAAATGAATTCTGTCAATGGATGTGTCTTTCTCTTCGCTGATGATCTGAGTGAGTATTACTGGCATTTGTTCCAGAAGGTCTAAGGTAGTATCGTATTCAACACCGATTGTAAAAGCAATCCTCCTCCGCTCCATCCGTTTGAAATTATGGATGCGCGAACCCGTAAGGTCGCTGTTTGAAAATACGAGTTGTTCGCCCGTCAAACTCTTCAATCGCGTTGTCTTCAAGCCAATGTGTTCTACATTACCTTTCTTTTCGTCAATTACGATAAAGTCTCCTATCTCGAATGGCCTATCAAAAAAGATGACGAAGTAATTGAAGAGGTCACCGAGTATATTTTGAGCCGCCAATGCAATTGCGATACCGCCGATGCCGAGACCCGCGATAATCGTTGTGACGTCATAACCAAGGTTGGAGAATAATGAAAGAAGTCCTATTGCCCAGATAATGATGTTCAATAACAACATTATACCCCCAAGTTGTTTTATTTTCTCACTGCCGTCATCCTGCTTGCTTACGTGTGTTTGCAGAACTAATAGGGCCGTCGACGATGCTAGGCGTAGGGTATAGTAAGTGATCACGACCGCGAAGGCCACATGCAGATATTGGCCAGCCTTTTCGCTGAGTGTCAGATAATAGGTGCCAACATAGAGAATTATAATATTAAAAATGGGGATGCCAAATCTTTCAAGTCCATCGACAATATAGTTGTCGATTTGCGTTTCAGTCTTATCTGCCCATTTCTTTAATTTGATTAACAGTGTTCGCTTAAATATCTGCAGGAACAGTATACCAAGCAAGATGATGCCAGCGGCGATGAAATAATCCTGAACGGTATTTTGAAAGTACGTCTTGTTAAGAATTTCTTGCATGGAAAGTAGTATTGATAAGGTACCGAAATAAAATCAAACTGTGATCAGATTTAAATGTAGTTCTGGACAATAGCAATCGATAACGTCGTCATTGAATGTTGCTCATAAAAATTCGGTTACTCGGTCGGAAAATGAAGTCAGTAATTAAAGTATGAAGATTTTTTGCGTGTGTTCTTTATAGTCTTAAATTCATCACGCGAATATAATGAGTACCCCCTATTAACAGGGGGTTTTTATTGATTAAAGTAGGGCGTTAGCGGTTCAATGGGGTACAATATTTTCATGCTCGTTTCTATGATCGCCTTCCTCGGCGTGCTGGCAGCGATGTATTTTACTCAGGCAGCCCGGCGTCAACTTCGCGAGGAGTTTTTGATCAAGGAGAATGACCAATTGAAGCAGGTTTTGAAGGATCAGCAGGAGCTTCTCGAGGAAGAGCGCGTCAGAATTGGTCACGATCTTCACGATGACTTGGCGCAGTTGCTTGCCGGTACGCGTCTCGCGCTTGGTAATCTGCGTCTGGAGCCAACATTGTCTGGACGTAACAAAAGCTTGTTGCTGAGAATTGATCATGATCTGAACGACCTTCTGAACAGGATCCAGGATATTATCTGGAACCTTTCGCCAGCCGCGCTGAATGAAAAGGGACTGTCTTATGCGTTGTGGAAGATGTGTGATCAGTTGAAAGATCTTCGGTCATTTTATATTGAATTTCTGGAGATGGGTCCTGCCCGTCGACTTCCTGCTCAAGATGAATTGTTGTTGTTTCGGATTATTCAGGAGATCGTGAATAATGCCATGAGACATTCGCTGGCCTGGAATATAAACATGAAGATGTTCTGGTCTGAAACCTATGTGAAAATTGAAGTGAAGGACGATGGTATTGGCAAAGACCGCGCACCAGTTGAGCGCAAAGAGAAGGGGCGTGGATTACAGGGCATTCAGAAAAGGGCAGAACTTATCGGCGCCAGCGTTAACACTGAGCCTATCGCGAAAGGCACTTTGTTCGTGGTTTCATACCCGTTCAGGAAGTAACGATCCCGTTGCTTACCGCGTAGTGGATAAGTTCGTTTGTATTTTTCGTGTTTGTTTTCTTGATGATCTCTTTGCGATAGCCTTCGATTGTATGCTCGCTGAGAAATAATTTCTCTGCTATATCCTTGGTACTTAATCCGTGACACAGCAGAACAATTACTTCAAATTCTCTTGCAGAGAGCTTTATCCGTGGAGGATGTTGCAAACCGTCTGGCTTGGAATGAAGGACGATGCTGACCTTTTCATTGTAGTAATTTTTGCCCTCCAACACGGCTGCAATCGCAGTATGAATTTCCTGCTGATGTGTGGTCTTTTTGAAAAGAATTCCCGAAACCTTTACACGCAGCAGGTTAAAGATCATAGCCTCTTCGTCGAAAGCGGTCAACGCGATCACTTTGGTCAAAAGCTTATGACGAGATATATATTCGATTACTTCAAAGCCATCCATCACCGGCATTCTGACATCCAGCAGCGCAATATCAACGGGATGGCTAGTGATTGTATCAACAGCTTGCTTTCCGTTCTCGACCTCGAAAATCTTTTTCACCGAATGCGTCTTTTCCAGCATGGCACGGAGGCTCTCCCGCATGAATAGATGATCATCAGCGACAAGAACTGTAATAGTTTTCTTCACTTTATAAGAGTCAGTAGGAATTTCAAAGGTACTGTTCACGATACAAGTAATAAGGAAAAGAAAAACAAAAGGTATGGGATTTTCATGTTATCGATACCAAATATTTGATATAAGATTCGGGATTTAGTCATCGATTTGTCGATTAAAAAAGCCAGATGTGGTATCAAACACTTTTATTCATAGACAGGGCTTAATAAATCAAAAACTTTTTACATTAAATACCCCCGATTTTCAGGGGTTTTACGTAACGATGTTGCGCGAACCAAAAGTTCATCGCTATCTTTAACCGTTAAGGAATGCGTCCAGATCTTCTCTATTGGTTGAGTACCTTGGGCTCCAAAATAGGTTTAATAATTTCGGGATCGGTCATATCTACTATGATCGGTCGATTCGGATGATTCATCCATAAGAAAAGTTTAATGGCGAAGTCCTTAACGCCGTTAACGGCCATTGAATAATAAAGCCTCTGACTGGGTAAAGAGGCTTTATTTTTTTGCCCGCTTCTTACTGTCTCCCGACCCAATTATCTTTGCCCATGGCGCACAGATGTATTTTTTTGCGCCCTATTGAAGGATCTCGTACTACTTTTTTTATCGATCTTTTCCCGATTTAATCTCCCATATATGCAAACCACGCCTTGGATGAAAGCTGCAAATGTGCTTTTGACCGCTATTTTTATAGCTTTTTTTGGATTTTACCTCACAAGTTGCTCCGAGAAACGGCACCCTGTTTCGTCCATAAATCCGGCATTTGGTGAGTTTATAACTTCCTATACTGCGGGCATAATAAACTCCGGATCCACACTCCGTATTGTTTTGGCCAACGATGCAGTTGATTCGACGGAAATAGGAAAAGAAACTTCGGTTAAACTGTTTTCGTTCAGTCCGTCGATTGAAGGCAAGACACAATGGCTTGATAGAAGAACTGTAGAATTCACCCCAAAAAGCAGACTCACACCAGGGCAACAGTACGGCGTAAACTTCGCGCTTTCTAAACTTCTCGAAGTACCGGCTGATCTCAAGGAATTTGAATACTCATTACAAGTGGTTCCACAAAACTTTGAAGTATCGGTCCTTAACGTTAAGCCTTATGTCAACGCCGAACTGACGCGCGAAAAAATAGAGGGCGTCTTGTTCACCGCCGACTTCGCAGGCAAGGAAGGCATTGAAAAGGCAATGGAAGCAAAGCAAGATGGAAAGCAATTGAGAGTTACCTGGGCGCATGCAAGTGAAGGAAAACAACACGAATTCATAATTGAAGATGTTAAACGCAATGCAAAGTCAGGTAAGGTCGAGGTTCGAGTCGATGGTAAGCGCATGGATATTGATCGAACAGAAGATCTTGACGTAACTGTACCATCACTCAATGATTTTAAAGTTACAAGCGTTCGGGTAGATCAGGGATCAAGTCAGAATGTTGTGATCCAGTTCTCGGATCCGCTAAGTGAAAAACAAAACTTGGAAGGACTTCTCAATTTAGGAGGTGCTGGAACAGTTGATTATGAAATCAAGGATAATGAAATAAGGGTTTACCCTTCTGTAAGACAAACCGGTCCAAAAACAATTACTGTATCAGGCGGTATCAGTAACATTCTTCAACACAAGCTTGCGAAAGATACTGTGCTTGAAGTTTCATTCGAACAGCTAAATCCGGCGGTACGATTTACAGGTAAGGGTTCTATCCTTCCCGGAACCGATGGACTAATTATGCCTTTCGAGGCAGTGAATCTGAAATCGGTTGATGTTCAGATCATCAAAATATATGAAAAAAACATTATACAATTTCTCCAGGTCAATGAGTTAGATGGGGGTGAAGAACTGCGAAGAGTAGGCAAGCCATTAATTAAGAAAACAATTTCTTTGGAGAGTGCCGGCATAACCGACCTCGGAAAATGGAATCGCTACACGCTTGATCTCACTAAGATGATCAGCACAGAGCCCGGCGCGATTTACCAAGTGAAAATAGGATTCAAGAGATCGTACCTCGCCTATGAATGCGACGCTTCTGAAGGTAACACCTCAACTATTGCGCCCGCGGAAGAAAATTGGGAAGTAGAAGGAGATGAATCAAGCAACTGGGATTCTTATGAAGACTACTATTATAGTGAAGATTATAATTGGGAACAGCGTGACAATCCGTGCAACAGTTCTTACTACACGAGCAATCGAAATGTACAGAAGAACATTCTTGCATCTGACCTCGGACTGCTGGCCAAGAGAGGTGGCGACGGGAGCACACACGTATTTGTGAATGATATCAGAACAACAAAACCGATAAGCGGTGTGATGCTGGAGCTTTACGATTATCAACAACAATTGATTGGAACAGGATCCACTGGGTCAGATGGTAACGCATCAATAGTTGCAAAGGGAACTCCATTTCTTCTTGTCGCAAAGGACGGCGCTCAGCGCGGCTACCTTAAGGTACCCGACGGAAGTTCGCTATCAATAAGCAATTTTGATGTTAGCGGTGAACTGGTTGAAAAGGGATTAAAAGGATTTCTATATGGCGAACGAGGTGTCTGGCGCCCGGGAGACTCGCTCTACTTAACATTCATTCTTGAAGATAAACTCAAACTGCTTCCGGCTACCCATCCCGTTGTTTTTGAGCTTCAGAATCCTCATGGCCAAATCACCAGCCGTATCGTTAGATCGAAAGGTGAAAGTGGGTTCTATAAGTTTGCGACAGCAACATCTCCTGATGATCCAACAGGTGGATGGAAGGCGCGTGTTAAAGTTGGTGGAGCGGAATTCAGCCAGCCTATTCGTATCGAGACAGTAAAACCCAACCGTCTTAAAATTAATCTTGACTTTGGCGTCGATAAACTTACAGTTGCAAACAACAGTATCGTGGGTGATCTTCAGGTCGATTGGCTCCATGGCGCGCCGGGTAGTAACCTTGCAGTTGACTTTGAGGTGGTCTTGACTAAAGGAGAGACCAAATTTCAAAGGTATCCTGATTTCACTTTCGACGATCCCTCGCGCACATTTACGAGCGAAAGTCAAATGATCTTTGAAGGGTTTACGGATGATAATGGACACGCCAAAGTGAGTGCGAAACTTGAAACTACAGAGCCTGCCCCTGGTATGTTGAATGCCGTCTTTCGCGGAAAGGCATTTGAAGAAAGCGGAAACTTCAGCATAGACCGGTTTACAATTCCCTATTACCCATTCAAATCGCTTACAGGCGTAAGACTTCCGCTAGGTGACAAGGCGAGGGGAATGTTACTCACGGATACAACGCATAGGGTAGATGTGCTTACACTTGACCCGGATGGAAATCCGGTATCGCGTGACAACATAGAGATGACCATTTATAAACTTCAGTGGAGGTGGTGGTGGAACAGCGATGGCGATGAAGCCAACTATATGTCGACCGAATACGCTGAGCCAATACTAAAGGGCAATACGAAAACTGTTAACGGAAAAGGAGCATGGAATTTTAAGATCAAGTATCCTGAGTGGGGAAGGTATCTCGTGAAAGCTTATGATCCTGTGTCGGGCCACACCACTGGTAAAGTCGTGTATATCGACTGGCCTGGTTGGGCGGGCAGATCGCGCGGCGGAAATGAAGGCGCGACAATGCTGACGTTTACATCAGATAAGCCAAGTTATTCAATCGGAGATAAGGCAACCCTTTCAATTCCCGGAAGCGATAATGGTCGCGCTTTGATAAGTATTGAAAATGGTACCAGCGTCATTCAAACTGCTTGGCTTGAAACTAAGAAAGGAGATACACCTTACACATTTGAAGTCACCAAGGAAATGACGCCTAACGTTTTCGCACACGTCACATTGTTACAACCTCATGCCCAGACGCAGAACGATTTGCCGATAAGATTATACGGCGTAGTGCCGATCAAGGTAGAAAATCCTGAAACGCATCTTGATCCCGTTATCACAATGCCTGATGTTCTCGAACCAGGGAAAGAAGTGACGATAAAGATTTCGGAAAAGTCCAATAAAAAAATGACGTACACCGTGGCGATGGTCGATGAGGGACTTCTTGATCTCACGAGATTTAAAACCCCTGATGCATGGAACAGATTTTACGCGCGTGAAGCGCTCGGTGTTAAAACCTGGGATCTTTACGATGACGTTATCGGAGCATTTGGATCACACATTGAAAGATTGCTGGCGATCGGTGGCGACGCTGAAATGGCTTCAAGTAAGGAAGATGATCCACGGGCTAATCGCTTTGTGCCAGTTGTTAAGTTCTTTGGCCCTTTCACGATCTCAGGTGGAAGCAAAGAACATAAGTTTGTGATGCCTCAATACATCGGTTCGGTGAAAACGATGGTTGTCGCAGGTTCTGCAGGCGCCTATGGCAAGGCGGATAAAGCTACGCCGGTGCGCAAGCCGCTGATGGTATTGGCGACACTTCCCAGAGTTTTAGGTCCCGATGAAACGGTCAGACTTCCAGTCAGTTTATTCACGATGGATAAAAGCGTTAAGAATATTCAGGTCACTGTTTCTGCGACCGGACCTCTGCAGGTTTCGCAGCCTTCACAAACTGTCACGATGACAGGTGCTGATATGACGATATATTTCGATATGACTGTTAAAAGCGCGACTGGCGTTGGTAAAGTTGAGGTCAAGGCAACGTCCGGAAATTTTGCTGCTACCGATAAGATTGAAATTGATGTTCGCAATTCGAATCCGCCGATAGCAAAGGCTGAGAGTTTTGTGCTCGATGCGGGTAAGACATGGAGTTATACAGTTTCACGATTGGGCATGGCTGGAACAAATTCTGCGGCACTCGAAGTTTCTTCGATGCCTCCGATCAACTTGAATCAGCGGATGAAATATCTCTTACAGTATCCGTATGGTTGTATCGAACAAACTACTTCAACGGCTTTCCCTCAGTTGTATGTGGACAAGGTTAAAGTACTCACAGATGCCGAGAAGGTGACCATTCAAAACAATGTGAAGTCAGCGATTGAACGATTAAAGCTATTTATAACGTCGGATGGTGGCTTTGCTTATTGGCCAGGTGGTGCTGATTCAGACAGCTGGGCTTCAACGTATGCTGCACATTTCCTGCTGGAAGCAGAAGCGAAAGGCTATCTGGTATCTCATGAGATCATCAAAAAATGGAAAAAATATGAACGCAGCAAAATTCAGGCTTACAGGAAAACTAATGATCCGCATAGCAATGAACTGACACAAGCCTATAGGTTATACGTGCTTGCATTGGCGGGCGATCCAGAACTTGGTGCCATGAACAGACTGAGAGAACAAACGGGCATGCCAGTGGCGGCTTCATGGATGCTCGCAGCATCCTATGTGAAAGCTGGCCAGCCTGAAGCAGCGAAAAAGATCATCGATAATCAGTCGACGACAGTTCGCCCTTATCAGGAGATGGCGTATTCGTATGGATCGGATATCAGAGACAAAGCAATCATTCTGGAGACTCTACTGCTTCTTAATGATCGTGCGAGGGCTTTCGAGTTGTTGAAAGATATCTCAGTATCATTAAGCAGCGATTCTTACTGGATGAGTACTCAAAGCGTTGCGTGGTGTCTTAAATCCGTCGCTGCATTTGCAGGTACCGAAAAACGTGGAGCATTGAAATTCAAATATGATTATAACGGAAAAAGCGTTTCTGCACAGACTGAATTACCGGTCGCGCAAGTGCAGCTTCCGGTTGATGGTGCGAAGAACCCGAATCTGAAACTGACCAGTGAAAGCGGCGGTGTTCTTTTCGTGCAATTGATTTCTAACGGTACGCCTGCACGTGGTAAGGAAGAAGACGGAGAAAACAATCTTCGTCTAACGGTTTCCTACACGGACTATGATGGAAATCCAATTGATCCAACAAACTTGGAGCAGGGTCAGGAATTCTCGGCATCAGTCTCAATCATGAATCCTGGAACACGCGGAACGTATAAGAATCTGGCGCTCAATCAGATTTTTCCAAGTGGATGGGAGATCAGCAACCTCAGACTGGATGATGCAAAGGAAGAAACTACAACGCAAGATAAAAAAGCAAAATCCGGGGATGTTGCTACTTACCAGGACATCCGCGATGACCGCGTTTATACATACTTTGATCTATCACCTGGGCAACGGAAAACATTTAAGGTGATGTTGACAGCTGGATTTACTGGAAAATATTATTTGCCAGCGGTGAGCTGTGAAGCGATGTATGACCATGGGGTCTATGCCCGTAAAAAAGGCCAAGTAGTTGAGGTAACGAAACGTGTAACGCAATAAACGAATTGAAATTAAAAAGCAGAGTCATTGAATTCTTCCGGAAACGGCGTATAGCCGTCCGGTGGATTTTGAGCTGCTTTGTGATTCTGGTTGTCGGTTATTATTTTTGTTTACCCACACGCTTGTTCAAAGATCCGTACTCTACGGTGCTATTGGATTCCTCAGGTCAACTCCTTAGCGCTTCAATAGCGCCAGATGGTCAGTGGCGATTTCCAACTTCGAATGTTGTTCCTGAAAAGTTCAAGACTGCCTTAATTGCGTTCGAGGATAAAAACTTCTACTCGCATTTCGGGGTGGACGTGTTTGCCATGCTTCGCGCCACACGCCAAAATTTGGAGCGTAGAAGGATTGTTAGCGGCGGTAGTACAATTTCGATGCAGGCAATCAGGTTGTCGAGGAAAGGAGCCCCACGCAGTTTGCTGGAGAAGCTGTTTGAGATCGTACTGGCGACGCGTTTAGAATGGAGCAACAGTAAAGAAGAGATTATTGGTTTGTATGCTGCACACGCACCATTCGGTGGCAATGTAGTAGGACTCGAGGCAGCATGCTGGAGATATTTTGGTCGTGACCCATCTCAACTCTCGTGGGGAGAGGCATCACTACTTGCAGTACTACCCAATGCCCCTGCTATGATACATCCGGGTAAAAACCGGGAAAGGCTTAGACACAAGAGAGATTTGTTGCTTGATAAACTGAAGTCGGTCGGCATGATCGACGAAATCACATGTTCACTTTCCAAGGAAGAAGTCATACCTGAAGCGCCTCAACCGCTGCCGCGATATGCACGCCATTTGTTGGCGAGAGTCATCAAGGAAGGAAAGGCAGGAGAGGTCGTCAGATCGACGGTGGACCATAATCTGCAGACAACTGTCGAGCAACTTGTTCAGGACCACCATCAACGCCTGAGAGGCAATCAGATTTTTAACGGTGCAGCCATCGTATTGGAGGTTTCCACGGGAAATGTGCTCGCGTATGTGGGCAACACAGACGTTTTTGGTGGTGCCCATAGCGCATCCGTTGACATCATCACTGCAAAACGCAGTACGGGAAGTATTCTTAAACCTTTTCTATACGCTGCATCATTGGATGAGGGAAAGATTTTGCCCGCAACTTTGCTTCCGGATGTTCCGACGATCATTAATGGATTCTCACCCAAAAATTTCTCACGCGAATATGACGGCGCAGTGCCTGCCAATGAAGCGCTTGTCAGGTCATTAAATATTCCGGCTGTTAATCTTCTCAGAAAATACCGATACGAAAAATTTTATGAGTTGCTGAAACGCCTGGGCATGTCTTCATTAAATCAACCTGCAGATCATTATGGCTTATCGCTTATTCTCGGTGGCGCCGAGGCCAGCCTTTGGGACGTAGCCGGCATGTATGCATCGATGGGTAGAACGCTGCTGAATTTCGGCAGTCATCCGGGATCAAATAGATATGACCGAAAGGATTTCCATGCGCCAGTGTATACCAACCAGCCTTCCACTGTCAGTTCAATACAGGCAACCTCATGGCTAAGCGCCGCATCGGTTTTTCAGACTTTTGAGACTTTAACCGAATTATATCGACCCAGCGAGGAGTCAGGATGGCGCCACTTCAACAGTTCTACCAGAATCGCATGGAAGACTGGAACAAGTTTTGGACTACGCGACGGGTGGGCAATTGGGATAACGCCTGGTTATGTAGTGGGTGTTTGGATTGGGAACGCGGATGGAGAGGGACGCCCCGGACTTACGGGAACGGATGCTGCTGCGCCATTGATGTTCGACATATTTTCGCAACTCCATCAAGGTTCCAGGTGGTTTCAGAGACCCGTAAGTGAAATGCAATCCATTAACGTATGTTCCGTGAGTGGGCAACGTACAGGTGTTATCTGCCCCGAATCGCATAGCGAGTGGGTTGTAAAGGCAGGTCTGGAAAGCGCGTCCTGTGCATATCATAAGAAGATACACGTATCGATGGATGGAAAATTCAGAGTTCACAGCGGATGCGAATCAGTCGATAAAATAAAGGAACAGACATGGTTTGTGATGTCACCTGTTGAAGAATATTACTTCAGGAATAAAAACATATCATTTAAGGCACTACCCCCTTTTAGGGAAGACTGCGAAATATCGTCGGCCTTGTCGCCAATGGATCTAATTTATCCAAAACCGAACGCCAGCATATTCATACCGCGAGAACTTGATGGGTCGATCGGTGTTGCAGTGTTCCAGCTTGCACACCATAATCCGTCGACAACGGTTCATTGGCACCTCGACGGGACCTATGTGGGCAGTACCACAAGAAAGCACTTTTTGCCGCTTAACCCATCCACTGGAAAGCACACTCTGGTAGTAGTGGATGAGGGCGGGATGTCGCTCGAGGAACACTTCGAGGTTATTCCGAGGATGTAAGGCGCTGGCTGGTAGATTACTAATTGGTTATTCCTAAATCTTTAGTAACTTCGTTATACTTTTTTAGTGCTTCACAAATAATCCCAGTGTATGAAGACCTCTAATTTTTTCACACTGGTAGGCTTATTTTCTATTTTTTGCCTAGTAGTGCCTACCGTAGCTGCACGTCTCGAACAAAATAAGTTCGACGACGCGACACCACATTATGTTGTTATTGGTGCTTTCGCCAATCAAACCAATGCCGTAAAATTCACAAAACATGCTCAAAAAGACCTAAAGCTCGATGCCAGGTTCGAAATGAACAAGGCTAGAAACCTTTATTATGTATATGTGCTCACTACGCAAGACCTTACAAAGGCAATTGACGAAGCGAGACGGCTACGTTCTGAGTCTGAATTGACAGACACGTGGGTCTACAAAGGCTCATTTAGTGACTTAAATGGCGGACAGAACATTATCGTCGATGTTACACCAACGACCTCGACATCAGAAGCTTCGACATCTGTATCGACCACTTCATTGCCCTCAGCAGCGATAACTGCGCCGCCTTCAACGCCGTCGACGTCAGCCACCGACCCGGGCACCACGTCAACGGAGCCTCCTGTTGAGGATGCTGCTACCGCTGTTCCTGACGACAATGAAGAAGGGACCAAGTTCCTCTTCAAAATATCCAGGCAATCAGATGCTAAAAAACTGGGTGGTGATGTCGATATCATAGACGTCGACAGAACACGCAAGATGGGATCTTTTAAAGGCAATATGCCTGTAAAAGTACCGTCGCCGTTGAGTAAAACAGGTAACATGGCTGTGGTTTGCGAAGTTTTTGGCTATCGTAAAGTTCAACGTGAAATCAACTATAACGACCCTGAGGCAGGCGGCGAGATCCTCCGTGACGCGTCAGGAGCGGCAGTTGTTCCGTTCGAATTAACACGGTTAAAGAAGGGCGACATCGCAGTGATGTATAATGTTTACTTCTTCCGTGATGCGTCGATTATGCGTCCGGAATCACGTTACGAAGTGAACAGCTTGCTCGATATGCTGAATGAAAACACGAAGTACAAGATCAGGATACATGGACACACAAATGGTAATGCTACCGGCAAAGTAATCAGCATGGGTAAAAGCGCTGAGAACTTTTTCGCGCTGGGAGATACCGATAAAGAAGGATTTGGTACCGCTAAGCAGCTTTCAGAAGAACGCGCCACGATTATCAGAGACTATCTGATTAAGAATGGTATCGATGCGAAACGTATGGAAGTGAAAGCCTGGGGTGGAAAACGCCCGGTTCAGGATGTCATGGGTTCACGTGCGCAGGAGAATGTTCGCGTTGAAATCGAGATCCTCGAAGACTAATCTTTCTGTTCAGATATCATTGCACTTTCGAGTGTGCGGCCCATTTCTCGCGTCATTTCGTCGAGCTTATCCCCGCAGGTTTTTAGGTGAAGCAGTATAGAGGCAAATTCCTTCTGATCTGTCTGAACAAGAAGATTGATCAGCCCCTGGATACTTGCCACAGGTGCGCGAAGTCGGTGCGCATTGATAAAGGCAAAATCCGATAACTTCTCATTTTGAAGACGCAGTTGTTGCGTTCTTTCGTCAATTCTATTTTCAAGCGATTTGTTTAGCTCCTGCAATTTGTCATTTAGATTTTGCAACGCTTTTGCCTGATCTTCGATTGCGCTTTTCTGAACCTGGATCTCGGTGTGTCTTTCTTCGAGATCAACATTGACCCGTAAAATCTTCCGGCGCTGACGGAAAAGTATCCAAACCAGCACACCAGCGATCCCCAGTCCAACCGTGACCGCAGTGAGGAGATTCTTCTGAGTGCCGAGCTGGGTTTCGCGGAGTTCTCTCTCCGACCTGAGCTGTCTGTTCTCCTGTTCGTGAATTTCTGTTTCGTAAATCGCCTGACCTCTGGCGATCTGTTCGGCCTTTAAGAGATTATAAACAGAGTCTTTCAATCTGTTATAACGTGTCAGATATACCAGTGCTTCCAGGTAATTTCCTTTTGCGGAATCCAGTCGGGAGTATTCCAGAAAAGTCGAAATCCGGAGGTCAGGCACATGCATATGACTTGCCAACTCCATCGCTTCATCGAGTTGCTGTTCAGACAATGCCAGCTTACCTCTTCTCCTATTCAACTCAGCAAGATCAAGGTATGTTTGTATAAGCGAACGGGTCTCTCCAAGTTCCTTCCATCGTTTAATGGCGCGTATGAAGTACTTCTCTGCCTGCTGGTCATAATGCTGAAGTGCTTTGATTCGCGCAGTAGTCCATTCGTTGTAAGCAATGACGCGACCGTTTTTGTTATGCGAAGCAATGACCATAGACTTGTCGATGTACTCTGTCGCCATTTTGTAATCCCCGAGATTCACATACAATTCTCCAATGTTATAAAGGGTCAGATCACGCGTTGAATCATTTTTCTTTAGCTCCAGGGATTTGAGCAGATATTCAAGCGCCTTTTTGTTCTCTCCCAGTTTCTTATTAACCTCACCTACGTTATTGTAAACTTGTGAAAGACCCACTGTGTCATGAAGGCTTTGATACTGACGTGCCGCCAGTAGATAATAGTTTTGTGCGTATTCATAGACGCCTTCATACCAGTACGAGTTGCCGGCAATGGTCAATGCCCGTGCGTATCCTCGGGTAAACTTGATGCGTGGTGCATAGTCGATTATGTATCCGGCGATCCTTCTTGATAGTGCCGGATTCGTTTTTAGATAGTTTGTCGCCAGAGAATTCAGATGAGTGACATAACTGCTGTCGCCTGCCATTTTCGCAAATCGCGACGCAATACTATCAGGTAAGGTCGTTTGTGCATGACCTGTTGCCAACGTCGCGAGTGTAATCAATACCACGAATGGTAGTTTCAATGCCAGTGTTTTTGAATTGAACTATACGATCATCTGTTAATGAGGATTTTCCACTAACTTGTCATTGCTTTCAAAACATCATGTTGAGTAATGATGTGCACTTTATCCTGCGCGTCGCGGACAAGAACGGCTTTGTTGTCCTTATTTAGCAAGGAAGATAACACGTCTAGTGTGCTGTCGGGGGCAACAAATTGCATCGGCTTATCCATAATTTCACCAACCTGTTTATTCTGCAGCAGTGGTTCCTGGATGATCTTCTCCAACAGACTTGCAGCACTTACGCTACCAACAAAGTTTTCGTTTTCTAAAACCGGTATCTGATCAATTCCCTCGCGATTCATGACAACGATTGCTTCGCCCACTTTTGAATTCGTACGAACAGTGAACAGGCTGTCTTTGCCATTTCGCGCAACAATAATCTCGCGTGCAGATCCGAACGTTCGCGTTTCAAGGAAGCCGTGATCTTTCATCCACTGATCGTTGTATATCTTCGCGAGGTAACGTGTTCCATGGTCAGGAAGAAGTATCACCATTATATCGTCCTTCTTCAGATTCTCACGGGCATACTCAAGCGCGCCATGGATGGCCGAACCGCTGGACCAGCCTACAAACAATCCTTCTTCACGAGATAATCTCCGCGCGCCAATGGCGCCATCTTTATCAGTTACTTTGATGAAATGATCTATGACGTCGAAGTTCACATTCTTCGGGAGGATGTCTTCTCCGAATCCTTCAGTCAGATAAGGATATATTTCATTCTCATCAAAGATTCCTGTGTCCTTATACTTCTTGAATACGGAACCATAAGTATCGATACCGATGGTAACGAGGTTTGAATTTTGTTCCTTCAGATATTTAGCGGTGCCACACATTGAGCCGCCTGTCCCTACCGTTGCAACATAATGCGTAATCTTTCCTTCTGTCTGATTCCAGATCTCTGGGCCAGTGCTTTCATAGTGAGCCGCTGTATTTGAAAGATTGTCGTATTGATTAGGATAAAAAGAATTTGGTATGTCTTTGTTCAGTTTGCGCGCGATTGAATAGTATGAACGAGGATCCTCAGGTGCAACATTCGTTGGGCATACAATCACTTCCGCGCCAACAGATTTTAGGATATTGATTTTTTCCTGTGATTGTTTGTCTGCCATTGTGAAGATGCAACGGTATCCTCTTGCGATCGCTACCAGGGCCAAGCCCATTCCCGTATTTCCCGATGTTCCTTCTATAATCGTACCGCCTGGTTTGAGGAGGCCGGCCTTTTCAGCGTCGAGTACCATCTTCAACGCCATCCGGTCCTTCGTTGAATTACCCGGATTGAAATATTCAACTTTCGCGAGCACAGTGCCCTGTAAGCCGCGGGTGACGGTATTCAACTTTACCAGCGGGGTGTTTCCAATAGTATCAACAATCGAATTAAAGATCATGTATTGATTTTTTCGGAGGCAAATTACAAAAATATGAGGATGGAAATCCCGGCGGAAAGGATTAACCCGATTATATCCTGCCAGCGAGGAGGTACAATACCGCCATGCGAATGGCTACACCGTTTTCGACCTGGTCGAGGATAATGGAGTGTTGTGAATCTGCCGCATCACTACTGAGTTCAACACCCCTGTTTATTGGGCCCGGGTGCATGATGACAATCTGCTTACGAAGGCTGTCAAGCATCTTCTTGGTGATCCCAAAATACAGTGAATATTCGCGAAGTGATGGGAAATACTTGATCTGCTGGCGTTCGAGTTGTATGCGAAGCACGTTGGCGACATCACACCATTGCAACGCCTTTTTTACATCGTATTCGACTTCTACGCCGAGCTGCCCGATGAATTTGGGTAACAAGGTAGGAGGGCCGCAAACCATAATCTTTGCGCCCAGCTTTTGCAACGCAAAAATGTTTGACAAAGCTACCCGCGAGTGAAGTATATCTCCGATGATGGCAACCCTTTTACCAGAAACACTTCCTAATTTTTCTTTGATCGAAAATGCGTCCAGCAGGGCCTGCGTTGGATGTTCATGCGTACCATCACCTGCGTTGACGATATTGGCTTTGATGTGTTTTGACAGGTAATGTGGCGCACCAGGACTCGCATGCCGCATGACAATCATATCAACTTTCATCGCGAGGATATTGTTGACTGTGTCTAAAAGTGTTTCTCCTTTTTTTACAGAACTATTGGAGGCCGAGAAATTGATGACGTCGGCAGATAATCTTTTTTGAGCCAGTTCAAACGAAAGCCTTGTCCGTGTTGAATTCTCAAAAAAGACGTTGGCAATGGTTACGTCGCGCAAAGAAGGAACTTTCTTGATCGGTCTGTTAATGACTTCTTTGAAGTTATCCGCGGTTTCAAAAATAAGTTCAATGTCTTCACGAGTGATGTCTTTTATACCGAGGAGGTGTTTTTGACTGAGTTTAGACATAGACTAATCCTTATTGACCAACCAGATTTTATTTTGTTTATGACCTTGTGCTTCTAATTCTACCAGGACCCGCTGGGAGGCCAGTGTATTTACTTCCTTACCAACGTAATCGGCAGAGATCGGAAGTTCTCTATTTCGACGCCTGTCAATGAGCACGAGTAACTCGACAGTTGCCGGGCGGCCGAACGCAATCATCGCATCCATCGCAGCGCGAATCGACCTGCCGGTAAAAAGCACGTCGTCTACCAGCACCACATTTTTTCCTTCGATAATAAAGGGCACGCGGGTCTCATTCGCCTTTGCCGGTGTATCACGACGTCTGAAGTCATCGCGGTAAAATGTCGCGTCGAGATACCCAAGGGGAATATCGTTTTTCGTGTCCTTTTTTAATTTTTGTTGGATGATTTCCGCGAGGAAGATGCCTCTCGGCTGCATCCCCATGATCACGGTATCCTTGAAATCGCTATGGTTCTCAATTAATTGCTGACAAAGACGGCTTATCGTGAGGTCAAGGAGGTCCGAATCTAGGATAAGCTTCTTCTGCATAGCGCGAAGCAAATATAAGGATTCCACGATATTATTACCTTTGTTCACAAAGCAGACATGAAAAGATTTAAGCCGCAAGCGATACTCTTTTTGATTGGAATGTTTCTTTCGAATGCCGTTGTAGCCAATAGTCTAATTGATACGGCGATGGCCATCAATATTGGCGGTCTCCAGCAGTGGATCAGCATCAAAGGCACCGACGATTCTAACCCTGTACTGCTTTTTCTCCATGGTGGACCGGGAAATTCCGCGATGGGTTATTCAGACAAATTTACGGGCGCGCTGCAGAAAAAATTTGTTGTTGTGCAATGGGATCAACGCGGAAGTGGAAAAACTGCCGAGCTGAATATTTCCCCGAAATCGCCGTTTGTTGCATTGATGGAGTCCGATGCCATTGAAGTGATCAAGTATCTCAATACACGCTTCAATAAAAAAAAGATTTTTCTGATGGGGCATTCATGGGGAGGCTTTCTCGGTCTGCTGATCGCTGCACATTATCCGGAAATGCTTCACGCCTATATTGCTATAAGTCCGATGGTGGAGCAACTGGAAAGCGAAAGAGTTTCATTAAGATGGACGATCGACAAGGCCAAAGCCGATAAGAACAATGAAGCACTTGGTCAACTGGCAACAGTAAAGGTTCCATTTGAAAATGGTGAACAACTCTACTATCACAGAAGCTGGCTGTTACACTATATCGGTGGTAAGAAACCAGAAAAACAATTTGTCATTGAGTGGTCTGACAAATGGCTTCAACTTTTTAATGAAGCGTCCGCGATCAACTTCTTTGAACTCGCCCCAACGCTTCGTTGTCCTGTTTACTTTTTTGTTGGCGCCAATGATCTGCAAACAAACCACAATATAACGGCGGACTATTTTAAAGTTTTGAAAGATGAAACGAAGAAACTTTATGTCTTCAAGAACACCGCACACAATCTTCCTACTGCGCAGCCGGCGAAATTACAAGAAACAATCTTGAAAGAAGTGCTACAGGCGTCCAACAAGTAGTTGAATACGGAATAATCAATAAGTCTGGCTTAACCCACCGGCAGGCAAAATATTTGCTAACCAAAGAAAATGGTTTTAGTCCATGCGGCCATAGGCAGCACACTGAATATTGATTTATTCATCATTGGCCTATTGATTATTCCGTATTCTATTTCAAAGCGACGGCCTTTCCTGTCTTTGCAGACTCTCTCGCGGCTTCCAGAATCTTAACAACTGTTACATTATTCTCCAGCGAATACAGTCCATTCTCAGGAACTTTTATTTTTCTTCTGATGACATCTGAAAAATAGAGGAAAGGATCCTGATACGTTTTCGTATCGTTAACGGAAATCTCCCGGACGGTTTCTGTTTTCATATCTTTTCCGCGCGTATGAAGGGTTGAACTATTTGATGCAATGATATAGCCCGTCACACCATACACTTCCAAATCTTTTCTTCCAAAAGGCCAGTTCCACGATGCCTGGATAATGCATTGAGCTTTGGGGTAACTCACAATAATAGTCGCCTCATCATCTACTTTTGGATAGATATCAGGTTTGAATTGCTGCGTTACCGCCGTTACGGATACAGGTTGTTCACCTTTCATTAAATATGTCATCAGGTTAGCACCGTAACATCCAAAGTCAACGAGCGCTCCGCCGCCGTTCTGAATTGGATCTGTAAGCCAGTCAAAAAATTCTTTCCCTACCCCAATCTCTTTAGGACCAGAGTGTCCATCGTGAATAACGACCTTACGAATATTTCCGACGAAGTTGCTATCGTTTACCAATTGATAAGTCTTGTCTGTTGTTGGATACCAGGATGTTTCGTAGTTCGTCAATAAGAAGATTTTATTTTTTTTTGCAAGTGCCGACATTTTCAATGCCGCTTCAACGGTAGTTGCCAGTGGCTTCTCCACCATGACATGGATGCCTCTTGGTGCACAGGCTTCGACGGCAGCTTGGTGTTGATAGATGGAGCCGAATGCTACTACCGCTTCTGGCTTTGTAGCGTCGAGCATTTTGTCGAGATCGGTATAGAATAATGATGATGCAAGTCCATATTGCTTTGCGAATTTCTGAGACAACGCAACATCGGGCTCATAGATGCCTACAACCGAAACATCCGTTTTAGTTGTTTTCCCCAGGATCCATCCCACATGGCCATGGGTTATCCCTGCAACCCCAACACGGAGCGGCGCTAATGTCTGAGCTATTACAGCTTGTGAATTTAAAATACAACTGATACAGAAAAAAAGGGCGAACCAAAGCCTGGTGATAAAAATATTTTGTTTTGACATGGATAAAGTGATATGGGTTGTAGTGTTTAATCGAAACTATTGGCAACTTATTTTATTGATAAAGAAAACTCTTCTTCTTCCGGTTATGGCATTACTGATTTCCTGAATTCCATACGCATAAAAGAAATCATTGTACCAATAATCAAGCTTGTTCATATTGGTGCTCTCTCGCCTCACAACATCATTTTGGGCCGACGTCTTTAAAGGTTCAAAAGTTTTACCTTCAAGCACCTGGTCGTTATGAATTATCTTGGTGCGGAGTTCATTGTCAAACAAATATAACAATGTAATCTTGTCACCCTGGACTTCAAGTTTAACAAATTGTTCCAGGGTAAAGGTTTTTACATCGTTTATCTCAAAGCTATTGTCCCACATCAAATCTCCTTTCAGATTAAAACCCATTACCACAGCGTGTGTGTAATAATAGCCATCAAAGATACGGCCATCCCGCGACACTGAAGGGTACCTGTTGCCATAGGTAAAGAAACTTGAATAGGCACCCGAACCCGTGGTGATATATTTTGGATAGAATGCCTCACCCAAAAGGATATACTGATTCTTGTAGGGGACGATCTCGTGTACGAGAAATCTATAGTTAAATCGGACACGTTTGCCCTTGATCTTTCGTCTTTCAATTCGTTCTTTAACACGCGCTTCTCGTTTTGCCTTCATGTATTTAAAGAAGTTCTCAAGATCGCCATAGTTATAGTAACGCAACTGCTGGTTTCCCGCCGGGTCGATGCTTGCCATAAAGAGGCCTCTCGAGTATTGTGAATTTTTGCCGCCGAAGACACCGGCAACCAGTTGCATGTTGTTGGCTGTTTTTACCGAACGCGCGAAGATCAGGTGTTTGTTATCTTCAGGTTGCAGTGCATAATTGGATTGAAGATCGCCTTCTGAATCATAGTTTTTGATCCATATCGTTTGCTGACCTTTGAAATTTCTCGCGCTGATCAAAACATCGAATGTTTCATCTGAGTTGATCTTTAATTGCGTTAATTCGCCTGATTCGTTCATCAATCCCGGCAACACCTTTGCGTGCAAAGATTTGAAAGAATAAAATAAAACAACGGGTACGGAATTGAAATAGCCGCCCATCAGCGCACCTTTGTCTGTTACCTGGAACTCAATCGGATTGAATGGAATAAAATTCTTGATCTCATATTTCAGGAAATTTCCCTCGGTATGCTCAACCGCGAAAAGCACAAAATCATTTTTAGTAAAATTTTCATACCTGAGCAGAAAGTATATATTGTTTCCAACAACCTTTTTTGAGACGAGAATATATTTAGGGTCGATCTGAAGATATCCTTTCCATTGCTCTTTGAAGGCAGTGTCGAGTTTGATCATTTCAATATTATCCATCCCTTGGCCATAGAGTCGACGATAGAGGTAGATCCCCGATTCGTGAGCAGGCACTACTTCATATGAAGTTTCATCTTTAGGGCTTGCTAGTTCAAATCTGTTGGTTTGTAATACTTGCTGAGCATTTGACATGTACGCTAAACATATCAAGCACACCACGCCTAAAATTTCACCTAACCAGCACCTTGTTGATGTAAAAAACGTCTCGCACCCGGTCTTCTTTATTTGCATTGCGAATAGTTTGATATCCCCAAACATAGAAACTGTTATCTACCCATTGCCTGATACCACCCTCAAATTCTTTCTCAGACCTGATCACATCATCGGTATCCGTCATCTTTATCTTTTCGGTTGACTCGGCGCTTTTGTCGTCGGTTATATCAATAGACTTCACCATCAGATCAGACTCTTTTTTATATAGAAAAAAAATCTTATCACGGCCGACCCAAAAATCTGACACCTGATCTACGCCGGCAACTTTGAGATCGTCAATTTTAAAACTCTGATCCCAGTTGATTTTTCCTTTCGGATCAAATGATAATACGGCTGTCTGTGTCGACTTGATCTCGTTCACGGTCTTCATATTGTTGCCGTAGGAATAAGGTCTGAACCCACGGCCCATGCCTGGATAATAGTAATTGGACATAGAATACAGGCCGGAATTATAATACGGGTTATAATAGTACGGATTTGAATAGTATGGATTCGTCGTGGAAACTGGAGTGTATACTTCTGCCAGCAACAAAAATCCGTCTTTGTATTCCATCACCTTGTATGGCATCACATATGCCGCATAATTTGGAATTCTCCCTGAGGAAGCATCACTCACTGAGTTTGCCTTGATCCGTTCTGCACGTTTTGGATTCAGGTTATCAAGGTAGTGCGTTAACATACCAAAGTCGTAGTATTTGATTTGCTGTTCGTTAAATGGATCGACTGACATGAAATAAAATCCAATAGACTGTTTTGAATTTCTTTCACCCCAAGTACCAACAACTGCAAGGTCTTCACGTTCCAACGTGCTCGTTATGGCTGTTTGCAGGAACTTTTGCTCACTGATCAGTACAACATCTTCCAATAGTTGCTTCCCTGATTCGTCGAACGTTCTAAATATCAACTTGCGGTTGTCTTTGGTGCTTCGGTCGATCAGCACGGTGTTGAAAGTTTGATTTTGATTTGTACGAAGATCAACCAGTTCGGTATCTTTTTGAAAGAAACCTGGAATTACCCGGATGTGATTATTAGGAAGTTCAAACATGACAACAGCAGGCTCGTTGTTGACATAACCACCAAAGATAAAATTGCTGCCTGCACGTGTGAAGTGCGTCAATTTGAAATCAAGATCTGGTTTAAACTGGTAGCGGCCGGATTCTTTTCCGCTTAGTTCAATGTCTATCAATTCAAAATCATTTTTTGTTGTTTCACCTGTTCGGAATAGAAAGAAGATACGATCGGGAGTCACTTCATAACCCAGAAATTTATTTCGTTCATTGATTTCGAGCTCCATGTCTTTTTTCTCCTGCAGCGCAGAATCGAGAATTATCAGTTGCCAAAGCTTGTTGGAGTTTCGGAATTTATTGAGATCACGAAACAATATGATCCCACTTCCGCGCAGTGCGATAACATGGAAAGGATCGTCACCACTCTTTCTTAGTCTTTCATAACGGTGGGGCTGGATAATTTGAGCCTTTCTTTCCTGTGTGACATCAGGTTGATCTTGCGCTACGGCAATGCCCGCCAGCTTCAACAACATTATTATCACGACAGTAAGGATACGCGTGTTTGCAGGTAATCTGAATCGAAGTGTGGGTTCTTGATCGTTCATAAAAAACTTTTATTAACGCCGTCCGATTATTTATCGGATGCTTCACTAAGCCCCAGGATCATATCAAATTCTTCTGCCTTAACGGGCTGCACTGAAAGCCGCGAAGCCTTCACCAATACCATATGAGTTAAACGTTTGTCAGATTTTATTTGCGCCAGCGTCACAGCCTTTTTTAGCTTCTTAACGGGTGCAATCTCAACGGCTGTCCAGGCAGTATCGCCAGGATCAGGATAGCCTTCCTTTGTGATCTTGGCGATTCCGACAATTTCCTTGCCGTCTCCGCTATGATAGAACAACGCTTCATCTCCTTTTTTCATCGCCTTAAGGTTGTTCCGTGCCTGGAAATTTCTTACGCCATCCCAGCCGGTCTTTTTGTCCCTCACCAAATCATCCCAGGAAAATGTATCTGGTTCACTTTTCATCAGCCAATAGTTCATAAACAGTATGGGTTAAGCTGTACAAAATAGTAAATAGTCTTTGTATTTTCCTGAGTCAGGATTTCAAAGTGATGGTATTAGTCATTTACGGAAAATCATTTGGCGATACGGTAGTCTCGGGACCTGATACCTGGTCACTCAAAGTACAACTGGATGATCCCGGAATCCACTTCCTGACATACCGGACGTCTGTATTTCTAATGCGCGACAATCTCTATATCACCAGAACGCGTTTGATCGATCGGCAATGATCGTTTTCTCCGCAAACTTCATAATTTTCAATTTGAGCTTATTGTGAACCGTGTATTGTTGGAAATCAAGTTTCGTATCAGCGTTAACGATCAGCAGTCACGCTATAAGGTATAATTTACCCTTTGGAAGAAATGGTGATTGTGAATTTGGAAATCAACTACATTTCGAGCAAACATGCAGTCGATGGAATGGCGCACAACGTTGAAATTGGGTGGATATCGGAATCGTCGGCGCCGATTTGTTGTGTTTTATTTGAGTTCACCTGCCTGACGCGAAAGCCGTAGCTCGCTGTCGAAACAGTGAAGTCAGATTTATAAACCGATTATGATTATCGTTGTTTTTGGAAAGCCGGCACGTTGGGTAGTTCGCTGAGGCCTCCTCGTTCAGATTCCTTGTAAAATTTCGTATTGCACCTTTGATGGGATTGACTTGCCAACGAGTCGGCCATATTTTATATTTGGGTTGAGGTTTTGTGCCTGGCAATATCATCACTGTTGCAG
>JBDSKX010000056.1:0-10794 GCA_039916665.1 Chryseolinea sp. | reverse complement strand
AATACAAGGCCGCCATCCTCTACCAAACGCTCGACAAGCACGCCTCACTCGAGCCATTTGTACTTCAACCTGAGTTCCAATCCAAAACAGTTATTGTAGCCAACACAGGTAACGCTACAGAAGAAATCACCTCACTGCTGATGGCAAACGGCATGCACCCGGGTGATGGTTATGGCTCGAACAAAAAGACCCAACTCCGCTTTGCTAACTTCCCGACACACGGTAAAGAGCAGTTCGAGCTGCTCTGCGATACACTTGAGCAATTTTAAACGACACTGAATTATGAATTGGCGGACTCCACGGTTCTGCTGTTGTCGGGCCGTGCAGCACTATAGCGCCAGGATGAATTTCATTAAAACGTTCTGCCGTCGAGCGAGCACCCATAATTCTTGATTTATAATTCTCTGTCAACTGCCTGTAAATGACCTCCAATCGTTTTAAAGCACTCATTTCTGTCCGTAACTTTAAACTATTTAACCCCAAGTCAGTCTAACGATTGAATTGAAGCACGCTCTCCCTTGGAGGACAAAGAACTTTTAATCAAGATCCGCAATCCTGACACCCGGAAGTATGGGTTTAATTTGCTCGTGCGCGAATATCAAAAACGCGTCTATTGGCATATCCGGAAGATGGTTATCGACCATGACGACTCGAATGATCTCACTCAGGAAGTATTTATCAAAATCCACAAGAGCATCGACAATTTCCGAGAGGATGCTCAATTGTACACCTGGGTCTATAGAATAGCGACGAACGAATGTCTCACATTTCTTCAGCGCAAAAAGCGTAGATTCTTCCTGCCCATTGGGGATGTCGAAGGCGAGCTGATCTCAAAACTTGATAGCTCTCCGCACGTTTCCGGTGATGAGATCCAAATGAAGCTCCAAAAGGCCCTGTTGAAGCTGCCAGACAAACAAAGACTGGTCTTCAATATGAAATATTTTGACGACATGCCCTATGAACAGATTTCGAATATTACCCAGACCAGCGTCGGGGCGCTTAAGGCGAGCTACCATCACGCGGTTAAGAAAATTGAAGATTTTTTGAAGGAATGATTAAACTTTGAAGCTATTATTAGGTCTAAGCAACGATCATGAAAAAACTGGAAGACATCCCCAAGAAAGACATCTTCAACGTACCGGAAGGATACTTTGAGAACCTTCCGGGCATCATTCAATCCAGGGTTACGAAGTCCAGCCGAGGGCAGACTTCGCCGGTTTTCGGCTTCGCATTAAAGTATGGACTCGCCGCAGTCGTGATCGCAGCAGCATCGTTTTTCTGGATGCAAAGGCCGGGAGAATTCGAGTCGACCGAAGCATTGCTATCAGGCATTGATACGCAGGATCTCGTTGCTTATATCAACGACCAAGATATGTCAACGGATGAGCTATTGGATGATGTTTCACTTCATCAGGAGGATGCTGATCGTATCGAAGATAGAGTATTCAATTCAGGACTAGAAGATGAGACGTCCGACACCATATTTGACGAAATTGATTGATTATAATGTTTGTTATTGAGTATAAAAGTTGAGTGAGATGAAATATCTGTTCGTAATGGGTTTAACCCTAATGATGTTCTCTGCTCTGGCGCAGGATGACGATTTGCCACCAGCACAGGATCCGAAAGTGCGTAATAAAATTCAGGCTGCACGCATCGCCTACATTACTGATCAGCTGGCCCTCACGCCGGCAGAAGCGGAGAAGTTCTGGCCAATCTATCGTGAGTTCTCAGAGAAAAGAAAAGAAATCCGTCAGCAGCTGAGGGACGCGCGTAGAAATCCCGACCCTAAGAAAACTCAGGAGCAGGTAGATCAGGATGTTGTCAATACGCAATTTGATGTCAAGCAAAAGGAACTCAACCTTGAAAAAGACTATTCCGGAAAACTATTAAAGGTGATTAGCGCACAAAAGCTAAGAACACTTCCCGATGCTGAAAGAAAATTCCGTCAAATCATTCTGGAACAGATCCAACGTCGACAGCTGCAGCAGGAACATCAAAGAAATCTCAAAGACCAAACGCAGAAAAGGCTGCAGGATAGAAATAACTAGCAGATCCTGAATGAAAGCTTGTAAACGATGGCTTTTTACAATCTTCATGGCAGCTTCCTCCACATTAACAATGGCACAGGAAGTGGATTCGCTTGCCCTTTCGGGTATAGATGAAGTGTTAACTTTTGATGATTCACTTTCGATCTTCAAACTCATTGATAGTCTTCTTGAAATGGGTGATATCAGTGGTTCTTCTCAATTGGCTGTAAGACTCGGATACAATAGTAACGTTCAATCCGCAGGCAGAACATTAGGCATTCAAAACTTCGGACTCGCGCCTGGTGTTTCCTTCTATCATAAATCAGGACTTTATGCGGATATATCTGGTTATTGGAGCAAAGAATTCAGTCCTTCCTATTATCTGACCATTACTTCACTTGGATATTTGCACAGTTTCTCAAAGTGGTTTTCAATCATGGGGAATTATGATCACTACTTCTACAATTCGAATAGTGACGAAGCTTTTATTCCCTACAAAAATACCCTTTCAGTAACACCAATGATCGACTTGAAGCCAGTGTTATTCTCCCTCAACTATGCTTTTTATTTTGGTGATGATTATGCAAACCGGATCATGCCGGGTTTGAGCGTTGTGCTTCAGAAAAAGAAACTGTGGGGTATCAATCGCGTAGCGATAACACCATCGTTCTTTACGCTGTTTGGTGACGAGACTTTAACGACGTTTGACTACACTATTCCCAAGACACTAAGGGAATGGAGGGCCAACAAAGATAAGTATGGAACGATTTTCGGGAGGGTGCAAAAAGATTCCCGCGTATTTGGTGTGATGAACTATGCGATCAGCGCGCCGATTACCGTCAGCTATAAAAACTGGGGATTTGCCTTCACCTACACTTACAACATTCCGAAAGCACTTAAAGGCGAACCGCTGACCATATCGAACAGCAGCTATCTTTCTGGCAGCATTACGTACTTTATTGACCTCAAGCGGAAAAAATTCTCTTTGTAAAACTCCCTTCCTTGGATATTTTGCAAATCATAATTGATCCTGGACTATGAAGAAGTGCTTGATTGGCGTGCTTTGCCTTGTTGCGGTTTGTATTGCCGCTGTTGCGCAGGATTATCGGTGGCAGCAGCGCGTTGAATACATAATGAATGTGAAGCTTGATGTAAAATCACATCTCGTGACCGGTACGCAAAAACTGGTCTACCACAACAACTCTCCCGACACACTCACAAAAGTTTACTATCATCTTTATTTTAACGCCTTTCAGCCAGGAAGCATGATGGACGTCCGATCCAGAAACCTTCCCGATCCCGACCCGCGCGTTAAAGACCGGATATATAATCTCAGTGATGCGGAAATCGGCTATCAGCACATAGGTTCACTTAAACAGGATAGTAAGGATGTGACATTCACGATACAGGGGACGGTGATGGAAGTGAAGCTTGCTAAGCCCATACTTCCAAACGCAAAAACTACCTTCGATATGCAGTTCGAATCTCAGGTGCCAATTCAAATCAGGAGATCGGGTCACGACAACAAAGAAGGCATTGCATATTCAATGACGCAGTGGTATCCAAAACTTTCTGAATATGATTTCAGAGGATGGCATGCCTACCAATATGTCGCGAGAGAGTTTCAAGGTGTCTGGGGAGACTTTGATGTAACACTTACGCTTGATCCAACATACATCGTGTGTGGTACGGGGAAACTTGAGAATGGTGATAAAGTTGGTTACGGTTATGAGAAATCAGGAACAATGGTGAAACGTCCTGTAGGAAACCTGGTGTGGCATTTCATTGCGAAGAATGTAATAGACTTTGCCTGGGCTGCGGATCCACAATATGTTCATGATAAAGCCTCGGTGCCAAACGGTCCAGAGTTACACTTCTTCTATCAACCTGGCGAAAAGACAACAGAGAATTGGAAGAAGATGCAGGACTTTGCCGTGAAGCATTTTCAATTCATGAATACAACATTCGGAAAATATCCTTACGATACTTATTCGATTATTCAGGGTGGTGATGGTGGTATGGAGTATCCCATGTGTACTTTGATACTGGGCGAAAAAACACTCGGGGGTCTCGTTGGCGTAACTTCACATGAAGCTGCGCACAGCTGGTATCAAGGTGTGTTGGCTTCCAATGAGTCGCTTTATCCATGGCTTGACGAAGGGTACGCCGATTTCGCCAGTCAGGAATCAATGGCGTTAATGTTCAATAAGCCTGTTAGCGATTCCCACGTCGGCAGTTATGATAGCTATTTTGCATTGGTTAAAAGAGGATTGCAAGAGCCGATGAGTCAACATAGTGATCATTACAATACCAATACTGCTTACGGAACAGCAGCGTATTCCATGGGCACTGTATTTCTTCAACAATTGAAATATATTATTGGAGAAGATATTTTTTATAAAGGCATGCGTCGTTATTACAACGCATGGAAATTTCATCACCCGGAACCCAATGATTTTGTCCGGATCATGGAGAAAACATCGGGAATGGAATTGAAGTGGTATTATTCGTATTGGATCAATACCACGAAAAAGATTGACTACGGAATAAGAAATGTCATCGCACAGGATGGTTCCACTTTTATTACCCTTGAACGGATCGGAGATTTCCCAATGCCAATAGATTTACAATTGACATTAAAAGATGGAAGCAAGCGAAACATCTATATTCCCTTAAATGAAACGAACGGTGGAAAAGAACCCGATGATAGGTCACTGCAGAGAACAGACCTCGATGCCTGGCCCTGGGTCTCCCCGACTTACGTAGTTCAAATTGATAAACAGGTTTCTGAAATTGCATCGATAGAAATAGATGCATCACTAAGGATGGCCGATGTTGATCGCAATAATAATAAGCTGGATCTGAGTAAAGAGCTAAAGCCTTATAAGCATGTGACGCGTTAATTGTTAAAAGCAATCCCTATAAAAAAACTGGGTCTGGTCCATCATGAATATTGATTTATTGATTATTGACTGTTGAATATTAAAACCACTAAACAACTGTCAGCCACCGCCGCATCCTTACACAGCCGCCTGTATTTTTCCCTATAAAAAAACCGGGTCTAGTCCATCATGAATATTAATTTATTGATTATTGAATATTGACCACTAAACAACTGTCAGCCACCGCCGCATCCTTGACACAGCCGCCTGTGTTTTTCCCCATAAAAAAACCGGGTCTAGTCCATCATGAATATTGATTTATTGATTATTGACTGTTGATTATTCCTAACAAACCGACAATATAAAAGACTCCAATGGCCCAGACCTACCTTATCGTTTTCCCCCCAACTCTTTGCTTTAGACTCTCCTCTCTTTAGCTTTATGGTCTATGAGTGAGGACCAGGCCAGGAAAGAAATCGATAAGTTGATAAATGTGATCGATCATCACAACGACTTGTATTATCAGGAGAGTCGTACGGAAATTTCGGATCAGGCATTTGATAAGTTGCTCGCCGACCTTGTCATGTTGGAAGCATCATTTCCAAAACTTAAGAAATCGGATAGCCCGACACAGCGTGTTGGAGGAACGGTAACCAGGGAATTTGAAACTGTATTTCACAAGTACCCGATGCTTTCATTGGGAAACACGTATAGTCGGGAAGAACTTGAAGACTTTGATGGTCGCGTCTCAAAAGGTCTTGAAGGTGAAAAGTATGAATACTTTTGTGAGCTAAAGTTTGATGGCGTCTCGATCAGTCTGATCTATGAAAATGGAATTCTCGTGAAGGGCGTTACGCGGGGTGACGGTGTACGCGGCGACGATGTTACGGCCAACGTAAAGACCATCCGCAATATTCCATTAGTAGTAAAAGGAAAGAACATACCAGAATCATTTGAAGTACGCGGGGAAGTGTTTATGCCGAAAACGGCATTTATACAACTCAATAAAGAGCGTGATGACATTGGAGAAGAACGCTATGCGAATGCACGGAATACAACTTCAGGAACATTGAAGATGCAAAATTCATCTGAAGTTGCAAGACGTAAATTGGATTGCTTTGTTTACTTCCTCAGGACTGATAGACTTGCAATCCCGACTCACGAAGAGGGTATCCAATTGCTTGAAGCATGGCGATTCAACGTATCCCCTACCTACAAAAAATGTAAGAACATCGGCGAGGTTCTTGATTACATCCAGAAGTGGGAAAGCAAGCGACTTGAGTTGCCACTCGAGACCGATGGTGTAGTAATAAAAGTCAATAGTGATGAGCAACAGGAACAACTGGGATATACCGCAAAGAGTCCGCGCTGGGCGATCGCCTACAAGTACAAGGCAGAAAGTATCAGTACGCGGTTAAACGGCGTTACTTATCAGGTTGGTCGTACGGGTGCCGTTACTCCTGTAGCATCGCTCGAGCCCGTCTTTCTCGCGGGAACAACTGTAAAGCGTGCGTCACTTCACAATGCCAATGAAATTGCCAGACTTGATCTGCGTGTCGGAGATTACGTGTTTGTTGAGAAAGGTGGAGAGATCATACCCAAGGTAACTGCTGTTGATCTTGATAAAAGAAAGGCGGATGCAGTGCCGATAAAATACATCGACAAGTGTCCCGAGTGTGGTACGAAGCTTCAGCGGGTTGAAGGAGAAGCTGCCTTTTATTGTCCTAATGTTACAGGTTGTCAGCCCCAGATAACGGGACGCGTAGAGCATTTTATTCAGCGTAGGGCGATGGACATTGATTCCATTGGTGAAAAAACTATTGAACAACTGTTCAAACTGGACCTCGTGCACAGTCCTGCCGATCTATATGATCTTAAACGCGAGGATATCCTGCAACTGGAAGGATTCAAAGATAAATCAGCTTCCAATATGCTGGAGGGAATTAACAAGTCCAGGAGCGTACCTTTTGAGAGTGTGTTATTTGCGATCGGTATCCGGTACGTTGGAAAGACCGTAGCAGAAAAGCTAGCCCGGTATTTCAAGTCAATCGATAAGATCGCGTCTGCGTCAATGGAGGAATTGCTCATGGCGCCGGAGATTGGTGAAAAGATCGCGGAAAGCGTGATCCTCTTTTTTAAGAATCCGGAGAGTCTTAAAGAAATCGAAAGGTTGAAAAAGGCTGGGTTAAACCTTACCAGCACGGCGCAGGAACCTGTGTTGGAAAGTGATATATTGGGCAATAAGTCTTTTGTGATCTCAGGGATATTTAAAAATTATGAGCGCGAAGAATTGGAAGAACTTATTCTGAAAAATGGGGGACGCATACTAAGTGGCGTGTCAGGAAAATTAGACTATTTGCTGGCTGGTGATAATATGGGGCCGTCAAAACGTGAAAAAGCTGAGAAACTTGGAGTGAAAATCATTTCCGAATCAGAATTCGTAAAACTAATGAAAGGATAGTCCGCCGATAGCGATGAAGCTCAATTTGTTGAAATTTAGAACGGATCTTCTCCTCAAGACCAAATCCCAGAGAGGCAGTGTTTCGTATAATGATGCCAGGACTATCGGTATTTTATTTACAGTTGAAGACAAAGCAAAACATGAGGCGGTTAAAGAGTTCATCAAGAAATTCGAAGCAGATGGCAAACAAGTAAAGGTCATCGAGTTCCTTCCTTCCGACAAGCAGAACTATGAGTTCAAATTCGATTTCTTTACGGAAAACGAGTTGTCGTTCTGGGGCAAGATCACATCAGCTGATGCTATGAAGTTTGTAGAACAACCATTTGACTTTCTGTTTTATCTCGACACTGAGCCCAATCCAATGTTGCTTCACCTTTTGGCGCGCAGTAAAGCCAAGTGCCGTGTGGGCCGTGTCTGGGATAACAGTGATCAATACTTCGAGTTTATGTTGAATTCAGATCCAAATATCAAATCGCTGGTGGAAACAATCCGCCGGTACATCATCCAAATAAAGTAGTAAAATGAAAAAATTGTATGGAACGGGTGTAGCATTAGTCACCCCGTTCACGGATGCGCTAGAGGTCGACTACAAAGCATTGAAGAAATTGCTGGGTCATACCGCAAAGGGCGTGGATTACTTTGTCGTGATGGGTACTACCGGCGAATCGGTGACCTGTAGTGAGGAAGAAAAATTAAGTGTATTGGAGTTTGTAAAAGCAAATAATCCAAAGAAATTCCCAATCGTATATGGATTGGGATCGAATAACACGGCATCGGCGTTGGAATCATTGAAACGTTTTGATACAAAAGGTGTCGATGCTATTCTGTCTGTGAGTCCATATTACAATAAACCTTCTCAGGAAGGTATCTGCGTTCACTTCGAGACTCTTGCAGATGCTACAACGATTCCAATTGTGCTTTACAACGTACCGGGTAGAACCGGGTCTAATCTTACGGCTGAAACGACATTGAGATTGGCGAAACACAAAAATATCATCGCCACGAAAGAAGCGTCCGGGAATATGGAGCAGTGTATGAATATTATGAAGCACAAGCCGAAAGACTTCTTGCTGATATCAGGAGATGATATGATGACTTCTTCACTTTATGCGATCGGTGCCGTGGGCGTGATTTCAGTGTTAGCGAATGCTTTTCCACTTTTGTTCAGAAGCATAAAGGAACATGCGTTTGCGGGAGCATTCCTGAAGGCCTCTCAGGCGCAAATGAAATTGCTGGAGATAAACGGACCAATGTATGAGGAAGGAAATCCTGTCGGCGTAAAAGTATTGCTAGAGACCATGGGCATATGTGGTTCTGATGTCAGAATGCCGCTTATGAAAGCTTCCCAGGGACTTCGCGATAAGATCAACGAAATATATTCTTCTGCTCCTATCAAGTAACACAAAAAGCAACAGGGACTATCATTGCTGATTGTCCCTGTTGCTAGTGCTTTATTATATGATACTGGCTATTAGGCCTTATTCTTGACCTCTTGAACTTCTGCGCGAATTACTTGAGCAAGATTCTTCAGATCTTGCATACCCTTTCTAACACGGGTACCTGCAGCGCTGTTTCCTTTGTTATAGAATTTGTCAGCATCACCTTCAAGTGACGCGATGAGATTCTTGAGCTCTTCAAACTTTTGCATTTTATTAGAATTTTAAGATTAGTAAATAGTTTCTGTTATGCTAAGTTAGTCAAAAACCTATCAAACAACCAAAAAACCCACTTTTTTACATTCCCTTGGTCACCGACACCAGCACTTCCTCCTTGTAAAAGCCGTTGTCAAGCTTCACTTTAAGGGCTGAAAACGCCTTTAAAGTACGCTCTACATCCTCCAGGGTATGGACTGCTGTTGGGATGATTCTGAACATGATAACATCCTTAGGCACAACAGGATAGATAACAACTGAGCAGAAAATACCAAAGTTCTCCCGGAGGTCCATGGCCATATTGGCTGCCTCCCCGACGCCCCCTTTAAACAACACTGGCGTAACCGGAGAATTTGTGCTCCCGATATTAAACCCGCGTTGCTTCAAACCGTCCTGCATCGCTGTGACGATCTTCCAGAGGTTATCTTTCAGCTCAGGACATGTCTTAAGCAATTCGAGGCGTTTCAATGCTCCGACGACAAGCGGCATCGGCAGACTTTTCGCATAGATCTGAGATCTGACGCTATAGCGAAGATATTTAACAATCCTGGCATCACCGGCTACAAAAGCTCCGATACTCGCCATTGATTTGGCAAATGTTGAGAAGTATAGATCAACTTCGTTTTGAACACCCTGCTCCTCCGCTGTTCCCGCACCAGTTTTCCCCATGGTACCAAATCCATGAGCATCGTCAACAAACAATCTGAAGTTGTATTTCTTCTTAAGGTCAACAACACCCCTCAGGTCACCCTGCTTGCCAGACATACCAAATACACCCTCAGTGATCACAAGGATACCACCCCCAGTTTCATCTGCGAGCTTGGTGGCACGCTGAAGTTGTTTCTCGAGGCTTTCCATATCGTTGTGCGTATATACAAATCGCTTTCCGATGTGAAGACGAACGCCATCAATTATACAGGCGTGTGACTCCGCATCGTACACGATCACATCCTTCCTGTCTACAAGCGCGTCGATAGTTGATACAACGCCCTGATATCCAAAATTCAATAACATGACGTCCTGTTTCTGAACAAATACCGCCAGTTGTTTCTCCAATTCAAGATGATTTAAAGAGTTGCCCGACATCATACGGGCGCCCATAGGCAAACCCATTCCGTATTGGGCAGCAGCCTCTCCATCCGTCTTGCGGACTTCCGGATGGTTAGCCAGTCCGAGATAGTTATTAAGGCTCCAGTTCAACACATCGCGACCGTTGAATTTCATGTGTGGCCCGATTTCGCCCTCTAGCTTAGGGAAGAAAAAATAGTCATCGGGCAGGTGAGAATATTTCGCGAGTGCCCCAGCTTCCATCCTTAGCTTTTCGAATAAGTCTACCATTGGTCTCTAGATTGGTTAAAAATTGCGGCAAAGTTAATCAAAAAAACGATCTGCTTTGTTAAACTCGTCGCTCATTGTGCTTATCAAAATCGTTTGCAAATCCCTATTTTATCAATTACGGAAAAAATTATTAAAATCCTGATACGATGCGTGAGTGCAATTCTTCTACAACTTAAGCGCAAGTTGTGATGAAGAACGCTGTTACAGCGGGATACAGTCAAAATAATCTCTAAGCGTCGCGCGGTGGTATGCGCCTTATTCTGACAAATCATTGATCAGAAATTTCATTGCCTATAAAATGGGGCGTGATATGGGCCAATATGCACCGCGTACACAGTTTGTGGAAGTGATTTTGAACAGTGACTATTTTGGCGTTTACATGCTCACCGAAAAGATAAAAGTGGATAAGAATCGAGTCAACCTATCGTCGG
>JBDSKX010000055.1:0-41814 GCA_039916665.1 Chryseolinea sp. | reverse complement strand
CTTATTGACTGTTGATTATTCGCATTCCCAGGGATTTTTTGAAGCCCTGTAGGCGTTGGCCTTTCGCCGCGCGCCAAATTTCCAGACACCTTTGATTCCACCCTCCAATTTTCCTGATCAAAATATTTCCGGTATCAGTCGATGAAATCATACTCATAAATTGTTTGAAAAATCGATCTACCGTTATTGCGCGCGTGAAAAGTGCTTTTCATAGTCAGGTCGTAGTCGCGCGCATAAATTCACTGCAACTTGTCCGACGTCTCGTCGGTCATAAGTTGACCTTTCAGGCCAACGTTTTTGGTGTTATACTCAGACAATGGTCGACGGATTCATTGGCCAAAATGATATTGGAGGCAATCCCCAAGCGGTAAACCGTAATTTGAGGATAATATTGCATGTTAGTTGACTAACATGACAAAGTAGGACTGTTCAACCTTAGGCCAAGCTAAGTGACTTTTTTCCCTCCTGCTTTTGAGGAGTCAGCTTAGCATTTGGTGCCAGTATGACTCCAACACCATCCTGTTTTGACCACTCACTTAGTTTTTCAAGCGACACTTTACCCACCATATATTGTCTGCCGTTGGCAGCATATCCTGAAGTAAACTCTTCGAATTCGCCGATTGTGATTCCTGTAGCATGCTCAAAACTTACGAACGCATCAACCACTATTTTATTTGAAAACTTCAGATCATGTAATTGGTGAAGTTTCTTATACTCGTATTGGTAATCATAGGTAAGCGCAGAAATGTCTGATAGCACTGCTGATCCTGTCGGATAGCTTCCGGCGCCCTTACCCACGAAAAGCTGTTGTTCGGCAAATGCGCTTTGAACCTGAACAGCGTTGTATTCATTTCTAACGGCATACAGCGGATGCGTTGACTCAATAAACTGAGGTGCAACAAATCCATAAACGCGGTTTTCAATTTTAAAGGCACGCGCGATGAGTTTGATGGAGTAGTTGTTGTCACGCGCAAACTTCAAATCGATATCAGAAATTCTGTCGATACCGATGTTGATCACGTCTTCAGGTTTAATAAAAACGCCGAACGTGTGTGCAATGGCAATTACAAGTTTGTATTTTGGATCGTATCCCTTTACGTCAAGACTTGGATCTGATTCGGCGAATCCAAGTTCCTGAGCTTTCTTCAGAGCGTCGTTATAACTTGTCTTTTCTTCGAAGACTTTGGTAAGGATGTAATTTGTAGAGCCGTTAAAGATGCCTTCAATTCCTGTGAGCAAATCGTTGTCATAATACTCTTCTAGATTTCTGAGGATAGGAATACTACCGCACACTGAACCTTCATAAAGCACGGCCTTTCCGTGCTGTTTCTGCAATTGATATATTTCTTCAAGGTGTTCCGCCAGCATTTTTTTATTTGCCGTAACGACTGCTTTACCGTTTTGAAGTGCTGTCTTTACAATTTGGAACGCAGCGTTTGCATCATCGATCAATTCGACTACGACGTCAATATCCGGATCATTGAGAATATCATCGGCGTTGTATGTAAACAAATCTTCAGCCAGCGGTCTGCTTTTGTCTTTGTTCTTAACGCAGATCTTTTTGATCTCGGCCTTGATTCCTGGTGTTTCTTCCAGCACATGGTATAACCCCTGGCCTACACAACCAAAACCGAAAAGACCTAGCCTCAGGTGATTGTGCCTGGCATGGTCTTGTGATGTGCTGTTGTTTTGTAATGACATTGTTGTATTCGTTATTTTCTTTTTACTTCTACACCCACGAGGTCCTCCTGAAAGAACTTTTTGATGTGGTTGCTTAATTGTTCGAATTCCACCAGGAATCCGTCGTGTCCATAGAGCGAAGTCATCACTTCAAGGCGGGCGTGAGGAATTGTATCGGCAAGATACTGCTGTTCTTTCAATGGAAACAGAATATCGCTGTCGATACCGACTAGCAGCGTTTTTGCCTTTATTGTTTTCAAAGCCGACTCCACGCCGGGCCTGTGACGCCCCACGTTATGGCTGTCCATCATTTTGGACAGTGCATAATATGTGAAGGCATTGAATCTGTTCGCCAGTTTCTGTCCCTGGTATCTTTGATAGGTGGACGCGCGATAGTCGTCTAATTTATCATCATTTTTTTCCTTCTGTGTCTCACCATAAGTGTCATAGTATCTGTATGACAACATTCCGATTGCGCGCGCAGCTTTCAATCCTTCTATTCCGGCACGTTGATCATTCTCTTTCCAGGTAACATCTGCTTCGATCGCTAGTCTTTGAGCTTCATTGAATGCAATTCCCCAGGGCGAATGAAATGCGTTTGTCGCGATAGGAATGATGTGCTGAAAGACATCCGGCTGTTGGATTGCCCACTCGAGAACTTGCTGACCGCCCAATGATCCGCCGATCAATGTATGAACCTGCTCGATTTGCAACTCCTGCCGCAGCAAATCGAAAGAACGGACTACATCACGATTGGTGATGGTTGGAAATGAATGATAAAATTGCTTGCCTGTGTCTGGATTGAACGACAGATGTCCCGTAGAGCCGTAACATCCTCCCAGCACATTGGCGCAGATAATAAAGTATTGACTTGGATCGAAGAATCGTCCTTCGTCAAATAATCGGCTCCACCAATCTGTAAAATCGGGACTACCAGTCAGCGCATGACAAATCCAGATCACATTATTGCGATCAGCATTAAATTTGCCGAGTGTGGTGTATCTGAGTTGAAAGCCATTGAGCGTACCTCCGGCTTCCAACTCAAATTTTCCCTGGTAGTGAAATGTGTGATCGTTCTTTTCCATATAAAATTCAATTCCCTTTGATCTTTCGATCTGGGATTATTTCACGAGTTCGCCTTTGAAGACCGCATCAAAAGCTTGTTCAAAATCCGCTTTCAAATCATCAATATGTTCAATTCCAGCCGAAATTCTGAGCTGGTTAGGCAACACGCCCGCCGCAATTTGTTCTGCTTCGCTCAATTGCTGATGCGTCGTGGCGGCAGGCTGAATAATGAGTGTCTTTGCATCGCCGAGGTTGGCAAGGTGACTCACCAGTTTAAGATTATCGACGAACTTTGTAGCGTTTGCTTTACTCCCTTTTATTGTAAAAGAGAAGACGCCACCGAATCCGTTCTTAAGATATTTCTTAGCGAGTTTATTGAAGGCGCTGCTTGCCAGGCCGGGATAATTTACGCTTTCAACCAATTCATGTTTCTCAAGCCATTGTGCCAGCGCGAGTGCATTGTCAACGGATCTTTGAACACGCAGTGAAAGTGTTTCCAATCCTTGTAGGAGTAGAAAAGAATTGAATGGACTTATTGCTGGTCCAAAATCTCTAAGGCCTTCAACACGGGTGCGGATGATGAACGCAATGTTTGGCAAGCCAAGTGGATTACCTTCACCGAACACATCCCAGAATTTCAATCCATGATAACCTTCAGACGGCTCTGTGAATTGAGGGAATTTCCCGTTTGCCCAATTGTAATTTCCGCCGTCGACGATCACGCCGCCGATAGAAGTTCCATGACCACCGATCCATTTTGTAGCGGATTCGACTACTATGTTCGCCCCGTGTTCTAATGGACGAAACAGGTATCCGGCGGCACCGAAAGTATTGTCAACGATCACAGGCAAGTCGTGTTTTTTTGCTAAAGCTGTGATTGCTTCAAAATCGGGAATATTGAAGCCCGGGTTTCCAATCGTTTCGAGGTATATGGCCTTTGTTTTTTTATCGATATGTTTTTCAAAGGCTTCAGGCTTGTCACCTTCAGCAAATCGAACATCAATACCGAGGCGTTTAAACGCTACTTTGAATTGGTTATAAGTACCACCGTAAAGGAAGGTAGTAGAAACAAAATTGTCACCAGCTTGAAGAATGTTATTGAGTGCAAGAAATTGTGCGGCCTGACCTGAACCTGTTGCAAGAGCAGCAACGCCACCTTCCAATGCGGCCACACGTTTTTCAAAAACATCTGTCGTAGGATTCATGATCCGTGTGTAGATGTTTCCAAATTCTTTTAACGCAAACAGATTTGCGCCGTGTTCAGAATCTTTGAAAGTAAATGAAGTAGTTTGATAGATAGGTACCGCACGTGAACGTGTTGTTGGATCGATTTCCTGACCTGCGTGCAATTGAAGCGTTTCGAAATGTAAATTTGACATGACTTTAATGTTTTAAGAATTGAGAGTTTTTGAAAATTGTTGTTGAATTGAAGTTAGCCGTAACCCAATCTGCCTGTCACATGGCAGGGTCGTAAGCTAAGGTGTTGCTGTTGATGGATTGATCAGAAGGACAGCAACATCACGCGTAACAACAACGCATACACATGTCGTTGTGTTGTGCGATGCTAATCGTAATGTGAATGGATTTCAAATAAGCAACAAGACGCTTCGCCGCGTTTCCGTTCTGAATGGTACAAATGATGTTTTTCATTTTTTTAACCGGTTTATATTTTCCGCCTTTTGGGCGGAGCAGGATTTAGCACCTTTCTATGTTAGGAGGTTGCTAGCGTTTCTAAGAGCCTGTCTCTCCACGCTTCTTTATAAATCGATAAAGCGGATGGGCTTATTCGACTTTGAGACTACAAACGTAGATGCTGAGACGCTTGTTTCCAAATGGTGACATAAAATAATTTGAACAGAAACCTTCAAACGCATTTGTCAACGTGGTTTGTGCACGTCGTAACCAGTTGATTACAAATTTTTTACAGAGATAAACTCATTGTTTTTACGCGTAATAAGCCTTGAAGGGCCGAAAAATGGAGATTTGCTAGTGTGATAGAGGTCGTTCAGAAAAACATTCGATTATTAATAATTGATTCAAACGGCTCGAGGATTATCTTTAAGAAATGCCTTCAATAGTTAGTTCATATTCTTTTGATGTTTTCATCAGTTATCGCCAAAAGGACAACAAGTACGATTCATGGGTGACAGAATTTGTTTCGAATCTTAGCAAGGAGCTTGAGGCCGTTTCTAAATCGGAAGTGAGTATTTATTTTGATGTCAATCCCCATGATGGGCTTACTGAAACCCACGACGTAGATCTTTCATTGAAGGAGAAAATCAAATGTCTCATTTTCATTCCCATTATTTCCAAAACCTACTGTGATTTTAATTGTTTTGCCTGGAAGAATGAATTTCTGCCGTTCTGCGAGTTGGCATCAAATGATCGGTTTGGGCTTAAGGTGAGTGTGTCCAATGGCGATGTTGCCAGCCGCATTTTGCCGATTCGAATACACGACATAGATCCAGGCGACCTGGCGCTATTCGAAAAGGAAATAAATGGTCGCATAAGAGCTATCGATTTTGTCTATAGATCATCTGGCGTAAACAGGCCCTTGCGTTCAATAGATGATAAGCTTGAAGCCGACTCACATCGGGTACTGTATCGAAATCAAATCAACAAAGTTGCAAATGGAGTAATTGAACTGTTGCGTTCCATGACGCAAAGCGAGGTGGCAATCGAGCCTGTGGTGAGTCGTCCGACGCCTGTGCCGACGAAACCCGCTGAAAAGAGGATGACGATTTCACGTTTTGTATTGTTGTCTTTCCTGGTGATCGCAGTGGCTATCGGCTTATTCGTGTTTATGAAGAAGGAGTCGCCGCTGTTACCAGCCGAGCTTACCATTGCTGTGATTCCGTTTCGCACTTTGAGCAGCGATGAGAATCAGAAGTATTTCAGTTATGGAATCATGGAGGATATTATTTCGAAATTATATAAGCTATCCAACCTTCAGGTAACATCAGGCACGTCAGCTTTCACTTATCAGAATACCGCAAAGACTGCAAACGAGATCGCCTTAGAACTTGGCGTAACCTATATCCTCGAGGGGAGCGTGAGGAGGGACGGTGATCGGGTAAGAATTTCCGCAAGGCTTATCCATGCCGACAAAGACAAGGCGCTTTGGTCAGAAACATTCGACGAAGAATTGGATAACCTTTTTGCACTTCAGACTAAGGTTGCCGATCGGATCGTGGACGCATTGCAGATCAAACTTTCAAGCCATGAGCGCACACAATTTGAAAAGGAAAACACAACCAATACCTTGGCGTTTGAATTTTATCAACAGGGGAAATTCTTCAACGAGTTATCTGGACCGGATAATCTTAAAAAAAGCAATAATTTTTTTTTGAAAGCCATTGAAACAGACAGCACGTACGCTGCTGCCTACGCCGGTTTAGCAGAATCGGAAATCTCAGCTATAGAATGGGGATACAGTAATCCGAATGATGCTGCCCCTCGGATTTTCGCAAACATCACCAAGGCAATTTCCATAGATAGCACGCTAGGTGAAGCCTATTCCGCGCTAGGTGCTTATCACACTTACTGTTCTCACAATTTCGATGAGGCTTCCAAAGCATTTGAGAAGGGTATCAAATTTAACCCGGGATATGATTTCAATTACTTTCATTACTCCGTGCTGGAAGTTATCCGTCAGCATCAGGCAAAATCATTGACATTGTCTGATAAAGCAATTATGCTCAATCCACTGTCGGTAAAGTCGAATGTTTATCGCATTCAGAAGTGCTACTACATGTTTGGTGACTATGACAAAGGGGCTATTGAACTCAACAAAATACTTGAAATTTTCCCGAACGATAATTTTGCTTTGTGGGTACAGGGAACAATTGAGACACAACGAAAAAATTACAGTGCAGCGATTGATGCTTTTTTGAAGCGTTCAGTTGCATCGAAGCATACCAATTGGGCGTTGGGATATACCTATGCGGTGTCGGGCCAGGAAAATAAAGCGAGAGAAATTCTCAAGTTTCTACTGGAAAAAGAGAAGACTATATATGTATCGCCAACCTTTATCGCGTGCATTTATATCGGTTTGAAAGAGAACGACAAGGCATTGGACTACCTTGAGAGAGCAGCAGAGTTGAATGATTACTGGACGATCTATTTTGGGTTGGATCCATGGCTCGATCCGGTACGCGGCGACCCAAGGTTTAACATGATTCTTGAGCAAATGAAATTGAAACAGAAGGATCAGGTAAGCATTCCACCATCGACCTGAATCACCTGGCCAGTAACATATGAGGAAAGATTTGAGCCAAGAAACACACAAGCGTCTGCTACATCCTCGGGCTTTCCGCCGCGTTTCAATGGAATAGCATCTCGCCAGACTTGAATCGTCTTTTCATCAAGCTTACCAGTCATTTCTGTCTCTATAAATCCGGGAGCAACTGCATTCGATCGGATCCCTCGAGAGCCAAGTTCCAACGCAACAGATTTTGTAAAGCCAATGATTCCGGCCTTCGAGGCAGCGTAATTTGCCTGACCTGCATTGCCTTTTATTCCGACCACGGATGTCATGTTAATGATCGACCCACTCTTTTGTTTCATCATTTGCTTGGTAACTGCTTTCACAGTATTGAAGCATGACTTAAGATTTACAGCAATCACCTTGTCCCACATTTCTTCCGACATTCTTAGCAACAGCGTATCGTGAGTGATGCCGGCGTTGTTGATGAGTATATCAAGTCCTCCAAAATCTGTGATGACGTCATTTATAAGTTTATCTGCCTGATTGAAGTCTGACGCATCAGAGCGATAACCTTTTGCTTTTACTCCTTTGTTCTTTAGTTCAGTTTCCAGGGCTAAGCCCTGCTCAACGCTGGAGAGGTAGGTAAAGGCTACGTTAGCACCATGTTCAGCGTAACGGAACGCGATTGATCTTCCAATTCCTTTAGAAGCACCTGTAACGAGCGCAGTTTTCCCCTCAAGTAATTTCATACAATTTAACGGCCCACGGAAGGCCAGCCTTTGTTTAAGTTCTCCGTTCCCGTTTCAAAAATAGCCAAATCCCTCAGATTTCAACGATCTTGAACTTTGTCCCCGGCTTGCTGCGTTCACATTGAATAAACTTCCAAAGATTTTGAAAGCGCGATCCGCAGTTTATCTTTGGCTCCGAAATCGTAAAAATCCAACGCTATGTCGAAGTATGATCTTATTGTTATAGGGAGTGGTCCCGGGGGTTATGTTGCTGCTATCCGAGCCTCCCAATTGGGTATGAAGGTAGGAGTCGTAGAAAAAGCTGAACTGGGAGGTATATGTTTGAACTGGGGTTGTATTCCTACAAAGGCTTTGCTCAAGAGTGCGAATGTTTTTGAATATTTCAAGCACGCGAGTGACTATGGCATTGAAGCCAAGGATTTCAAAGCAGACATTACGGGAATGGTGAAACGTAGCCGCGATGTTGCTGCCGGCATGAGCAAGGGCGTACAGTTCCTTTTTAAGAAGAATAAAATCGACCAACTGGTGGGATATGGGAAGTTGAAAAAAGGCGGCAAGGTTGAAGTCACAGACGCAGAAGGTAAGAAAACCGATTACGAAGCAAAGAATATAATTGTCGCCACTGGCGGCCGTGCACGTGAATTGCCAAGCATGAAGATCGATGGAAAGAAAATCATCGGTTATCGCGAAGCGATGGTACTTCCACAACAACCTAAGAAATTACTGGTCGTCGGTTCAGGGGCTATCGGTGTTGAGTTTGCTTATTTCTATAACTCCATTGGCACTGAAGTTACGATCGTTGAGTTCTTGCCGCGTATCGTCCCCGTGGAAGATGAAGAAGTTTCAAAGACGCTTGACAAGTCTTTCAAGAAATCGGGAATGAAAATCTACGTGAACTCGGAAGTTACCAAAGTAGATACTTCCGGAGCAGGTTGTGTAGCAACCGTGAAAACACCTGATGGTGAAATCAAGATCGAAGCCGACATTGTCCTTTCTGCTGTTGGGGTAACAACAAATCTTGAAAATATCGGACTGGAAGAGACCGGTGTAAAAACCGAAAAAGGCAGAGTCATTGTTGATGACTTTTACAAGACGAACGTTCCGGGCGTGTACGCGATAGGTGATATCGTGAAAGGTCCTGCCTTGGCACACGTAGCGTCGGCCGAAGGAATTATTTGCGTAGAGAAAATGGCAGGACAGAATCCTGAACCATTGAATTATAATAACCTGCCGGGCTGTACATATTGTTCTCCTGAAATTGCTTCTGTGGGTTACACTGAAGAGGCAGCAAAGAAAGCCGGGTATGAACTTAAGGTTGGAAAGTTTCCTTTCACTGCTTCAGGTAAGGCAAAGGCAGCAGGTGCGTCTGATGGTTTTGTGAAACTGATCTTTGATGCAAAGTATGGAGAATTGCTTGGAGCTCACTTCATTGGCGCCAACGTAACTGAAATGATTGCTGAAGTAGTAGTAGCGAGAAAACTTGAGACGACCGGACACGAGATCATCAAGTCAGTTCATCCTCACCCGACAATGAGTGAGGCCATCATGGAAGCGGCTGCTGCGGCATATGGAGAAGTAATCCATTTGTAGTGAATCTACTTTACGTCAAAGTTCAATCGGAACATTTCCAGAATTGATACTCGCCTATGCGATCGCTCAAGTACGAAGGTGCCACTATCCTAGGCTTTGAGTAGCTTCAGACGCAGTACTGACCTTGAGAATGGTTGTCTTGTGCGGTCAAGCGTTGAGCGCTAAGGACTCGATGTATCCGCCTACCTATGAAGGACATCTTTTTCTTCCCCCAAAGATGTTTCGACGGAAAATTCTATCAGTACGGTCTTTTTTATCCTAATGAAAACTTGTTGGAAGTCATGTTAAAAAGGAAATGCACCTGTCCAAGATAAGGATAGATGCATTCATGCTCTGAAGTTTACCAACGCGAGCTAAAAGTCGGACCGGTCTGCAGGAGCCCCTTGCAAGACAGCAGCGTGCTTGTCGTACGCTTCTTCAATCTTTTTGGCCAGCTCACTTTCGCCGTATTTGTAAAGAACTCTTTGAAGTTCTCCAAGGATAACTACGTTAACCTGAAGTTCACGTCCAAACTCACGATTCTTGACGTAGTAGCTTGCCAGTTCATCAGATCGCTTACTCATGATGTTTGAAATCTCCAATGCTTTTTCTTTCTCACCTACATCAAACAACATCTCGACAGTCTGGGCATTCGTATAATCATATGGAATTGAAGCGTCAGGCATCTTAGCCAACGCGAACAAAAGAACCTCCCGCGCCTTTGCCGAATCTCCCTGCATGATCAGAAACTGAGCCAGCGAATTGAAACTGCTTCTGTGGTTGAGAATAAAATTCCGGTAGTCCTGATTGTAATAGACCTTTGGATTATCGACGTTTCTGAACTGGAATTTTTTCAGCATATTTTCATAGCTCACCTTCGTGTTGACCAATTCCATTTGATTGAATGGTCGTGGATTGTAAACCGGAAGAATACGATAGGCATTTCCTTCCTGCACCACATAGCGGCTAAGGTCAACGTTAAACTGCGCGAGTGATGTGTTATTCACATAAAGTGGTCGCTCCCAATTTGCGGTTGCTAATACATCGAGCATCGCCAGATCTTTTTTCTCAAGTCCGTTGCCTTTTACGCGGAACTTCATTTCGGGAACGATCAGACTATCCATTCCTTCCGGAATGATGCCAAGTTTCTTTACTCTTTCTACATCGATCTTCAAGATGATCTCCTTAGTCGGCAACATATTTCTTGAGCCTCCATAATTAGGATGAAGCAATCCCTTGTTGTTAGTCTTTACTAACTGTAGAAACTTCTTAAGATCCATTTGCTTGATACCAACATCTGAGTATGGCAGGTAATCATTAAGTCCGTTCTGCCGATAATTTTCAGCTGTAAGCGTATAAGGAAAGGGTTCTGAGCTATAAGTCTTCCGCATCGTTTGGTCGATATACCAATCTGTATTGTAGTAACTCAAGACCACGACGCGAAGGTCAGTGCGAACGCCTTCAACCTCCTGGCTATACCACAACGGGAAAGTATCATTGTCGCCGCCCGTGAAGAGTATTCCATTGGTTGTGCAGGACTGCAAATAATTGATGGCCGAATCAACGGAGAAGTAACGGTTTGATCTATTGTGATCATCCCACCCGGCGCTTCCCATCAGAACGGGTGCAGCGAAACAAAGTACTGTTGCTATGATTGCGGATGTTTTCAGATTTTTTGTAAATCTGGTCAGACCTTCTGCGATGGCTAGAACAGCGAATCCAATCCATAAACAATAAGCATAATAAGAGCCGGCATAGATATAGTCGCGTTCTCTTGGCTCAGTTGGTGGCGAGTTCAGATAAATTACCAAAGCGACGCCTGTGAGGATAAATAATAAAAGCACCACGACAAAGCTTCGTGTGTTGTTAGAAGATTGGTAGAACATACCGATGAGTCCGAGCACGAACGGGATCATGTAAAAATTATTTCTTCCGCGATTCTGCGCCAGGATTGAAGGCAGATCCTCAAACCATTTATTTGGTTTCAGCCAGTCGTCGTTTTGAATGTCGCTACTTCGACCTGCAAAATTGAACATGAAATATCTTACATACATCCAGCCTACCTGATGTTCAACCAAGAACGCGATGTTATCGACAAACGTCGGTTTTTCTCCTTCTCGAAGGCCAAGACTCTGGCGATAAGCCGCGGCGTGCTCGCTACTCCAGACGCGCGGAAAAATCGTCTGGTCGTTAGGCTGATAGACGTACTCAAACTTATGATCCTTGATCTCATATTTGTCTTTCCCTTTCTTATAAATAGCAGCGCCTTCTTTGAGATCAACTGGTTGTGAAGTAAAATAAGGCCCGTAAACCAATGGTCTGCTACCATATTGTTCGCGCTTCAGGTAACTCACAAAGCTCATAACATCGGAAGGATCATTTTCATCAATTGGGGGATTGTAACCCGAACGGATTACGACCACAGCATAGGATGCATAACCTATAAGAATGAAGGCGACTGCAGTAAGAAAGGTGTTGAGGACTACCCGATTTTGCGCCTGCGTGCGCATAATACCCCAGATCAACGCTGCGATGATTAAGAAGCCAAAGACGGCTGCGCCTGATCCGAATGGTAGTCCGAGGCTGTTCTTGAAGAATATCTCTATATAACTCGCGACAGTTGGCAGGCCCGGTATGATGATCTCATTGATAAAAAATATGATGAACAAACTGATAGCCATGGAGGCTATGACCCCCCAAGTGGTAGTCTTATATTTTTTGAAATAGTAGATAAGTGCAAGTGCCGGAATGGTTACGAGGTTCAATAAGTGAACTCCGATCGAAAGACCCATCATGTAGAAAATAAGGAGGAGCCAGCGATTAGCTTGTGATTCATCTTCGATCACTTCCCATTTCAGCATCGCCCAAACGACAAACGCAGTGAAGAATGAAGACATGGCATAAACTTCAGCCTCAACAGCGGAAAACCAGGCTGATTCGCTAAAGGTATAGGAAAGGGCACCAACCAAACCGGCGCCCATCATCACCCACAATTTGTCAGGCGTGACTTCTTCATCCTTTGTTATTTTCAGCAACTTCCGGCTGAACAATACGATCGACCAGAACAGGAATAGTACGCAGAACGCGCTGGCGAGCACACTGCTAAAGTTAATCCAGTAGGCAACTTTGGTAACGTCGCCAAGTGCCAGGAATGAGAACATTCTTCCAATCAAAAGAAACAAAGGTGCTCCTGGTGGGTGAGGAACTTCCAGTTTGTATGAAACGGCGATAAACTCACCACAGTCCCAATAACTGGCGGTTTCTTCCATGGTTAGCCAATAGGTGATCAAGGCTATGGCAAAGACCGTCCAACCTGCGATATTATTTGTCTTCTGAAAGTTCATTGGGAATTACATCAATTAATTAAATCGGCCAGTTAAGCCAGGCGTGTAGTCCGGCTCCTAAAATAAGGCCCGAAAATAAGGAAATTTTCATTCCCCGGCCGTGCCGGTCATAACCGTTGCCATCGGGGCGAAATAACCAGTCAGGTGGCTGGGCTGGGATAAGACTACGAAACCCTCCTATAAGCAAATTCCGGGCTTTCCCTGCTGTGACGCGACACGCTGACCATCTTTTATGCAACCGTTACTACTTGTAGACGATTACATAGAACCATAGCCACAGGAAGAAGAGCAAAACATAAGAGCACAGCACAATGATCCAGATATATTTTTTATCCTTTCTGGCGAAATGTTGGATGCCCTCTACCAATAGAAACCAATAGACTATTTCAAATAGATTCAGTGCCCGAAGGGGATAGGCCCATTTCTTCTCGATGTCGCCGTAATCAAAGAAATGCATAAGGGAAAACGGATAAAATGCACTGATTTCCTGAAGACCGGGATCTGTTTCAACAGTCAGGAACCACGTTATCTTCATCACCTCGGGAATAAGGAAGATGTATTCTGCTCCGATTACTACCCCCCAGCATTGCGTGTAGGTGACACGATATCCGAACATGAAGCAGCCAACCCACACGACGAAAGCGATTACAGTAAACTTCCACAGGTATATAAAGGGAATGGAGATGAATTTTATCGTGTTGAGAATCCGTAGAATGCTTCCCTCCGGACGATCCTGTAGAAATTCAAAAGCCGCGGTCTCGTTTTCTATCAGTGTTATCTTTACGTATAAGAGGAAAAAGCTCAGTAGGCAAAGCAGCACAAACAGTAGCCTTTTGTCGGCACCGAAGAATGATTTAGTTTCGTGTTCCATGGCTTTGCGAAAACAGATTGGCTGCGTGGGATTAAGGGCAAGTTTATGATTAAGTGCGAACTCTTCAAACGATACGTAAAGCATTCGGGTTGTAATTCTTCTGCGTTCGCGTTCGTTCTGGTTGCGTTCGTCGTATTGGTCGCAACCACTTCGACAAAAGCTCAACAGACCTTTAATAAAGATACTACCATCATACTTCTGGCCGATCTGCACGTGCAACTGGAGTGCACGCAGGCCATGAATGACTTATACAACTTTAAGTTTCCTCAGGCTGAGTATCAGTTTCGTTACCTGAGATCGCGGTACTCCTGGCATCCTTTGCCCTACTTTCTGATGGGTCTTATCGAATGGTGGAAGATCATGCCAAACACGAAAGACAAATCACACGATGATGTATTTCTGGCGTATATGGATTCCACCATTACAGTAGGCGAGAGGTTGTATGATGATTTCCCGGCTTATAAAACAGAGGCAGCATTCTTTCTTGCTGCGGCGTATGGATTTAAGGGACGGCTATACGCAGATGAGGAAAGAGCCAATTGGGTTAGATCTGCGGCGGTCGGAAAAAGTGCCCTCAATTATCTCGAAGCAAGCAAAACCAAGGAAGGACTAAGTCCTGAATTGCTATTCGGTGACGCGCTGTATAACTATTTTTCGGTGTGGGTCCCGGAAAACTATCCGGCGCTCCGACCATTTTTATGGTTCTTTCGAAAAGGCGATAAGGCACTCGGACTTCAGCAGCTCAAGGAAGTGTCTTACAATGCCTTCTATACCCGAACCGAAGCCATGGTATGGTTGATGCGCATATTGAATAGTTATGAGAACGATCAACTCCGGGCTTTTCAACTCAGTCAATACCTTTATACCACCTATCCTGACAATCCTTACTTTCATCGGTACTATGCGCGAATGTTATATTACCAGGGAAAATTTTCCGAAGCAGAGCCGGTCTGTAAGAACATTATCAACAGAATCGATAGCGGTCAGGTTGGGTATGAAGCAACAAGCGGTCGCTACGCTGCATTCTTTCTCGGGCAGATTTATGAACAGCGAAAGAAGCTGGATGAGGCGAAGCAGTATTATTTGAAGTCGATGAAGTATGCCGAAGACGTTGATGCCACAGATACCGGATATTATTTGTTTTCTATGATTGCGTTGGGTGAGATTGCTGAGAAACAGGGGGATAAAGTTGGGGCGAGGAAGTGGTTTAAGGAGGTTACAAAGAAGGCGGGAAGGAAGGATGAGGCGTTTAAGGATGCGAAGAGGAGGTTGAAGAAGATGGAGAAGGGGGACTAGGGTAAAACAAACTTGATAACTAGTGGAGTTAAGAGACCTTATCGTTACGCCTTTTTATCTAGCACTGATATACGTCGTCGCCTACGGTGTCCGTTCGCGAATGACGGACGAAATCACACGACGATATTTTATTCCGGCGCTCACGGTTAGAATCATTGGGGCCTTAGCGCTCGGATTCATTTATGACTTCTATTATCAAGGTGGGGATACGTTTAGTTATCACAAGTTTGGTAGTCGCCATATATGGGAGGCTTTTATGGATTCTCCGGCAACTGGATTAAAGTTGATGTTTTCGGATGGTGTTGACCAAACAGGTATTTATAAGTACTCATCCAAAATTTTGTTTTTTACTGATCCAAGTTCTTACAATGTTGTTCGCGTTGCAGCCGTTTTGGATCTTTTTACTTTCTCGACGTACTCTTCTACTGCGCTTTTGTTTGCTGTGTTCTCGTTTATTGGAATGTGGTTATTCTTTACAACATTTTATAAGCGCTATCCCGAGCTGCATCGTTGGCTGGCGCTGGCATGCTTTTTCATTCCTTCGGTATTTTTCTGGGGATCGGGATTATTGAAAGACACAATTACACTAGGATGCCTTGGTATAGCGACTTATGCTGTATCAAAATTATTTATCGAACGAAAACCGACTATTAAGTGCGCCGCCTTACTGGCCGGTTCTCTATTTGGGATCTTCTCAATAAAGGTTTATATAATTCTTACTTTCCTTCCTGCGGTAATCGTATGGGTATCTATGACCTATCTGGATCAGTTGCGATCAATGAGTTTTAAAATCATCACTTTTCCATTCATAGTGACCATCGCTATATTGTTGTCGTACTTTGCCGCGCTAAAGGCGGGGGAGGGAGATGAAAAATATTCTCTCGACAAACTTGCGCGCACGGCGCAAGTCACGGCGTATGATATTAGATATTATACCGGAAAAAACGCTGGTTCGGGGTACACACTAGGCGAGTTGGACGGAACATTTTCATCCATGATTGCGCTTGCGCCTCAGGCCGTCAATGTGACTTTGTTCAGACCGTATCTTTGGGAAGTGAAAAACCCCTTCATGCTAATATCGTCGATTGAAAGTTTAGGACTTTTCTTATTTACACTTTATGTTATGTACAAGAAAAAACTCATGCTTTTTCGATCCGTCTGGCAGCCTGATATTTTTTTCTCTCTTACTTTTTCTATCGCTTTTGCGTTTGCAGTTGGAGCGTCTACATTCAATTTCGGAACTTTAGTCCGATACAAAATTCCATTGATGCCTTTTTATTTTATTGCGCTTCTGCTAATGCTAAATCAATCGAACAATGATAAGAAGTTCGATGAGTTGGAACTTACCGAATAGCGTTCAATTACTTTTTCGCGTCCTTTTTTCCCCATCCGACTTCGAAGGGTAGGATCTTTTATTAAAGTTGTTAACGCGTTTTCCCATTCCTCCTGTGTATTGGCAAGAAACCCATTAACACCATCTTCAATGATTGATGTATTTACGCCTACCGGTGAGGCAACTGCAGGGATCTCAAGTGAAAGATATTGGAGGAGTTTGAATCCACACTTTCCGCGTGACCATTGATCATCAGGAAGTGGCATTATTCCAATATCGATCCGCATTAAATCACTAATTTCAGTGGCTTCGTTCCAAGGCACGAACGTCAGTGACTGCAACTTTAAGGGTGGTGGCTTATCAGCGATTATCAAAAATTCCACATGTTTGAATTTCCGGCTTATTGATTGAAGGACAGGCTCGAGGATAGATAGGTATTTTAACGTTGAGTGAGATCCTGTCCATCCAACAATAATCTCACTTGTATCTTTCTTAATCTTAAACTTTTCAGGGTTGTGCCAATTGGTATCAATTGTAGTCGGATTCAGTACGACGTTAGAATTGTACTTGTAAGCATAACCGCTCAGAACACTATTTCCCGCACTTATTCGGTATGCCCAACTGGTGATTTTCTTAACCTTATTTCGGCACTTGATCAGCGACGCAAGTTTCGTTTCTTGCTGGTCCGATAGCCAGATGGCATCGTCAAAGTCAAATACTATTTTCTTTTTAAGCACGCGCGCTAATATCCATTCGAAGAGAGGCGGCCCAACGGGAGCCGCTTCTCTATGAATAAAAATATAGTCGAAGTGAGTCGTATGTATTATCATTTTGATTCTAAGAAAAATGCCAACAAGCAGCACAAGGCCCTTATCGATTAATCGACCAGGGCTGAAGAAGATTTTGGATTTTTTAACGCTTAAGAATGGTTGTACCTTAAATTCAATATCGTTTCGTATTAATAATTCAAAATATTGTTCAAATCTAAAACGTTGGGAAGGCGCTTCATTTAATGGGTATGGGACCAGAAACAAAACCTTCTTGGGCATAGTCAGTGCATTTTGCAATCTTTGTGGTGTCAATATTATTAAGAATGATCTATTTCCTAATTGTCAGTATGCAGAATTCCTAATAAATTTGACAACGTGTGGGGATTCAATCTGCCGCTGTATAACGACATGACTGATAACATTGAAGATATAATTGATGCGGATAACTCAAAACTGTTTGATTGGCGTGAATTATGGCACTACAAGGAGCTGTTCTATTTCTTCACGTGGCGCGATATAAAAATCAAGTATAAACAAACCATACTTGGGTTTCTGTGGGCGATACTCCAGCCGCTCATACTTATGGTGATCTTCACGTTATTCTTCGGGCAGGCGCTTAAAGTGCCGTCGCAGTCTCTGCCTTACCCTGTATTTGTTTTCTCAGGACTACTCCTTTGGAATACGTTCTCGTCTGGTTTGACCAACGCTGCGAACAGCATGGTGAACAATTCGCAGATTATCAAAAAGATTTATTTTCCCCGCTTGATCATTCCTGTCTCTTCAATACTCGTTGCGCTATTTGATTTTCTCATGGCCTTCGTCCTCTTTATACCAATCCTGATCTACTATTCACAACCCGTTAACCTGAATGTGATATGGTGCTGGCCATTGGCTTTATTGCTAACCATTATTGCAACGCTCGGTCCTGGTTGCTTACTCGCTTCGCTGAATGTCAAGTATCGCGATTTTCGATATATCATCCCGTTTGTTGTTCAAATCCTCTTTTTCATCACGCCGGTGATATATCCGGTTTCGTTGCTTGACCATCCATCGCTGCAATACATCCTTGCTCTTTCACCAATGTATGCCGCTATAGAACTGTTCCGATTTCCTCTTTCCGAACTACCAATTAATTTGGAGTTTCTTATTGCCAGCCTCGTTTCCGCAATCTCCTTTTTAATTGGTGGACTGATATATTTCAAAAAAACTGAGCATTTCTTTGCTGACTTCGCATAGATGAAACCAATCCTTGAGGTCACAAACATTTCGAAGAAGTACAGGCTGAACCACATTGCCGGGAGCTATCTCTCACTGAGAGATAGGATTGTTCACGGATTTAAAACTGGGAAAATGGTTCAGGAAGATTTTTGGGCACTTGACGATGTTTCTTTCTCGGTTAATCAGGGGGAATCTATTGGTATAATCGGTGCTAACGGAGCAGGCAAGTCAACACTGTTAAAAATTCTTTCAAAGATCACACCTCCGACGAAAGGCAGGATTATTTCTCGTGGTCGGATAGCAAGCTTACTCGAAGTTGGTACTGGATTTCATCCTGAACTTACTGGACGGGAGAATATTTTCTTTAATGGCTCTTTGTTGGGAATGAAGCGTAAGGAAATTAGCCAGAAGTTTGATGAGATCGTTGACTTTGCAGGTATCGAGAATTTTCTCGACACTCCGTTGAAACACTATTCAAGTGGAATGCAGTTGCGTTTGGCCTTTTCCGTTGCCGCCTTTCTTGATCCTGAGATCCTGATTATAGACGAAGTACTGGCCGTGGGTGATAGTGAGTTTCAGAAGAAGTGCCTTGGCAAAATGGGAGAGGTGAGCAGGAGTGGGCGCACTATCTTGTTCGTGAGTCATAATATGGCGGCACTGAGAACACTCTGTGAGAAATCCTTTCTTTTGATGAAGGGTAAGCTTGAGAGCTATGGAGAGACTTCAGTCATTATCAACTCCTACTTATCAAGCCATGAAAAACATTTGACCCCGGGCGTGTATGATCTTTCAAAACACCACTCGAAGAAAGATCGTGACCGTGGAATCATTACGTGCACGCTGTTGCGGGATGGCATTCCGTCTGACATTTTTTTTACCAACGAGAAGTTTACGGCCGAGTTTGATTTCAAAGATGAAAAAGGAATAAATGAGATTGTGTTTGGACTTGTGATTAAGGACAGCAATCAACAACCACTGATTGGTATCAACAATTGGGACCTCGGAACTCGTCTAAACAGTCTGCCGGTAACAAGTGGAAAGCTTGTGTTTGAATTAGCATCACTTCCGCTCTATGGAGATTCACTTTATTACATAGATGTCTACTTCGGCGACGGAGGAAACAATTACGATATTGTTCAAAATGCCATAAGTTTTACACTCCAGCCTGTCGACATATTTGAAAATGGTAAAATTTTGAATCCAAAATTGAATGTGGTTTATCCTGGCAAAGTTAAACTTGAACTTAGATGAGCAGGGAAGGTTTAAGTAATAACGAGTGGAAGCGCTACAATCCGAAGAATAGCGTCGGGAATCATGTCTACTTTCAAATCACAATTTGGACATTTGCCAAAGAATGCCATTTCATGTTATGAAGAACGAAGAGTTTTACATACACGATGAGACCGTCCACAACAAAAGCGCTGCGAGAATTATTCTGCCCCTGCTTTTTTCAACGGCTATACCACATTCAGTGCTTGATGTCGGTTGTGGATTGGGGACATGGCTTTCGGTATGCGAAGAGCTTGGCATTGCAGACTACTTTGGCGTTGACGGAGACTATGTGGATAAACAAAAACTTACCATCCCGATTCAAAAATTCGCTGCTGTTGAGCTGCGAAAGGAGTTCGATCGAGCGCGAAAATTTGATCTCGTTATTTGTCTCGAAGTAGCAGAGCACCTGCCCGAGTCTTCGTCGGATATACTGGTAAGGAACCTGATCAGGCATGGAGATCGACTTTTATTCTCGGCAGCCATTCCGGGTCAGGGAGGTCAATATCACCTAAATGAGCAATGGCCGGAATATTGGGAGCGCAGATTCAATCAACACGGCTATTATTTTCATGACACTATCCGACCACTTATATGGGCAAATGAAGAGATTGAATGGTGGTATAGACAGAACATTTTCGTCGTGTCAAAAGAAGCCCCCACCAGAATTCCATATAATAGTTTATCCGTTGTCCATCCTAAATTTCAAGAACTCACAAGACGGAACCGCGAGCAATACTATCAATCCTTGATTCATGGTAAGCAAGGTTTGAGACTGGCTTTCAGAATTCTTTTAAGCTCTATTCGTTATGCAATGGGCAGATTAGCTTTTAAGCTCTTGCGAAAGTAATGGCCGATATTTCCATCATAGTTTGCTGTCACAACGGTGCATCAAAACTGCCAGCAACATTGACTCATCTTTTCTCGCTGAGGATTCCAGCGAATACACAATGCGAAATAGTGCTCGTCGACAATGCTTCTACGGACAACACCTCGCTCATCGCACGGGAATACTGGGGTCGTTCTGGAAACAACACGGTTGATTTTCGGGTAGTACAAGAACCGAACTTAGGATTGACGTACGCGAGAAATGCAGGCATAGCAAACTCAACGGGTGAACTTATCATTTTTTGTGACGACGATAACCACCTTCAGTCAAACTACGTATTTGAAGCGCTAAAGGTGATCGAAGCTGATAATAAGATTGCTATTGTTGGCGGGCTTGCGCTTCCCCAATTTTCAACAGTGGGACGCGCGTGGCTTGTCGATTTCTATCGATCTATGGCTATTGGTCCTCAGGGTCCACATGATGGATATGTAGACTGGGTATATGGAGCAGGCATGGTGATCAAAAGAAGTGTATTTCTGGATATTCGCCAAAGGGAAATAGCCTTGTCACTGACGGATAGGACGGGTAACGACCACACTTCGGGTGGCGATGCTGAGATTTGTGAGCTAGCGCGCTTCATCGGATACCAGACCTACTATTGTTCGTCTATGACACTGATACACGATACTCCCGCACACCGACTAAAACGCTCGTTTTATCTGACGAAAAGTTTCAATACCGTTAATGAGATTGCCTACTTATTCCTACTCAACTATTTAATTGATAAACCCGAGGCTGGCGTAGGGGCTTTGTATTGGATTTTGATATTAAGAACGCTGAAAAGTATTCCATTTTTCATACCAAGAATGATTTTTGGAAAACATCAGTTTTATAGCACTATTATGGCTTACAGGAACGGACAGTTGGTACTCTGGCTCTTAATTAATCGGTCGGTCTTCAAGGCTTCCTATGCTCAAATCAGTCAAAATTTGAGACGGAAGCGCGTCACCCAATAAATTACTATTATCGCACTTATTTTAGGCTGAAAATGAAATAAAAGATAGGTTCACTGTGATTAACACAATACTCGGTTATCTCCATCGTAGCAGGTATTACAAAATTGTATGCCTGTTCTGCCAGATGGGCTACTTACTCAAGGGACATGGCTGGGTGTCGGTCAGGTATCGCCGGGAATTTCGAGCTTATGAATTCAGAGTGGACGGTGACATTTACCTTAGCAATGGCCCCGGTTGGGCATACACGTTTCAAAATCTGGCGGATATTCTTAGACGTGGGTTTACGCATTTTTACCAACCAAAGGCGGGTGATTGTGTTATAGATATTGGTTCTGGCCTCGGTGAAGAGGTCGCCGTTTACGCACCATCCGTAACCAGCACAGGTAGTGTCTATGCGCTGGAGGCTAACCCGTATTCTTTCGCCGGCTTGAAATATCTTTGTGAGAAAAATAATTATAGTTGGGTGAGACCTGTTCAGTTGGCAGTTTTCAACGTTGATGGAGAAGTCACTATAGATGACGATCCTGATAATTATCTGAAGAATACTATCAATACTGGTGATGGCGCTGTGAAGAAATATACGGTTAAAGCACTAACTATAGACAGCTTCATAAGGCAGCAGGGAATATCACGAATTGATTTTCTAAAGTGTAACATTGAAGGAGCTGAGCAATTTATGATTGAAGGAATGTCCGATGCCATTCAAATCATCGATAATATGTGTATTTCATGTCACGACTTTAGACATACTTACAATAATGAAAGCTCATTTTACATAACCAAACAAAAAGTTATCGATTTCCTTGACAATAATGGGTATCGTATCTTGCTTCGGAAAACAAATGATGTTGTTGTGAGCGACTATGTCTATGCAAGCCGACGGTAACTGCAATTCACCAATCAGAAGCCAGGAGCGCTCCGAAAAAAAAACCATTCTGTTTTATTCCCCATTTGCCGATCGGGCCAGAGATGCTGAAAGTTTGATGATTGCCTTCTCGCAGCAGGGGCACAAGGTCCTATCCTTAAGTCAGGAATTAGGAGCGGGGTTTCAGGATGCATTGGCCGAGAGAGGTATTTCAACTTTTACTTTTGCGATTTCGGGCAATCGAAACTGGTGGTACACGTTAAAGCACTGCCTATATTTCACCCGGTTTTGCCGTGAGCACGAGGTTGACATAGTATATAGTTACCTGGATTTCCCCGGATTGGTTTCGTCAATTGGTCAATATTTCGTCCGAGCCAGAGTTATCCTTTGCCGACATCATAGTGACATGTTTGGTTCAAGACATCTGGGGTTTGCATACACATTGACCTATTATCTAGCCCGAAAGATCATCGTTGTTTCGGAAACTGCGCGTGAGTTTATGGTGCAGCATGAAAAGATCGACGAAAAAAAAATAAGTGTCATTAACCTCGCATACGACTTTAAACTATATGGAAAAGTAAACGAAGAAAATGCGAGAAGACTCCGTACGGATATTGGGGGCGAATTGGTACTCATAATAGTAGGTCAGCTTATTTCGATCAAGCGCCCCTCTGCCGCGATACAAGTATTAAAGAACCTAATAAACAGTGGTATAAATGCTAAACTCTTTGTTTTAGGACGTGGTGACCTCGAACGGGACTTAATTGCTTTCGCAATTGAACTATCCGTTTCCGACAGTGTAACATTCACTGGGTTCGTTCCTAATGTTCTCGACTATATATCATCATCAGACATTCTGCTTCATCCTTCAATCTCTGAGTCCAGCTGTGTGGTTATAAAGGAAGCCTCGCTGCTCGATACACCGGTTATTGTCTGTAAAGGTGTCGGTGACTTTGATGAATTCCTCGTACATAATAAAAACAGTTTCGTGTTGGATAAAGATACGTTTGTTGAAGAGAGTTCGGAAATCATATTGAACAACCGACACAAGCCTCGATTTGGTCTTCCAGAAAGTCCAAAAGCCAAAATTATGGAGCGCTTTGCAATTCATAATGTTGTCGGCAACTACGACGTGTTTAATAACTCCTGAGGAAGGGCTGAGTTTATGGGACTGGCTTGGTGATATTAGTTAGTCAGAAACTTTACCTATTTTAGAAGTTTACAGAATAGGCACTATTACGTAACTCGCAAATGAAGGATGAGTTTTCGTCTGTTGGATTCACTGAAATTACTAATCAAGTCGAACTACTTCCTTTTTAAAGCGGCGCGTTACCCGCTGACATTGATTGGATACTATGAAAAGAAGGCACGTAGTAAAGTTGATGCATCCTGGAAGGAAAGGATCGATCGGATAGTCAGCGCCCCGGACAATGCCAACATCAAACGCGTTGAATCTGCCGGGAAAATTGAACGAGACTTTCAAATGATGCACAATGGCCTCAAGGTGCATGTTGGAAGCTACTACGGCGATGCGAATACGGTGTTAATCGCAGAAAACGCGGGTGTTCATGAACCAGAGGAGGAATTTGCGTTTGCCCAGGTACTGACGTATATCTCGCCAGGTGCCATAATGGTGGAACTCGGCGCCTTTTGGGGGTACTATTCTATGTTCTTTCAGCAATCGGTGAAGGATGCCAAGAATTATATGATAGAACCGGATCGGCATGCGCTGCTTAGCGGTATTAACAACTTTAAATTGAATGGTCTAAAAGGTGAATTCCACAGATATTTCATCTCGGATGTTGAATCAAATGATCAGGACCCTCCAACCATCTCCATTGATGCATTTGTAAGACAAAAAAGTATAAGTCAGATAAATATTTTACATAGTGATATCCAGAGTTTTGAATTGAAGATGCTTCATGGTGCGGTTAGGTCGCTTAATAAACGCATCATTGACTACATTTTCATTTCTACACACAGCAATGAACTTCATGACGACTGCAAATCTTTTTTACAGGAACATAAGTACTTGATACTTTGCGATGCGACTCTTGAGGAAAGTTATTCATGGGATGGATTGATCGTAGCACGTCGTGTCGAGATGCAAGGTCCGCAGTCGCTGGAAATACATAAGAGGTCAAATAATGGTATTACGGAAGTTCATCGGGAAGATCAGCAAATTCATCAGAATAAATAGCTTGCAGAAGCATGAAGGGAATTATTGAAGTATTGATTTCTATTTATCTGATCCCCTTGCGCTGGAGTAATCGGCTTGCTATATACGTGAAAGGTAAGATTCTCACTTTTGACGAGCATTACATTGCCACGATCGATGTCGCGAGAAGAGAATTTAGTAAGGATGAAGGAATAATTGTAGATGTTGGAGCTTATGATGCAGATTCTTCAATTTACTTCGCCAAGGCTTTTCCAGACAGAAAGATAGTCGCGCTTGAGCCCAACCCCGAGCCTTACAATAGCGCAATTAAGAACACGCGGCGTTATAAAAACATCGAATTATTGAATATCGGCCTTTCAAACGCAGTAGGACAGGCGGACTTTTTTATCACCACCGATTTAGTTTCCTCTTCATTGCTTGATCCGAAACTAAAGGCCGAGGCGCGTTTCAAGGCTAAACTGCGGGTTGAGGTTACGACGCTTGATACACTCTTTCACGATACAAAACATATTCTACTGATCAAACTCGATGTTCAGGGTGCGGAGTTAAATATTCTTAGGCATGGCACGAAATCATTGAGTAAAACGCGACTGGTGCTTACCGAAATGTGGAACTCAGACATGTATCACGGCAGTTGCCAGTACAATGAGCTTGACGACTTGCTAAGGGCTAATGGGATTCAACTTCACTCTCTTTTCTCTAACTACAACAATGACGGCGCAAAGTATTTTGATGCCCTGTACATTAACAGATCATTATCCAGAGTTAACTAGCGAATGGGCTTCGGTGTCCTTTCAGTAATTATTCCTAATTTTAGAAAGGCTTGTTGCGTAATTGAAAATCGTCAGCCTGCCAAGGGCGCACACTAAAGTCGTTCAGTGTTGATATTAGTAACTATGAAAAAAAAATTTTGGACTCTCTCCTATTTTCAATAATCACTCCTACATATAATCGCGCTACCTCCATTTATAATTTAATATTGTCTGTTCAATCACAGTCTGATGAGAACTTTGAACTTATCATCGTCGATGACGGCAGCACCGATGATACAAGGAAAGTGGTGAAGCCGTTTCTTAATGATCAGCGAATAAGTTACATATGGCAAGACAATCGGGAAAGGGGTGCTGCAAGAAATACGGGCGCGAGGGCTGCAACTGGCAAATACTTAAATTTTTTTGACAGTGACGACCTTATGCTTTCAAACCATATTGAAGCAGCCCGGCAATTTCTGCAAGAGAAAGGTGAGATTGATTTCTTCCATACTTGTTATGAGATCGTAGACGAGAAAGGAATTATTCTGTTGCGAGAGAATGGACAAGAAGAGCGGAGGGCTGCAGATAGACTAATCCGTACCAATTATCTTGCCTGCAACAGCGTTTTTGCCAAGCGGACTTTCTTCGAACAAAATACATTTAACGAAGATAGAAAATTATCGTCCTCCGAGGATTGGGAGCTTTGGCTCAGGATGATTAGCAGAGTTCAACTATTCCGATGTCCGAAAGTGACGTTTAAAATAGTAAATCACAAGAACAGAAGTTTGGCCAACCTGAGTGCCGATCAGATTGTCAGTCGCGATATGAGCATGCTTTCGTATCTGGTTTCTGACCAGCCTTTCGTAAGGACTTTCAAAAATGAGCTCGCGATTTTCGAGAGTGATCGGTATACATTTTTTGCTTTAGCGTTTTGTCAGGAACGTAATTGGAATAAAACCTTACATTATCTTTATATGGCAACGCTGTTGACGCCTAAAGTCTTTCTTCGTAAACGTTTTTGGGCCACGGCAAAGAATTTGGTCAATGGATATCTACATTGGTGACCTATACAATGGCTTTTCTTAAAACGCTTTTAAAAAAACTTTTCCCTGTTAAATTTTTGAAAGATTGTTTTTTGGTTTATAATAAACTGAAAATAAGAACTTATGACAAGTTTGCATACTCAGAGGTTATTCTAAAACAAGAGGACTTTTTAACACGGGAAAAATCTTTCCCTTTTTCAGAAAAGGAACATAACTTCAACGATCTGAAGAATGCGGATGAGCATCCATTTCTCACCAGCTGGTATTTATGGTCGGAAGAGAACTATATCCTTCGTTTCAACAATTGTACGTTGGAACCTGAGCATGGTTGGGGTTTGAGCGGCGCGAATTCTCTTTTGTATTGGTCCCTCCCTTTTTCAAAAACTGCCCATCAAAAAAAACCCACCCTGATTCCTTATTGGTTGAGGAAAAATGTCGAGAAACTAGATATCGCCATTTCATTTCGCGATACTGGTGAGGAAAATTACTTCCATTTTTTCAACGACATTTTAACCAAACCAGTGTTTCTCAAACAACACAGTATCAGCGTAGCCGAGATACCCATTGTTATTTCCGGTAAACTTTGGCACAAACCATACTTTCAATATTGTTTGAAAAATGCCACCTTACTCCAAGACTTGAAGTGGATCATCCAGGACAAGCAGTACATCTACTGCACCGAAGTAATATTTTGTAAAGTACCGACTGTAAATAAGCAATTACTGCAAGAGGTTTTTTCTGGATTGAGAATCAGTGCTCACAGAACGAGACGTATCTTTTTGATAAGGGACAAGAAGCGACTTAGGTTTCTTGAGAATCTTGAAGAGGTGGAAAAAGTTTGTAGAAAGTTCGATATAGAAGTGGTAGACACGGATGACTTTACATTTCCGGAACAGATCCGGATATTCTCTGAAGCATCGTTAATTGTTGGTATACATGGCGCTGGATTGACCAATATGATGTTCCGGAAAGGCGATTGTAAGGTATTCGAACTATTCCCACCACCAGAGCAGCGATATCTTCCGTTCCACTACGCAATGATGGCAAAAATTAATAGTTTCGAATATCGTGCAATGATAGGCACAAAATCTTTGTCAAGATATTCGGGTGGATTCAGGGTCGATGCCACTAAATTTGCCGACAATCTCGGATCATTTATGGGCTACATGGCTAAAAGCAAACAGGACTAAGGGATGTGTGGGATTGCCGGTTATTATAACGCGCAGGTAAACGATGCTCAGATAGAGTCATTGATCTCGAAGCTTAGCCACAGAGGGCCAGACGATCAACGTGTTTTTAAATCGGACCGCGTTGGCCTTATCCACACAAGATTATCGATCATCGAATTGTCTGATCTCGGCGCACAGCCATATCGTTATGAACACCTTACTTTGGTATTTAATGGAGAGATTTACAACCATAAGGAGATTCGAGGCGAGCTTGAGGCACGGGGTTACCGGTTCACTTCCAATTCAGATACTGAAGTTTTAATCAAGGCGTTTGATGCGTGGCGTGAGCAATGTGTCGACAAGTTTATTGGAATGTTTGCATTTTGCGTCTATGATGATCTTGAAAAATCATTCTATATATTTCGCGATCGCCTTGGCGTTAAGCCGCTCTATTACAGTTTTCATGCAGGAGCGTTCTATTTTGCCAGCGAACTAAAGGCACTACTCGCATTTGATATCCCAAAAGAGATAGATCCAACGGCGATATCGTTATACTTCAAGTTTGGTTATATACCAGGCGAACGCTCACCATTCCACGGTATATGCAAACTCGCACCTGCACACTTTATTAAGGTAAAAGGAGATCAAATCACGAAGACCAGATATTGGGACCTGGCATCAGTCGAACAAAGTTGGGCGAATGAAAATGACTTATTGGACGAACTTGAAAGTTTGTTAATCTCGTCGTTCAGATATCGCATGGTAGCCGACGTGCCAGTGGGTGTATTTCTGAGCGGTGGCATTGACAGCTCTCTATTGTCGGCGGTCCTTCAAAAACATGTTGGAGGCATCCGGACCTTTACCATTGGGTTCCCCGACCGTAAATTCGATGAATCAGGGTTTGCACGAATCGTTGCCGAACACCTAAAAGTTGAACACACAGAGAAAATATTGCTGGTCGATGAAGCAAAAGAGATACTCAAGGAATTTTATTCAATATACGATGAGCCTTTCGCCGATACATCGGGTCTACCGTTTGCGTGTATCTCAAAACTTGCAAAAGATCATGGAATAAAGGTAGTGTTGTCGGCCGATGGAGGAGATGAATTATTTGGTGGTTATCCACATTATTTTGCTGCAGCATCGCTTCGAGACAAGCTTTCTCAAGTACCATCTTTCTGGCGGACAAGGTTGGTATCAACCAGTAAAGCTTTGATTCCGCCATCTATGCGCAGATTAATACCCGCCAAGAATTTTGAGCACAGACTGTATGCATTTGAACAGCTCCTGTCATTTCAGAACAACAGGCAATTCTTTGAATCATACATTGCCAATCAGGCAGATGATGAGATCGCGAACCTGATGCACGGCCTGAAACCACCAGCACTCGGAATTCTGGGCACAGAAGGCAGCATGTTTCATGACATGATGGACTGGGACCTTCGACACTATCTGCCTGATGATCTCCTTGTGAAAGTTGATAGAGCTTCTATGCATTATGGAATTGAATCAAGGGATCCGTTTTTGGATCACCGCCTTATAGAATTTTCGTCAAGGATTCCAATGGCTATTAAATTGAAAGATGGAACGCCTAAATATTTGCTCAAGAGACTACTGAGTCGCTACTACCCTGAGAAATTATTTGACCGTCCAAAAAAAGGCTTCAGCATTCCAATGTTTCAATGGTTTAGCAACGATATTGACCGACTCTTCGATCAGACTTTATCGGATAGCGTTCTTGCCGATATCCCATTTATAAATAAGAAGGAAGTGTTGAGAGAGGTGAATAAGTACCGCCTCTATAAGAAAAGTGGCAAAGAGTATAATATCGAGAAGATGTGGCGACTGCTCAGTTTTGTGTTGTGGTATAGAAGATGGGCGAACTAAAATCCTCCCGTAAAGTTATGCTATTGTCACCCGATTTTGGACAAGGCGGTGCGGAGAAATCAATGGCTTCCTTGAGTCAGTTGATCTCAGATTTTAGCGAGGTTCATTTTGTTGTTTTTAATAGTAGCATTAAGCAGGCGTACCCGGTTGAAGGAAGCATCCATTCTTTGAACGTCCCCGCCGGAGAATCGATCTTGATGAAGATGTTCTATTTTTTTCTGAGAGTTGTTCGGACAAGAAAGCTAAAAAAGAGATTGAAAATTGAAATCTGTATCAGTTTTCTTGAAGGCGCCGACTATGTGAATATATTGTCACGTGTCCGGGATAAAACAATCATTAGCGTCAGAGGCTCAAAAACCGGAGACGAAGAAATCAAGGGAATGATTGGTATTCTCAGAAAGCATTTTCTTATTCCCATACTCTATAGAATGGCTGATCAGATTGTCTCCGTGAGCAAGGGAATAGGCGAAGAACTTACAAAAGTATTCTACCTTGATTCTTCTAAAATCAAGGTTATCTACAACTATTATGATGTAGACAAGCTACAGACTCTAGGGTCTGCGGTGGCAGACAACCAGACAATGAAACTTTTTAGTAAGCCGACCATTGTAGCAACAGGCAGACTTCATCCACAAAAAAACTTTGAGGGACTATTGCATGTTATATCAGAACTAAAAACAGCTGGTGTTGACTGCAGACTAATCATTCTTGGCTCCGGTCAACTAAAAGAACAGCTGCTTAGCGTTTGTGTGAATCTAAAGCTTTCCTCTTTCGAAGGCGACGAGCCGTCAAGTACAACAGACGTTGTGTTCCTCGGCTACAAACAAAACCCTTTCGCATTTTTAAAGTTCGCTTCAGTATTTGTCTTATCCTCGTCGTGGGAGGGATTTCCAAATGCACTTGCAGAAGCGATGAGCCTTGGACTACCAGTCGTTTCAACAGACTGCCCGCATGGCCCGAGAGAAATTTTGGAAAATGAATGTTATGATGGCAGAAGGAAGAGCTTGAAGTGGAATTCATATGGAGCGCTTGTACCCATGTTGAAAACGCCGGATGACTACGCGCAGTGTGCAGAAGCTATTAGGACAATCATCGGAAACGCCGATCTCGCAAATATTATGGGTAGCATGTCGTCGACACGGATGCGCGATTTTTCCTATGAAAAGGCATATAAACAGTGGAGAGGTATAATTGACGATATTGCCCCACTGAGAAGTTGATGTAAATTTGGATCTCAACAGGCAACCTGATGGTTCAACAAAAGCTTAAGTACCTATTTCGTTCCATATTGAATTCGGCGCAGGATAAAACTTGTCCGAACTGTGGAAACAAGAACTTGGTATGTATTGATAAGAAATACTGGGTAACCCGTCTTTACAAATGCGATTCTTGCAAGATTAATTTTAGATTTCCGGTCGACAACGAGACGTTCTTGAATAATTTCTATCAACAGGAATATAAGGCCAATTACTCTGAAGTTACCGAAGAGATTACGAGCATGCCGACAGATAAGGAACTTGTTGAAATGAAAAATTCCAACTTTGCAAATAAAAGAAATTACACTCCTTTTGTAACGAAATTGCTTAATTCAACTTCGGGCAGAATTCTTGATTATGGAACAAGTTGGGGATATTCTGTTTATCAGTTAAAAGAGGCCGGCTTCGACGCGGAGGGCTTTGAGATCTCACGAGCACGCGCAGAATTCGGAAAGAAGATCAATGTCGTCATTCATTCTTCAAGAGAAAAGGTACGCAACGATCATGATCTCATCATGAGCAGTCATGCTATCGAGCACTTGCCGGTAATTTCTGACTTTGTGGAGTTCTGCAGAAAGAAACTCGGGAAGGAAGGGATATTCATGGCATTTTGCCCTAACGGTTCGGCTGAATACCGGAAAAGAGAACCGTATGTTTTTCATGTAGGCTGGGGTTTCCTACATCCCAACTATCTTGATATCGAATTTGCAACAACGTGTTTTAAACACAATCCTTATCTCGTATTGACAGGCGATTGGATTTTTGATCTCAACCTGCTACAATCGTGGGATGGAATATCTCAGGTTGTAGGCAGTCAGCGTGATGGCCACGAGCTGCTCGTAATCGCGAAACCTAACGTAATAATCTGATAATGCTTTTAATCGATTTCGACTCCCTGCTCGAACGGGAGGAAATGATTCGAGGCGACTTCTTGTCCAGGAAGCCGTTCCACTTTACCATGTTCGAAGATTTCTTCAGGAAAGATGCGTCCGAAAAGATTTTGAATAGCTATCCTGTAATTGCAGATGGTAGATGGGATGGTACGATGTATGTCGATCAAAAGAATAAATTTCAGAAGACGACGTTCGAACCGTCGTCTGTCTTTAATGAGGTTTTTGGAGAACTCAACTCAAAACAATTCCTGTTGTGGCTTGATCGTGTCACCGGTGTTCAAGACCTACTTGGCGATTCTGAACTTTTCGGCGGTGGCCTGCACCAATCCATCAATGGTGCATTTTTGAACGTACATGTTGACTACAATATTCATCCAAAAACAAAATATCACCGACGTCTCAATGTGCTGGTGTATATGAATCAACACTGGCACGATTCCTATGAGGGCCATCTCGAGCTTTGGGACTTATCGGAAGGCAAAAAGAAGTTGCTTGCAAGGATCGCACCGACATTCAATCGCTGTGTGATATTTGAAACCAATGAAGTTTCTTATCACGGTCACCCTAAACCACTTAAGACGCCGCCCGGAGTTAACAGAAAATCTATTGCCACTTATTATTATACGCCAACAAGGCCGGAGAATGAAATTGCTTCAGAACACAATACTGTTTATGTAAACACAGAGGGTGTTGGCGGGCAGCTAAAACGTTTTTCTTCCGGTCTGAATGCTTTGATGCAAAGAATAGGATTAAAGGGAAATGGCAAGTAAGCCAAGAGTCATAATTATCGAGAATGGAAGGGACATTACCGGTGGGTTAATATCGGTTATGCGAAGTAGTCTTCTTCTTCGGGAATATTTCGACTTTACATTCATTCTTCCAAAACATAGCCTGGGCAAACCTTTCTTACATTCCAAAGGTTTTAACGTCCTGGAATTAGGCATGCTCGAAATCAGGAAAGATCTTTTTTCTTTGTTGATCTATTTTCCGATGCTGCTGATAAATACTATCAAAACATTTCGCATTGTCAATGAACTTTCTGCAGACTTGATAGTCTCCAATGACCTTTATAATCTGTTGCCTTCCGCCTACAAATTGTTTGGTGGAAGGGTGCCTTATGTAGTATACGTTCGATTCTTACCGTCGAAATTTTCAAATGGACTTGTCCATTTCTGGAGTTTTTGGCACCTACGGCTTGCGGCGTCAACTATAGCCGTATCAAATCGGGTGAAAACGGAACTTCCATATCAGTCAAGTGTATTTCATATTCCAGAACAAATCCCCGAGATATCAATTGACTATTCTCCCTCCAATTCCAGGATAATACTTTATATGTCCAATTATATTGAGGGAAAAGGCCACGAATACGCGCTAAGAAGCTTTGCAATGATTGCGCAGAAGCATCCTGATTGGAAGTTAAGATTTGTCGGCGGTGATATGGGGCTTGCCAAGAATCAACTATATAAACAGAAACTCATAACAGAAAGTCAAAAGCTTTCTATTGCCTCGCAGGTGGAATGGAAGAGTTTTCAAACAGATGTATTTGCCGAATACAAACATTGCGCGCTCTTGCTTAATTTTTCTGAGTCGGAATCTTTCTCACTTACTTGTCTCGAAGCAATGTACGCCGGTCGACCTGTTATAGCCACAAGATGTGGCGGCCCGGAAGAAATAATAGACGACGGGTTGACCGGGATGTTAGTCAATTTGAGAGACGTCAATGGAATGGCAGATTCCATAGAGTTTCTGATAAGTCATCCTCAGCAAAGAGAAAATATGGGAATGAAGGCTTACCGTGGCGTCCGTGACAAATTTTCGTCGAAAAGAACGACTCGTATGCTGTTGGATCTCTACCAATCTTCACTTTTAAAGTAATCTTTACACGCTCGCGGTCAAAAGAATACCTTTTTTCCATATCTTTTCGCCAAATTTTATTTGGATTGACCTCTCACCTGTAAATAAATATGAAACCCATTAAGATAGATGCTACAGATCGCAAAATCCTGGAGATCTTGCAGGCTAATTCGAATATCACCAATGCACATCTAGCCAAGGAGATTGGACTCTCTCCAGCGCCGACACTGGAAAGAGTAAATAAACTTGAAACATCGGGCGTGATCAGAAGTTACCACGCTGTGATTGACCCGGGAAGTGTCGGGATTGGCGTCAGTACTTTCGTCATGGCGTCTTTAAAAGGTCATAATAAGGAGAACATCGAAAAGTTCATCAGCGCCATCAAGAACATTGATGAGGTGGTGGAATGCCATCACATAACAGGCGCCGGCGATTTTATCCTCAAGATTGTTTGTGCTGATATTGCTGCTTATCAACAGCTTATGTTAGAAAAAGTATCGAATATTGACGTGGTAGACAGTCTTCAGACCATGGTGATTCTTTCTACATTTAAGGATAGCAAATCGATGCCGTTACCAGTATTGTAACGATATCTTTGCGGATGAAAGCGAATTCATGGAATTATGATTGGTGAGAAGACATTGATATTAGATGAGCGTCAGGTGCAGCAGAAGATCAAGCGCATGGCCTATGAAATTTACGAGCATAACTTCAATGAGAAGAGTATCATTGTGGCAGGTATCGAAGGACAAGGTTATATACTCGCCAAGCTTCTCGTAAAACAAGTTCAGTCTATCTCACCGCTCGAAGTAATACTCGTAAAAATAAGCGTAGATAAAGTGGCTCCGTCGCAGCATGAGATTACGCTAGACTGTGATGTAAAAACGTTGAAAAAGAAATGCATTGTGTTGGTGGATGACGTCCTAAATACCGGCCGTACGTTCGCCTATGGCATGAAACCTTTTCTCGATGTTGAGGTCAAAAAAATAGAGACTGCAGTTTTGGTCAACAGAAGCCATACGCTTTTTCCGATCTACCCCCAATACACAGGTTATGCACTTGCTACTACGATCAAGGATCATGTGGAGGTGAACCTCGTGAAAGACATTGCTGTTTATCTCGTGTAAATTATAACCATGTCGGCAAACAAAAAACAGGACATCAGGAGAATTACAACGCATCAGCTACGGGAAATGAAAGCCCGTGGAGAAAAGATAGCGATGCTTACTGCGTATGATTTCAGCATGGCTAAGATTATTGATGGCGCGGGCATAGACATTATTCTGGTGGGAGATTCGGCATCCAACGTGATGGCTGGATATGAGACAACATTGCCGATAACACTAGACCAGATGATCTACCACGCTGCCTCTGTAGTGCGCGCCGTCAAGCGTTGCCTGGTTATTGTGGATCTGCCGTTTGGAACATACCAGGGAAGTTCAGGCGAGGCATTGAGGTCAGCAATCCGTATTATGAAGGAAAGTGGCGGTCACGCTGTGAAACTTGAAGGCGGTAGTGAGGTAAAAGATTCTATTGATAGAATACTGAGCGCCGGAATACCTGTTATGGGTCACCTGGGACTCACACCTCAATCGATATATAAGTTTGGAACCTATACCGTGAGAGCCAAAGAGGAAGTAGAGGCTAACAAACTTCTGGAGGATGCTAAGATGCTTGAGAAATGCGGGTGCTTTGGTATGGTTCTGGAGAAAATTCCTGCGTCACTCGCCAAACAGGTTACCAGTTCCGTTACGATCCCAACCATAGGGATAGGCGCCGGTCCGGAAGTTGATGGTCAGGTATTGGTCATGCAGGATATGCTGGGTATCACTAAAGAATTTAAGCCAAGATTTTTAAGGCGATATGCCGATTTGCATAGTGTAATTACGGACGCAGTCGGGAAATACATTGCAGACATCAAAGCAAAGGAGTTTCCGAACGATCAGGAAAAGTATTAATAGGGACGGCCCGGAATCTTTCTTTAATTCTTAAAAAAGGTTTTTCAATCAAGAAATAAGAACACAATGCTGCAAGAACGGTCGCCAATATATTCTGCGGAAAAGTTGTGATCCATAGCCCGAGATTACTTAAAAATAACTGCTGCCATAGATAGATACTATAGGAAAGCCTTCCGACAAATTTCACGATCGGGAGATTCAGGAATCGGTATCCGGCCGTGTCGTCTTTCTCAATGAAATAAAGCAAAAGAAATCCGATGCAAAGACATCCGGCGATGCCCGACAGGGGAATGAATATCCTGTCGTAAATGGGATGATATTCGAACCGGGATGTCACCCAAAGGACACCGATTGCTATCAAAACAAATATTGGCTTTGCCTTGAGTATTAAGGCTCTCACTTCTTCCGCCCTGTAAAAATATTGATATGCAATAAAGCAACCCGTGAAAAGGAAGTCTGCGTTCATGAGGAATGGCGAAAGAAAATAAATCGCAACGTCGGGAGATTTATAGTTCAACGAACGGATTATTGCACAGAGAATCAAGACAACTGCGTATGACTTTATACCTTTTAATTTCGGAAATCTGACAAAGAGAAATGGCCAAAGGATGTAGAACTGTTCCTCAACTGACAGCGACCAGGTATGTTCAACGAACCAGTTAGGTCCCCACGGAACAAAGTTTTGAACGTACAGTCCTGCACCCAAAATCATCGGCCACGACAGGTTAAGATTAACGGTTAAGTTAACGATGCTAATCGCGAATAAATAAGTATAAAAAGCAGGAAATATTCTGAGCGCCCTTCGCTGGTAAAATGCGAGAAAATTTACCTGTCCTGTTTTTTGTCGTTCGACGAGTAGGAGGTAAGTGATCAGGAAACCGCTGATGACAAAAAAGATGTTAACGCCGAGGCCGGACAGATTGAAATTGGCAGGCAAAAAAGCCAGCGCATCGGGTAATGGAGTTGTCAGTAAAATATGTCCGGTAATGACGAGAAATATCGACACCGCCCGAAGCCCATCAAGCGAAGGTATATTTCTAATCAATCGTTTATCATGAAGACTTTGCAAAAACCTACTCTATCGGTAAACCGTAATGTGTGTAATTATAAAAGTTCATTCGCCAGATTCGCCAGCTCCGATCTCTCCCCCTTTTCCAGCGTAATATGCGCATATAACTCGTGATCTTGTAATCTGTCAATCAATGTCGACAGCCCATTACTCTGGGAATCAAGATACGGCGTATCAATCTGATAGACATCGCCCGTGAAAATGATCTTAGTGTTTTCACCAGCTCTGGTGATAATCGTTTTTACTTCGTGAGGTGTAAGATTCTGCGCTTCATCTACGATAAAACAAATGTTAGATAAGCTGCGTCCACGAATATATGCCAACGGCGTGATCATCAGCTTCTCCTGACTTACCATTTCGGTAATTCTCGCATACTCTTTGTCAGTCTCACTGTATTGATTCTGAATAAACTTCAGGTTGTCCCAAAGCGGTTCCATGTAGGGATTCACCTTGGACTTAATATCTCCTGGCAGATATCCGATATCCTTGTTACTCAGCGGAACGATCGGACGTGCAAGATAGATCTGCTTGTATTCTCTTTTCTGTTCCAATGCTGCTGCTAATGCAAGCAATGTTTTTCCCGTGCCGGCCACACCTTGGATCGAAACAAGTTTAATTTCGGGCTTTAAGGCAGCATGTATTGCAAAAGTTTGTTCGGCGTTCCGTGGTTTTACGCCATATACAGATCGCTTTTCAACATGCTCCAGCATTTGATTGAGAGGATTATAGTATGCAAGCGCAGACTTTTTTCCACTCTTAAGAATATAATAATGATTCTTTGTTACCTTTAACTTACCCAATAACTCACCAGGAGGACAATACCCTTTCTCGTAAAGAAGATTGATCATGTTTGAATCAATGTCTTCAACGATTGTCTTTCCAGTATAAAGGGAAGAAATGTTTTGAACCTTACCCGTTGTGTAATCCTCCGATTGTAGTCCGAGTGCCTTAGCTTTGAGACGTAGATTTACATCTTTTGAAACCAGGATAACCCTCTTGTCTTTGGCTTCTTTCTGAAGCTGCAGCGCTGAATTAAGTATCCGGTGATCGGGTTTGTCTTCGTTGAATATCTTATTGGCATCGACAGCGCTCTTTGTGTCCATTAATACTTTGAAAACGCCTTTGCCTTTTCCGTTGATCGGATTCCAATTGTGAAGCATCCCACCCTTAGCAAGCTTATCAAGTAAACGGATAAACTCGCGCGCCTCAAAATTTTTGTTGTCGTTTCCTTTTTTGAAGTTGTCAAGTTCCTCTAACACTGTTATAGGAATGCCGACATCGTGTTCGTCGAAATTGAGAATTGAATTGTGTTCGTAGATAATTACTGAAGTATCGAGGACAAAGATCTTTTTTTCCTTTTTGGTTTTCGACATGCTACACAAAGAACTTGGTTTACGAAATGTAATGAATGAAAACGAAAGCTTGATGTCCCGTTTGTATTTTTTTCATTAAAATTTTGTGAATGCCAAACGGAACATGTCACCCTTTTCATTTGGAACGATACGCAATACATTGGCGAGCACAAGCCGGATAAGTTTATTTGACGCGTAAAATTTCTTCAAGCCCGAAGCTGAAACAAATTCCTTCAGCGTGATGTGTTGATTTGATTCGAGATATTTCATGAGAAATTTTTCATGATCACCATAGTTGAATTTGATATTCCGAGAACGTTGCTTTTGTTTGATGATCTCCTTCATTTCGCGACTAGCCCTTATACTTTTGTCGTCCACTCTCACAAAGTAATGTCGCGACCCATCTTCCATTTCGATGAAATGAGGCTTCGTTAAGCTCTCAGCTATTTCATATTGTACAACAGTCCTGTTGTGAGCAAGTAGAATAAATGTTTCCTTAACGTCAAGCAACGGTCTTACCAGCTTCAACGCTTTCTGGATGACGTGCGACTCATCTTCCGGAAATTTTATTCCCGGGATTGAACCGTCATCACCAACACCAATCAAAAGCTTCCCACCAGTTGTATTGGCAAGCGCGACCATTTCACGAACGATCTTTTCAGGATTGGCAGCCTTCCGCTTAAACTCCAGTGTCGCGCCCTCACCTTTTGTCACACGATCTTTCAGATCCTGCACAACGGAAGGATTAAACTTAATTGATTCCTGTATTCTGAAGGCGGAAAATGGCAAGCTGTTCATAAAGCAAAAAGTTATTAATTAAACTAAATGCATTAAAACGGGATAGCTCCCGAACTCACCGACAATATATCAAAAGGAATGTATTCTTCGCAAAGGTGCAGAGAATGCAAGGATAATTTATTATACTCCTACCGTCTGCGCTTGCTTAGCGCCATTTGCCTTAACTGTGAATTTTCGTCATTTTTTGTTTCTATTTTCTCCGCGGGTCTGCCCCTTTGCGATGAAAACACTCAGTCTTTCTCAACGCAACATTTTCCTTCCTATCAACAAGAAAACAACCAATCCAATCTCCATCCGGAATGCCGCAAGCAACAGACCTAGAGCGGTAGATCAAAACTTTCCGCGTGCGATATCTTCATCTTCATCATCATCTTCCTGGCCTGGCTTCGGAAGCGTAAACATGCCGCTCAGCAAATCCTTGAACTGCAATCCGGCAGTTAGCGTATTTTTTGAAATGAGACTATATTCCGCAAGGCCATGCAATGCAAATTCCATTAAGAACAATTTAGTCGGACTATCCTGACCGCGATGAAATTCATTTACGAGATCCATCAACCCCGGAATATCATTGAGCTTTTTTTCGTATTCTGATTGAGAAATATCATTGAGGAGATCAACGGTGTTGCCATCGCCAAACCAATTGGAGACTTTCTTATACGGACTTTTTTCTTTTTGCTTTCTGTATTTATCAGGATCCGGAAAATGGTTGAGGAACTGTGTCCTTACCGCTTTGCCAACGAGATTCGCGGCCACAATACCTGGACCTTCCTGTTCTCCTTCGTACACAAGTTCTACTTTACCCGTGATTGCTGGGATGACACCAATGAAGTCGGAAACTCTGATGCGAGTATTTTTTTCTCCGTTAATAATTGTCCTGCGCTCAGCAGCAGCAACGAGATTCTCATACGCCGAGATAGTAAGACGCGCCGATACACCGCTCTTGGCATCGACAAATTCACTCTTACGAGCTTCAAAGGCTATCTGCTCGACAAGGTCCTTGGCAATTTCATTGACAGTGACCATACTTCGCTGAACATCTTTTAACCGCGCTTCCTGTTGCGTAATTCTTTTCCCAATCTCCAGTGTCTTTGGATAATGCGTTATAATCTGACTATCAATTCTGTCTTTCAACGGTGTGACAATGCTCCCGCGGTTGGTATAATCTTCGGGATTTGCTGTGAAAACAAATTGAATGTCGAGCGGCATCCTGACTTTAAACCCGCGAATCTGAATATCACCTTCCTGTAAAATGTTGAATAATGCTACCTGAATCCGCGCCTGCAAGTCGGGGAGTTCATTGATTACGAAAATGCTTCTATTGGAACGGGGTATGATGCCGAAGTGGATCACGCGTTCGTCTGAATAAGGAAGCTTTAGCGTTGCTGCTTTAATGGGATCGACATCACCAATAAGGTCGGCAATAGAAACGTCTGGTGTCGCAAGCTTTTCAGCGTAGCGTTCATCGCGATGAACCCAACTTACAGGCGTTGCATCACCGTGTTCCTTTAAAAGATCTTTTCCAAAACGTGAGATTGGATGCAAAGGATCATCATTGAGTTCCGAACCTGCAACGATAGGGATATACTCATCCAATAGATTGACCATCAGCCGGGCGAGGCGCGTCTTGGCCTGTCCTCTCAATCCAAGCAAGTTAACATCATGACCGGCAAGAATTGCGCGCTCAAGATCGGGAATAACCGTTTCCTCATAACCCCATATCCCCTCAAAAACAGTTTGCTTGCTTTTGAGGCGTGCGATCAGATTTTCCCTTAGTTCATCTTTTACTGATTTCGATTTGTATCCCGCACGCTTGAGTTCCCCAAGCGTCTTGATTTTCGTGTGGTCCATTTTGTTGAATTAATTGTGTGATCAATACCTGGCAGGAAGCTATAAGTTCTTCCTCCTGTTCTTCTTGAAGTCTTCAAATACAAGGTTCCCTAATCCTTCCAGGCTGCTATAGTAGGCATTTCCATTATTTGCTTTGGTGAAATCGCGGACAAATGATTTCAAATACGGATCGGTGGCGATCATGAATGTAGTGACAGGTACTTTAAGTTTTCTTAATTGACCTGCAAGGTTTAATGTCTTGGCAAGAATTTTTGGATCAAGTCCGAATGCATTCTTATAATATTTAATCCCCTGTTTGATACACGTTGGCTTTCCATCTGTGATCATAAAGATCTGCTTGTTGGAATTTTTTCTTTTTCTCAGAATATCCATGGCGAGCTCAAGTCCTGCAACGGTATTGGTATGGTATGGGCCGACTTGAAGATAAGGCAGATCTTTGATTTCAATCTGCCATGCATCGTCCCCGAAAACGAGAATATCCAATGTGTCTTTGGGATATTTTTTGGTGATCAACTCCGCCAGCGCCATAGCAACTTTTTTTGCGGGAGTAATCCTGTCTTCGCCGTAGAGAATCATGGAGTGTGAAATATCAATCATCAGTACCGTAGAAGTCTGCGTTTTGAATTCGCTTTCAACTACTTCTAGATCCTGCTCAGTCAGGAAGAAGTTTTCAACGCCGTGATTAATCTGTGCATTCCTCAATGAATCAGTTACAGAGATTTGCTCGAGAGTATCACCAAATTCGTAGTCCCTGCGTTCCGTTGTTTGCTCGTCTCCGCGGCCGCTATGATGTGTGTTGTGTTCTCCCCCTTTTGTTTTCTTGAGCTTGCCGAAGATTTCTTCCAACGCCGATTGCCTTAGATTCTGTTCGCTTTTTGCTTTCAGCTTGAACTCACCTTTAGGACCTTCATCCGTGATGTAGCCTTTCTTCTTGAGATCTTCAATAAAATCGCCCATCCCGTATTTGGCGTTCGTGAGCCCATACTGGCGATCAACCTCAGTGAGCCATTGCAAAGCTTCGGCAACGTTTCCCGCGGTAATGAGAATGAGTTGCATAAATACCTTTAGCAGCTTGTCAAAGTCGCTTTTTGCGTTGCCAGGTGGCGGTGTATAGTTAGAAAACCTGTATCCAAGCATGAAACGATATTTTAGTACGTGTCTGTAAAACCATTAAACTCCCAATTCTGTTTCGAGCTCGGAAAACTTAATTTCTCAAAAGTTTCAGGGCCTATGTAAGAAATTGGCCTAAAATAAAAACAATACGGGAGGGTGTTATCTTATTTTTGATCCGGTAAACATCGTCAGACATGAAAAAGTCATTGGTTGTTTTGATCCTGGCTAGCGTCCTTATCTCCGCCTGTTCTCAGTATACGTGCCCAACGTACACGAAGAAGGACGTGCGCAAAGATGCAGGCCAAACAAAAATTTAATCACCTAGCTAAACCTGAGCAATAGAAGCCGCGGCGGAACTCCCAAAGCGGCTTTGATTTTTTATTCTTGCTCCCTTAATCTCATCGTGCCGTAAATGTAATCCCACAACGGCGACGATACCCCAAACACCACATCACCATTTTTGTAGTGATGGATTCCATGATTAATCCAAAGTATCTTCAAAAAGTTCTTTGGTGGCTGATAAGCATGAACAATATAATGTATCGCGAGGTAGTAGGCGTAC
>JBDSKX010000054.1:0-20070 GCA_039916665.1 Chryseolinea sp. | reverse complement strand
AATGACATTTTCATCTACGTCACATATATAAGCAACTTCAACATTTGGTTGCTTGGCCAGCATCTTTGCGAGGTAAAGTCCACGGCTATTTGTACCCATCACGCCCATGACAACTTTTTCATTGGGCGATCCGTGAAAACTAAAAACACTTGGAGCGACGAATAATCCGGCGCTCGCGGCGGCAGATTGTTTTATAAATGTGCGGCGGTTTGTCATGACAATGAATGATTGTTCTGATAAATATATTAAAAATGCAATCACTGCAAAGGCGCAACGGCCGCAATAGTATTATTAGCTATACCCGAATTTAGGCTTCGATATCGTTCGATTCAGTAAAAAAAGTTTGCGCAGCAGTTCTTAGGAACTGGGCGAACTTCGATCCAATGAGCAAATTTGCGTCCATTGCTTCGTTGCGGTATCTTTCACTCCTCCACCAAACTACTCTCGCTCAACTCCAGCGCCTTTATTTCTTGTACTGCTCCTCCCGCAATTCCCCGCACGTCGCCATACAGTGACGAAAGATTTTCCATAGCCTTCAATAGTTTCTTCTCGCGTTTCGCCCATTGCGACGTAAATAAGAGTTTTTCTTTCATTAAATCCTCGTGCATATCGCTGTACGATTCAAAGGCCGCTTCGAGTTTTTGTTTGAACTCAATGCTTGTGACATAACTATAGATGAGATTCATCTTCTCGCCTTTGTTCTCTTGTGCCGACAACACCTCTCCTATCCTACTCATGTTGCTTCTGAATAAAAATGCCAGAGCACGGAACTCAACAAAAGTACACACCCAGACACCTTCCAGTTCTCCGAACCGAACCATTCCTTCGGGTAGCGCATCCGTGACAATGACCCCGAGTGAAGCTTGTTGAAGTCGCATATCATCTTTTACTTTGGAAATCCAGTCGTTACTAAAATGTTTCGTGCGTTTGCTTTCATAGAGGATTCGTCCGCATTCATTGGTGTAGTGGTCTTTTACAATGTGAACGCAATCACCACCACGTTTTCCTTTTGAAATCTCTTCAATGACATCCCGGGGAAAGGAATGTTTGAGAAATTCCTCAATTGCCAGTTCCTGTACTTCACCCTGTGTTTGCATACTACCCTGTTCCGTTTTTCTTTTCATTTCGTTGATCATTTTGGACTGATCATCCAACTTCTTTTGAAGTTCGGCACTTTTCATCCCTTCTTCGACGCGTGTTTGTTCAGTTGCTTCGAGTACCTTCTTCTTAATTGCCAGGTCGATCGATTCGCGATCGCGTTTCAACTTAGACTCCATCTCGCGCATGTGTAGTTGAGCTTTATCCATAGCCGACTTATCCGCCATTTCCTTAATCGCTTTTTCGCGGTCCAATAAACGCCTTTTCATCTCTATTTCGCTCGACTCTTCACGCTCGCGCAGCTGTCGTTCGCGCTGTTCAACGCGAATTTCATTCTCTTCAAGCTGACGTAACTTTTGCGCCTTCAGCTTGCTTTCCTCTTCCAGCTTTTTCAAATGGAGTTTATACTTCTCGCCCAGCTCGGCGCGGGTTCTTTCTGCAACAATCTTGTTGCTTTCAAGAAGTTTCTGCTCGTATTCCTTTTCAAACTGTTCTCGCAAATCATGCTCGATCGAGTCTTCCGGTGAGAACCGGTTTCCACAATGTGGACACTTCACCAGAAGGGTTGCAGACATCATTGTTTCCATAAGCATTGTTATTTGAATCGAAGGTATATTGCGCCTTTGACAGCTTGTGTCACACAGGAGAACAATCTATCCGCTAACAACTTATGGCAAAGGCAAAAGCGACAAAAACAGAATCGATCATCCCGCAGGCAAAGTTGCTGCGGTTGTTTCAGATCATTGCAGTGCTGAAAACAGGTCATTGGACAATCCGGCAACTCGGAGAACGATTTGATACCAGCGACAGAACGATTTACCGCTATTTGAAACTTCTGGAAGAAGTTGACTTTATATTAGAGAAGGATTTTGAGAATCGTTATTTCATCATTACGTCTGATGATGATCCATCGCAGTCACAGTTCTCCGTGGAAGAAACCCGGCTGATCAAAAAGCTCATCGTGGCGGGTGCAAATGATAATCCGCTGAAAAACATTTTACTGAAGAAGTTGTCTCTCAACTCAGAAATTGACAGCATGCCGCGTCTTTTCCTGAAGGCCCGAGTTGGTAAAATGGTGGAGGAACTCGCAGAGGCCATCAAAAGTAAAAAGCAAATCATCTTAAAGAACTATCATTCGGCCAATAGCAACGAGATACGAGACAGGTTGGTTGAACCGATTCATTTCGGCGATAACTATCTGTCAATCGTTGCCCTCGATACACACGACAAGATCTGTAAACAATTCAAGCTTGATCGCATCGGAGAAGTGATTATTCACGAAAAAGCATTTCTATTCGAATCTCGTCATCAGAAGAATCAATCGGATATCTTCGGAATGACGGGAGATTCTGATACCTGGATCACTTTAATATTAAGCATGCGCTCATATCTGTTGCTCCGTGAGGAATATCCGTTGTCGATCCCATACATTGAAAAGAAAGATGATGCCTATTTGTTTCACGGACCGATATCAAATTTCGAGGGTGCATCACGTTTTATATTAGGGCTCCTCGACGAGATCAAGATTGATCAACCGAAAAGTCTGCATGATTTTGTACAAGCAAAAATCAGACAGCAGAAGCTTTAAAAGTCAGGCGTTTTTCCGAAGTCTGATTGAAGTCCAGTAATATTTCATCGAGCTCTCCCAAATATCTCCGGGTATGAACAGCCAGGAAATAAATAGTGTGATACACATCCATTTCCCTCAGATCACCAATCGCAAGCTTTGTTTTAAAAATCGGAGCTTCTCCTGCGAGTAAAAGTTCAAGGTGAATGAGGCAACGGTCCAGTTGATCGCGGATCTCATTCCTGATTTCAGATAACGTTGGTTTTCTATCAATACTTCTGATTTCTCCGGACACAAATTTCTCGTGGCTGGCCGCATCGTGGAGTATTTGTGTCTGGAGACAATAGTCTTCCACCGCAATGTAAACTAGGTTTGCTGTTGAAGTATTCATGCGCGCACTATCAATAAGCCTTAGCAGGTGTCTGTTAGTATGCATAACATCTTCCAGCAACTCGCGGGCACATTTCGATTGTTTTGTCGACCGATGGCCAAGCAATTGGGTCTCCTTATCAAACCAGGCATCTATTCCTGATATCGAGCGGATTAATTCGTTTCTGATTTTTACAACTATACTTTCGAGGGTCATGGGGGTAGTGTTTCTAAAGTAAAAAAGCCCTGACATTTCTGCCCGGGCTTTTCTTATTTCGTCATTTAACAATGAGTCTATACAAGAATATCCTCCGGGAGTAAATCATAGCGCTTCTGCACCATGCATAGGATTGCTTTTGGATCGATATAGAATTGCGAATTCGTCATGGCACAAATGTATATAATCTTTGGTTAACTAACTTCATTGGTCATTAAGATTTTATTACGCTTTGTTCATGCAACAAGCCTTATACTTTTCACCACTGGCACATGGACAAGGATCATTCCTTTCGAGCTTGGCTCTCTTCGGCCCCGATTTCATAATCTTTGCCGTGTCTTGCTGAAATGCTCGGGCCAGAAGTTCATATAATTCCGGATGATTCTTTTGAAGAAGTTCCGGGCGCTCAAAGAAATACTCGCCGGCTACCGCGAGAAATTCCGTATCACTTGTGGCACCATAGAAATCAATATCACTTTGACCCTGGAGGATATCTTTTGTTTTATTTCTGATTAATTCCAGCCAGGGCAATGCGTACTGCTTGCCTCTTAAGACGGTAGGTATTCCATCGATTACTCCATCTTCCTTATCCAACAAGTGAATAAATTCATGAATGCCCACATTTTGCTTATCCGTACCGTTGTCAAATCCCCGGTGCAGTGCAGGCTTTGACAAAATCATTTTTCCTTCCATCGTACCCGAACCCACCATCCCCAAAATGGTCTCTTCATGGCTGTTGATGTTATAATTTCTATCGAATGCTCCAGGATATATCAGTACTTCATCCAGAAAGGTATAATCCCAGTCCGGAAACCCGAATACAGGGATCGCCGCGCTACTGGCGACCAGTAGCTTATCCGTGATATCGATTTCAGTCTCGACACCATTAATTTTAACATTAGCAAGAAAACGTGACACGTCATTTTCAAACCGACGTTTGTCGGGATCAGACAAGTTATTGTAGAAGATAACTTTTCCCTGCAGGATCGTTCTCCATTTAGTCGGGAATTCGTCAAGTGGTGGCTTCTTTTTTCGTTGTCTCGAATAAAAGATTGCGAAAGCAAGAATAAAGACTATGATAACAATGAAACTGGGCATGAGCGTTTTATCTCAGGAAATATCGGAAGAAATCCTGAATGCGAATACTTTACTGGTCAATGCTTCCCATCAATGTATGCCCACTATATCGGAGATCGAACTCCTGGAAAATTTTGTAACTTCCATCCTCGATGAAGTCCATTCTAAAATCTCTCATAGGCATTTCGATCGCCTTTACCTCGATTGCGGGTTTCGGTCAACCACAAGCGCCCTTTAAACGCGGCGTAAATCTCACGACGTGGTTTCAAAATACGGATACCAGACAGATTCAGTTTTCGAAATTCACGAAGAAGGACTTTGAAAATATAAAAAGTCTGGGTTGCGATGTCATTCGGCTGCCGATCTATTTAAATGAAATGACGGACGGTTCACCCAACTACACCATTGACCCATTGCTATTTGAATTTCTTGATCAGGCGGTCGATTGGGCAGAACAACTAAATCTGAATATAATACTGGATAATCACTCTTTTGAACCCAATGACGACACCAGCCCTGCCGTTGGAACAGTGTTGACTAAAGTCTGGGCGCAAATGGCAGATCATTTTCAACCCCGATCAAGTCTCGTCTTTTACGAGGTTCTCAATGAGCCACACGGAATCAGCGCCTCTGCCTGGGGTGCTATACAACAAACCGTTATTGACGCCATCAGAACCAAAGACAGCAAGCACACGATCATCGTCGGCGGCGTCAATTATAACAACTATAATGACCTCGCAACGCTACCTGTATACGCCGATCAGAATTTGATTTACACATTTCACTTCTACGATCCGTTTATCTTCACGCATCAGGGCGCGACCTGGACAGATCCTTCCATGGCACCTGTTTCTGGCGTTCCCTTCCCATACGACGCAGCCAAAATGCCACCAGTTCCCACGTCACTGAAAGGAACCTGGATTGAAAGCTTGATGAATGATTACAAGAACCAGGGGTCTGTTGCCAGGATTGAACAACTTCTCGATGTAGCAGTCAACTTCGCGACGCAACGCAACGTGAAAGTTTATTGTGGTGAATTTGGAGTGTTTATTCCAAATACCGACAACAGTCAGCGGATAGCCTGGTATTCGGCCCTGCGAAACTATCTCGAGAAAAAGAAAATCGCGTGGACCATGTGGGACTATACAGGCAGCTTTGGAATATTCAACAAGAACTCACAGGAGTTTTTCGACTATGACGTAAATATCCCACTGGTACAAACGCTCGGTCTCATCGCGCCTGAACAAAAACTTCCAAAGGAAGAATTTCAGAAAACCGAACTCGTGATTTATGATGACTACCTGTCACAAGGAATAATCGAAACCAGCTATGCGGCTAAGGGTACACTTGATTTATATTCCTCCGACGATGTGAAGTTCGACAAGTACGCCATCCAATGGCAGAACGTCGAGCAGTATGCGTCCATCATTCTTGATTTCAAACCTAACGTGAATTTGGCATTGTTACCAGAAAATAATTACCAACTCGATTTTTGGATCAAGGGTAATACGCACGGAATGAATTTTGATATCAGGTTCGTCGATACCAAAAAAGACGCAACGGATCATCCATGGAGATTTGGGCTTACGATAGATGAGTCTGTCGCGAACTGGGATAGTGAATGGCATCATGTAACCATTCCGTTGAAAAATTTACAGGATAAGGGTTCGTTTGATAATGTCTGGTTTCCACCTCCAGGCAAGTTTAGCTGGGCAGAAGTTGATAAAATCGAATTTTCACCTGAACAGGGTTTTGCGAGCGGTACTGTGTTCCTGCTTGATCAAATTAAATTATCGGGTGAGCCGATCGTGACTACGGACGTCGAAGAGAATATTGACAAGAATTTTTCAGTGTATCCAAATCCTGCAAGTGAAACTGTGTTTGTAACGTATAGCTCGCCAGTTGACAGAACTGTGCTGATTGAATTGTGTAATACGCTCGGGCAAATTATGGCAACAAACAAAGTTAGCCAAGGCATCGGCGGACTTGTCAAAACATCCTTTGATGTTTCTAATCTGACGAACGGAATTTATTTAGTAAGAGTCACTACCTCGAAAAAGTCATTTTCAAAAAAGGTAATCGTGAAATGATCGACTTCCGTGAAACTCAATTACTCTCAGTGCACCTCCGCTTTGATGGATTCAGTGGCTGTTTATCGGAATGATCAAAATCCAGCAACTAGGAGATGATATGCAGCCACACACCTCAAGTTGTTTGTTGGTAACGTTTGTATTACATTCAATCTTCGGTTATTTAACAACGATATCCCATGCAAAAATTCAATAAAGTTTCGCGACGCGAGTTCATAGGCAAGTCGGCTGTATCACTTGTAGGCGCAACCATGATGACTTCGAAGATTTTCGGAGCGCCTGCCATTTTGAAAAACCTTGGCAAACCAAATTCCAAATTTGCTGGCATTCAGATCGGAGCCATTTCATATTCATTCCGAAGCCTGCCAAGCAACGCTGAGCAGTTGTTGAAATATTATATCGACAGCAACATCAGCGCGATCGAACTTATGGGCAGCACCGCTGAAGCTTTCGCCGGCGCACCACACGCTTCGACAGAACCGATGAAGCCCGGACCTCGTCCTCAACGCACTCCCGAAGAAGAAGCAGCGATGGAAAAGAAAGCTGGCGAGACTGCGCAGTGGCGCGCAAAAGTCGGAATGGAGAAATTCCTTCAACTTAAGAAAATGTATAATGATGCAGGTGTGAGCATTTACGCGTGGAAGCCAAATGCATTGGGCGAAAAGAATACCGATGCTGAAGTTGAATATTCTCTGAATGTGGCAAAGGCGTTGGGTGCAAGTCATGTTACAGTTGAAATCCCTACGAGCCCTGCGCAGAGCCTTCGTCTTGGTCAGTTTGCCGATAAGCATAAGATCGGTATCGGTTATCATGGACATTTGCAGCAAACTATAACCGCATGGGATGAAGCGCTATCACAGGCGAAATACAATGGTTTGAATTGCGACATTGGTCATTACGTTGCCGCTGGTTTTGATCCGATCCCTTTGCTGGAAGCTAAACACGACCGCATCTTCAGTATGCACATCAAAGACAGAAAGTCAAAAGCAAATGGTGGCGAGAATATGCCATGGGGAGAGGGCGACACGCCCGTTGCTCAAGTGCTTCAGCTCATGAAAAAGAACAAGTACAAGTTTCCCGCAACGATAGAGCTGGAGTACGATATCCCTGCCGGATCTGATCCCGTTAAAGAAGTATCGAAGTGTGTGGAGTACTGTCGCAAAGCACTTGAAAAGACCACTTAGTTTCTTATCACGAAGCTTTAGTTTTCCAATATCGTTTTAATGATGATCGATCGTTGAAATGATGGTATGGGATAATAACCATCCTTTTCCTGTATTTCTATCCACCGGTCATTCCACGGATCATACGCCTGTACAGGTCTGGGGTTGAGCAATCCTATATCTTCGTGTGTGAGTATTATGGTTGACAACTGCCTCGGCTTTTGGTGATCCGCTAACTCTGATTGCCACGTACTCGTTTTATCGCGCAACCAAAGGAGTTGTGTATTTTTTCCTTTAAGTCGATAGATTCTTAGTTCAGGTGTGATGACAACGGAGTGGTCAAATCGTTCAAGAATCGGATCTATCCCTTTAACAACTTCATTAAATCTCTTATAGTGAAACCAAAGGTTATTCTTTGCTACATATGAGTCCCAATGCCAGCTCATCCCCGTTCCTGCGGCACCTGAAAAAAATGGAGCAAATAAGATATCATGTAGCATTATCCCTGTCGTATCTACTTTATAATACCTGCTCGGGCCAGCATGATACGCTTCGACTGCGCCTGTCTCGGCGAGCAACACCGGCTTGTTCAAATTATAGGATAACAACTCTTCAACTGCTGACGATCCTATTATATCCATTGACTCATGACAAACGGGCATCGGGGCGCCTGGGTCTAAGTAACGGTGTACCTGGGCGACTTCATTTCCCGGTAGCCGCATCATCTTTTGATAAAGTGGCCGAACGGATTCTGTATCAAAACTTCCGAGACTCTGCATAACAAGGTTTTCAGGAAAACGCTCCTTCACCGCCTTTAACATATCTACGTTCCAAGAAAAGAATACACTGTCTTCAGGTCCTTTCATGGCATTCATTTCATTCCACAATTCCCATCCAAAAAATAATGTATCTGCACCATACCGGCGCTTGTAGAAATCCAGTTTATCAAGGAACAGCTTCCTGCCCTCTCCAGAGGCGAGGTATTGTCTGACGCTATCGAGCTTACCACCTCTTGATCGATGATAGATAAACTTCGTAGCCCACGGTTGGTTATTCTCCTCAAGTGTAATACTTCGAAAGTGTTCTAAAGTAATTTTGATTCGAAGCTTGTACTTTCTCGCGAGAGAGATGAACCGATCGATGCGCTCTGCTTTATCCTGACTATAAACTCCAGCGCTTTCTTCAATGTCCCAGAAGCGATGACTTAGCCAAATTCTAATATAATTACCTCCATTGGCCGACAGGTTTTTCATCCACCCCTCTATTTCCACGAATGCAGAGTCGGGATAACCTTCGGGATATTTGTCGGGACCAACCATGTTAATACCAATTGGGATGTATGGAGAACCGTCGGAAAATGCGAAGTAGTTTGTGTTGGTCGTGCTGACGCCAATGTAGCCTTTCAGTTTGGGATGTTCAGTCTCTGTTTTTGTAATGCAGGCATAAAGTGCGAGCATGAATAATATTATAGGCAAGGTTCTCATTGATCGACGTTGTGTTTCGAGGATTGAAAGTTATGCAAATTTGGATTGGTGCATCTAACAGAATTTATAAGGCTCCGAGTGGATTCCATTTAACGCGGAGATAGAGGAGTTAAATTACCTGGAGTTCCGCGAAGGCTTGATTAAATGACCGATGTTACACTAGAGCGTTCGCACACCGCGGAACTCACAGTTCTCTGCGTGCCTCCGCGCGTTATGGATTTATCCTTTTACTAATTTTCGGTTCGCAAAATACTATCCTTGCACATCAACATTCGTCCGTCAGACAAACACTCTGTAAATGTGCTTCGACACACTAGTTAGCTTAATAAATTTTTATTATGATTATAAACTTTTACCTCAATGAACAGACCGCTATACCTTTTATTGCTGCCCGTCCTGTTTTTCACGCTCAGCTTCACTCAAACTGAAAACCCAGTTGTTAAATCCAAAGAGAAATTCAAGGTCCTTGCCATCGCCGAAAGCGGAGGTCATCATATTAAGTACACCGAACGAGCAAAAATTTGGCTTGCTGAGATGGCGAAGAAACACAACTTCACAATCGACTACATCCAACATGCCGACCCAATCAATGAAACATACTTAGATCAATATCAACTATTCATCCAGCTTGATTTTCCACCATATACCTGGAGCGATAAATCCAAAGAAGCTTTTCAGAATTACATTGAAAAAGGCAAAGGTGGTTGGATAGGATTCCATCATGCAACTCTTCTTGGTGAATTTGACGGTTACACGATGTGGAACTGGTTCTCAAACTTTATGGGTGGCATCCGATGGAAAGGATACATCGCCACGTTTGCATCTGCCACTGTTAGCGTTGAAGACAGCAAACATCCTTCAATGAAGGGGATTCCATCAAATTTTATAGTCGAGAACGAAGAATGGTATACCTATGATAAAAGTCCACGAGACGGCGTTCATGTTATCGCTTCCGTTATCGAATCAACATACCGTCCTGATTCCGAGGTAAAGATGGGCGACCATCCTGTAATCTGGACAAATGAAAAGATGAAAGCACGCAATATTTATATCTTCATGGGTCACTCTCCGGACCTTTTCAACAACGCCGACTACAAAAAACTGTTAGAGAATTCAATATTATGGGCTGCTGCCACAAATAAGTAGATATAAACTATTTTGCAATTCATTACAGAGTGACTCTCAAAATTGATAATTTGGTTTTTCATCTCTTTTCCTTTCTATGAACCCTTTTCTGTCACAATTTACCCGCATCACATTGCCAAGCATTGCTGCCTGTGCATTATTACTTGTACTTATCGGCTGTCAGGACAAAGAAAAGTCCAAAGAAGTTTCTGATGAGAAACTTGCGCGCCTGAAAGTACCGGATGGTTTTAAGGCTGATCGTTTGTATGGAGCGTCCGATCACAATGATGGTTCATGGGTTTCGATGGCCTTTGATCCCAAAGGCAGACTATATGCGTCCGATCAATACGGCGCATTGTATCGGATGACAATTCCTGTTATTGGCAGTAAAGATTCTGTTCAGATCGAACGAATCAATATTGTGTCTGCTGACCATAAATCAGATACTGTTTTGAATGTTGGCTATGCACAAGGATTGCTGTATGCATTCAACAGTCTTTACGTAATGATCAATCATACTAAGGATGACAAATTCGAAAAAGGCAGCGGATTGTACAGGCTTGAAGATAAAGACAACGATGACCAGTTTGAATCCATGACGATGCTACGGGAGTTTGATGCTTCAGGTGAGCACGGACCTCATAGCATAATCGTTTCCCCAGATAAGAAATCATTATACTTTATCGCGGGTAACTACACGAAGGCCCCGAAAATGGATCACTACAGAGTTCTGTCAAATTACAAGGAGGACAATATCCTTCCGCTCTACACCGATCCCAACGGTCACGCTACTGAACTTCGCGCTCCCGGAGGTTGGATTGCGAGCATTGATCCCGATGGGAAAAATATGACGATGCTGAGCAATGGTTATCGTAATGCCTACGATCTTACTTTGAATGAAGCCGGAGACCTCTTTGCTTATGATTCCGACATGGAATGGGATTTCGGCCTACCATGGTATCGTCCGACAAGAATCTGTCACGTCACGAGCGGAAGTGAATTTGGTTGGAGAACGGGTTCTACACCGTGGTCACCTTCGAATCCTGATAACCTTCCTCCAGTCATCAACATTGGTCAGGGCTCGCCCACTAATTTAGTTTACGCTGGAGCTGCAAAATTTCCGGCGAGATATAAACATGCTCTCCTCGCATTCGACTGGAGCTTTGGAATCGTTTATGCAATTCATTTAACCCCCGATGGCTCAACATACAATGCGACTGGTGAAGAGTTCATCTCAGGCACGCCACTCCCATTGACTGATGGAGTGATTGGTCCTGATGGTGCATTGTATTTCCTGACTGGTGGACGACGATTGGAATCCGATCTGTACAGAGTCTACTATGCAGGCGATAGCGCAACGCAAGAGCTACCCGCAGCCGAAATAAATGATCTTAATAAATTAAGGCGGGAAATGGAAGTCTTTCATGTTGGACCCACGCCGGGAGCAGTTGAGAAAATCTGGCCAAATCTGGGTCATGAAGATAGGTTCATCAGATTTGCATCTCGCGTCGCACTCGAGCACCAACCTGTTGCTGAGTGGCAGGCTAAGGCATTGGCTGAGAAAAACGATGCAGCGGTCATTAATACAATGATTGCTTTGGCAAGACAAGGGAAACCCGCAGTGCAGAATCAAATATTTGCTTCTTTGATGAAAATCGATTTTAGCAAACTGAAAGAGTCACAACAGATCGATCTTGTTCGTGCTTTTGAGCTAACGTTGCTTCGAATGGGTAATCCCGCCGGGCCAACCAAAGCAAATGTCATCGCATATCTTGATAAACATTATCCGGCTCAGAACAACTTATTGAATCGTGCGCTCAGCAAAGTAATGGTTGCCCTCGAAGCGCCTTCAGCAGTAGAGAAGACTATGGCATTACTTGCCAACGCAAAAGACGATTCGGGCGACAAGCTCTTAACATCTTCCGCTGATCTTATCCTGCGAAATCCACAGTATGGTATGGATATCGCGAAGACTCTCTCGAGTGCACCTGCTGCGCAACAGACTTACTATGCCACTGTGTTAAGTGCATCCAAGACGGGCTGGAATGACGACCTTCACAAGAAATATTTCGAGTGGTTCTACAATGCCTTTAGTTATAAAGGAGGTAATAGTTTCCGCGGATATATTGATAAGCTCAGAAAAGCCGCTTTGGAAAATGCGGGCAAAGACAAGTTTGCATTTTACAATAAAATTTCTGGCGATTCTCTGGTTTCGCTCACTGCGGGAATCGGTGTAGATAAAGACCATCAACCTAAAGGACCTGGAAGAAACTGGGAGTTGACAGAAGCTTTGGAGTTAACGAAAGACGGCATTTATTCAAGAAATTTCGAAAACGGAAAGAATATGTTTGCTGCTGTGCTTTGCAGCGCTTGTCATACGATGAAAGACAACGGTGGCGCTGCAGGCCCTAACCTGACGCAATTGGGTACCCGGTTCTCTGCCAAAGATATATTGGAGGCCATTATCGAGCCCAGTCGGACAATTTCTGATCAATATGCTGCTGTTGTATTTACATTAAAAGATGGGAAGACTGTTGTTGGCCGAGTTGTTACTGAGGATGACACCAAATACTCGGTATCACAAAATCCATTCGCACCTCGGGTAGTTCGCGAACTGTTAAAAAGCGAAGTGGCCAGTACACGTGCTTCAAAAGTTTCTTCGATGCCTGAAGGAACGATGAATAGATTAAATGAGGACGAATTGAAAGACTTACTTGCTTATCTTATGTCGGGTGGCAATCCTGATGCAGATGTTTATAAGGCTAAGAAGTAGACGTAAGTAGTAACATTCGTTATCCAGATCATTACACAGGAGTTACACGATACAATGACCTGTAACTCCTGAAATTTTTACTGTTAAGCTCCCTTCTGATGGGTTTACCTTTCACTGCTCATTTCAGCTTGGCAACTTCTGTATTAAAATACTCCACCGTCTTAATCACCGATGGCAGATTGCTGGGTTTATCTTCAGCATCTCTTTCAATATAGATCGGGCCATTAAATTTTTGGCGTTTGAGCTCGGCGAAAATTGCCGGGAAGTCAACGATACCAGTACCTGCAGGAACATCCATAAGTTTTGGATTATTCATCTCTGCAATATCCTTCAAATGAACAGAGATGATATGGCCTTCAAGTGTCTTCACAGCTTCCAAAGGATCAACTCCGCTTTTCGGCCAATGCCCAAGGTCGGCGCATGCCCCGAAATTCGGATGACCTTTTATGGCAGCTAACACAGAATCTGGGTGCCAGTATTTGCTCACCCCTTTCCAGTGTTCATGAATGGCTACCTTCATCCCATAGACGCCAGCTAAACTATCAAGCTCATCCCACATTTTCAGTGGAGGTTCTGTGGTCACAAACTTAGCCCCCATAGTCTTTGCCATTTCAAACTGCCTCACCCAGGAATCGACTGTAGTGCCCCCATCAATATACATCGACTCAACGGTGAGGCGGTGGCTTGCCAGCATTGCTTTCACTTTTTCAATTCCGGCAGGCGATAAATCTCCGATCAAAGAGTCTTTCAGTTCAGCGCCGGACTTAAAGAACGTGACGGCCTCTATATAGTCTATACCAGCGCTATCGATTTTGTTCAATGCTTCAGGCAGACTAAAAGCATGAAATGTCCAGAACGCCACACCCAGTTTCCACGAACTGGCAACATCAACGCTGTCTGCTGAACCGTCCTGCTCTGCAGACGACTCGCTCTTGCACCCATAAAGAAGAATCACAGTTATTAAAACCAATATCACGCTGGTCAAGAATGTCGTTTTCATATGTCAATATTTAATTAGATCGGGATAGATTTAGCATGCGCTAGATCGAGTATTTTAGTAGTACTAATGTAACGAAAGGGCAACGTGAAGCCTTCTTTTAGTTCTCTTTCACGAAACGCAATGGGTGCACAAACGTGTCCGAATTTTCAAAAAAGCCAAATTACCGCTACTGTTGGCTGACGATGATCCGGATGACCGCGATTTGTTTGAAGTGGCTTTATCCTATCCTGACCCCGCCGCTTCCATCGTTTCGTTCAGAGAGCGTGTTGAATTAATAAGAAATCTCACGGCAGTAATCCGTCTTCGACATGATCGCTCTCGATTTACACATGCCCAAAAAGAATGGTCGGGTGATGCCTCCAGGAGGTAAATCAAAGACAGAATTTTGGCGGTGTACCCATCATCGTCTACACAACTTCCATTAATCCGGCAGGCAAATTTTGTCGCTCGCCTTTTATACCGCAATCGGCAAAAGTTATGATCCGGTTTAGAAAGAATTTTGAACTCTCCAACAAAACATCCACTTCAGGTTACCAATCAGACTAAAGCCAAAAGAATTATGAATTATGAATTAGGCAGCGTTGAACTGCGATTCTCACTTATCCCACAATCCTTATAGCTTAGGGCAACAGCATGAATTAAAGATTAACCATTCAAAAAAATCTGTTTGGGGAGATATGTAGAATTTGCGCTTCACGAATCCTGCAATTTGTGTATCGCATCATCCATCACCTTGGCAAATTAGAGTTCATTGCCCCATTCATTCCGTTGGCACGGAATTTCCTTTATCTCGTGTAAATAAGTTTAAAACAAAAGTTCAATTAAAACCTTAATCAATATGAAAAAGTTAATGCTATTGGCTGGTGGAGTGCTTATGATGGCAACCATCACATTTGCGCAAGATTCAACAAATATTAAAAAGGCGGATCCAACTCCCATGCCTGAACAAACTGTAACTACTCCTGCAGCAGGTCCTCAGGATATGCTAAAGATCACTTCAACTGATCTTCCTGATGCTGTAAAACAAACATTAGGTGCTCCACAGTACCAGGGATGGGAAAGCGCTCCAATCTATCGCAGCAAGAATAACGATATGTATGTAATTGAAATGAAGAATGGCACAGAAGCAAAGAGCTTTAAGTTCGGTGCAGATGGTAAACCAATTCTCGAGTAAAAAATAAGCCAGTTCCGTCTCACTAACTGGTTTAAAAGTTGTCTGGCTTACGCTGGACAACTTTTACTTTTTTAATAGCGACCCAATGTGGTTTAACTAATCGATCGTTGTTCGATTCAAGTTCTGGGTTAGATACATAGCTTTTTTTGTTGCGAAAGGTGATTGTTCTGACCCGATAAAACTCCCGAATCGTGAGGGGGTAAGACCAAATGTCTACTCATTAACTGAAAGGTTGGCCTTTCAAAACACGCTCTCAAGCTTTATGCAGCCAGGTTTCAATGCATTTTTTTCCCCGATCAATAATTCCTGCATGAAGAAAACGATTTCACGCAATAGTCAGGCTAAATTCATCATGCTTGGTGCGGGTGCTGAAACTCGACCCTTAACAGGCTAGGGGAAAGTGCGCACATTAGCCACGCACTACGGTGAGTTACAAGGGTTGTTTTTTCAGGACAAGTCGCCGCAGATGACTTCGTTTTTACAGGATCATTACCAGCATATCGAAATCATACATCGGAACTTTCAGCGAATGGATAATTCCGTTAAACTTTATTAAATACGGCTGCCTTCTTTTTCACGTTTGATTCGGACTTTAGCCAAAGGACCTACCTGAATCGGAACCCTTTCTACTTCAATATTTGCTGCTTCAAGTCCATACATTTCTTCAGTAGACAAACTGAATACTTTAATCATCCGATATCCAGTGATCACAAATCTTTCAAAAGTTGAAACAACACTGTCGGCGGACGCCCATGAATGAAGCATGATGAATTTAAAATCGCCCATCATACTGTATTTGTGAAGTGCCGGATACGGGCTTGTTAAATCAATCTCGCCGCTGTCTGCCATCTCGTGAATGATCTTATTGAAAAGCGTATTAACTCTGTGAGGCGTTTTAAATCCCAGTTTAATGTTAATAAAGAATGCTCGCTTGGGAATGATTGTGTCTACTTTGTATCTACTGATAAAAGGACTGTCAACCGTTTCAACGTGAACGAACCAATATACATCAGCCCGTTTCGGTCGTTTTCGGAAGATTGAATAAATAATATTCGAATCAATATACTTCTGGCTGTCTGCCACAGCAAGATAAACTAAATTCGTTGCTTCTTTGGGAACTGTAATATCTTCCTGCAGGTCCTTTAGCATGGCTTCGTAATGCCGTAGGTCCACAAACTCAGTGTGCCGTTGTCTCAATATCCGGGCTTTGAGCAGTATGAACATCGGCACAAAGAACATGAATGCCATGAGGAATGTGAACCATCCTCCGTGTTCGAACTTGTGCAGATTTGAGGCAAGAAACATACCTTCCACGGTAAAGAATGTTACTGCAAGAAAAATCGCCCTGTATTTTGATTTCTTAACCGTTGCAAAATAAAAGACAAGCAGACTGGTTGTCATCAGCATATTGACGGTGATAGCAAGTCCATATGCTCCTTCCATCGCAGATGATTCTCTAAAAATCAAGATAACGAAAAAGCTTCCAATCATTAAGGTTAGGTTCATTGCAGGAACGTACAATTGCCCTTTAGATTCGCTCGGATATCTGATTCGTGCTGCTGGCCAAAGCTTGAGCTTCATCGCTTCGTTGATCAATGAATAAGTACCAGAAATCAACGCCTGACTCGCGATCACCGTTGCGCAGGTGGCGATTATAATTCCAGTGAACAAAAACCATTCTGGCATGATAGCGAAGAAAGGAATCTGATCTTCCAGAAAGTTACCTTGTTCAGTTAATAACCATGCTCCCTGTCCGAAATAATTAATCAGCAGACAGATTTTCACAAAACCCCAACTGATTCTGACGTTTTGTTTTCCACAATGTCCAAGGTCCGAGTACAATGCCTCCGCTCCCGTCGTGCACAGAAAGACTGCACTCAACAGTACAAAACCATGGGGATAATTAACGATAAGGTTAAAGGCGTACGATGGATTAAGTGCCCTCAAAATGGAAAGATGCAACGCAAGATGATATCCACCCAGTACTGCAAGCATGACAAACCAGACTGTCATAATCGGGCCAAAGGTCTTGCCTACTACCTCCGATCCAAACTGTTGAAAAACGAAAAGAAGAAAGAGTATGATCAAGACGATCATGGTAGTCGGTATTTCCGGATAGATAAGTCTCAACCCTTCTACTGCAGACGAGACACTGATTGCCGGAGTGATGAATCCATCGGCGATCAAAGTACAACAACCTATAATAGCCGGGTAGATGATCCAGTTTACTTTCGAACTGCGTACCAGTGCATACAATGCAAATATTCCCCCTTCGCCCTTATTGTCGGCGCTTAGCGCAAGGGATATATATTTGATGGATGTAATCAATGTGAGCGTCCAGAAGATGCATGAGAGTCCGCCGAGCACTAGCGGTTCGGTAATGGGTCTGTCGCCGACGATAAACTTCAAAGTATAAATCGGCGATGTGCCAATATCACCGTATATAATTCCCAAAGCGATAAGCACGCCACCCCACGAGGGCTTTTGGTGAAGATTATTGTTTTCCATGAATGAAAAAAGGCGTTGCTAGTTTCCTGGACGACTGCTGCATATGCATAGGATCCTGGTTAGATCCGTAATTGATTGGTTTAGTCACTACTACGGTGGCACAACTCGTGCAAAACGAAAATTCAGGACAACAGTAATCTTTGATAAACAAAAGTAGGCTTTAAACAATAAAAGTAAAAAAAAGAAAAGGCAGTATTTTAATGTGCCTACCCTCATAAACGATCACGGATATGCGTGATCGCAAAGCATACCCAGCACATAAAATTAACCAAGGGCGGACATGACTACATGTTGTTCCTCTGCCGTAAACCAGAATTTCCAGCGGTGTCGAAAATGCAATTTACTCAGGCAGGGTGAGGGAGCGGCAGCACTATATTTACGATTTACAATATGCTTTTGACGTCACTTCGACTATCATTCTTTGATGGCTATCGCGCGAATGCGTTTATAGTCGGCGATCCATACGCCATCGAGAAGGTGAGTAGGTTCCAGTCTGATCTGAACTTCATTCAGAATATCTTCCTTGACTGGTTCTGGTATGTCAGTGAACAACTTGTCACCAAACATTTTAAACCAGTCCTTTATTCCATTGACACCTTTCAAGGGCGTAGGGCGGCCGAAGTGTTCCATCAATATGACTCTGAACCCATGCCTTTCAAGGATGGTTGAATATTCTGCTATCGATGGGAAAAACCAGGCGTTAATTGAAGCATTCGTATTGTAACCCCGGTCTTTAAAAATACTATGCAGTGCGTCAATCATTTGCTGATTATTTCCTTTCCCACCGAACTCTACCACTATACGTCCTCCGGGTTTTAAGTGGGCATTCATTTGTTGAGCAACTTTATCCTGATCTGGAATCCAGTGCAGCACGGCGTTTGAGAATATCGCATCAAATGTCACATCGAGTTTCATATCTCGCGCGTCGGCAACTCTGAAATCAATGTCAGCAAATTTTTCTTGTGCGCGTGCAATCATCTCGGAAGAACCATCAATGCCAATAACTGCAACACCAGCATCCTTGATTGATTTTGTGAGATCACCAGTACCACAGCCGAGATCCAGTACACGTTCACCGGTCTTAGGGTTTAGATACCCAAGAATACCTTCGCCAAATCGCGAAACGAATTCATGGGATGAATCATAAAGGGACGAATTCCATTTCATATTCAAATATTTTTCGGAGTTAGCAGTTAAAGCACGGATTGCAGCTCATCAGAACCTCATCTTACGGTGAGGAATGCTTGGCATTCGAAAGATCGTAAAAACGCATAACATTATGTATCTCGGTATGTTAGACTAAACAGAACACGCGACTCCTAACGCCGAGCGTTTTATTCGGTTTTTGGTCCGCAAATTGAATGACCTACAATAATATCACACTATGGAAACTAACGAAATCGCCTCAAAACTTGCAGAATATTGTCGCCGGGGGAATTGGGAAGGAGCACACGACGAATTGTATGCAAAAGATGCGGAAAGTATCGAGCCTTATGAGACACCCGGTTATAAGAAAGAAGTTAAGGGGATTGAAGCCATTCGCGAGAAGACGGAGAAGTTTGGCAATTCGGTTGAAAAGGTCAACAAAATAGAGGTTTCCGAGACGCTGATGGCGGGAAACAGCTTTGCATTCAAGCTTACTATGGATCTCGTTATTAAAGGAAAAGGCCCTATGATCGAAACGGAACTTTGCGTCTATGAGGTCAAAGATGGCAAAGTGATCAGGGAACATTTTTTTGTATGAGACTTTTGATTGTCTATTTGCCTGGAGAATGATTACACTTTTCAAAAAGACAAATTCGGTGGCACCGACCTACAGCAACGGTGATAATTATCGGATAACTGAGCATTTTTTTCCACACAGAACACAAGGCATTTTCGCCGGAAATCATATGTCGGATAAGGGCAATATTCCACATACTTGCAAAATACGTGTATAATCCTGGACAGTCAGGGTATTATGATCGGCCAACATAGGTACCGGTGACCGCACCAAGCGTTTGGCAATCGTTTAAATCCGATTAGTACTTCACCCCGTTGAAACTTATTCTCATCGAAAAATTACTTTGTCCTCTTAGCTGGGTGAAGAACTTGTAGTAAATTCATCTTTCATGACAACATCAGCAGCATTGATTTCCAATGAATAACGCTACTCCCGAACTAACCGCCTTAGAACGCCGCTTCATAGAAACTATGCAGGGGGCGCCAGTAGGCATTACGATATTTCGCGGCGAAAATTTCATGGTCGAGATGGCAAGTGACAAATATCTTGAACTCGTCGGAAGGAAACTTGAAGACTTTGTTGGTAAACCATTGTTCGAATCACTTCCCGAAGTTAAAAGCTCAGTTGAGCCACTCTTGAACGCCGTGTTAAAAACGGGCGTACCATATTATGGAAAGGAATTTCCTGTGACATTGAACCGAT
>JBDSKX010000053.1:0-43198 GCA_039916665.1 Chryseolinea sp. | reverse complement strand
GTGCGGCCCAACCTCCAGACCACCGGGGCAATCATTGTATTGAAAACCACTCGTGGCTTGCCAATAAAAAAACAGGGTCTAGTCCTTCATGAACATTAACTTATTGACTGTTGCACTCAAGCCAATCCAATACATCTACTAGAAGTTAAGAAGTTAAGCCTCGCCAGCGTGTAGGCTGCTGTTAAAATGTTTTTTCTCATCATGATGGTTGATCTATCCAATGACAAAGCGCGATTCAACACGTTCTTGAATGCAACGGTGACCACCGATACAGTTAGCAATCCTAATTTCAAGCCAAACAAAATCAACTGTGCCGTGCTAATTTCGAGACTTCTCCGTTTACACGTTCAGCAATGATCGCCTTTGTACGATTGTGGCCTACGCTGGACATCGGACATATCTCTAAGTTCTTCTTTGATTGCTGCTGTTCTTCTTCAACGCGACTCAAATATCTTAAACTATACCGTAATCACCCGAATGCAATGCCTGATTTGAAATCCAAGGGTGAACTGGCACAACAAGTTACCCTCCAATAATGGGCATGTAAATTTACAATTGATAAATTGGCGTTATCTTCGCGAATTAATCCTATGATCTATTCGTGAAAAGACTTCCACTGATCATAACCATCGGCCTTTTTGGTGCCCTGGCCGGCGGTTATCTATTGTACACCAAAGTCCTCAATAAACCGCTTGTTCGCGCGTGGGATGTCGTTCCCTCTGAAGCCTTCTTCGTCTATGAAGGAAGTTCCTGCGACGAATGTATTGACGAACTGCGTGCCTCATCGGTTATCACACTGATTAATCGCGCCATGTTTCCACCGGAGGAGCAGGATTCTCTCAAGAAAGTCACCGACATTATCCTCGGCAATTTCAAGCAAGGCTCAATGCTCTCGCTGCACATTACGAAGAAGGACGATTTTGATTTTGTTTTCTACTTGCCGTTTACGGCACAGCTCAAACAACAATTCGAAGCTTTTACAGAAAATCTTAAAAAAGAAAAGGGCGCAAATTCTGTTCGCTTTTCTGACCGCGAATACGGGAGTGTAAAAATCTACGAGGCGACATGGAACAAACAGACTTTTTCGTGGTTGTATATTGACAATACCTGGGTAGGAAGTTTTACACCGATATTGATCGAAGACGTTGTGAGGACGTACAACCAGGAAACTCCAAGTTTTAGAAAGGAAGTCGCTGAAGTGGCAAAACTTCCAACGATCAAAAAAGACGGTGGTAATATCTACCTCGATCTCAAGAAAACTGCACAATGGCTTTCACTCTTTTCGCGGGATGATCAATCACTTCTAGTTCACCAATTTGGTCAGTCTGCATTACTCGACGTAAAAATCAGTGACAATAGTAACTTTGTTTTGAATGGGTTTTGTCTTGACAGCGCCAAAAATCCAAATTATATCTTATCGACTTTTAGCAGTCAGAAGCCAGTCTCATTTAATTTAAAGCAGTATGTCTCAAATCGCGCACTGATGTTTGCGAGTTATGGGATATCTGATGGCAAAAGTTTTAGCCGCGATCTTCTCAATTTCAGCGAAAGAAACACCAGTCTTCAGGATACGCTTAAGAAGATTCAGGGGACATACAACGTCAAACTTGAAAATCTTGTCAGCACGTTAACGGGTGAGTTGGGAGTCTGCTGGATGGAGTCAAAAGGCAGCAGGCTTACAAAAGTGTTGATCTTGAATTCTTCGGACACTGAAGAATGGATGAATACCTTCAACACGTTGTCGGAGAAACTCAGCATCGACACCGTATTTTATGAACGTTTCTCGGAATATGAGATTCGCGAACTTCCACTATATCGGTTTCCTGAAAAAATTCTTTGGCCATTGGTTTCTGGTTTCAACACTAGTTACTACACTAGACTAGGCAAATCAATCATTGTCGGCGATGACCTGGAAGAACTGAAGCGTTTTCTTGAAGATGTTGATCGCGAAGAAACCTGGGGCAAATCAGTTTCTCAAAACAAATTCCTTGAGTCAACACTACTGGAATCGAATATAAGCCTTTATGTCAACACGCCAAGAATCTGGGGAGTGCTAGAAAGCTCGCTTCATCCACGATGGAAAAAATTTCTTCAGGAGAATCGAGCATTAATTCGTTCAATTGGAATGGGTGCAGTTCAATTCAGTCATTTGAATGACAGCTACTACACGAATATTTCGTGGAATTACAAACCCGGTGTCAGTCAAGGAATAGCAGCAACAGAGACGAGAACGACGAACAAGATCATCACCAATGTAAACGAAACCTTGTCGAAGATCTTCGTTGTTAAGAGTCATATCAGCAAAAATGAAGAAGTCCTCATACAGGACTCTACTCAAAGCATCCGACTGGTTTCATCAGATGGTAAGATTTTGTGGCGACTTCCTCTGGATGGACACATTGCCGGAGAAATTGAACAGGTTGACTTTTTCTCGAACGGCAAACTTCAGCATTTCTTTGCAACCCCTGGGCAACTGCACATCGTCGATAGACTTGGGAATTATGTCAAAGGGTTCCCCATCCAGGTGGCTGAAAAGGATATTGAATTCGTCAGCATCGTGGACTATGATCATAGCAAGAAGTACAGGTTCCTCGTTGCAGGCAAGTCTGGCAAATTATGGATGTACGACAAATCCGGTGTTAACCTCGAGGGATGGATGCCTAAGGATCTGGGTGAAAGCTTGTTTGCAGCGCCACGACATTACCGGATCCGTGGAAAAGATTATGTTATAGCTATCCGGGAAGATGGCAATGCGTATGTAATGAACAGGCGTGGTGAAACACTCAAAGGCTTCCCGATTAACCTGAATGCAAGACCTGCTGGAGATTATTTTCTAGAAAGCGGCAACAGCCTGAAGTCGACCACCTTTGTTGTGGTTTCAAGGGATGGATTTCGGATCAAGTTCAATCTTGAAGGAAAGGTTCAGCTTAGAGAAGCGCTGGTCAAAAACACGGCTGACGCAAGGTTTAGTCTCGTTCCGGAGAAAGACGAAAAATCGTACCTGATCATGCGTCAGGAGTCGCGTCAATTGACTTTATATGATGATGCTCTTAAGCAAATTGTTTCGAGCGATTTTATGGGCAATAATCCAGTAGAGGCACATTATCTGAACTTTGGCTCGGGAAAAATATTCATCGCGATCACCGACACAACGCAGGATCTATCCTATGTATTCGACGAGCTAGGCAAGTTGTTGACTCTGGTGCCTGTGGAGAGCCATGCGATCGCTGTCAGGCCACTGGATATGGAGAAAATCAGAATCTATTCGATCCATGGCAAAGCCCTGACCATTCAGCAATTTTAAGATTTGGTTACCGCCTTGCAGTAATTGGGTATAAAGACCAAATTTTGATTGTCTGATGCGTTTTCTACGGATTGCTTTGTTGATCAGTGTGTGCCTTACTTCAATGGGGAAAATCCAGGCGCAAGTCGACTTTCATTTGGGCCTGACCACTGGTTGCGGGGCAACATTTGTGGCAGACAAAGGTATATCAGACGCGCCGCGTTATAAATCAGTAATGACCTATAACTGGTCTCCTGTTGGAATCAATGCGGGCGTCGACTTTGGAAAAAAATTCGGTCTGACGGTTGAAGGTATTGTTGCCAATCATGGTCAGAATTTCAGCATCATTGATATAGCAGATAAGGTTGTGGGAGGTCGTGAGATTGATCTGAAGTACTTTCAACTTCCGGTACTCATGCGTTTCATGAATGAAGGCAATTCTGCTGTTCGCGGTAACTTCAATTTGGGAGGTCAGGTTTCGTTCCTGACTTCAGCAACCGACAAATTATCTTACAGTGCGTCGACGCAAACATTTCCAGCAGGTGCGGCATTACCTACGGGTGCCGTTGGAGTTAAGCGACCTGACGGGAATACACAGGCCATCGTGCGTGCGCAGCCAGAAACAATAATCATGAGCAACAAGGATGGTGATTTTAAAAAGATCGGTTATCAGGTTGTTGCTGCCTTCGGTCTTGATTTTGATTTATCACGCCATCTTTATTTTTCGGTTCAGCTAAGAGGGAATTACAACCTCACGGATATGCGCAGTGGTAAAACAATTGATGAAATTAAACAGCATCAGACTACAGATGTTTATGGTCGTCGCGCAGATTATCAGATCGGACTCCAGGGCGGCGTGCATTATGTTTTTAGTTCGACGAGATCGTTTAGATTCAAAGGAGCGAAGCCGGCGGCGTATCGGCACTGAAAATAGTGGTGCGGCCACCCCGGATTGCATCGGCGCAAAAAAAGGCTAGCGCTTTATTCATCCTCAATTTTTCTATTGTATTTGCTAAGACTTGAACCAGCACCGCCTTTAAATTGAAGCAACAAATTCTTCGATGGCCTTATAAATTGTCTCTAACTCTTCCGCGGTGATCAAGTATGGTGGAAGTATGTATATAGTGTTGCCTAATGGGCGTAGTAAAATATTTCGCTCAATAAAGAAAGGATAGATGCGTTTTCTGATCTCGCTCGTGTAGGACGTTTCGCCCTTAACCTCCAATTCTATGGCAACCATTGTTCCAAGCGAGCGAGCGTTCCTAACCTTATCATGGTCTTTCATTCGCTTCACAAACCCTTTATGACTCTCGGTAATCATCTTGATCTCATTCTGGCAAACTTGGTCTACAAGTATACTGTAGCTGGCGTTTGCCGCAGCGCATGCCAATGGGTTGGCCGTATATGAGTGTCCGTGAAAAAAAGTCTTTGTAAAGTCGTCGTTGTCGAAAGCCTCCAGGATTTTATTTGAACAACTGGTTACACCCAGCGCCATAGCACCACCCGTTATTCCTTTTGAAATCGCCATGATGTCTGGCTTTTCAGCGAGGTAGTCGCACGCGAACATTTTGCCCGTTCTTCCAAACCCAGTCAATACCTCGTCAGCAATACATAATGTATCGAACGACTTTGCTATTCGAATAAGCTTGTCAAGTATTTCTGCGGGGTACGTTCTCATTCCGGCAGCACCTTGTAACAACGGCTCGAATATGAACGCTGCCACATCACGTGACCTTACAAGATTCTCAAACTTATGCAAGACGTCTGATTCATTATCGAATGATGGAAGATCAATTACGTCCACGTCGAACAATAATGCATGAAATGGATTGGTGAACATGCCGCGTTCACCGACAGACATGGCGCCAAAAGTATCTCCATGATAAGCGCCATCGAGCGCTATAATTCTTTCCTTTTTTATTTCTTTATTGTTCCAGTATTGAATCGCCATTTTCAAAGCGACCTCTACTGCAGTGCTTCCATTGTCACTGAAAAATATTTTCGATTGATTGGATGGAAGTATGTTTAATAGATTCTCAGCCAGTGTGATCGCCTGAGGATGTGTAAAGCCAGCGAAAATCACATGCTCCAGAATCTGGGCTTGGTCAGCGATTGCTTTTGCAATGACCGGATTGGCGTGCCCATGCAGATTGACCCACCATGAAGAGACTGCATCAATAATCTTTTTATCATCCGCCGTATTCAGATAGACTCCATTGCCCGACTTAATCAAAATTGGATCGACCCCTCCCTGTAACGGCGTGAACGGGTGCCAGATCAGTTCTTTATCTTTTTTAAGAAACTCATTCATACCAATTCATAAGAAGCTGATCTGCATACTTTTTCACGATATCGCTGTTGATTACTGGTTCTTTCTCAATATTCAGAATACAACGAATGTTTGAGTGATGTAATATGATTCGTTCACTTTCCGGATTTGTATCACCATTAAAAATAATTCCCTTGACCTTCAGACCTCGTCTTCTCAACTCCTGTACCGTTAACAACGTATGGTTGATACTGCCAAGGTATAGATCGGCAACCAGAACAATATTGCATTCAAACTGACTGACAAGGTCAATTACAAAATTATCATCGTTTAATGGTACGAGACATCCACCAGCACCTTCAATAACCAAATCGTTTGATGTTGCCGGAAGCTTAAACGTATTTAGTTCGATTTTTATATCATCAAGTTTGGCGGCCGCATGTGGAGAAGCAGGAGTCTTTAGAAAAAACCCTTCTTCATGAAAAGAAGTTGTCTTGTTCGTTACAAGTTCCTTAACCCTGTCTCGATCTAGTGGCAAGCCTGCCTGAACTGGCTTCCAATAGTCGGCGTGTAGCGCTTCACAGAGTATAGCTGAAACTAAAGTTTTGCCGCTGTCGGTACCTATTGCTGTTACAAAATAGTTCATGACAATTGTTTTATTAGGGGAGCAAAATCAGACTTCGATAGCGCCTTTAATTCCGTTGCCAATGATTTGATTTCTTCAACCGAGTTAAATGTGTGTAAGCAAATTCGAATTCGCTCCCTGCCAAGAGCGACTGTAGGCGAAAGGATCGGACGAACATCAAACCTCCTGCGTTGCAAATAATTGGCAATTGATCTTACGTTTTCATTTCCGCTCACTACAAAGCCTTGAATACTGCTTTTGCTGGGAATGAGTTGTTCACACCCTTGCATTGCAGTCACGAAAATTCTGATTCTGTCATTAAGTTCAGTCTGGAGGATCTGATTTTTCGCAAGATGGTTGAAGGATTCTTCAATCGCGACAACAGAATGCATATCAGGAGCGGTCGTGTATATGAATGGCCGCGCGAAATTTACGAGGTACTTTTGCAATTTGGCGCTTCCGGCGACGCAGGCACCGTGAATCCCCATCGCTTTACCAAAGGTATGCACGCGAATTCCTATCCTGTTTTCAAAATGCATTGAAACTGCCATCCCTGCTCCGCCCGGTCCAATGACGCCAGTAGCGTGTGCTTCGTCCAGGATTAAAGTTGCACCATATAATTCTGATAGACTGACCAGTGATTCCAATGGACACTCGTCACCATCCATTGAATATATTGATTCAACAACGACAAAAGCTGATCCTTCCACTTTTTTAAGTTTTGCCTCCAGATCATTTAAATCATTGTGTCTGAAACTCATTCTTTTCGCCAGACTTAACCTAGCGCCATCTTTGATACTGGCGTGAGCGTACTCATCATAAAGAATGGTATCGTGGCGATCGGGGATACTTGAAAGTATCGCGAGGTTTGCTGTGTATCCTGAATTGAAGATTAGTGTGGAATCACTTTTGAATATTGACGCAAGTTTTATTTCAATATCCTCTATTGTTTTCGAATTGCCAGACAATAGCCTCGAACCAGTTGAGCCATTGAGTTTTTGTTGATCACTCAGCCCCGCTTCAATGGCATGCTTCAATTCAGCAGATTTTGCTAAGCCGAGATAATCGTTTGATGTAAAGTCAAGCAGGCCAGGGTCCCCTACGATCAACGACCGGTAACAACCCGCTTCCTTTTGAATGTTGATCTTTTTCTCCAGAAGGTCTTCAAGCGTCATAACGTAAAAGTACCATATCGAGTCAATTCATTATCAACGAGAGGAAACTACTTATTTGGCGCGCATTTTTTCCATGGCGTCCCATAAGTTCTCGGGGATTAATTCGAGGTGACTGAACTGACCGCCGTTGCGTAGCCATTCACCACCATCAATGGTAATCACTTCGCCGTTGATGTATGCCGAATAATCAGACATGAGATATGCTGCCAGGTTGGCGAGCTCCTGATGTTCTCCCACGCGCTTCAATGGGACTCGTTGAGCAGGGTCAAATTGTTTTGCTAGATCTCCGGGTAGCAATCTGCTCCATGCGCCTGATGTTGGAAAAGGACCGGGTGCAATCGCGTTGCTTCTTATTTTATACTTTGCCCATTCAACGGCGAGTGACCTGGTCAGGGCTAATACACCGGCCTTGCTACACGCGGAAGGAACGACATAACCAGATCCAGTCCATGCATATGTAGTCACAATATTTAAAAACGTACCTGGTTGTTGGTTAGTGATCCAGTTTTTGCCAGCAGCAAGTGTCGTATAATAGGTGCCTTTTAATACGATATCTACGACAGTATCGAATGCTCTATGCGACAATCGTTCCGTTGGACTTATAAAATTCCCTGCTGCGTTGTTTAATATACCGTGTATTGGACCGAATTGATCCTGCGTTACTTTCAGTACATTCTCTATTTCTTCATATTTCCTAACGTCGCAGGCCACGGCGAGGACCTTACCGCCGGTGCTTTGCGTTAGTTCATCGGCAGTTTTTTGAAGTACTTCAAGCTTTCGGCTTGTGATCACCAGATTAGCACCCAGTTCCAGGAAATACTTTCCCATTGACTTGCCGAGACCGGTCCCGCCACCTGTTACAATGATTGTTTTACCCTTCAGAGCATCGGGTTTCAGCATTCCTTCCATGATTCTGTTGATTTGATGTATTGAAAGTTATCGGAATAATTTCGAAATCGCGAAGCACGCCTGATAAATTGAGACATTGATTTGATTAATTTCAATTGAATGACCGGGCGGTGTTCCTATATTGTCTTGTTGTGAATCACTCTAACTTAAAATTCAGGTAATATTATGTTTCGTTTATTTCCGATCCTGATTCTTGTCCTCGACGTCGTAGTTATTATAGATATCGCCAAGAGCAACAAGGATACTGAGAAAAAAATCTTATGGATAATCGCTGTCGTATTGCTGCCTGTTCTGGGTCCGATTTTATACTACGTGCTGGGAAAGAATCAGTAGCAATAAAAAAGGTCATGCTTTCTGCATGACCTTTGTATATCCCGACCGTTGGATGTTATGGCCGCTGTTGAGCGTTGTGTTTATTGCGCCTAAGCTGGCGACTCGCCTTATTCTGTTTTCTTTCAAGTTTTGCTTTTTCACCTGGGGTAACTACGCCATCCGATTTGGCGCGATGTTCTGTACGTTTGATGCGTCTTTGATCGCGCAATGACTGAGCTGTTTCTCTGCGGGTGAGTTCGCCACTTGAAGCGCCTTCAACGATTCGGGCCTTTTGATTTTGTTGCCGCTGGTCCACAACAGGTGTTTGCGATTGCGCCCCGGATTCTATGAGTAATCCAAAAATTAATGCTGTGAATACGAGAATTACCTGTTTCATTGTTTTGCTGTTTTATGTCTCTTTGACATCAATTAACAGCTGAGGTTTAACGAGAAACGCAGACTTTTAAATATTTCTTGTAACAGGCAATCTAACAGTGAATTGACTCCCCTTTCCTGGGTCGGAAACCAGCTCTATTTTCCCTTTAAGCCGGTCCACAAGAGTTTTGACAATGGCAAGTCCCAAGCCATTGGATGACTCGCCGGCTGTTGGCCTCGCACTGAGTTTTTTAAACTTCTGAAACAACTGCTGCTTATCTTTTTCGGTGAATCCTTGTCCCTGGTCCTTGAGGGAGATCATTAGTTCATCACCGGATTTCGTCGCGGAGATTTCGATGGAGGTATTCCTATCAGAAAATTTAATGGCGTTTGTAAGTAAGTTGTCGATGATACGATGCAGGTAGTTGGCATCCATATCGATCTGTTCACTCTCAATTTTATTAATGTGAAGATGAATTCCTTTTGACTCGGCAGCCGGCGTGAACGAACGGATTTTATCTAAAAGGAATTGGCTAATGTCGAACGAACTATAATTTGGAACCACGTCCTCTTCAATCTTGTGGGCATCCAGCAAGTCCATTATCAGATCCAGTCCGGATTGGGTGGCATCTTTCGTCATTTTAAGATATTGATGCTGGTTTTCCACCAGTCCACCTTCAAGTTCCATCAGATCGGCGAGTCCCTTAATACGATTTAATGGCGACTTCAAATCGTGGGCAACGATGCCCATCAAAGTATCTTTTTCATGATTAAGATCCGACAATTGGTGATTTCGTCGGAACAATTTCTCATTCTGATCGACGATCTCCTGTCGTTGATTTTGAATAAATTTATTCTGTTGTTCCAGCTTTTCATTGATCTCCCGTCGTCTCTTACTGCTTCTCCACTGGATAAATCCGATGATACTGACGAAGCCAACCACGATAATCAGCAGAATATTCTGTAGTCTTTGCTGTTTGATTATAGCTTCTTTCCTTCCCTGTTCGACTTTAAGCAGTTCATTTTCCTGATCCTTCTTTGCAATATCAATTTGAAATTGAAACCTTTCAACCTCCCTTGTCAAATCGAGGTCCTTGATTGAGTCCTTCAGGATCAGATACTGATTCATGTTCATGATCTCAGCAGATTTGTTGTTATCTAATTCAGAGGATTTCCACAAGTTAAAATGGGCATCCATTCTAGAGGCAAGATCCTTGCTGTTTGTGGCAATGTTTAGTGCCGTAGTGAAGTCATTCTTAGCAAGTTTGAAATTATTGTCTGCAAGTTCAACCTGCCCCATGATAATATAGGCCTGAGGCTGCATTCTGATATTATTTTTCTGGACGATCACCTTGAGCGCCTGTTCACACATCTCTCTCGCTTCCTTAATCCGTCCCTGATTTAAAAGACCTTTCGCGATATAGCTTTTCGTTTCAGCGAGGTAAATCTCGTCGGGGATGGCACTTGCAATTGAATCTGCGCGATGCAAGTAATCAAGGGCTTTCTGATCCTCTCGCGACTCCTGGTAAAAACGACCTGTTTGAATAAACGCTGAGATGATGTCGGGTGCATTCCCCAATTGCATCCTTATCTTGTTTGCTTTGAGGTAATTGTTTTCGGATTTTATAAGATCGCGTTGAGACTTATAAAGCCTGGCCAAGCTTTGGTAGGTATAAGCAAGCCCCGATGGATCATTGATATCTTCAAATATTGCTTGTGCTTTGATGAAGTAGTCATAGGCTCTCGGAAGGATACCTTGTTCAAAAAATAGTCGGCCGAGGTTATTGTTACAATACGCAAGCTGCAGGGAGTCGTGATATTGGGTGGATATCTTTAATGCTTCGTCGTATGCATTATATGACTTTAGCCGGTTTCCTTTGTAGTTGTATGCAACACCGATAAAATTCAACGGTTCTGCAAGGCCCGTTGTGAGTTTCAGATTTTGACCGATTGAATAAGCTTCTTTGGCAAAATATATAGTGCTATCCGGATAGGAGGACCGATACTCCCAGGCCAAATCATTGAGCACATCAAAGCGTTCTTTGCCAAGAGAGCCTACTGCCTTTTTCCTCAGGCTTGCAATCAGCTGAAGATTTTGTGCGTAGCTGGAAAGCGAAAAGGCCAAAAAAACAAATAAAAAGGGGAGTTTCCTGACCACTATACTAAAATTTACATTTGCGGGCGCCCAAATTTAGTGATTCAAACGGGCATTTCTAAAGATGGTTTTTAGTCAACCTCTTCGAAGTTCATATCGCGACCAAAGGTCTCGTCGATTGCACGCAAAGCGATGAACGCAATGATAATGGTGCATATTCCGATGACCAATGCGCCGTTAATGATGCCCAATGTCGGCCGAATGAATTTGAATATCAGCGTTAATGGAACGACAGTGCCTCTAATAATATTTGGAACTGTCGTTGCAACCGTTGCCCTGAGATTTGTTCCGAATTGTTCGGCCGCAATCGTAACAAACAATGCCCAGTATCCAATTCCACACCCGATCATGAAGCAAGCAAGATAAAAGATTTGGTATGAATGCGAGGGAAGGAAAAGGTAGAACAATACGCAACCTAATGTAACCGTAATAAATATCGCCACAACTTTTTTTCTTGACTTGATCAATTGGCTGGTAAGTCCGCTGGTTAAATCACCCACCGCCAGCCCGATATAGGCAAACATCACCGCATTGCCCGCCGTAATAGGTTCGGTAATTCCGAGAGCAAGGGGGCCAGCAAACTCGGGTGAGAAGGTGATCAGAATTCCGATAGCGTACCAGATTGGCAGTCCAATGAAAATACAGCCGACGAATTTAGTAAGGCGTTTTTTGTTTCGAAACAGTTGGAAGAAGTCACCGCGTTTGATGTCTTTTTCTTTTGTCTTCGTGAAAATGCCGGACTCAAAAATACTCACTCTGGCCCCGAGCAAAAGCAGGCCAAGTCCTCCGCCAATAAAGTACGCCGTTGTCCAGTGAAAATTTTTCGAAATGAAGTTTGCTAAGATCGCGCCCATCAGTCCAACGGTTGCGATAATTGTTGTACCGTATCCACGCAGGTTTGTTGGCAAGGTTTCAGATACCAATGTGATACCGGCACCAAGTTCTCCAGCGAGTCCAATGCCGGCGATAAATCTAAAGATTGCATACTGGTTTACCGACGATGCAAAGCCGTTGGCGATGTTAGCAAGTGAATAGAGCAGGATAGACCCGAACAGAACTGAAAGCCGTCCACGTTTATCACCCATGATTCCCCAGATCAGTCCGCCGATGAGAAGCCCCGTCATTTGCACTTGCAATAGAAATTCTCCCTGACTAAAAAGCTGGTCGTCAGGAACACCAAGTGAAGTAAGACTTGGGCGCCTTACAATACTGAATAAAAGCAGGTCGTAGATATCAACAAAATATCCGAGTGCGGCAACAATTACGGGGAGACTGAAGAGCTGCCTGGCATTAGATTGTTCCATTGAATAGGTTTCGGTAGATAAAATAAAAATAAGTTATGGTTTTTCTGATCGAGTCTCCTTCAATGGATAAAAAAGATCGTCGTATAGAGAGGCTATAGTTTCGTTAACGCCTGATCAAGGTCCTGCAAAAGATCTTCGTAGTCTTCGACACCAATGCTGAGTCTGATTAATGAATCTGATAGTCCGTTTTTCAACCGTTCTTCGCGCGGTATACTCGCGTGGGTCATTGATGCCGGATGGTTGATGAGTGATTCGACACCTCCAAGTGATTCTGCTAATGAAAAAAGCTCAACGCTTTCCATCAATGTTATTGCATTTGCAAGGCTGTCGTCTTTAAGTGTGAATGAAAGCATTCCACCAAAGTCGCGCATTTGCTTTTTAGCGATTGCATGATTCGGATGCTCGGCAAAACCTGGCCAGTAAACCTTTCCGACTTTTGGATGTGCTTTCAGGAACTCAGCAACCTTTCTACCATTCAGGCAATGACGCTCCATTCTGAGGTGAAGCGTTTTTATACCCCGTAATACGAGGAAAGAATCCTGAGGTCCGGGTACTGCGCCGCAAGAGTTCATGATGAAGTGAAGATCCTGATAAATCTTTTCATCATTCACGATCAGGGCGCCCATGATAACATCAGAATGCCCGCCCAGATATTTTGTCACTGAATGCATGACGATGTCTGCGCCGAGATCAAGTGGGTTTTGTAAGTATGGCGATGCAAAAGTATTGTCGACCGCGACAAGGATGTTTTTAGTTTTTACGATATCAACGCACGCCTTGATATCCACAATGTTCATCAGTGGATTTGTAGGAGTTTCCAGCCACAGCAATTTTGTATTATCGTTGAGCAGTGGCAAGATGTTTTTTGAATCGGTGAGATCTGTAAAGTGAAATTTTATCCCAAACTTTTCATAGATCTTGCGAAACATCCGATAGGATCCACCATAAAGATCATTGCTGGAGATCACTTCGTCTCCGGGAGAAAGCAATTTTATCACAGCATCGGTTGCACCCATTCCTGATGAAAAACAAATACCATATTTTCCATTTTCGAGAGCTGCAAGACTTTTCTGAAGTGCATTGCGCGTCGGATTTGCACCACGTGCGTACGCATAGCCCTTATGCTTTGCTGGCGATTCCTGAACGTACGTCGAGGTCTGGAAAATGGGTGTCATGATTGCTCCTGTTCCGCTGTCGGGTTCGATACCGGCATGGACGGCTTTTGTTCCAAATTTCATTGGGATGTAATTAGCGTAAAAAGTAAAAAGAAAATGGTCCGTGTTTGGGCCGTAAGATAACCGCTAATTCAGTGCTTTTCCCAATAATTCTTGATGGCTTCTTTCCAGTTTGCGCCATTGGTTAAGTACAAAGCAGTATTGATAAGCATTTTGTCCTGGGCGGATGTGTTCTTTTGTGACCCCAGGGACTGAATGATGAGATGACTAAGCGTTGTTGAAAAATTTGTTCCTTCCCTTGTAGCGAGCGTCTTCAGAGTGTCAAGTATGCTGGATTCTGAAATCTCTGTTGTGGGGACAATCGTGTTCTGAATAACCGGACTTTCCTCAATGGCCTCGCGCAATGGAGTTGGCTCGACCAACGTGGCCGCTTGTTGTTTCAGGAATTCATCCAGATCTTGTAAAGTATTCTTCTTTTTACTCATGCGAGGTTATTGAGTATTGCTTGCGCGATGGGTTGATATTCTGTCTCGGCGTCAAGCGTACTGAAATTTACAAAAAGATTTTTCTGCGGGACCATCACCGGAAGGATTATGGCATTGAGATTCTTGAGACTTTCTCTGATCGTATACAGGTTCGTTGAGCTATGAATTCGATTTGGGAGGATCATAATCCTTAAGTTAGGGTTTAATTCCCTGGCGGGGGCCAGATCTGAAACCGTCTGATAGGTTACGAGAAGATCATTTTGCGTGAGACTGGTAGGTACGATCACTGCGTCGCTAACCAGACAGAGCTTTTTAATTCCCTCGTCAGTTGTTTTGCCCGCGCTGTCAACTACTATGAAGTCGGAGGATTTTTTTTCTTTGATCTGAATTAACTCGTCGGCTACACGATCGTCCTGAGAGCCCAGAAGTTCAAAACCTGCTTGATTAGTGTTTGATTTAAACATCTCCATTTTGCGGAGTGTGTTCAGCGTGTAATTGGTATCTGTTTCAACGAGAAGTACCGACTTACCCATATGATGGAGGGTAGTGGAAAGATTAATTGCGTTTGTTGTTTTACCTGTTCCGCCTTTGCGGCTTATGAAAGAGATAATGCTGGGCATACTTAAAAATAGCAAAAGCCTGCGCCGTTTTAAAATTCAGAGCGATTAAGTGAGTTCAGATGCCACGGGTTGTATCAAATTTCTCCAGGTAGTCGGCAACACGTCTTACCAGACTCCCACCAAGCGCTCCGTCGACGACCCTATGATCGTAGGAGTGTGATAGGAACATACGGTGTCTGATCGCAATGGCGTCACCGTAAGGAGTCTCAACAACTGCCGGCTTCTTTTGAATTGCGCCAATGGCAATGATACCAACTTGAGGCTGCATGATGATCGGTGTTCCCATAACATTTCCGAAGGTGCCAACATTTGAAATTGTAAATGTACCGCCGGCCAGATCGTCAGCTTTAAGTTTGTTATTGCGGGCGCGCTTTACGAGATCATTAACAGCTTTGGTAAGTCCGCTGATGTTTAATTGATCTGCATTGCGGATTACAGGAACGATAAGGTTTCCTGAAGGCAACGCCACGGCTATCCCGATATTGATGTCTTTCTTTTTAATAATCTTGTCACCATCAACCTGGATATTAATCATCGGGTAATCACGGATAGCAAGTGCTACGGCTTCGACGAAAATAGGGGTAAAGGTCAAAGTATCTCCTTCTCGTTTCTGGAATTCATTCTTCCATTTGTTTCTCCAGAAAACTATGTTCGTAACGTCCGCCTCGACAAATGACGTCACATGAGGCGCGATACGTTTTGACTCAACCATTCGCTCCGCGATCATTTTCCGCATGCGGTCCATCGAAATGATTTCATCAACACCACTATATATTGCTGCAGGTGCTGACGTCGTAACAGCCGCAGGCTTAGGAACATCTTTTACGCTAACGCCCAAGTTCTTGTTTTGTACAAAGTCGAGGATATCTTTCTTTGTAATTCTTCCTTCAGCTCCGGAACCTGAAATGGCTTCCAGCTCTTGAAGATTGATATTTTCTTCCTTCGCGATATTTTTAACCAGCGGCGAGAAAAACCTGGGAGATGATTTAAAGTCGGGCGCTTCATGCCTGATACCGTTGGCTTGCAATCCGGTTGAAGCCTTGTCGACCATCATTTCAGCCTTGGCAACATCGGACGTTCCTTCTAACACGGGAGCAAGATCTTCATCTTTCTCCTCTGGCACCGAAGATTCAAGGATAGCGATGGGTGCTCCGACCTGAACGACATCGCCGACGTTCGCAAGGATCTGTTTCAGAACACCAGCATGGGTAGATGGGATCTCAGTATCGACTTTGTCGGTTGCGACTTCCAACACCGATTCCTCCAACTCAATTCTGTCGCCAGGCTTCTTCATCCACGAGAGTATTGTAGCTTCTACAATGCTTTCGCCCATTTTAGGCATAATGAGTTCTACTTGCGCCATATAGTGATCCGTTTCAGAGGGTAAAGTTAATATTTTTCATTAGGTAATCTGCCCTCGGGTACTATGAAGTTAAGGATAGTAGTGAGCGAATTACAAATAATCGTAGTTTCCTAATGTTCGTAAGGAGTTGTGGACGTTCGGATTTCTTCAATGGATCTTCACTACAGCGGGCTGAACATAGATATACTAACTGATCGGCGCGAGCACAACCCATCACTATCTGACAAGCCGGGTATAAAATGATCTCGGTGGATTGTTACAACGGACTGGATATACGTTAGAATAGAAAGGGGATAATTGCCTTTGTTGACTTTTTGTAGTTTAAGTACTGATCGCCAAACTGACCGATCAATACTTTTTCTTCGACCTTGATTCTATACATAAAAACAGCCAGCGCGGAAAAGCTTACCAATAGAAACGATACCCAGTTGTTTAGGGAAATTCCATAACCAGCGAAAGATAACCAGGAAGCAGAGTAGGAGGGATGTCGAACCACACTGTAGAATCCGTCTTTCTTTAATTGATGGTCTTCTCTTATGGTGACATCAACAGTGAAGAAGCGACCGAGAGATTTGATCACCATCAATCGGAGAACAATACCGACGATCATGATGATTAGTCCAGCGTAGCCTGTCCATTTGCTTTCTAGTATGGGGATGTAGAATCTTTGTGCCAGGTAAGACGAAATAACGATGACAGGGATCACGACAATCCAGATTAGAAGTAGGGAATTTTTGTCTGCGTCTTTCTTGTCAGAATTTCCGGAGCGTTTTAGTCTATTGAGAACTACTTCGGAGAGAAACCACAGGGTGTATACAATTGGGAAAGTGATATTCATTTCTAAATATATGAATTTCGGTTGTCAGGGGGGTGTTCAGAATCCAAAACACAGAGAATGCAGGAGGAAATACACACAGAGAGTGCAGGAGAATTGCGCCAAGACGGAGGTTCAGATGGGTTTATTCTGTTTTCAGATTATTTACGGGATTGGCGATGGCGGCTTTTATGGCTTGTACGATTACAGTCACCAACGCGATGGCTATTGCACCTGAGCCGGCAATGGCAAACATCCACCATTCGATGTCTATGTGGTATTGGAAGCCGCCAAGCCATTGTTGCATTACGTAGTAGTCGACCGGAAATGAAATGACAGTGGCAATCAAGACCAGTCGCATAAAGTCACGCGACAGCAGTGTTATGATCTGGGAAACATTTGCTCCGAGTACTTTGCGTATGCTGACTTCCTTGCTTCTTTGTTCCGAAGTGAATATAACGAGGCCTAGAAGGCCCATGCATGAAATAAAAATTGCCAAACCTGCAAAGTACCGCGACAGCTTTTTAACGACCTGCTCACTTTGATATAACGCGCCGTATTCTTCGTCGGCAAATTGATAGGCGAAGGGGACGTTCGGGCTATACTTGTTGTGCAGCGTTTCCAAAGCCGGAACTACGTCATTGGTTTTTCCTGGTTCGATACGAATTAACACCCATCCCCACATCTCATCACGACCGCGCCTTAGCACTAGCGGTCTGATCGGTACGTGCAGGCTGGCGAAGTGAAAGTCCTTCATTACGCCGACGATTTTTCCTTTGACGTGCCAAAATTCAAGCGGCATGCCGATAGGGTCTTCATAACCAATAGTTTTAAGTGCCGTTTCGTTAATTATAAAATTTGCTGAGTCGTTGAAATCTCTTGAAAAATCACGACCTGCTTTAAGGTCTGCCTGGAGCGTTTTAATAAAATCGTAGCCGATAGCCATCTGTGTGAATGTGGGTTTTGATGACGGATCTTTTCCTTCCCACTCGACACTCGCCGTTGAGTTTTCAACATCGATAGGCCGCTGGTCGGTTTTTGTTATGTCGGTGATTCCATTAATGTGTAGCGCTTCATCTTTGAAGGTTTCAAATTTTGATGCCATGTCTCCGGATATCGACACGAAGATCAGGTTGTTCTTTTGATAACCGAGATTCGTATTCTGAATAAAATCAACCTGTCTTGCTATCACGATCATTCCAACAATGAGGATCATTGCCAAAGCAAATTGAAATATCACCAATCCTTTTCTGAAAGCACCTGATGACGCGCTAAGTTTTAATCCTGTCTTTAAGACTGCAGCCGGTTTAAAGGACGACAATACTACGGCGGGATAACTTCCTGCCAGCATCCCGGTAAAGAAAGTGAGTAGGCTGATGCGTATCCAAAATGAAAGAGCGCTGAGTGGCGATTCTATATTTTTCCCCGTGAGAAGATTGAATGAGGGAAGCAATAGGGTAATCATTGAAAGAGCGAGAAAAACAGCTAGCGAGGTGAAAAGGAACGCTTCGATCGTAAATTGTGACATCAACGTAAGTCTTAGCGCGCCAATTGATTTTCTTACGCCGATTTCCTTAGCGCGCTTCACGGCACGTGCTGTGCTAAGGTTCATGAAATTGACGCATGCGATGACGAGAATAAATATGGCAACTATTTTAAACAGATTTACATATTCAATTCTCCCACCTGAAAGTACTCCTCCTTTGAAATTGCTGTGTAGATAATGTTCTGAAAATGGTTGAATCCCGAGTTCAAGCCTTTCCATTTCGGAATAATCTTTATCATAATTTTTAAGGAAGGTTTTAAGTTTTGACTCCAGCGCGCGAGGTGAAGCACCTTTGCGGATTTTCAAGAACGTTGTTGGCCCGCTGTTAGACCAATCTTTCATCCACGGATTGCGCTCCACATTGAGTTGCCATGAAATGAGATATTCAAATTTGTCGGATACGTTATCCCCAAGGTCTTCAAACACTCCTGTAACTTTTAAATCCTTGTAAGTTTCAAATCGCAAAGTTTTGTCGAGCGCTGCTTCAGGACTTCCGAAGAAATTGTTTGCCATCTTTCGTGAGATCACAATGCTTTCCGGCGTTTTTAATGCATTGTCTTTTGTACCCTCTATTAAGGGATAAGAGAATATCTTGAAGAAATCTACTCCCGCGAAATTCCCGGGAAGCTTCATCTTTTTTTCACCAAATCCGAAAGTATGATAACCTGTCCATGCATAACTACAGGCGAATTCAACTTCAGGAAGAACCTTTGGTAATTCCTCGCCGAGCAATCCAGGCGTGTCGTAACTGCCGGCTACTTCAGTACCAGAATACTCAACGCTTGTGATGATAAATATGCGGTCGATATCTGCATGAAATGCATCAACATTCATTTCGTCATAAACCCATAGTCCAATGAGTATGCTGCAGGTTAGTCCGAGCGACAAACCTGAAATGTTGATGGCTGAGAAAGCTTTGTTCTTAATCAGATTTCTCCAGGCGGTCTTCAGGTAGTTCTTGTACATACTCATTGAGGTAATGTGACTTGTAAATCGAAATGGACGGATGATGGTGGGTCTGAAAAGTTGTAACACTTGGATGATGAACTTCAAGTTTGCTTTGTTGCGTCCGAGCGTCTTCACTCGCTCGTGGTAAATCTCAAGCAAATCGCCTTCGATGTTCTGCAGCACGGAAGGTTTGCAATACCATCGGAAGAATGCGTGGAATATTTTTGGCGGCCCGTGATACCTCATAGTCCGCTGAACTTTGTTTTCATGGCAATCTTTGGGATGGCATTCCAAAGTTGTTCCCTCGATTTTTTAGTATGTTCGAGAGCTCGTTGGCCGAGGGAAGTAATTTCAAAATAACGCCTGGGCCGTCCTTCCCTGCCTTCGCTCGTGTCTCCATCAACTGATTTGATATAATTTTTCTCTTCGAGTCGGATTAGTGCTGAATGCAAAGCTCCCATGCTTACATCGCGTGAAAGGCGTGCTTCAATCTCATTCTTTATCGATACACCATACGCCTGTTGATAAAGGATGCAGATCGTGAGCATCACGATTTCCTCAAATTCTCCCAGCTGATACTTCTTCATACTTAGTATTTTCTAATAACAGGAATACTAAGATGATGCCATTTTACTATTCAGCGTTGCCTGGCATGGAAACTATCTGATTATATTTTAGAAAACGATGAATAAATACATGTAGTAGCACAATTGGAAGCGTAGGGTATTAGAGTATGTGCTTTCCAATAGTTTGTCGAGACGCCACGCAATAATGTCGGAACTGAACAACTTCGTCCGCATACGATCAGTTGAGGTCGCGATTGGTAGTTATGGTAAATGGCTACTCGAACAGTTTTCAAACATACAATACCCGAAGATTTGGAAAAGAATGCCATTGCGCGCTTTATCGTGTACAGTCGCTGATGCTCGGCGCAAAAGTAGCACGACTTTAAAATGCCCTTACGCGATTTGCAACGATTTATAACGAATTGTGACAACTTAGAACGACTTGAAACGAATCAGTACGATTTGCAACGAATTGCAACGTTTTACCCCGTCTACTCCGGTTCACCACTGGTTCACGACAGGTTCACGACAGGTTCACAAGGAGTTGTTTCCATGGCCTTGCGAGTCGGGGCAAAAAGAAATGTGGAAACTTCCATTGCCTTAATCCTGGTTGGCCGGTAAATTTGAGGTTTCAACCGACACCCTCACATGTGTTAACTTGGAGTTTTGAATATTTATCGTGAAAACAGATTTGCACTAGCACCTATGTGAAGTGAGATTAAATCCCAATGGCGTCATATTGCGACAATTCAAGATGGCGCACCCCTTAGCATTGAAGAGTTCAATATTTGGGCCTACGAATGGTCTACCCTGTGCGAATCAATAGACATAAAGGATCCTTTGGACGGAAAGGATTTCAAATTCTCGGTCTTCCAAATAGCCGACAATTAAACCGTTGTAATTTTTGCCGCTAGAGAGTTTTCAAATTGCTTCTGAGGTATTTATCAGCAAAAAGAATGAAATGAGTATTGTCCCGTCATAGTTCGAAAAGCAGATCAATGTTTACAAACTCCGTTGGTGATCTTTAATATATTTCTCAGCTCTGGTAAGTTCATCCCTGTTACTGCCTGAAGATTTCGCGAGCTCTATCAATTCCTGATAGTACCGTATTCCTTTGTCGACATTGCCTGACTTCTCGGAAGTATACGCAGCACCATACAAGCTGTTAAATTTTTTTGGATTTCTTTTGAGTGAAGCTTCATAAGCATTAAGCGCTTTTAATAGGTTACCCGTCTTGAGATACATGTCTCCAAGCAGTTCGCGCGCCGGGATGATCGATCCGGGACTAACGGGATGTTTTTCCGTTGCATCTTCGAGATCGGCTGCAGCACTCATGAGTTCAACTGCTTTTGCTTTATTACCTTCAACAAGGTTAAGCCAACCTTCGGCTGCCTTAACCTGAATCAATACGAGATTCGCCTTGTAAATGTCTTTGGCGTCTGCTAATTTTTGCTGTGCCATCTTTAGCTGCCCGAAGTGCTCGCGTGCATCTTGGATATTGTTTGAATGAATGTCGCCAAGGAAGCGCGCAAAGTCGATATTGGATCTTTCCCAGTAATAGTGGTCCCACGGAAAGCCTTTGGGAACCAACTCAAGCTGTGATGCTGACTTCCAATCCTTACGTTCAACCGCATAACGGGCTGGTAACGAGGCAAACGAATAAGCATCTTTTGCATTCATGGGAAATACTTCGTCGATAGTTTTGAAATACTGAAATTCTTTCAATGCGCTGGCATCGTCTCCTTGTTGGAGGTGTGCATACATCAGATAATCCAGCCCGTGCAGCTCTTCGTCCCAATGTCCTTTCATGCCTACATTTTCGGCATAGCATTTTGCGGCATCGACGGATTTTGTATTGGACTTAATTGATTCATCCCACAATCCGAGTCTCGTGAAAATATGTGACGGCATGTGTTGTGCGTGAGCTGAGGCTGCCGCTAATGAAGCGTATTTCATGGCAGACTTCAGACCAAGATCTGCCAGCTCAGGATAGTCGTATACGTGTATAATATAATGAGCGACCCCTGGGTGGTCAGGCTCTTTTGAAAGAATGGCATTGAGGATCTCGCCAGCTTTTTTCTGTTTGACAAAGGTTTTGTCTTTGGGATCGGAAGCGGCGCGTAGCGCGAGGGCATAGAAGATAGCCGCCTCGTTGTCTTCCGGATATTTTAGGTACAACTCTTCGGATGCTTTTTCGAATTTAGAAACACGTGTTTTATGATCGAGAGAATCCCATTGATCATAAATTGTAGCAATCGTTTCAAGCCAATGTGATTCCCTGGATTGCTGATCAGTAACCAGACTACGCGCCAGTTTAATCACGCGAGCTCCTTTGGCAAGATCAGCCTGACTTGGCGGTTCCCATAGGGGATGAAAGTTACACATCGCAGCGCCCCAGTACGCCATCACGCAGTGAGGATCCTGATCGATAATTTTTGCGAATACTTTTTCTGCTTCCGGGTACTCAAATGAATGTAAGAGCGCTGCACCGATCTGAAAGTCTTTCTTTGCATTCTCCGAGCATGCGAGATCAAAGCTGACCTTTCCAAATTGTGTGTTATCAGATCGGCAAAGAGCAATCTCACCGGTGTCAAGACCTAGGGAAACGATTTCCGTTTTGAGTTGAGCATCATCGATTTTTGGCTTACATGCCCCAATCAGCAGTATCAGCAATAAGGTACGCGCAATAAGAGAAAACTTCATCTGAAGGAGAAATAGTTTAATGAGTGGTATAGATATCGAATATCATCAATACGTTTGAATTTTAAATGCTCTTCATCTTATTTCCTTTTGCTTCATGTGTAACTTCTGCCAGTCCGACAGCTTCCATCACAGGGGGGATGTACATGCCAACCCTACCCCTAAGCCCTTTCTTCAATCCGTACCATCCACCGACAGGATTCTCTGTTGATCTTCCCCATGCTTCGACCGTTCCATCCTTTGCAGGTTTTTGTTCATCAGCGCTGCCGAGCTCCATCCAGTCGCCATGCTTTTTCAACATTGCATATAAGTCGTCAATGATTTTGATGTCATAATGCAGGACAGTTTTACCAACTGTGCATACGAGAATTTCCTTTCCATCCTTTTCGTCAACATGCATCGTATAGTCGGAAGATAATGGTGGGGTTTTCAGAGCCATTGGCTTTTCTTTCGTTCCAATTTTATACTTCATAAGCGGGAATATTATTAACGACGTGATTAATTGTGGCTACGGAAGGTCAATATTCGTAACGGTAAAGGCAAATTAATTTTTGGGGCATGCCTGTTTTTCTTTTTCGCCCGCACCCGATTATTCCGCAATAAATGCTGCTTCAATTGTATGGTTCGATCCCGGCTTGACTAAAATTCTTGCATACTCAACACCTTTGATCTTTACGATCGAGAAAGGGATTGGTTGGCCGTTCTTTGAAGCGTGTGCTAATTTCATTTTGTTATACCGGTAGGGGATGAGGCAACCAAGAGCTCTGTTGAATGATAGACTTGAATAAATCGAAAACGTTAATCGGTCTCCGGACCATCGTATTTCCTGAAAAGTTGCTTCATCCTTTGCCCTTAGAAATTCGAGCCATGAAAGTTCTGTCCACACGGGTACATTATGTTCCTTTGAATAATCAAGCATCTTCATCAACGGGACCTTTGAAAAGAAGTACTCATTGTTATGCGCCCTCACGCTGATGGAAGAATACACTTCGTTTTGAATACTTCGGTCCATCAGACCTTTGAACGCATTGAAGTATCCGTCTTGGTCTTTGTGCTCCATGTATTGCTGATCATAAACATTATTTAGCTGTTGATAGACATCGATGATTTGTCCATTGCTGTTTGCGAATTTCATAGTCAGACCACTACCCGTGTAGTTGCCTTGATTGATGCCCATCTCCCCGAGGAAGTGTCCCTGATCAGATCCATTGTCATAATGTGCATAGTTGCAATCCAGTCCTATGCCATATTGCTCTTCAATCTTTGCCTGCGCTGCAAAATTTGGAGATCCGTCAGAATTTTTTCCAACCCACACAAACCAATGGTTTGTGATTGTCTGCATAGAGGGTATGCCAAAACTTTCTTTAAACTGATCCTGTAACTTGTGATATACACTGTCCATTGTCTTCCAGTCCGGATGCGCAGCCTGTCGGGTATCATTTGGATGACCGGAGATTTCAAAGCCGCGCTTGATCCACGAGTTGATCTGTTTCTTAGAAATGAAGTCCACTTCTTTTACGTAAAGGGTCATCAGGCCACCATGTTGTTCCACATCGTTAAACTGTTCCAGAAACTCAGCTTCTCTTGAGTCTTCGCCATCGTTATTCAGGGTGACCACACACTTCAGAGAATCCGGGAAATACCAGAAGCGAGGAATTGGTTTGGTGTGCAGACTCATTTGCTCTATCCCATGCGTTAGCAATCGCATTTGTTCATCAGCCTGATTCAAAATGTTCTTCGTGTTGTCTACAAATCCGTGTGTAAATAAATCCATGGCACGAAGACCTAGAATACCATCCCGTTCGATCGCTGCGTCATCCGGATTACCCTGGCGTGTGTAAACAATACTCTTTGGAAGATTGTAAGTGAAAGCCAGTGCATGGCCTTTGCCATAATTATTCCAGACTGCGCCTGGTGATGTTGAAGCTGTATCCAAAGAAAACAATCGAGCAATCTGCGTTGCTCCTTCAAGTGTATAAACATCCGCTAAGCCATGAAATTGCAGTTTTTGATTGATTAGTCCTTTCCCAATATTACTTTGATTGTTGATTGCTATATATCCCGACGAAACTGTTGATGAGTTGGCCTTTAAACCAAATATCGATTGTAATTTTCGATCAGGTCGAAATGCTATGAGGTTGCCACCATCCTTTACATAATAGGTAAGCATCTCCTGTTGATCGGAAGTGACATTGGTTTCTGCCAGTATGATGATATCAAAACCCTTCAAAAATTTGAGTGAGATTGTTCCCTTCGACAATGAGTCGGTTACGAAAGTGTTAAAGCCCTCCGTCTTTAGTATTTCGGAGGTATAAAGTCCAAATTCTGCTGCTGTGGCCAGAATGAGAATAGAAGAAGTCACTTGTCGTTGCTGGCACGATACTATCATGAACAGCACACCAGTGAATAAGATGTTGCGAACGATGCTGGCAGGAGATGTCATCACAAAACGATTTTAGTATTCGAAAGAATTAAGGCTTTTGGACATTTGATGCTTCTTTTGCAATCGCTTCATATATCTGCCTTGCCTTAATATATCGTTGTCGCACTACGTCCTGATCTTTTGTGAAGTATCGGGCCCATGGTGCACCTGGAGCGATATTTTTTTCAATGTTGTCAATCCAGCTGATAAAGAACTGCGCGTCATCTACACTTGCCCGAATAGGTTTGTTGTCGATGGTCACATACAATGGCGCGGTATGCGTTACGTGGCCTGTCTCATCCATACGACGTGCGCATATCCATCCGCTTTTATTAAAGGATAGTTGTGTATTCAATTGCACGGGCGAATTTGGTTTGACCGTTCCCGATTGACTTGCAACCACGACGCCGTTCTCTACTATTTCGATAGTACCTGATGCTTCTTCGTTGGCTGTCCATATTACGTTTACCGAAAATGTTCCTTTCTTTTTGAACCTAACAACATCACCTGGGGTTTGAGTACCATTGACTGTCATATTGATAAATTCTGAATGACCTTTGCGTGATACTACAGTTCTTCCGTTTTTAATTCCCTCGACCCAGTCGTGATAGGTCAGCGACTTATCTTTGATTTGAACATAGGTCAATAGAGTCCCTAACGGTTCGTTATCATTACACGGATAATCTGTACCAGCGGCGAGTCCGAGATGAAATCCGCAATTGAGCAACTTGTAATAGGCGTGCATTGCCGCTTCGCTGTCGTACCAGCCGGTGCCTGGCGAGCCGACGCCATAAACGTCTTCGGAAATAAAATCAAGAGTACCCAACGCTGCCTCTACTGGATAGTCAATCGGGATGCAACAGTTTAACTCATTTTGTACTTTGTCGTTGAGATATTGAAAATGGCAAAATCCTGTGATGCCATTTTGCTTCTTTGCCCAATCCAGAATTTTATAAGAAGATTCATCCCAGATCTGGTGTGCTTCTTTTAAGCCGAGCAGTACGAGATGCCCACCGAGTGCCTGATGATCGAAGTTTGAATAAGTTGCATCAAAATGCCATTCAGAATCCCATTCGATTAAGCGATTAGCTTCTGACTGAGGTGCGAGCTTACCATTCACTTTCATCAAATCTTCTTTGCTGTATAACACCTCGCCGTTGCCCATGTCTGCCAATAGTGAAATAACATCCAGATCATTTTCTTCCATCATCGACGGCAGCGTTTCTTCTGAAATGACTTTTTTATCACCACAATTTTTATGAACGTGGATATCGCCAGTGTACCACCCTTTTGGCTCAGGTCGCGTTAAAGATGTTTTCTCCATTCCTGCTATCCCGGAGAATGTGAAAATGGATGCAGCAGGGACAGCCGCAGCGAATGCCTTACCTACGACCTGTATGTCTGATTGTTTTGAAACGTTTCGTGAATCATCCGTAATAAATAATTCCATTTTACTAAGGGATGGCAGGCCCGATAATCCAACGTTGAAGTTAAGCGGATGCCCGGTGAGATTTACCCCAACTATGGTGAGCTGACGGGTAGTGGAATCGTAAAAGGCGACTGTCGTGAGTGAGTCACCCATGTTGGAACTGAAGACTCTTCGTGATCCGGCGGCCACGAATTTCGAGACTTGTTGTATCGCATAAAAAGTTTTACGGGGCGCGTATGACTTTGTGAGGGGACTATAAGTCAACATTCCCCAATAGCTGAATGGTGATGGTGCATGGTGTTCATAATAGCTATCGTAAGCCTCGAATGCCAGTGCGGCCTGTGCGCCATGTTGAAGGAGATCCAGCAAATAGTTGACAGACTTACTTGCAAAAGAATAGTTGTATTCACCAAGAATTCCTTCGTCACAACCCTGACACCAAGCGTTCCACTCTGTAACCCAGTGGGTGGTATTCGGGTGAGGAGATTGTTGAACGTAGTCAGTGAAACCTTTGTAGTACCCTCCATAGCTGTGAACGCCCAAATGTGCCAGGTGTGACATGATCACGGGATCTTTCATCATTTCAGGTATGTATTCTTTTATAGCGATCTCTGTGTTTGCATTATCGGGTGCAACCAGTTTGATATTATCCATGATCTTTAAAACCTCCATGCGGTCGATCAATTTTCGAAGAATTCGTGCATGCTGCTCGCCATTCAGGTGTGGACCCTCCTTACAACAATGATGTTCCGACTCGTTAGTAGGAGCAATAAGACCAAATCGCAACCCCTTTGTTTTTATAGCATAATAAAAGAATGATACGATCATCTCAACATATTCATCCTCGTATTTTGGTTCGACAACTTTCGTTCCCATCCACTGTGGTGCGAATCCCATGAAGTTGATCATGAGATTGTCTGTGATACCGCGATCGTTCAGATACTTTAACATGCCCCAAACCTTTTGGAATTTGGGTGTTTCATAGAGCTTATTGTAGTAATTCCAGTTAAAGGCGAATGGGTCTTTATTGTCATTTACATCTTCCCATTTCTCAACGGTCTCGACCACCACTCGCCAGATTGTGGCGTTCATAGAATCAATCAATAGGTCAATTGCTGGTTCTAACGATTTATCATTCCAGCTGCTGGTGTTTGCATTTACGCCTATACCATTAATGATTTGAAATTTCCTACGTCCATCGATCTTCAGCGTTTTTGTTACCGGTTTGATCTGCGCACAGACCATTAGCGGGGTAAACAAGCAAGTGAACAGCAGGAATGGAATTGGAGAATTTCTCATGATGATGTCAATAAAAGAAAAATTCTGGAGGAAGGAATCTTGTAGCGTCGTTTTTTACGTCGACTGTGATCTCTTGAATACCATCATTTGGCCGAGATGACTACTTTGCCCAGTGACGATCGATTGATTGTAACGGCATAATCGCCGCCATCCAGTTTTCTGACAGTGTATCCCACTTTGTTCTTGTCATCGGCCAATTTTAGTGGCTTTTCGTCCAGGGTTACTTTTTTTGGATTAAACGATAGCTTCAGATATTCAATGCCTTTTGAAACGGAAGTGGTATAAGATATTTTGCCTGCAGCGTAAGAAACTTTTTTCAGGATACCTGCCGAGTACAAAACGTGATCCTCGCCTGGAGGAGCCCATTCCGGTATTGCCGCAAAAACATGATAAAACATTCTTGGCCCCTCACCATAGCAATCCGACCACCAATTGGACACGTCTTTACTCAGTGGACTTTCGAATGCCATGCCGTTTTCGTTACTACAGTAAGTTACCCAGTTTAGCGAGCGATATGCTTTTTCTTTGAACGTATCATCGCCAGAGATGGCAAACCAGCGCGCGCATTCGGCAGCATATCGGGCCGTTTGGTAATCCATTTTTACAAGGAAATCATCTTGTTCGCCAACGATATTTGCGCCCCACATATTTCCGGGTTCGCCGTTTGTACCTCGAGAAACAAAATTGTCTTCTGTCCATTTGATTAGTCTAGGGATATCAGACTTCCATTGTGGATCAAACTCCAGAAAGTCAAATAAGAAGAGCTTGAAGTTGCTTGCACTCAGGTTGCTTTTGTATCTGCTGCTGTTGATGTTTGTGTCTGAGTGGCCATCAGCCCAATAGCCAGTCTTCAAAGGAAAACTCAACAAAAATTCTTTGATGATCTGATTTGCATGCTTGTAGTCTTTGATTGATCCCTCTGCGGCAAGAATTAGGTGTTCGAAGAGTAAGAAAGCTCCTGTCCAATTCGCTCCATATTCGGCAGTAACCAATCCGCTATCCATCACTACCCGGTACGGCCATGGAGATTGAGTTAGTGAGCCTTTTCGAACTTTCGCAGCCAACGTATTGGCTATTCGTAATGCGGCTTCCTTGTATTTATCTTTGCCGGTATACTGAAACAGTCGATAATAAGTAAGTCCCATCTCAGCGGCATGGTCTACCTGAATTTCATGCAGAGCGAATCTTTGAGCAGAAGTAAATCCGCGGAACTCGGTATCTCCAGCGTTGGTTGTGGTATACGGAAAATCTGGCCATGAGTAATTGTGAGGACTTATGCCGTGATCGAGTGCGTAGTCAGCGAGGTCTTCAACAATCTTCATGACTGAGCTATCACCCGAATAGGCATAGTAAAGCCGTGCGGATTCAAACCAGTTTGGAATCTTCTCACCCACGTCATTCATCCATTGATCCGGAATCAATTCACCATTTTTCGCGCGGTATGCACAATAGAAGTAATACATCTGATAGTCCGACCGTGGTGAAGGACCCGGACTATTGGGAACTTTAGTTTTTATAAAATCCCAGCGTTGGCGAAGGAAATAATCGTAAGCCTTGTTAGCAGGCTTGTACCAGGGAATGATTTTAGATTGTGCGTCGAGTACAACGGTACGGGTATTTTGTTGAAAGCGAATTTTCATCGAGTCCACCTCGTCAGAAAAAATGATTTCCTGAGCGAGTGCGCAAGAGGTAGTCAACATCAATCCAATGAGAATAGTGTTTTGAAATTTCATTTGTTTTGAGCTAAGACGTCATTAAGTTAGGAGCGTTGCCATTAACAAGCTATAAAATTGTTGGAAGAAGTCGCGCCGTCCCACCGCTGTCATCCAGAGGGTGTCTACACTTTGACTAGAAAGCACTGAACTTTGCCCATAGCAAATTACTACTTTGAAAAAAAGATTTAAACACGAGCGATCTTTTTTACTAGGGTGAATGCGGTGAACGTAGAGAGATCCTTCGCGATGACATTCATCTGCCTCATTCATGCCGTCTTGTGTGGCGGATAGTTGTGGTGCCGACTAAAAGACTGCGCGTAACAGATCGGGACGGGGTCAATCTACCGACTGTTATGCCGGCAAACTCTGCCGTATCAAATTCAACACCGCTACAGATGCCATTCTGATATTCAATCCACGGTCTGTCGACAACTGAAGTTTTCTTGTCACGGTTTGATATTTGTCGGTATAAGCGATCCAAACCGTACCGACAGGCTTCTCGGGTGTTGCCCCACCCGGGCCAGCGATACCACTCGTGGCCACACCAATCGAAGCATTCAGTTTTGCTCTCACCAGGTACGCCATCTCTTTGATTGTTTCTTCACTTACAGCGCCAAATTTCTCAAGTGTCTCGGGTCTCACACCAAGCTCTCTCATTTTAATATCATAAGAGTAGGGAATAATACTTCCTAGAAAATATTCCGAGCTGCCAGGCACACTGGTTACGAGATGCGAAAGATATCCGCCCGTGCAACTTTCGGCTATCGCGAGCGTTGCTTTCTTTTCGAGCAGTAATTTACCGACGGCGACTTCCAAGGGTTCCTCACCATATCCGTAAATAAATGGTCCGACGATCTCCTTCAATTTGTCTGTTAACGCTTCAGCTTCATTTTGCAAAACTTCTTTTGAATCACCGAGACTTGTCAACCGCAGTTTCACTTCGCCAAGGCTTGGTAAGTATGCAAGTTTGATATGTGATGGCAGACTATTTTCCCAACTACTGATCTTATCCGCAAGAAATGATTCGCCGATCCCCACCGTTCTGATCACTTTGTGATTGATGATTGGCGTCTTGAAAGTCGATTTGAGTTTTGGGACGACACGTTCCGTCATCATGCGCTTCATTTCGTGGGGTACGCCTGGCATCGACATGAATACTTTGCCGTTCCTCTCAAACCACATTCCCGGAGCAGTACCGATAACGTTGGTGACTTTTTCGCAGCAGACTGGAAGAAGCGCTTGATTCTTGTTGACTTCTGTCAATTCACGACCGCGACTTTTAAAGAAAGCGGCGACTTCTGCCAATGCTTCTTCGTGAATTTCCATTTCGCAATTGAAGTAACGTGCAAGACAAGGCTTCGTCAGGTCGTCATTTGTCGGACCTAATCCTCCGGTGATCAAAATAATGTCCACTCGTTTTTCAGCTTCTTCAAGCGCGATCAATATTTCTGATTCAATATCACCTACTGAAGACTTCCTGACGACTTTGATGCCGGCGTCACTGAGCGCGACGCTCATCCATTGGGAGTTAGTGTCTACGATTTGTCCGTATAGTATTTCGTCTCCTATGGTCAATAATTCTGCTGTAATTGTTCTCATATAATGATCTTCTAAAAAGAAACTTCCGTTACCAAACGTTTTGCGTGCCTCCTGTCTAATCCATTCAAAGCGAAACCCTGGTAACATGAAGCACACAAAAGTATCAAGTAGAAGCGGATTTGTCCCACTATTTTAGGACTGGTTGTAATAATACTTTTATTCGGGAGTTGTGATGTTTTGGAGTGAGGACCAGATCGTTTAGCCCGGGCTAAGGCTGTTTGTTCGGGCTTCGACTGGATTCAATTTTCGTCACTCATCAGACAATTTACTTCGATATCAAACAACACGCTGGAATAGTTTTCAGTGTCTTCTATTATTTTAAGCAATACTCTTTTCACAGGATTAAAGCTTATTTTTAATTAGACGATGCGCTTATGGCCTTTTCCGCGATTGATTGGCAGAAGAAAATCTACTTGAATGGATTTGCCGGGAAGCGTCCGGTTGTCCCAACCGATTTTGAATCGCTCGAACATTCGGCTCGTGTAAGATTATCGCAGCAAGCTTATGCTTATGTGTCTGGAGGTGCTGGGGAACAGAGTACACTTCGGTCGAATAGGGTGGGATTTGAGAATATTAAGATCGTTCCGAAAATGCTCCGTGATGTCGAAATTCGGAATACGACAATTAATTTATTTGGCCGAAGCGTTCCGTCACCAATTTTGTTTGCACCGATAGGCGTTCTTGAACTTGTTCATCCGGACGGCGATCTCGCGGTAGCGAAGGCAGCAGTGAATTTGGATGTGCCGTTCATTTTTTCGAACCAGGCTTCAGTCGCGATGGAACACTGCGCCAAGGTCATGGGTGACAAACCTCGCTGGTTTCAACTTTATTGGAGTAAATCCAGAGCTCTTATCTCAAATTTTATTCATCGTGCCGAGGCATGTGGTTGCGAAACGATAGTCGTAACGTTGGACACTACCATGTTAGGATGGCGGCCGATGGATTTGAATCTTGGATATCTTCCGTTTCTTGAAGGGAAGGGAATTGCACAGTATACCTCTGATTCGGTGTTTCAAACTATGCTGGATGAACCCGATGCAACACAGTATGCGAAGCTACCTTTGTCTGTCGAAGCCATTCGTGGTGCCATTGGAATGGCCAGACGTTATCCTGGTAACAACCTAGTTGCCAAAATTACATCAGGGCGACCGTTGCGGGCAGTAAGAAAATTTATTGATATATACTCCAATCCTGCAACGACGTGGGATGACCTCCAATTCCTCAGAGGACTCACAAAATTGAACATCATATTGAAAGGCATATTGCATCCCGATGACGCAGTGAAAGCCATTCAATTCGGGATGGATGGGATCATAGTATCTAATCATGGGGGAAGACAGGTTGACGGCGCGATCGCTACCATACAGGCTTTACCAGCGGTGATTGAAGCAGTGCGAAATCAAATCCCGGTTTTGTTGGACAGTGGCGTACGAACTGGCGCAGATGTGTTTAAAGCCCTGGCCCTCGGGGCAAAGGCTGTTTGTGTCGGTAGACCTTATGTTTATGGCCTGGCGATTGCAGGTCAACAGGGTGTCGAGGACGTGATACACCACATGATGACCCAGTTTGAATTAACGATGGCGTTGGCGGGCTGTTCGCAGATCTCGGAAATAAATTCGACTTTTGTCAGAACGACGTAAATGTAAATTCAGAGCGATGAAAAAATTTTCCATTCTTATTGTCGCGGGTTGCTTTGCGTGGCTGGCTGCATGCACCTCAGCGCAGATCAATCAAACTATTGGAGTTGTAAATAAGGCTTTGGAATCTGAAGCACCATTATCGAATGCAGAAGTCGGAGAGGGGCTCAAAGAAGCATTGATCAAAGGCGTTACCACTGGCGCCGATGCAGTTTCCGTTGTCGATGGATACCTGGCGAATAGTGAGATCAAAATTCCATTTCCGCCAGACGTGCAAAAGGTTGAGAGTAAGTTGCGCCAAATCGGGCTGGGACAACAGGTTGACAAGTTTATTATCACGTTGAATCATGGCGCAGAAGACGCGGCGAAAGAAGCAAAGCCCATATTCATATCAGCCATCAAAGCCCTTACTATTCAGGATGCATGGGCTATCTTGAACGGAGGCAACGATGCCGCTACGCAATTTTTGAAGAAGACTACGACGCTGCAGTTAACAGAGAAGTTCAAGCCTGTAATTCAAAATTCATTGAACAAAGTGGATGCCACTCGATATTATGGCGACATTGTAAGAACGTATAATGCTATCCCCCTCACTGAGGATGTGAATCCCAATCTTGAAGAATATGCCACGCAAAAGGCAATTGATGGATTGTTTGTAATGATTGCCAGAGAAGAGAAAAGTATACGCCAGGATCCCATGGCGAGAACTTCTGATTTGCTGAGGAAAGTTTTCGGTGCGCAAAATTGAATTGTGTGCTATCTTTTTATCACCCGTTAAGCAGTGTCTATGCGTATCGAGGTACGCTGCGCGCGTTGATAGCCAAGTTCGTCTGGCTAACACATGGCGTCCGTTCTGGCAATGTCATTCAGTGAAATGAAAAATTCGATGACTCGTCCTGAAAAGTTGAAAGATTTTGGAGTCTAAAATGACCGTGCTTTGGCACAAAGAAATTCTATTGGAATGACCTCGATTCCAGGCAAAATGATTTTCTTAAACGCGTTTACTGACATTTTTGTCATGGGGCTGTATCAGATCCCAAAGGTTTCCATAGAGGTCCTGAAAGACGGCAACAGTTCCATAAGGTTCTTGCTTCGGAGTTTTTGTGAAATGAACGTGACTCCCCATCATGGTATGGTAATCACGCGAGATATCATCGGTGAAAAGAAACAGAAAAACTCTACCACCGGTCTGGTTGCCAATGCTGTCAATTTGCCTTTCATCAGTGGCCTTGGCAAGCAGCAGACATGTTCCGGCATTGCCTTTTGGAGAAATCAACACCCAGCGCTTTTCATCTGTAAGTCTGGTATCCTCCACGAGAATAAAGCCGATCTTTTTGGTGTAAAATTCGATGGCTTCATCGTAATCTCTTACTACCAGTGCAATATGGGCGATTCTTTGATTCATGGACTTGAAGTGTAAATATTCGGATTTATAATTCACTTGTCTTATAATGCCTCAGATTGTTTCTTGATGCTTCTTTTAAAATGAAGCGCAGTAGGCTAACATCAAAACTGTAATCAGAACTATCACCCGCGGAAGCGGGTACGTGGCCATATAGGATAAGAACTTCATTTTTTTCTCTCGCTCTCGACATTGCTTTTGTAATCATGTCATTTTTTAACCCGCTAGCGTGATCAATGCCCACTGCAGATATTGTACGGTCGCCGTCGAAGTCATAGTAGATATCGTCAATTAAAGATATGTCTCCTGTGTCATTTAGTCTCTCCACTGCGCGAACGACATTAAACTTTTTCAGCAATAGATAGTCTGTGAACCAATACTTCGCGCCATAGGGATAGGCAAAAGAACTGGGCTTAAATCCGTGCTTCTTCATCGCGGAAGTCTCTGCCTCCACTTCGTTTTGGAGATATGTTTTATACGTATGTTCCTTAATGTAGCGCTCAGAGATCACATGTAGGGCACCATGACTACCGATCTCATGTCCGTCAGCTTCAAGATCTTTCAACAATGATATTTCCACAGAATCAAGCGAATCAAATTGAGTCACAAAGAACGTGACCTTGGCGTTTGCGCTATCCAGCAGGTTTTTTAAAGAATACCACTCACGAACACTGCGATCATCAAATGACAAACAGATGCCAGGATGTGGTTCTTGTTTTTCACTACAACCAGACAGGCCGAAGACGACTACAGCGTAGAATAAATAGCCTGTGAAATATCTCGTATCTCTGATCACACGACAAATTATGAATTATAAATTAATGTCATTGACTTAAGCGTGGTGAAAGCATGGAAAGCGCATCGCAATGACAATTATAAATTCGGATCGTAGTACGGGACGTCAGCATTTGCAATGAAATAAATCCATAAAACGCGAAGAAGTCGGGAGAGAAGGAGATTCATTTAGCTCCTCTGTCTCCGCGCTTGCCCGCCGAAGCGTTTTAGCGCAGGGGGTGAATGGATTTATTCGCCATCCGCAGACTTATAACTCCTAATTTTTGAAAAGCATTGCCACTAACTGAATCACTCCCGCCGTAGTGTGCGTCCATATTTCTTTATAAGTCGCGTTGACTTGCATCGGCATGTAAGGTGAGTCTTCATTTTCAAAGGTTTCGATACCTACAGGCACTGCACCTACAACATCTGCAGCGTAACCACCATATAAGGGTGGATAATCATATCCATCGCCGAAAATCGTGCTCATGGCAAAGGGATTGTATCCAACAATGTATTCGAGCTGACGCGTTCCAAGGTCCCGCAATGATTTATCACCCAGCGCATCGGCAAGAATAAAGGCTGCCTTTGCTTTCGCCATCATTACGGCGTGAAATCCTCTGAACTGGTAGGCTACCGGAAAACGCCTTAAATAAAAATTCTTGGAGAGTTGAATTCCATTTTTCACTTGGGCATTATATTCTTCCATAGATGGCAATCCAATGCGATCGCCTTCGTGGTAGATTCCACTGAAGTCGGCGTTGTTCAATTCGTACACTGCAGCCGGGAATATTCCATAGGGTTCAACCGTAGAAGAAATTTCCCGAAGATAGTCGGCATAAGCCTGACATGATGATTTCCATTGTGATACATCAGGGTGATTGGGTGCATCTGCCATCAGCATACTCAATCCTTCGACCATCAATTGTTCATCACTGCGATGAAAGTATTCAAGAATTCTTTTCTTATCGCGTGATTCGTAGAAGAATCCATGAAGCGGCATAGACCAATCGGTGCGACGTTCTTTTTGTTGAGCTGTCATCACCACTTGTGCGTATTGAGCCGCCCAATTGAGATAGGATTTCTCTTTCGTCAACCGATAAAGATGCATGGCGGAAACCACGGCACGCGCATAAAGCTCGGTCTCATTTTTTACGGTCGTTGAAGCCCCCAACATTTCATTGGCAAATTTAAAGTCTTCGATCGCAGTCTTTCGACATTGGTATCCGAATACAGGATCGGTGCTCATATAAAGTGGAGCACCTAAGGCGCAGTAAGATGACGAGATAAAATTATCGGATGGGCTATTGGTTGCTTTCCCCTCCATATCATCTTTTGTTCCTGTGATGTTGTCGGTCCAAATGCCGATGATCAGGCCACCGTTTCTGTAACCATCGCCAAATCGCGTACGCATCGTCCATTCTAGACCCCAGCGTGACTCTTCCAGCAAGCGATCATAGAGTTGTTTGTTCTTATTCTTTACAGCGCGAGCAAGTTGAAGCATTGCCATGCCACCTCTCGCAGTGTTGCCTACCCCCTGGGTTAGGTCAGCTGCATCGTGCCAGCCACCATTGAGGCTGATTCTTTTTCCGTTTGGATGGACGGTTGTGACATCCATGTGACACGCTTGATGAATCCCTGGTTGATCAAAGCCACAACGTTCTGCAAAGAAAAAATTTAATGTGCGCCAAGCCGTTGCCAGATATGCATCATCGCCAATTGGAAAAGATTTAGTGGTTCTGTTATCGATTTTTAGCGTGTAGTATCCTGGTGTATTAAAATTACTGAAGTCGAGTCGGACAAAGCCACTATCCAGCTTTTTTCCTTCACCGGAGAACACCGACTTATTCTCAGAGTTTATTAGTCGAAATTTTGTATCCTTTACATTTTGCACCAATGCTTGTTTCAAGGAACCGTTTCTATAACCGCTATGGCTGTAGGCAATGGCATCTTTTCTCAGATTCAGGCCGCGCGTATTTTCCACCTCTACGGTTTCGATGCGCATATCGTCAACATATAGTTTCATGTAATCCGCTGCATCTTTTGGCGAGCCTGAGAGCATAATGTTCACCGAGAAGCCTGTCACCGAATCGCGATATAGATCCGGAATTTCCCAGATGATTTGTTGCCAACGATTTGGATATACGTTTACGAAATGTTGTCCCTCAAATCTTCCGGGAGAAGGCATCGTATGTTTACCTTCGTTGTAAAGCGTACAACCGACAAATACAGAATAGAATCCAGGAGCGTCGACATACACCCAAACCGAGAATCTGTTGTAATCATAAAGGTCTTCACCTTTCAGGGGACGAATAACTTCTGCAGAAGAATAGCTTCGGTTGGTTGGGTTTTTTACGCCGAGCGATGTCGGAGTTTCGAGAAGAACGCTTCCTTTTCCAGAAACAGTTCTTTGTCTATCCACTTTGATCGTGCCCGGACCATGCGTGCGCAAGGCATCAAAATCATCTGCCAGTGGCAATATCCTTGACTTTGTGACTTTCTTTTTTGACCAGCGGGTTAAACCCGACAGGGTGGAGTCTTCCTTCATCACATGGGTAAGGTATCGACTTTGCTCAAGTTGCTTTTGAAGCACGGCATCCTGCGCCAGCAATGGTCGTGCTGTTGAAACAGAGAATAGTAGGAAAGCGGCAAGGAGCCGAAGATGGGATGATGTCATGACTGTAAGTTGGAAAATATCAATCGAAGACTGAGCCAATCCGAATTTAAGGAGTTAAAATAGTTTCTCAAATGAGAACGGATCAAAACACGATCGCACTACCATATTTTGACACAATATAGTAGCAAGATTCTCAACCCCGGACGGGCACATGAGCACATTTTTCCGGATGATGAGAGACGGATCTTGTAGGGTGTGACCAGACCATACAAATTCAGAATGATTTCACTTATGGGAATAGAACTGATCACGTCAACAATTCGACGCAAAAGGTTGAATTGAGAAAAGGACAGCACCAACCGAACTTTGCTTCGATTGTGATGGGGCCATAATTTCACCTATCACTCGGGAAAGTGGGAAGAAACTTAACGTCTGCGTAAGTGTGGGCCTATGGCCGGGATTAGCCGGCGAAAATTGACGTCGGGTTAAATCACACAACTACCGGGAGAGCGATAAGCTGCAACCGTTCCCGTTCGATGATTTGTACGCTGATGTTGAGAATTTCGACAACAAATTTGGTTTGTGCCCTATTCAACGATTTCAAAATTGTAGCTTCCGTCTTGCCATCAATAAGGCACTTGGAACCAGGTTCAAAGGAATTCATAAAAATTACTGAGTGATTAAAAATTAGTACTTGATCTGAGTAGATCTAAAGGTTGATTATATAATGTATAGATACGAGAATTATTGTGATAGTGTTTAACCTCTAACGCAATTGTTTTAAAAATCATTTTTTGAGGGGTACAATTATGCAATCTGTTGGTAATACGGTTGCCTGGTTATTCGGATGGTCTCAGGATGATTTCGCGAAATTTCGCGGGATTCCCCCTATTTTGACTTCATCAATCCTTGTACCGTTAGCCATTGAACAAACTTGTCGATCCAGTTGCCGGTGGTATTGGCTGTGTTGCCGATGCCAAAACCATGGCCGCCTGTCGTGAACAAATGCATTTCCACCGGACGCTTAGCTTCGTACCATTTGTTATACGCGCGTATGGCGTGCGTTGCAAAACCAAACTCGTCATCCTGCGTGCAGGCAAGAAACATTGGAGGCGCATCTGTGAGGACATTTCCCTGGATAACCTCAGGCATGTCGGCATAAATCGGAGCAACAAAGTCGGGACGGTTGTGATCGTTATATCCGAATGATGTTGCTGCGGCAACCAACCCACCCGCAGAAAATCCCATGATCCCAATACGATCGGCACGTACATTATATTGCTTTGCTTGAGCCCGTACATAGCTAATGGCTTTTCGGCCATCGGCGATTGCCAATGGTATTACGGGTAAAGCTTCGTCGTCCCACGACTTAGGATCTTTGGCGTTGATCATATCATCAAAGGGATTATCACTTTTAATATGAAACAGCCTGTACTTCAAAACAAAAACCGTAACTCCCTTTTTAACCAGATGCTTCGCAATGTTACTTCCTTCGTGGTCTATGGCCAGAAAATGAAATCCTCCACCGGGAGCAATAATAATGGCCGTACCATTTGCAACGAATGGTTCGGGTGAAAAAATGGTTAACGTAGGATGGACTACGTTGTAAACGCACATAACATTTGCAGAGTTCTTATTATTGATCCCCTCTGTCCAGGTCCAATTTTCAGAACCAGGCGCGGCACCTTCATATAGGTGAATTTCTCGTTGTTGGGCGTCTACCATCGTAGAAAATAAAAACATGAACAAAAACAGAAACCTGATCATTGCGTAGGTTTACTTTTATTGGTCAATCCGGTTAACTAAACTAAGTGGACAATATTATATTATTTTTAAGAATAGTAATGATCATATTTATATAAATGCTGAGCGAATGAAATTTTTGTCACTACAACCTTTTGTCCCTTCTGAGAGAACTTCGAGGCATCAAAAGTATTGTTCAAGGCTTTAGGATTTCGCACCGATGATGAAACTGGCGACTATAACGGTTTTGAGAACGATGGATGCCGTTTTATTTTACAAAACTTCGGTGATGTTGGGTTTGCACAGAATTTCATGCTCAGCGTCAAAATCTCTAACGCAGAGGAATTCGGAAAGGATGTGCTCGATAAAAGTTGGCAGAAAAGTTTGGTATTCGAATAGGTGCAGTAACGCAGCAGCCATACGGTAAAGAAGTGAACATCATTGATATCGCTGGAGTTTGCTCATTTTGTAGAGTAGAGAGCTAATTGGCCAAAAAAATATTCTTCAAGACCATGACTGCATTTATTATTTTCAACGGACGTTATTAAACGAATGAAAAGCGGACAATCTGAGATTCATATGTTTGATTTGCACGCCAGTTCGGACAATGAGAGAACCAGAATCGCATTGCATCAGAACGTTTTTCGGTTTTGTGATGCAGGGATTCAAAAGTGTTTCTTATCTGGATAAGAGTGTTCCGATCGTAGGTAACAAGATATATGCTTAGCTGGCACGTTAGCGGTCTTTTAATACCAACTCCATACATATCGCGGAAACAGGGCAGACACTTGTGAATTCAGAAGAGGCTTTAAGTTCATGTGGCACAACATCTCTTGCAATGGATTTGAATCCTAATTTGGTAAAGAAGTCAGGAGCTGTTTCAGTGAGAAGGTATATTTTTTCTATCAACATCTTCTTCGCTTCGCCAATGATATCCTGGACAATTTCTTTTCCGAATGACTTACTTCTCTGGCTAGGAGCTACTGCCAATGACCTCAGCAATGCATAATGACCATACAATTCCAGTCCCCCGCATCCAAGCAATATATTATTGGTGTCATCGTAATAAGCTTTGAACAGATTGTTGCTGATATTGATGTCGTCGGTGGGTAATTCTGCGGCCTTCACGAGTTCAATGATTTCCTGCAATAGGGCTTGGTTATTGATGATAACATCTTTCATACAACCTTTTTTTAAGAAGCCTTTTTAATCCCGAATATTTAATCGTAATATTACGATTAAATATGGGACTAACAAAAACGGAAGAGTTCACAAAGGCACAAAATGCGATGGCGGGGTTAGCGAAGGCTCTTGGACATCCAGCCCGTATTGCAATTCTTCAGTTTCTGGTAAAAAACAAATCTTGCTTCTGTGGGGATATTGTAGATGAGCTACCGCTTTCGCAATCAACAGTGTCACAACATCTCAAGGAGTTAAAGAATGCAGGTCTCGTAAAGGGAGATATCGATGGTCCAGGTGTTTGCTATTGCATTGATGAGAAAGCATGGTCGAAGGCCGGGAAAGCTATGGGTGATTTATTCGAGAGTTACAAAGGACCAGGTTGTTGCTAACCCTTTTTTTGGTTGAATTAATCGTAATATTACGATTACAGAGAGATTAAATAGAATAGAGTATCATGGAAAATATTCACACTTCCGAACAACTCAAGGAGATTGTAAAGGAAAAATATGCTGCGATTGCTGATCAGACAAAAGCGCAGAATGAAGGGACTTGCTGCGGATCGAGTTGTGGTTGCTCTACTATCGATTCCGCAGTGATGGCAGAAGACTATACTCTGACTAATGGTTATGTTGTTGACGCTGACCTTGGTCTCGGATGCGGCTTACCTACCGAATTTGCGGCGATCAAAGAGGGAGACACTGTTATAGATCTCGGATCCGGCGCAGGGAATGATTGTTTTGTAGCGCGTTCAATTGTCGGCGAAAATGGGAAAGTCATTGGTATTGATTTTACAGAAAGAATGATCGAAAAAGCCCGGGTAAATGCTACGAAACTTAATTTTAAAAATGTTGAGTTCAGGCAAGGTGACATCGAGAATATACCGTTGGCCGGATCCATTGCAGACGTTGTTGTCAGCAATTGCGTATTGAATCTGGTGCCAGACAAGACACGGGCATTCGCGGAAGCATTTCGTATCCTAAAGGAGAATGGGCACTTTAGTGTGTCAGACATCGTACTTGTTGGAGATTTACCAGCTGGATTGCGCGAAAGTGCTGAACTGTATGCCGGATGTGTCTCTGGTGCAATTCAAAAAGATCAATACCTTTCTATTATCGAAAAAGCTGGATTCATAAATATCAAGGTTCAAAAGGAGAGGAAGATTTCCTTGCCTCAAGAGGTCTTAAAATTGTATTTAACAGTGGATGAGACCAGGAAATTTGATGAGGGAAAGTCGGGAATATTCAGCGTTACCGTGTATGCGGAAAAGCCAGCAAATTGTTGCGCCCCCGGATGCTGCAAATGATGATAGTATGTTGAAAGGTCGAAAATTGCTTCCAGAACTTCTCCGCTCTGATGGCAAAGAAGCTTGTCCGTTTACTACAAGCGCGATAGCCCGTTTTGATAAAATATGAAGGCTCGAAAATGGATGATGTTCTACATCGCAGGTGGAGAAGTATCGTGACAGGTCATTGGAGATAGGTAAGAAAATAATGTATAAATTTTCAAATGTCAACACGAGAACATAGAACGCCAACTCGGTAGCACCTTTATAATGATGATCGTCATTCGACCGTCACCTTATAACTAAAAGTGTAATGATCGTCCAAAAGGATGTGAACATCGTAAACGCCTCTCTCACTGAAAAGATGATTAATCGAGCAAGGTAACGACTTACCTTGGAGTAACTGCTTGCTAACCGTATCACTCGTATTACTTCTCTGAACTTGTAATTCGAATTTGTCAGGTACCTTATTGCCAGAAGTTGTGAATTGAAAGGCAAATTCCGTCCCTTTCGTCGTCGTGGTGTCAAAGCGCGAAGGAGCAATGGGTAGAACTTTGTATTGTAATGCCGCGAGGTAAACGATTGGTCCGTCAAGGAACATTCTCAGCGTTGGCTTTTTCATTAAAAGAATCCAGGCAGAGTCGACGGGATAGTGTTTGAGAACAAAGAAAGTTGGATCGGACAAGAAGTAAGCGTCATCGAATTTTCTGGTGTACATCGAATTCTTCATATCATACGATCCAGCCGACCAAGTAGCATCACATAAATACCATTTGTCATTGAGCCGAATGGCATTCCAAGAATGATTGAGAATGCCGTCACCGCCGATGTTCGATTGCACGTTGCGGCCATATCCATCAATAACCTTGCAATCAAGTCCGGCACATATCGATAACTCTCGTATCAGGTATGCATATCCCGTGCAAATTGTCGTATGTTGATCAATCAGATCCTTAATTACTTTATGGCTGATTTTTTTGTTCCAGATATTCAACGCATTTGAATCTTTTAGCCGCTCGCGTTGATGCTTGTTCTTTAAATATAGGCCATAGTCATTGTCAATATTGTCACACACCCATTTGAAGATTGCTCTGAATTTTTGCTGCTCTGTGGATAGCGATCTTGTGAGCTTGTAGGCAAGCGCGGCAAGATCCTGTAAAGAATGATTTGGATATTGGTCCGCGATGCTATCCGCGACATCAAAATCTGTACCCGAAAAGTCAGCAATCTGTGCGTGCAGGACTGATGATAAAATTAACTGCACGAATAATGTACACGCAATATATTTCATTCGTTCAGAGGAATGATTTAATAAAAGATGTCCTTAATTTTTGTCCAGAAATTACGGTGCCTATTTTTAGACGAGTAAACCTGTTCGACTGATACCTCTCCTAATGTTCGTCCGAGGTCCAAAACCATTCTGATGTATAGAGGTTCACTGGCAGTTGCAGGAGGCACTACGAATTCTTTCGA
>JBDSKX010000052.1:0-9495 GCA_039916665.1 Chryseolinea sp. | reverse complement strand
TTCAAGCGTTGCCATTGGTGCGCCTGGTCTGATGTTTTTTTCTCCAAAGTTTTTTAACGCGAGGGCTCTGATCTCCATCACTTTTTGCAACTGGTCAGCCGCATTTGCACCATTATCCCAGAGATGTGCAAATGGATGTGCACTGCCCGCGGGACGAGCGTCTTGATCCGTGAGGAAAGTAAGGCCATCCTTCAAAGATTTTTGGATGATGGCATCGAGTGCTTCATCTTCATCGATGCCGTTTGCAAAATCCTGATACCCGTATTGAATAGAAACTTTATCCCACGCACCGATCTTGTCATCGTAGGCGTGCTCCAAAGAAATTTTTCCATTGACGATTTCTACGTTTGGATGCGGATAATCCATTACTGATGCATCATGTTCTGAACTAGAACTGTAAGCGTGTGCTAACCCTAACGTGTGACCAATTTCGTGAGCTGATAGCTGACGCAATCTGTCAATCGCCATCTTCTCCATTTCTTTCGGAACAGCTTTGCCCTCGTAAGGCGCAAGCAATCCTTCAGCAATCAAAAAGTCCTGACGATCTCTGAGAGATCCCAACGAAACAAGACCTTTGATGATCTCACCAGTCCTCGGATCTGTAACGGTGGCGCCATACGACCAGCCCCGGGTAGAACGATGAATCCATTGAATCACATTGTATCGAATGTCTAATGGATCCACGCCTTCAGGCAACAGTTCAACCTGAAACGCATTTTTATACCCTGCTGCTTCAAATGCCTGATTCCACCAGCGGCCTCCTTCAAGCAACGCTGTGCGTGTAGGCTCAGGAGTTCCTCTGTCAACGTAATAAATGATCGGTTCCACTGCTTCGCTTACGGCGGCTGTTGGGTCTTTCCTTTCTAACCGATGTCTGGCGATGTATTGCTTTTCGATTGGTGTTGTAATCGGCGCTGCAAAATCAAAATACGCTATTCCGAAGAATCCCGCCCGTGGATCAAATTTGCGCGTCTTATACATACGGTCCGGAAGTTCGACAAATGAATGGTGCTGACGCACCGTAATGCTTGTCGGCGTTGGTGTCACGCTGCGGATGTATTCACCCTCAGGTTGTCCAGTGAAGGTAATCGTTGCTTCAAATTCAGAGTTCTTCGGAAAGTTCTTTATTCCGGCGCTAAATAATGCTGATCGTGAGTCCTCCACTTTATAAGATCCCTGGCGACTCATTTTCAAACGGCCAATCACATCATGCCCGTCGCGCATGAAAAATCCCGTCGCGTCAACTAATGTGTTTCCTTCATGCTCTGCTTCAACAGGGAATCCCCAGATCACTGATTGGGCAAATGCCTCTTCAACGGCCCTGAGTTCGTCCGTGTTTTGCGTGATAGCACGATATCGTTGATTAGGTTCGACCATTAACACCTTGGGCCCACGCTTATCAAACTTTACCACCTTTTCTCCGCCCAACTGGCCTCTATCAAGTCCGATATCGTTTGAACCAATGCCGGCGCTCAACGCGCTTACATAAAGAAATTCGGTATTGAACTTATCAATGAGTAATAGGATTTTGTCCTTTTTTTCGTCGTAGTAAAATTCAAAGAAGCCCGGATATTTTTTCAACCCGGCGATCTTACCGGCGATTGGATTTTGAGTAGCAGCGGGCGTTGCCTCCGGCCGTGTCTTTTTCTTTTGAGAATACGCAGAGATTGCCAGGGCCGACAATAACAGAAGGGTGTAGAACGACTTCATATGGTTAGGTTAATGTCCTAAACTATGAAGAAATGCCGTTCCTTAGTTTAAAATTTGATAAAAGGGAAAATTCCACATCGCAAATAGCCCTGGACTTATTTTAACTCATTGTAATGCCCGACGATCTGAATAAGGTCTACTTCCCGTTTCACAGAAAGATCGGCTGATCTGATGTAAGCTTGCATCGACTGATTGTTGTCGCCGAAAATCGCAGCCAACCTTTTTTTCGAGTCCGGAACCTGCTGAACGATACTGCCGGACGCGAGGTAATACTCGGACTTCTTAAGGATTTTGTCGTCCCTATTTCCTATGCTCAACGCGGGATTGTAGTCGGCCGTTTTGATAGTCACATTCGTCTTCTTCAGCAAGGGATGATTTCCATCAACAATCACCTCAAAAAAACCTGTCATAGGAACATTATTATGTCTGAAGTCTTTGGCGTTGATAAAATAAGATGGTGTAGTCGTAGCAGAATCAATCCACATAAAGCTCTTAACTTTTTTTCCTTCAATCATCTTGACCCCATTTGATGTTTTAATGTCCAGTTGATCAGCCGCGATATCATATCGGACGGCATAACCTTCAATCAATTTGCTCCCTTCGTACAACAGTAAAGCAGAGATCTTCCAGTTGAGATAAAGATAATTGTCACCAACGACTTTACCCGGTGGCAGAGATATTCCATAAAGACTTTCATTGAACCCCAAACCATTCGAGTCGGTTAGGCGCTCGATCGTATTCATCGCACGCACCGTCTGAGGAATTGCACTCACCTGGGCTTCACACGAAACGGAATTCATCAGCGCCGCAGTGAATGCGATTAAAAATGAGAGCCTAATAATTGATTTCATATCTCGATTAACAAATGTTTTAACTTTGGCATGATCATAACTTTATTAATACCCGTAGGTCCAGGGTACACGCTTGTCATACCCTGGACTATTATGTGGACTTGAATATAATCTACTGCTTCGAAAGCGTATAGGTGCCTTTTGCAGGGGTGTCTGGTGTTGTGCCGTTGATCCGTGCATACGACCATGTAACGGTGATCGTACCATCTGCATTGAGTACAGCATCGACTGTGAAATCCCTCACTGGCCCTGGATCCTCACCGACTGATGTCTCGCCCTCGTGGCCTTTAATGGTCTGCCCGCAAACATCCAGTTTAATTACCGGTGTGAGTCGACCGCTATAATATACGGGCCATACCCCAGCCGTTGCATCGTCGATCGTAACGAGTCCAGGACGTTCAGTCGCCAGTTCAACCGTGATTTCATCGACTTCTCCATCTGTCTTCAAATCATCCAGCGTATAAGGATCGCCACCGTCCAGGTTTCCACTCGCGGCAGTCACCACATAGACGCCATCTTTAACGGCATCCGAGACACATGCCACAAGGATTGTTGGCACAGTGATGATCGTGGTCATTACATCCGGTTCGCCCGAATGATTCAACTGGCTATCTGAAACTGTGATCACCAGATTCATCGAACGATCAGACTGATCCGGAATAGCAGGGTTCGACGTAAAAGTAAATCTAAAATCCCCCTTGTCTTTTCCTGCCAATGCGGTGACACTGGCATCGTCTAAGGTCACCGTTCCAAAATCAGGAACGGAGGGTACTACGCTTACCGTGCCAACCAGACCCGGCGCGTCAACTACCGATACCGTGAATTGAACAGGGCCACCATACTGCGCGTATGACCTGTAAGTGTTTTGGTAAGCATTCACGGGAACAGAAACTAACTGCTGGTTGTTGCCATCGCTACTGATCCTAAGAAACGGTGCATCAAGCTGATGGGGCGGATTAGAATCCGTGTAGTCGTCAACGCATGAGATACACGCTACGAAACAGGCGAATATATATCGTATTGAATTGTTCATATTATTGCTGTTTAAAGAATCTCATTTCTATTCATTCCGGGGTATAGGTAACAAATCCAAAAATGTCATTGCTGTCATTGTACCAATTCATAGTGATGACACCGGTCGCCGGATCATAATTTCCACTACCCGCATCGTTAGCATCCCCATAGTTGAAGGAGGCTTTAGGTTGCATGATGATATTTCCACAGATGTCAAAGAAATCAGCAGAGCCGCCTTCTGTCGCAGTTACATCCGGCAGTGCCCACCATCCGGCATCATGACTCGATACGCGATAACGAAACGGCTCTGGTCCGACGAACGTGATCGTTACTCCGGCCCTGGTGTTTTCATCAACAAGTCCGAACGGCGCTTGTCCATTACTATCTTCGAGGTGAATTTTAGCAGTGTACGTCTTACCGGTGATCGCAGCTACAGGTGAAGCGCAACCCACATAGACCGTGAACAAAGTTGTAAAGCTTGAAAAACCTCCACCCGTAATACTTGGTGCGGAGTTGCTGGCGTCGAAAGTACGTCCGTCGGTCAGATACACTTTTGCAGCGAACGTGATATTATCGCCGCCATCAAAATGAGCGATCCCCTCCGGCAGTCCTATCATCTGAGCCAGTTGCACTGCAGTTTTTTCAATACCTGCCGCTTTACCGTCGACAAATTCACTTGCAGGGATGTTGAAGGCTTCAAATGGTGGATACGCTTTCGTCGGATCGCTGGCATCCACATATGTGGCGGAGTACACAACTTTGTCAAGGTCTGAGTTGACCGAGTAAACATCGAACGCGATGGATGCCTTAGACAGATCAGCAAAGTCAAGGAATGACTTTGCAGGGTCCAGTATAAGTCTTGCATTTACGCCGGTTTCAATATCCGGGAACCTTACGAGATCTTCATCGCGACAGGATATCACCGCCATCACGAGGATCATTAATGTATATCTTAAAATATTTTTCATTTGTCTTTCAGTTTGGTTAGTCAACATCCCAGAAGATTTTATCTACGCCTGGATCGCGTTGACGATCAGCATTGGGATTGATCTGCAAGTCATCCGTGAAATAAGGAATCGAGACGGGATATGTCCTGTTTAGAATAGTGAATGGATTGTTGTCAGTGTTCGGATTGAACATGATTGGGAATCCAGTTCTTCTGTAGTCGGTGTATGCATCGACGCTGAATCCGAAACTCGCGATCCATTTTTCAGTCATGATCAACTCGAGTTTCTTGCTGGCATTACCCGCATCATAAAGCGCAAGCACGTCATCGACATAAGCGTCTTCCGCAGGTACTTCTGTTTCTGCAAGGGCATTCACTTCTGCGAATGATGCTCTGATCGCTTGTTCAAATAATGTTCTAGGATCACCTGGTGCGCCTTTGGTAAGTGCCAGTTCTGCATGTGTGTAAAGATGTGCAAAGTAGCCATACAGTCGCGTATAAGCTACGCCACCAAGTCCCGGGTTTTGCTTGGCTGCTACCCCGGCCGTTACACCTGATCCATCATCAAATGCACCCCCGGCAGGATAAAGTCCCACCAAAGTTTGAGACTGGCCCTGATCGAAACCTTCATTCGGATCGATATTCAGCGAAGCAAACCATACCGAAAGAAAATCTCCCCAATAGGCAGATGTCGTGAGATTTTGCGGCGCATCTCCGGCAAGCTGATTATAGAAGTAGTATGGGACGCGCGGATCTGCAATGCCACTTAGAATCGGATTGAAAGAAGGAAGCGTAGGATCTCCTTTCATAATTAAATAGAAGTATGGATCTATATAATTTGGAGCGGCCTGAACATAATCCTGAACAAACAATGGATGTCTGTTTTCAGGATTGCTACTTGGGCCGTACAACAACCTGAACCCATCGTCTACTTCATCAAGAAGATCTTCATTGTTGATGAGTTGCTCAACGGCTGCTGCGTCGTACATCGATGTAAGGCGTACATTGTTGTAGAGCTTGAGGCGAAGTGAGTTAGCGAACCTTATCCACTTTTTGACATCACCACCGTAGATCAAGTCGTCGGATCCGGCAGTTTCAATAGCCGTCTTGTTGAGATTTGTTGCAGCATCCTGAAGCATTGCAATCAATTGAGGATATACAGATGCACCGTCATCATAAATTGGAAAAGGGTTTGTCGTGCCCTGTCCAAATTCACTGAAGGCTACTTTGCCCCACATATCCACCATCTCGCTGAAAGCATAAGCTTTAAGCACTTGTGCGATTCCAAGATAATGCCACGATTCTCGGTCCGTTGCCTTTTTTATAATCGTGTTCAAATCCATCAGTGCTCCTGAATAAAGATTTGGCCATGCAGAAGAAATGTTGAATTCATTTCCAATAAACTGATAAAAATTTGTTGTGGTCCGTTGAACAGTCTGATGGACGTATTGAGAAGTCAGGTCCGACATTCCGCCTGAACCATTACCCAATGCCTCGAAAATGACAGTCTGTGTAGTAGGCAGAATCTGATCCAGTCTGGAATCAAGCGGATTGTTAGGATCCGTATTGATATCGAGATAATCGCTGCAACCCGTTACGCTGACCATCACGATCAATAACGAAAGACTGACGCGACACAGTTTTGTATTTAGTTTCATAATCATGTCAGTTATTAATTAGAATGTAAGGCGGATGTTCACACCATATCTGCGTACAGACGGTACGTTATCAAACTCAAAGCCCTGCGCATTCGACGTTCCGAATGTGCTGGTCTCAGGATCAAACTTGGAATACTTGGGGAAATTGGGTGCCAGGTACCACAGGTTACGGCCAGTAAGCGTTATCATCACTGTTCCGAATGGTGTTTTTGCCAACAGGTTCTTTGGAAACGTATAGCCCAGGCCAACTTCGCGTAGCCTGAACGTTGTACCATCGAACACGCTCCACTCGTTCGCTGAGTTTGTCCCAAAAGTTCTTCCAAAGTAAAGGTCATTGGTCTCCACCTGAATATTATTCGGAATCTTGTGGCCTTCTCCATCCAGTAAAGGTTGACCTGTGTTCACATCGCCGAGCACTCCTGGAATGACGTAGTTCATCTCGCGATTCTCGGTATCTCTGGTTACACCACGACCTAATTGATTGTTAATTGTTGTCGAGTAGATGTCACCGCCCTGTCTCCAGTCAAATAAAGCAGACACTCTGAAGCCCTTGAACGACAAAGCATTTGTTATCCCTGCGATAAAATCGGGATTTGGATTTCCAACGATGGCTGGATTTTGCGCTGGGATTAACTGACCAGTCGCTGGATCGATCAGCAGGTTACCGTCGTCGTCGCGAAGATCAACAGAGCCCCTCATGATGCCATACTCCTGTCCTGGACGAAGTACCGGCGTGATGTCGCCACCAAACAGGTTCTGAATTACAATTTCATTTACTCCAGGCGCCAGTTTCTCAACAACATTCCTATTGTGTGTGAAGTTGGCATTGATGTCCCAGGTGAAGCTATTCGCTAATTGAATTGGCGTTACATTTAATCCAATCTCTATCCCCTTGTTGCTGACGTCACCAAAGTTTGTCAGGTAGTTTGTATATCCCGAGACAGCAGGATAAGACTGTGATGCAATTCCGTTCGTCGTCAACGACCTGTATACGGCTAAATCCAATGATGCACGGTTGTTGAAGAATTGTAATTGAGTTCCCAACTCAACTGTACTCGTGAATTCCGGCGTGAGCGTTGGATTGGGTACCACGTCGTTAGTCCCTGGAAGATTACCCAGGGTTACCCCTGGCGTGCCTTTGAATGGGAACTGCACACTTTGAGAAACAAACTGAGGATTAAGCGTGAACGTTGTGTTCAACAAGTAAGGACTGGCATCATTTCCAACACGCGTATAGCTCGCCCTTAATTTACCAAATGATAAAAATGACGAGTTCATTCCCAATGCTTCGGTGAATACGAAAGCTGTCGACACTGCCGGATAGAAGAAGCTTCTGTTAGCTTTCGGTAGTGTTGACGACCAGTCATTCCTCCCGTTTACTGTCAAAAACAGGTAGTCCTTGTATTGCATCTGCACTTCTCCGAGAACCCCAACCAGTCTCCGGCGTTGATATATTCCACCACCGTTCAGAACGTTTGTTGTATTGTCTATATCAATGATATTGAAATCAATCATTCCTGTACCGCTGTAGCCTTGCTGATCTCTGGTGCGTTGATTGATGTTGTGTGCGACGAATGCCTTGATCGTAAAATCATCATTGAGTTGCTTGTTGAAATTCAACATCAGGAACGATTCAACTTCAGTATTGGAAACGTAGTCTTCAATGATCTGCCCTATGCCGCCCGATGCTCTTCCACCCGGACGAAACCACTCCTGATTTCTCTGATTGAAGTGCGTCAGACCGATGCGATAAGAAACGTTGAGCCAGTCAGTAAAATCATAGGCGAAGTTCAGGTTACCAACCACGCGGGTTTCATCGGTCTGGAATCCGTCATACTTAGCTGACCAATATGGATTGGTTGAAGTACCACGTGCGACCATGAAAATGCTTGCCTTCGTCAATGGGTTTTCGAAAGGCTGTCCTTGCAGATCCCAGTTTCTTCCCAGATACAACGTGCGTGCGAATGCAGATCCATTCCCAATCGCGTTACTTGCGCCACCGGGAGGTCCTTTCTGACTTCTATCGCTATACGACATCGTACCACCGATGACTATTTTGTTGGCTAATACAGTATTGGCGCCTACACTTATCGTTGTGCGATGGAACCCAGATTCAGGTACGATACCAGTCTGCGCAGTATTTGAAAGTGTCATGGTAAAGTTTGATTTTTCGTTACCACCACTTAATGATACCGAGTTATCAAACATTCCTCCTTTGTTAAAAAAGTCTTTGACATTATTCGGATATGCTTTGTATGGAACTGTTGGAGTTTTATCAGGGTACGCGGCAGCGATGTCTGTCCAAAGTGGTATAGTGGTTATCGTGGGATAAGGAACTGCATCCTGAAAAGGTGCACCCCACGATCCATTGACTTGTCCGTAAACAAATCCAGTACCGGTTCCATACTTGTTCTGATATTTTGGGAGACCAGAGATTTCTTCCATTGAATAACTTGAGTTCACCGTGATCTCAAGACCCTTTCTTGAAGCGCGCGAAGCTCCTGTTTTTGTCGTAATGATGATCACACCATTGGCTGCACGAACGCCATACAAGGCTGCGCCGGCACCACCGGGTGGAAGAATATTCATCGACTCGATGTTATTGGGGTCGATGGCTGCCAGACCACTTCCGTAGGCACCGCCGCCTGAAAGTTGATTCGACGTATTGGTTTGCGTGTTATCAAACGGAATTCCGTCGACGACAATCAAAGGTTGATTATTACCTAGCATAGATCGGTTACCGCGCATCGTGATTCTTGTTGAACTTCCAGGTGCACCACTGGACCCAACGATATTCACGCCGGCAACTTTACCTGAAAGTGCACGAAAAGGATCTGCTTCAGAAACCTGCATCAACTTGTTTCCTGATACGTTTTCTAATCGATATCCAAGCGATTTTTTTTCGCGTTCGATACCTGCAGCAGTAACGACCACTTCGCCCAGCTGTTGCATGTCAAGACCCATCTGTACATCAGCAGCGGTTCGCTCACCAATTTCAATTTCTTGTGATTTCAGTCCGATAAAAGAGAATACCAGGATACCTCCAGCCTGGGGAACAGCGAGTCTGTATTTTCCCTCTGCATCAGTTACTGTTCCGAGCGTTGAACCTTTCAGAACAGCGTTCACACCGGGTAGTGGAGTACCATCGTCAAGTGCTGTCACGATCCCTGTGACCGTTCGCTCCTGTGCCATTGCATTGCTCATTGCAATGAATAGCCACAGGGAACACATTAGTAAATGTTTCCTCATACGTTAGTAGGTTTATTAGAGTTATTCAAATCCACCCTAGCCACGTGACTAACACTTGGCAGGATGT
>JBDSKX010000051.1:0-2532 GCA_039916665.1 Chryseolinea sp. | reverse complement strand
GTGCTGGTGTCGACGCATAAATGTCAGTTTTAGGATTATCGCCCCAATAGGTGTTGATGCGATACACGCGATCGGATTCAGTAAGGTTGTCGAAACTCAGTTCATCATAAACATACCAGGCGATAAGAATGACAGAAGCAAGCCCGATCGCAAGGCCCAATACATGCAGCAATGTGAAGCGCACGTTACGACGCATGTTTCGAAAGGCTAATTGAATGTAATTACGGAGCATAATGACTTATCTGAATTTGGATACATGATTGCAATCATTGTGCCGGTCAATCAACATATTAGCATACAGTACGTTGAATACTAATTTGGTATAATTTGAAGTCAGGGTGTGTACTACTATCGTTACAGCGGATTGGCCGAATACGATACAGAATGATCCTAAATCTAGGGTAGAATTACCGTACTTTGCTACTCACATTTACAAATAACTGAGCCACCATTTCTCTCTATTTCGCTGCTTGTAATGGTCATACCATTTGCATAATGGAAGCAGTGCGATAATCAGCACGATCCACACGAGGTAGACAGTCCAAAGGCTGAAGCCATAACCCTTTAAGTTGGGAGAGTCTGTCACCCACGTATTGAAGGTCATGTCGCTTGCACTGAAGCCAGTCGCCATCGCAGCGAACATCGCCAGGATATGTATTGCATAGATGTGAATGATGTAGTAAAACATCGGAACACGTCCTAATGAAGTAACTCCAGACGCGAATTTTCCTTTCCAGTTTTCAGCAAAAGCGAGGAACAAAAATGCTGGGCCCATGGTAATCAGGACGTACGCCAAAGACGGAGGGTACTTGTAGACATTAAAGAACGAAAGAATTGTAAATACTGGGTTTGATTGTGACGACCACGGGATGGGATCACCATAACCGTTTATTAATCGCATCACGACGAAAAGAGCAATACAACCCGCTGCCATGCTCAGGAGCAATTGCTTTCGGCGTCTTTCATCAAATGCCGGCCGATACATTGATCCAAAACAATATCCTAAAAGCATGAGACCGATCCATGGTAAAACAGGATACGCTACGAATATCGTGAATCTTCCAGCGTGGTAAACGTTTTGTTCGTGCAGAAGGCTCCAAAGCATAGATCCTGGAAAATGAACATGATCAAGCAGGTTGTGACCAAAGACGAGTAGTGCACCAATTATAGCTACTCCGGCAAAAGGCAAGTGAATGAATCCTGCAAGTGCGATCATGCTAATTCCCAATGTCCAGATTACAATAACCAGCAGCAGTGGAAACTCGGCATTAAAAAGCCACCCAAAATTCACGACCGTGAATTCAAGGACAATGAGCCATATTCCCCGCTTTACCAAAAAAAATGATAGTTCTCTTTTTCCTTTGCGTTGACCGACCATGAAAGCCGACGTGCCGGCAAGGAATACAAAAACCGGTGCGCAGATGTGAGTAACAAAACGTGTGAAGAACAATGCAACATTTGTTTTTGTCAGATCTGTCGGGTTAAACAAGAATGCGTCCGCATGAAAATAGTCTCGAACGTGATCGAGTGCCATAATAATCATTACCAGTCCCCGAAGAAGATCGATGGATTGAATCCGGGTAGATTTTGACTTGACTAGGGAGGGGGTTGTTGTAGAGGACATGATGGCACAAAACTAAAAAAATGTTGAGTTCGTTCGCAGATGTTCCGCGACTATTTAATTTTGCTCTATGCGTTGATCAGCAATAATCAGGTTGCCCCGCCTTCGCGCCGAAAGGAAACTTATTTGGTTGCAATCTTTCCGCATGATTTCATTTATAGGAGTAAATGTTTCTACAAACAAGCCGAGTGTTCTTTCCTCGTTCAGCGAATATCTCTATTATTCAGCTATTCAACCCAATTCCCTACAGGCACGGTGTTTGAAGCTTCGATCAAAAAAGACTATGAACAGCAAGAAGCAATCTGACGACAAGAAACCGGGAGCAATCAAACCCGACGATGGACAAGGTTCAGAAGGAAAATTTGGTTCTGATGGTGATTGGGGGAAGCCGAAGGAGAAAGAAAAAGCAAAGCAACCTTCAAGCCCTGTGCCTGTAAAACGCACTGACGATTAACGATTGTTGCCATGTCGCTGCAAAATGGTTTAGTCTTCGACTACAAGGATCCCGATGAAAGGCTTTCACCTTTTATTCAATATTTCTGGACGCTGGAGAATCAAAGTGATACTAACCGAAAAGTAACTATCCTCCCGGATGGTTTTTTCGACGTTATGTTCGTGTCCGCAGATGCGTCACTGAAAATACAAATGGTGGGTCTTGCGACTGCGCCGAAAGAGTATGTCGTACCGGCGGGTGCCAGAACACTGGCGATAAGCTTCAAACTTCCTGCTGCAGAGTGTTTTTTAAAAATACGGATAGGGGACCTCCTGAATACTTCGCATCGCTTATCGGATGCGTTGTGGAATGTTGACGGGCTAATGACGTATTCATTCGCCGAATTTTACGAATTGTTCGTGAATCGATTTAATCAATTATCTCCACAGATCAGCGATCGAAGAAAACAACTGTTATT
>JBDSKX010000050.1:0-29228 GCA_039916665.1 Chryseolinea sp. | reverse complement strand
TAGAATACTCTTACTGGTTTGCCAATGAACCAACCATTTCCAACGTCATTGACTTTTTCACCGTTAGGTCCTCTTTGCGCCAAATCAACAATCTTTTCCTTAAGGCTTCCGAGGTTAAACTCCGCAGTCCAGCCCAGGCCATCGGGACGATCAAGAATGGTTGACATCAAAGTGATTTCGAAACCGCGTGTCTCCGTTCCACCGATATTTTGAAGAATGGATGCATAACCTGTCGTTGGAGGCAACTGGCGTCGCAGAAGTAATGAAGTTCCGGTAGAAGTATGATAGTAATCAATATAGCCGTTGAACCTTCCATTGAATAATCCAAAGTCTAATCCGACATCGACCGATTCAGAGTACTCCCAACTAAGGTCAAGACTTGGAATTTGATCGAGTCTGAATCCTTTCGCATCGTTGTTATTCCAATCATAGAGTGACTGTGCTAATGTTCCTTGAGTTTGATATGGTGCCACTGCAGTGTTACCCACTTTACCGTAAGAGGCTCTTAGCTTAAGTTCGCTGATCGGACGTACTCCTGCCATGAATGCTTCATCTTTTATTCTCCAACCTGCGGAAATACCTGGGAAACTTGCCCACTTGTGGGTTGGTGCAAGTCGGGATGATCCGTCCCAACGCATGCTTGCCTGTAACAGATATTTGCCTTTGTATGAATAGTTAACTCTACCCATATACGAAAGCAAACTGTACTGCGAATAGTCCGAACCGTACGAGGTCGCGGTTCCGAGTCCAAGGTTATTCCATGATGCGGATTCATACGGCAGGTTGGCTGCTGCCAGTGAAGTCTGGTCGTAGGTCGTCCGCGCCGCGCTTTGCAGAAATGTTGCGCCTAGTTGATGATCACCGATCGATTTGTTATACGTCAACAAATTCTCCATCGTGTAGCCAAAACTCTGCAGTTTCCTTAAAGAGGCTGCTGGTGTTCCATTCTTTCTGTTATTGGTATACTGTCCTTCAAAAATTCCATTTTGAAAATTCTGCAGGTCTTCTCCAATAAGAAACTTATAAGTTAAACCCTTCATGAGTTTAGCTTCTAAGAATACCGAGGCAAATACACGATCCGATTTTTGCTCATCGATACGTTTGCCTGGCACTAATTCAGAGAGTGGATTTGATCGGATCCCATCAGAGATTGGAAGGAAGATGATGTTGCCATTGGCGTCATACGGTTGGCCCAGTGGTGATTGGTTTACCGCCTCTGGAATTACTGATCCTGAACCGTTATTGATTTTTGATCTTGAGAATATCGACGAAACGCCTACTTTGAATATTTTACCAATTTCCTGATCGGCGTTGATACGTCCCGTGATTTTATCGAATCCTGTCCCTTTAATAAGACCATCTTCCTGGTAGTTACTCAAGGCCACTCTCAGAGATGATTTTTCTGTTCCCGCTGAAAGGCTGATTTGTTGATTCAATTGGGAACCTTGCTGATAAATGAGATTTTGCCAATCAGTGGACAAACCATTTTGTACAGAATTAAATTCGACCGCGTCATTGAAAACAGCAGCGTCAGCAGGAATAGTGGAACCTGTGTCGCCCCAGGCAGTACGTCCGGATTGACCGGCTGCATTAAGTCTGTTCGCTTCGCGTTTCAAATTCGCAAATTCTGTTCCATTCATCATAGGAATGAGTTTGTAAGCCTCGGAGACGCCATAGCTGGTCGAGAAATTTACATTGACTTTTCCAGGTGTGCCACGCTTGGTGGTGACGAGGATCACCCCGTTGGATCCTCTTGATCCATATATCGCCTGAGATGCGGCATCTTTTAACACTTCAACTGATGCAATATCGGCCGGATTAAAATCGCTTAATGCTGTAACTCCGGAACTGCCGGGGACACCAACACCAGAGGTCATTGGTATGCCATCAATTACAAAAAGAGGTTCATTTGACGCGGTTAAAGAGCGACGCCCACGGATTGTGATTGATGGAGCTTGTCCGGGCCGACCACCATTTTGGAGGATGTCAACGCCGGCGATCTGTCCCTTCATAGCATCCAGTGCATTACCGGTTGATACTTTCGTGATGGCGTCACCGTTGAGCGACGAGATCGATGATGTGACGTCACGTTTCTCCTGCGTACCATAACCGACAACAACAATTTCATTGAGTTGTTGCAAGTCCGGTTTCAACGCAACGCTGATCGTGGTTCTCGAGTTGATCTCTTGCTCCTGTGGTGCGAAACCTATAAAAGTATAGACTATGGTTCCGGAAGTCTGATCTGCAGTGAGCTTTAAAACATAGGCGCCGTCGGCATCAGTAGTGGTACCGTTGGCTGTGCCTTTTACAAGGACGTTAACACCAGGCATTCCCTGACCGTTTTCATCAGTAACTTTGCCGTTTACTGTCAATGATTGCTGATACAGGAAATTTAAACTGGTTCCGGGCGCTTTTCGCGAGTGCGTAACGTGACGCGCGTAACCACAGAAGGGTAAGCTGCACGCCACCATGCACCATAACATGGGTAGTGATCTTCTCATAGAATTGGGATTTAGTTGTTATTGTTCACAACGAAGCGATACAGGTCGCTGTTGGTCGTTAATGTTTCTTGAGTAAAATTTTATGGCTAACGACAGGCAAAGGCCTGAGGTGAAATGACTCGTCGCCTAAAGGCTGAGCTGTATTTGAGTGGTAATTCTAGTTGCATGTATAAACGGGTTAGAGGTTTCGAAGGACTAGGGTAATTAAATTTGCAATCGTTTGAAAGGTACCAAATTATAGTGTGTGCGACAAACACTGTCCTGTGGTGTTCTGGTTGGTGTCATTTGTACACGAATATATGAGCGGTTATCGCATTCAGTTTGCAATGGTGTTACCGCCCACACTTTGCCAAGAGGCCTGAATCCGAATATTCAAAAATCCAGGATGAGCTTAAATTTTTTTGCTTAAATAAAATCTTTAGACCTCAACTTTCGGGGGACTGCATTCATCATGCTAAAAATGTTTCCATTTGGATCAGAAAAGTTATTTTTAACTTCGATCAGTAACTTCCCCTTGAGTATGTCATGAAATTTCTCCTCACTGTTTTTATCGGCAGCATGGCAACGCTGATGTCGTTTGCCATCAACCCAAAGGATACACGCATGTTGTCGCAACCATCGGTAAGCGCAACACATATAGCGTTCATTTACGCCGAAGATCTATGGATAGCCAACGAAGACGGTAACCAACCGAGACGTTTAACAGTAGATCAAGGTGTTGAGTCGGATCCCATGATCTCACCCGATGGAACACTGGTGGCCTTTAGTGCAGAGTACGATGGTAATGTTGACGTGTTTGTAATTCCTGTTGAGGGAGGTATGCCGAAGAGACTTACCTGGCATCCAGGGGCTGATGTTGTCAGGGGTTTTAGTCCAGATAGCAAAAAGGTTCTCTTTTCTTCTCGTAGAGATGTATTCACAAGGCGCTATGCGCACTTGTTTACAGTGTCTGTCGATGGAGGTTTCCCGTCACCGCTTGAAATACCAACGGCATTCAGTGCAAGCTATTCTCCGGATGGTAAACATATCGCTTACAATCCCATCGATGAACCTTTTCGTCAGTGGAAACACTATCGTGGCGGCAGCATTTCTGTGATCTGGATATTTTCTTCGGATGACAAGTCTTCTTACTCTATTCCACAACCCGAAGGTGGTTGTAATGATAGCGGCCCAAGCTGGATGGGAGATAAAATTTACTTTAGAAGTGATCGCAATGGAGAATTCAATGTTTACTCATATGATATAAAGTCAAAAGAAGTTAAGCAGCTGACAAGGTTCACAGACTTTCCGGTGATCAACATGTCAGCAGCACACGATAAGATAGTTTTTGAACAATCCGGATATCTTCATCTTTTGCCTGCCACTGGTGGATCGTCAAATAAAATCGCGGTTGGCATAGCCGCAGATTTGCTTGAGCGACGCGCTAGATTCGTAAAGGGAGGTTCGTATATAAGGAGTGCCGGTATTTCGCCATCTGGGAATCGTACTGTGTTTGATTTCAGAGGTGATATTATTACGCTGCCAGCCGAAAAAGGTGATGCCAGAAATATCACGCAAACCGTTGGGGTTCACGAGAAATATCCGTCGTGGTCAGCTGATGGAAAGTCAATAGCATACTTTTCTGACGTTAGTGGTGAATACGAATTACACATTAAAGCACAGGATGGCAAAGGCACTCCAAGGGTAATCAAACCTATGGGAACTGGCTTTTATGCTTTTATCCGATGGTCGCCCGACAGCAAAAAATTGTGTTATGTTGATAATGGTAGAAACCTTTATGTAACGGATGTAGCCACAGGCGCAACAAAGAAAATTGACGCAGATGAATTGTATCTCCCTGGGGAATTCAGGTATCAATTCGGGGATTGGTCCTCCGATAGCAAATGGATTACTTATACCAAGATCCTGAGTACAAACTACAGCGAAGTGTTTTTATATTCTATGGATCAACAAAAGTCGTTTCCGGCTACGGATGGCCTAAGCGACGCAAAGGAGCCAGCTTTTTCGCCAAACGGAAAATACCTTGTGTTCTTAGCCTCAACAGATGCGGGCCCGGTCGTGAACTGGTTTGATCAGTCTTCTGCAGACATGCGTACCACCAGCTCTATTTACCTCATGACATTGCAAAAGGAAACTTCCTCGCCATTTGCAAAACAAAGTGACGAAGAACAATCGAAGGCTGCAAAATCAGATGTTACATCCAAAGAAGATAAGGCGACGCACAAGAAAGCTGCAGAGACACCGGAAAAGAGGCCCGAAACATTGCGAATTGACTTCGAAAGCATGCTTAACCGTATCGTTGATTTCCCCATCAAGCCGGGTAACTATGGCAATCTAGGAATGATTGTCGACAATGAAATTATATACGTATCATACAACGATAGCAATGTCGGTACGCTTCATAAGTATGACATCGAGAAACGTAAAGACAGTGATGTGATGGAGCTTGATGTTTATTGGACTGCATCCAACCGTCAGAAGATTCTTTACAGAAAAGACAATAACTGGGGAATATTTGAGTACAAAGACGCAGCCAATACGAAAGTCGCTCTGAATACGGGCGACATTGAAGTAAAGATAGACCCGGTTGCAGAGTGGCCGGAGATCTTTGATGAAGCGTGGCGTGTGAACAGAGATTACTTCTACGATCCCAACATGCATGGAGTTGATTGGCCTGCAATGAAAAAGAAGTATGCCCAATTTTTACCAGACCTTGCTTGTCGCGGTGATCTCTATACATTGATTCAATGGATGTGTAGTGAACTCGCTGTTGGTCACCACTTCATTGGTCCTCCTTCGGAAAAATTGAATAGCCCGCAGGTTGTGAAAGGTGGACTGCTTGGCGCTGATTTCAATCTTGCAAACAATCGGTATCAGATCAAGAAAATTTATGGTGGGCTCAATTGGACGCCTGAGCTTAGATCACCATTAACGGAGCCGGGCGTAAACGCAAAAGCAGGTGAGTACATTATTGCTGTCAATGGTCGTGATCTTACGTCTGATAAAAATATCGATGAATACTTTGAAGCGACAGCAGGGAAGATCGTGGAGTTGTCGATCGGTCCCAACCCTAACGCTACTGGTACAAGGCTTGTCAACGTCGTTCCGGTCGATGACGAAAACTCGCTTAGGAATCGTGATTGGGTGGAAGGAAATCTCAGGAGGGTAACAGAGGCAACCAATGGTCAGGTCGCTTATGTATATGTTCCAAACACGGCCGGGCTTGGTCATGATTATTTCAAGAGGTACTTTTTTCCTCAGGCGAATAGAAAGGCAATCATCGTAGATGAACGTTTTAACGGAGGTGGTCTAATTGCAGATTATTATATCGAAATTCTCCAACGGCCTTACCAGGCGTATTGGAATCTGAGATATGGAAGGGATCTTAAGACGCCAAGTGCATCGATTCAAGGTCCAAAGGTGATGATCATTGATGAGACCGCTGGTTCCGGTGGAGATATGTTTCCATGGATGTTCAGAAAGTTTAAAGTTGGAACCATCGTGGGTAAGCGAACATGGGGTGGATTGGTGGGCATCCTTGGATTTCCAGAATTTATTGATGGAGGTGTAGTAACCGCGCCGAACCTAGCGATATGGACTAAAGATGGATTCATCGTTGAGAATGTTGGAATACCACCGGATATAGAAGTCGAGCAAACACCTTCGGAAGTTATAAAGGGCAAAGATCCACAACTGGAGAAAGCAATAGCCGTGGCGTTGGAAGAGCTTAAAAAGAACCCGCCAGAGGAGCCGAAACGGCCGGCCTACCCGGTTAAAGTGCCGAAGTAGAGATAAAGTTATAATATCACGAAAGGCATAGAGGTCCCCGAGCCGGTAGACTCTGCTACGAGTAAAGCGGCAAGGTAGGCCAGTGACTACTTCACATTGTCGTGGTTTAATCAAGGATCCGAAAGTTATCAGCATCTGTCGCGACAAAAGCAAAACGTTGGCGTTCAGATGCACGGACTTGTCGCTTGTGGATTGCAGCTATTCTAACGCTTGTTTAAAGTCCCGTATTAAATCATCAGAATGTTCAATCCCAATAGATATTCTCAAAAGACTATCCGGACTGATCTGCATTGACCCTTCTGCACTTCTTCTATGTTCTATTAGCGTTTCGATGCCACCAAGGCTTGTCGCGTGGTTGACAATCTTTAAACGGCTTGTAAATTCTAAGGCGCTTCCTTGTCCGCCTTTTACTAAAACCGATAATATACTGCCAAAGCCATTTTTCATCTGCCGACGTGCAACTTCGTGATTAAGGTGCGATGGAAGTCCAGGATAAAATACCTTTTCGATTTTGTTGTGGTCCGCGAGAAACGTTGCAACCTTCATAGCATTGCTACTTTGAGCGTTTACACGTAGTGATAGCGTTGCGAGGCTTCGGTTTAACATCCAGCAATCAAATGGTGAAGGCACTGCACCGGCGATGGACTGGTACATTCTCAGTTTGTCAAGAAGTTTCCCCGGCTCGCGTACAATGACAGCACCACCCAAAACATCGGAATGGCCACTGAAGAATTTGGTCGAAGAGTGCATGACGATATCGATGCCGAGAGCAATGGGCTGTTGTAGCAATGGCGTTGCAAAGGTGCTGTCGCAGCCGGTGTAGATACCTTTTTGTTTTGCGAGTTTGGCGACAGCTTCAATATCCGTGATCTTCAGTTGAGGATTTGAAGGGCTTTCAATCCAGATCAGCTTCGTGTTGGTGGTAATGGCCTTAGAAATGTTATCGACATTTGACATATCAACTTCTGTAGCATTGATTCCTTTATCGATAAAAATATTTTTGAGCAATGCCCTGGCGCCGTGATAACAATCGTCGGGGTAGATTACATGGTCTCCGGATTTCAACGTTGCTTCAAAGATGGCGTTGATCGCGGCCATACCTGATGCGAAAGCCAGCGCATCGAATCCACCGTCAAGCATGGCAAGTTTCTTCTCTAGTGTTTTTCGATTGGGATTTCCAGAACGCGTATAATCACCAACGACTTCAGGGTCGCTTCTTTTAAAAGTAGTCGACAGGTGAATGGGTTGGGTCACGTCTGGTGATGGCGTGTACCCTGTATGGATAGTGCGTGTTTGGATGTGACAGCCGTTCAAAAATTCGTCGGTGTTCATGAAAGTGTTTTCTGTAAGATAAATGTCGCAGAAGGTGAGTAAAGATATTAATACAACAAATAAGATTGGTAAGAGATCATCAGGGATGTATTTTTCGGATCACAATCGCATGCTCCGTTTTTGATGAGATATCCTTCCCAGGATTTTGAAAACTTCGAACCAATTCCAGGATACCAGGGATATGGATTTCGATATGAAAGGACCTCGTTTGGTTGAGAATGAGGTCTTGCGCCGATGAATAAGCTAATTCCCCAAAATCTTTATTTTAATATGCTTTTTTCACCATAATTAGGCACTTTCCAATGGAGCAGGCTTGCAATTCGAGTGGAATAGGCCGGGAATACTGGCCAAGAGCGCTATAAGGGCGCTATAACATCGCTATAAGGGCGCTATAAGGGTTGGCTTTAAGTCATCTTCAGGAATGCTGAATTGGAAAAAAGAGCGGTATTTTAACACCCTCGGCATGTTGATCGATAATACAAAAAACAGCCGTTATGGCCAAGAGAGAGATTTATAAATTCGGCGGAATTGGGATGAAACGAATTTCAATTCATGCGCCTGGGATCATCTCAAGTCTGCGCCTGACGGTCAAGAATTGAACAACTGTAATAGGACTTGGCAACTAAAAATATGATCAAACTTCTTCTTCGTCTAATCCCCGTCATACTGGTCATTTCCTCTTGTGTCAGGCAACCATCAACGCATGAGCTATCCGTAAAAGATACCGCCAGCGTAAGATTGACTGACGACTCGCTGCTTACTTTAGTTGAATACAAAACATTTCAGTATTTCTGGGACGGCGCTGAGCCAACATCAGGTGCAGCGAGAGAGAGATTTCACGTTGACAATGTCTATCCCGATAATGATAAACACATCATCACTACAGGTGGAACTGGATTTGGTGTGATGGCAATTCTAGTCGGCATTGAAAGACAGTTTATTTCGCGTCAGGAAGGCAAGGAAAGACTGACGAAACTCGTGAACTGGCTTGAGAAGGCAGATCGGTTCCATGGCGTCTGGCCACATTGGCTCGATGGCGAAACGGGTAAAGTGAAACCTTTTAGTCCTGATGACGACGGTGCTGATCTTGTCGAGACTTCATATCTGCTTCAGGGGCTGCTGTGCGTTCGCCAATATTTTAAGGATGGAAACGAGCAGGAAAAAGCATTATCAGCGAAAATTGATAAGCTATGGAAGGAAGTAAACTTCTCATGGCATCAACATCGTAAAGACGTATTGTATTGGCATTGGTCACCGGACAAGAAATGGAAGATGAATTTCGCTGTCGAAGGTTATAACGAGTGCCTCATCCTGTATTTCCTGGCATCCGGCTCGCCAACGCATAGCATACCCGCCGCGGCGTATCACAAAGGCTGGGCGAGAAGTGGAGGAATGAAGAATGATCCTAAACACACGCAATATGGTTATCACCTGGCATTGAAACACAACGGAGCACCACAGTTTGGAGGACCTCTGTTCTGGTCGCACTATTCTTATCTGGGTTTGGATCCACACAATCTGCAGGATGAATATGCAAACTATTGGAAGGACAACACAAATCATACACTGATCAATCGTCAGTATTGCCTTGAGAATCCAAAAAAGTATAAAGGTTATGGTGAGAATTGCTGGGGACTATCGGCGAGCTATTCGATCATAGGTTATGCCGCACATAGCCCCGGCGAAGACCTGGGGGTCATCTCACCGACGGCGGCAATTTCTTCAATTGTGTATACGCCATCGGAATCAATTAAGGTGATCAGACATCTGTACGAGGATCTGGGAGAAAAAGTATTCGGTCCTTATGGCTTTTATGACGCGTTCAGCGAGCAAAGTTCCTGGTATACGCCGAGATATCTGGCCATAGATCAGGGTCCGGAAATAGTAATGATTGAAAATTATCGTACTGGATTATTGTGGAAGTTGTTTATGTCATCTCCTGAGGTGGAGGTGGCGAAGAAAAAGTTAGGGTTTAAGTAGTGCTTTCACCGCAGGGGACGCGGAACGACCGCAAAGTCATGAATGCATTTCTTAGCGGTACGCAGGGGTGTCGGCGTCTCAGCGGTGAAGAAATTTTCCAGCACTCAGCTTCTCAGAAAATCGCCATCTATAATAATGAGCTTCGCCCCCGTTTTAGTGCTCGATCGATGTTCACTTAAGCGATCAGATACCTGATAGCTCATTCCAGCTTTCATGGGGAATTCACTACCGTCTTTAAGAATCGTTAGCATTTCTCCTTCAAGGCAGAACAACAAATGACCTAGTTTGCACCAGTGATTGGCGATGTAACCTGCGCTGTATTCCACCATGCGTACTCGTAAGCCATCGAATTGCAGGGTTCGCCAGGTTGCAAAGCCCTCATTGCCGGGATGGGTCGTAACGGGTACCTGTGACCAGTCTGTTGTATGAAATGGGAGTGTCATGTTTAAATAGCTGAGCAGCAATTTCGAGGTAAGATTGGTGCCGGAGAAGTTCAGTTATTGCTTTTGTGACCAGATCAGTTAACGGCAAGCCATCGGCTAATCGTTCTTGCAACAAAAAGCCTCACTTGGGAAAATTCACAGACTCTTTCAGCACGCTCAACAAAAAAATTTCGTCAATTCAAACGTTTGAATTCCGCGCCAGAAGCAATCCGGTAAACGATCCTTTTAAACACTTGTTTAATTTTAAACAGTCGTTTAATTTTATCCGATAATTCACAATGACAAGCGAACGGATACTTTCAGCGGCACAAAAGCTTTTCGAGGAGAAAGGCTTCGACCAGACAAGCGTCCGGGATATTGCCACGAGCGCCAACGTCAACGTCGCCCTTATTAATTATCACTTTCAGTCAAAGGAGAATCTCCTGTTCACCGTCCTGACCAATTCTATGGACACAACCAGGATGAAGCTTAGTGACATTAATAAACTTGAGGAATCGAGTGATGAGAAACTAAAAAGGGTCGTAGCGTTGTATGTCAGTAAGATTTTTGACAACCGCCACTACTACCATTTTGTGCAGCGAGAATTAGCCAATAGCGGCCGCCAGGAGTTTCGGGATGCGCTAATTAAAGTTATCAACCGGAATTCCTTAGAATTCAGACAATTACTAGAAGACGGTCAAAAGAGTAAAGAATTCAGAAAAGATGCTGATCTCGAATTGGCCATGGCGACGCTGTTTGGAATTCTTCATCAGACTACAAATGAAGTTTTGTCCAAAAGGTATCGTCGCGCTGGGGAAAAAGATGATGCATTCCGGAAACGCGTTGAGCACTTTGCTTACAATTTATTGCTTCAACATTTAAAGAAATAGTTGCCAAATCGATATGTATAAAAATACCATCATTGTTGCCTCGTTGATATCCATCAGTTTCGGCCTGATGGCGCAGGAGGTAAAAACCCTGACGCTGAAGGAAGCGATTGAGCTGGGTTATGCAAACAGCAAACAGCTGGCGATCTCTAACGCCAAGGTGAAAGAGGCTCAGGCCAAGCTTGACCAGTCGAAGGATGCCGTTATCCCAAACGTTGGTGTGAGCGGAAATTACTTTCACCTGAATACACCTACCATTTCATTCGCGAATCCTCCAAGTACTGACGGTGGAGATTCTCCACTGGCAGCATTTTCAAAACTCCATGATGTTGGCTTGGTCCAGTTGACTGCTGTGATGCCATTGTATAATGGCCTTAAGTTGAAGAATACAAGAATAATGAATCAGTATTTGAGGGAAGCTGAACAATACAATCAACAAACAACGCATGCTGAAGTAGCTTTGAATACTATCAAAGCAGTGTATCAATACTATGAATTGCAGGAAAGTCGGAAGACTATTCAAGAAAATCTTAAACAGGAGCACCAACGCTTACAGGAATTCAAAAATCAGGAACAGCAAGGTCTGTTGGCCCGGAATGATCGGCTCAAGACTGAACTTCAGGCGAACAACGTTGAATTGGCGCTAACAGAAGTCAATCATAGTGTCGAGTTGGCTTCTTATAATCTCGGCATACTGTTGGGGCTTCCAGACAACACGCAGATAGATCTTGATACTACGAGCATGTTCAATCTTGTCACGGCCAAGACGTGGGATGAATATCTTCAAGCGGGTCTTACGAACAGAACGGAATTGAAGGCTGCAGCTTTGCAAGTGAAGGCTAGCGAAGCAGGATATAAGATCTCAAAATCTAGTCGGCTGCCAAAACTTGACTTATCAGCAGGTTATATAAATGCATTTATTCCAAATGTAGCGAACATCACCAATACTTTGAACGCCGGTTTGTCTCTTAAATACAGTATCACTGGCGCGGTCCACGCAACGCACTTGATGCGTGAAGCGCGAGCAAAGGTAGACCAGGCTACAACAGCTGAAGCTGATAGGGTTGATCAGGTGAAAGTTCAGATTCGTGAGAAATATCTCAAATATCTGGAGATGCAGGACAAACTGGTTATCAACGAAAAGACAATTAATCAGGCAGAAGAAAATTTTCAGATCTCTCAGAATAAATACAATCAGGGGTTGTTGATCCTTTCAGATTACCTGGATGCGGATGTAACCTTGCTCCGTGCCCGCATCAATTATGCCACCAGTCGCGCTGAGGCTATGGTGTCATATTATGCATTACAAGAATCAATCGGAACTCTTCAATAAGCAGTATTATCATCTAGTTTATGGAAACACAGGTTATGGAAACGGAAAATAAAAGTAAAAGCAAAAGGTTCGGGATCGTTCTTGGTGTATTGCTCGTAGCCGCAATCGCATTTGGCGTAACAAAGTACATTCACGGACAACATCATGAAGAAACCGATGACGCCCAGGTAGAAGGTGACATCAGTCCGATCATTCCCAAAGTTTCCGGTTTTGTAGATCGGCTTTTGGTGGAGGACAACATGGTGGTGAAGAAGGGTGATACGCTTGTGGTTCTTGATGATCGTGACCTTGCATTGAAAGTATTGCAGGCACAGGCCGCACTCGATAATGCAAGTGCGAGTATTGATGCTGCGAAAGCAAACCTCAACACATCAGCAGACAACATATTGACTTCAAAATCAACATTGCTTGCTTCGGAAAGTTCGATCTCTATTGCTGAAGTTCGGGCGAGACGAGCTGAACAGGATTTCAAAAGATATCAGGAGCTCATCAAAACGAATTCAGTTACAAGACAACAATACGAACAGGCGGAAGCTGATCGTGATGCTGCAACAAAGCAACTTGAGGTTGCAAATCGGCAGAAGGAAGCGCAATACAGAGAAACGTCGTCAAAACAATCCCTGCATACGGTCGGTAATAGAAACATTGCACTTGCCCAGACTGTTGTGAAAGAACGTGAAGCCGATCTCGAGTTTGCCAAGCTGCAACTTTCCTATTCTTATGTTCTTGCACCGGCAAATGGCGTTATCTCAAGAAAGAGTGTACAGCCGGGACAATTCGTACAAGCGGGACAGTCGCTTTTCTCATTGGTTATTGAAAAACAAAAGTGGGTGGTTGCTAATTTCAAAGAAACACAACTTGAGAAGATGAAGCCTGGGCAGATTGTTGAAATTGAAGTTGATGCTTTTCCAAGTGAATCTTTTAAGGGGAAGGTCGAGTCGCTTTCTCCAGCGACAGGAGCAAAGTTTGCACTATTGCCAGCCGACAATGCTTCAGGGAATTTTGTGAAAGTTGTTCAACGTGTGCCAGTGAAGATCGTCCTCACTGATTCGCCTGAGAAAGCATCTTTGCTTCGCGCAGGTATGAACGTCGTTGTAGATGTGCATCTAGACTAATTCGGCAATGTTGCAGCAGGAATCTTTGGTAGAGTATGGAATGAAGCGCGTGATCATTACGGTCACGGCGGTGATGTGCGCCTTGCTGGAAATTATTGACACGACAATTGTAAACGTCGCGCTCAATGATATGAAGGGTAATCTTGGCGCTACGCTGAATGATGTAAGCTGGGTAATTACTGCATACGCCATTGCCAACGTCATTATTGTTCCCTTAACGAGCTGGTTGTCGCAACAATTTGGAAGACGTAATTATTTCGCTGCTTCAATTATCATATTTACGGTCTCCTCTTTCCTGTGCGGGAATGCCACCAATATCTGGGAACTTGTTTTCTTTCGTTTTATTCAAGGGCTTGGTGGTGGAGCACTTCTTGTAACTTCTCAGACGATTATTACGGAGGTTTATCCTCCTGAGAAACGTGGTATGGCCCAGGCGTTGTATGGGATGGGTGTGATTGTTGGTCCAACGCTTGGCCCACCGCTTGGTGGTTATATCACCGACAACTTTTCGTGGCCTTACATCTTTTACATTAATATTCCGATTGGTGTAATAGCAACATTGTTGACACTTTCATACGTGAAAAGTCCAAACTACGGCGGTAAGAGATCGCTTGCTGATGTTGATTGGCTTGGTATCTTTTTTCTCATCCTTGCGGTCGGTTCCCTACAATACGTTCTTGAAAAAGGGCAGGAGCATGACTGGTTTGAGAGCGGCTGGATTGTAACATTCGCAGTTACCTCCTTCCTTGGCGTTTACTTATTCATCTGGCGGGAACTGGTTGCCAAAAATCCGGCCGTGGAGCTCAGGGTTTTGAAAGACCGAAACCTTGCTATGGGCACCGTGTTGTCGTTCATTCTGGGATTTGGTTTATACGGCTCAACGTTTGTAATCCCTTTATTTACTCAAAACGCTTTGAAATGGACCGCTTATCAATCGGGTCTTATGCTTGTCCCCAGTTCAGTCATGACTGGTCTGATGATGCCGTTTGTTGGAAAGGCTATCCAGAAAGACATTCCACATAAGTATCTGATTGCATTGGGATTCTCTGTATTTTTTGGATATAGCCTGTGGTCATACACAATCATTACGCCTTACACAGGTGAAAGCGATTTCTTCTTTATCCTGATGCTTCGCGGTGTTGGTTTAGGATTCTTATTCGTTCCGACAACAACGCTTGCGCTATCTTCATTAAAGGGAAAAGAGATCGGCCAGGGTGCAGCTTTCACGGGTATGGTCAGACAGTTAGGCGGGTCTTTTGGAATTGCCTTGATTAGTACATTTATTAGCCGCCGAGTGGTACAACATCGCGCGGATCTTATGAATCACGTTTCGGCGTATAGCCCCGACGTGCAGCAACGATTGGCAGGTATCCAGTCGACGCTTCAGGCGAAGGGCAGCCCTACCAATATTGCCAGCCTGCAGAGCTATCAGGTGATCGATGGCATTGTGACGGGACAAGCTGCTTTGTTAACATATATGGATGTATTCATCGGGATTGGTATTTTCTTTCTGGTGTGTATACCTGTGGTATTGCTGCTGAAGCCTGCGAAGAATAAAGTTGATATGAGCGAGGTAGGACATTAAGGAGAAAGGCCACAGATAAAAGTCGCGCGTTGGTGTGCGCTTAGACGTCATAATTTTTCGTGCTAAGACTGGCACAAGTTCAGACGACCGTAAACTGGTATCCGATCCCTTTGATGGTGATAACTGACACTGACGTGTCTTCTTTAAGGTAATCCCGAAGTTTTGTGATGTAGACATCCAGATTCCGAGAGTTAAAGAAAGAGTCATCGCCCCAAAGCTTCATCAATATATCTTTGCGAAGGATGATCTGATTCTTATTCTCGTTGAGAACAGTGAGCAAGGTACTTTCACGGTGTGAAAGTTTTCGCGAGGTTTTCTCTAATCGAAGTTCATACAACAAGGGTAGAAACTCATATTTTCCAATCATGATAGTTTCCTGCACTTTCTCCTTACGTGGGCCTGACTTCAATAGATTGTTTACTCTGACAATAAGTTCTTCCATGCTGAATGGTTTCCGGATATAGTCATTACCGCCGGAGGTGAATCCTTTCACAACGTCTTCAGTTTGATTTCTGGCAGTGACAAATATGATTGGTACATCCTGGTCCACTTGTCTAATCTCTCTGGCGATGGTAAATCCATCCTTGCCAGGCAACATAACATCCAGAACACAAATGTCTGGCTTGTGTTCATTGAAATAGGCAATTGCCTTCGCACCATCCACAACCATCACGACTTTGAAGTTCCTGCTTTCGAGACTTTCCTTAACAATCTGTCCCAGGAACGGTTCGTCCTCGACGTATAGCACCTTAGTTGCCGCCATGAACTTTGGGTAACGTTACATAGAAGATACTTCCCTGTCCTGGGTTACTATCGACCTTTATGGATCCGTGGTGACTTTTTATCACGTCAGATACGTAATTAAGGCCAAGGCCATAACCTTTTGTGTTGTGCACATCTCCTGTGGGTACGCGAAAGAACTTATCGAATATTCTGGATTGATATTCTTTCAGGATTCCTATACCGTGATCGGCTACAGCAAATTCTATTGAGTTGGGTAACTCTGTTAAAGTTATTTCTATCGATGAATCGCCATGGCTGTATTTTACGGCATTGTCTATAAGATTGTAAACGACATTTGTGATGTGCATTTCGCTGCCCTCAATCGATCCCCCAAGACCGGAGTCCTGGTAATTTACCACAATGTTCTTTTTGTTAAAAACGAGTTTCATCGAATCCAACACCATTCGGATGATGTTTGAAACAACAATCTTTTCCGAGACAAATGCTATTCCCTGAGATTCAAACACTGCTGTTTTGAGGATCTTATCCGTCATAAGAGACAGCCGGTTCAATTCATTCTGAGCGATGCCAATATACTCTTTGGTCTTTTCTTCATTCCGCAGGACGTCAAAACTTTTCAAGGCTTCGAGCGCTACGCTTACCGTTGCCATCGGTGTTTTTAGTTCATGAGTAACGTTGCTGATGAAATCGTTCTTCATGTTCATCAGCTGTTCTTGTTTTCGCATGCTTCTGTACATCATGGCGAATGATGCGGTCATCATCGTTGTGAGAAAAAGCGAGAAAAAGATCTGTGGTGTTATTTCCTTGACAACGATTATCCGGATATTAGGGAAGATTGCCAAATAGATATGCGCCGGGTTAATTCTGACACCCTCTGTTGTCAGTGTGTCGCTAAAAATTCTTGGTTTGATTTCCCTTTCGCGGTCCCCAGATTCGAAACCTGGCATCCATTTTTCATTACGAAATTCTTCTAGCGGAATTCTATAGTGCCTTATTTCAAATAGCGTATCGAGTTTCGCTTGATTCAATGCAGCCCGATATTGAGCAGATATTATTTGAGCAGATATTGAATCAGGGTCCATCCTGACGATCATATTGGGATGGTCTCTGAATAAGCCTTTTCCGGCGTTGGCAGAATCGGATGCTGCTGACCGGACTCTCATCGTTGACGTGATGAATTTTCTACCTTTCGGTATTCTATTGTACACATTAAGCTTTTTTGAAATCGTATTTTGATTTTCAAGACTGTCCTTCATTAAATCAATGATCATGCGAAGTGAATCTCCAGCAATGCCATCGTCGCTCACATAAATAATATTCTTTTGAAATATTGAGTCCCGTAATGTGAATAGCGTTGATCTTAGGATCGAACTTGATTCCCGCCTGAAGCTTATATAAGCACTTTCGTACGAGGTTGTTAGCCAGAAGCCCTGCAAGATAATCAACAGCCCGATGCTGCTAATCACGAGTGCTAGTCGAAGGCCTAATCTTAAGTCTTTTGTCTTCATGTTTTGAGCGAACGAAAGATTTTCACTACGACGACGGCAGAGGCGCTGAGTTTCGCGGAGGGAATTACTTCGTTATCCTTTATTTTCGATACGCTTCCTTAGTCTAATCGGTGTAATCTTTTTAAACACTCTCATAAATCGCTTGCTATTACAAAACTAATGTAATCAACCATCAAACATCCCGTCATTAACCTTAATTAACATTGATTTCAGGATCATTAACCTCACTGCATCGCCCTTCACGGTAGATTGCTGACAAATCAAATGTTTATGAAGACAATGAGCTTTCAAAAGATTATGCTGCTGATTATTGGCGTTGTTGTGGGTCTTGGAGCTGCGACTATGGTGGTTGCGCAGCCACAAGGGGTAATCACTTATGAAGTAAAAATCAATATGCATCGGACGCTTCCAAAAGAACGCGAGGAGATGAAGAACATGATTCCCGAATTTCGGACTTCAATACAAGAACTATACTTTAACGAAAAAGAGTCACTCTATAAGCCTTTGGAAGATGACGAAGAAGACATGGAAACGCAAAACGGCGGTGTTCATATCAGAATGCGTCAACCTAAGGTGAAAACGTACGTCAATACCGAGACGATGGCAATGGTGACGCAGCAAGATTTTATGGGCAAAGACTACTTGATCGAGGATACTTTGAAGATACTTCCATGGAAATTCGGTACCGAAGTAAAAACATTAATGGGTAAAGAATGTAAACAGGCATTCTACCATAATGAACAGAATAAACAGGACGTTGTAGCCTGGTATACATCAGCATTCCGGCCATCGCTAGGCCCGGAGCTTTTTGGATCTTTGCCTGGGACTATACTCGAAATAAATATTAACGACGGTGAGCGAATCGTTACAGCAAAGTCACTGGATGCGCACGCGCTGAAGAAGAATGAGCTGAAGGTACCCAAAGATGGCACAAAGATTACGCGTCAGACTTTTCGCAGGATGGCCGACGAGCGAATGCGTACGAATGGAGGTAATGTGATCATCAGGAATTGAACTGAATAGCATGAGGAATGTTTACTTGCTTATTCTTTTCATTTGTGCCTCAGGCTGCGTCGTCGCGCAAAAATTCGATATCAAAGGACAAGTTGCGGACTCAGCTGGCGTTTTATTGTCGGGTGCAACCGTTATGCTACTTAATCCAACAGATTCGGCACTGCAGAATTTCCGCACTACCGATAGCAAAGGTGCATTCGAGCTAAAGAATCTTGCACGTAAAACATATTTGTTAAAGATCACTTTTGTTGGATTCAAGACCTATTCTAAAAGTGTCGCTCCGCTGACCGATAACCCTGTCGTTGATCTTGGATCTGTCAGGTTAAAAGAAGCCGCGACCAAACTAGATGAAGTTGTCGTTGAGGATATAATCCCCGTAGTTGTCAAGAAGGACACCATTGAATATAATGCAGCCGCTTTTAAAACAGTTCGAAATGCCAACGTTGAGGATCTTCTGAAAAAGCTGCCTGGTGTCGAAGTCGACAATGATGGTAATATCACGGCGCAAGGTGAAACTGTAAAGCGGGTAACGGTAGACGGCAAAGATTTTTTTGGAGGTACTGATCCAAAGCTCGCCACGAAAAATTTGCCAGCAGATGCGATCAAGAAGGTTCAGGTTCATGATCGTAAGTCTGATCAGTCGCTTTTTTCCGGAATTGATGATGGTCAACGTGAAAAGACTATTAATCTGGAACTCAAAGAGGAAAAACGAAAAGGTGCTTTTGGAAATGTTGCCGCAGGATATGGCACCAACGACCGCTTCCAGGTTAAGGCAAGCATCAACAAGTTTGCGAGAGGAAAGCAGTTGTCATTTTTGGGAATGGCAAACAACACCAATGATCAGGGCTTTTCGCTGGATGAGTATATGAACTTTACAGGAGGTTCCCAGCAAATGATGTCGGGTGGGAGGGGAGGTGCAAGAATTCAAATTGGTGACAATCAAAGTGGTGTGCCTTTAAACTTTGGAAACCGTGCAAATGGTGTGATGAAAAACTATGCGGGCGGTTTAAACTTTAACAATATTCTTAACAAAAAAACAGAAATTACTGGAAGTTATTTTTACAATCACCTTGATCATTTCAAGATCGAGTCGACCGATCGGGAGAATTTTCTACAAAACGGAAAATACTTTTACGATGGGAAGTCAATTCAGGACAATACAAATGGTAATCATCGCGCTAATGTGATTGTCGACCACAAAATCGACTCTCTGAATTCACTGAAGTTGACGACTGCGTTGTCCTACAATGAAACAAAAACCGACAGCAGGACTGACGGACAAAACACCGATTCGTCGGGAACGTTGCTCAACGAGAACACAAGCCATTCGATTTCGAATGGTAATAGTGTCACGCTTAATTCCAATTTGTTATTCCGACATAGGTTTCGAAAGAAGGGAAGGACATTTTCGACAAACTTTCAATTTGGCTTGTCACAAGCAACTAGGGAGGGATTTCAGGATTCAAGATATAGTTATGGAACGGAAGCCGGTGATCGATTGGTCAACCAGCGAAACACGCAAGACACCGACAATCTTTCGTGGGGACTGACATCATCTTATACGGAACCTCTGGGCAACCGAAAGTATCTTGAGTTCAACTATAGTGTCAGGCAAAATAACAATGATGTTAACCGCCCGGTCTATGATATTAAGAATGATGAATCGGTATTCAACGATAGTTTGAGCAACATCTATAGGAGTAACTATACCTATAACCGCGGCGGATTAAATTTCAGAGTGAATCGCGATAAATTTGCCATTACGTTTGGTGCTGGTATGCAAAGCACTCATTTGCAGGGAGATCTTAAGATACAGGATGTTAAGATCGATCGAACCTATGAGAACTTCTTGCCTGTAGCGCGTTTTAACTATGATTTCTCCAACACACAACACTTTCGTTTTGATTATGAGACTTCCGTTCAAGAGCCGACCATTCAACAATTGCAACCTGTTCTTGATAATCGCGATCAATTGAATCCCTACCAGGGCAACCCGAATCTCAGCCCAGCATATCAGCAGAGTTGGCGCGTCCATTTTAATACCTTTGACCCGGGTACGATGATTAATTTCTTTTTATTTGTTGATGTTGACTACACTACCAATGCGATCACAAACTCAATCACCACGAATAACTTTATCCGGACAACTACTCCGGTGAATGTTGCCAATAACATGTCCGCCAACTCGAGCGCGACTTTCGGATTTCCGATCAACAAATTGAAGAGCAGATTTAGTGTCACTGGTACTTGGAGAGAGCAGCGCGGCGTTAACTTAATTGACGGGCAATCGATCAACATCATCCAACGTACTACAGGTGGTAACATTCGTTATAATTTTCACTACAAAGAGGTCCTGGATATCAATCTAGGCGCGCAATTCAGTAATCAGTTCACCGACTACGAATTCAATCAGCCTGATCAAAAGTTCTTTAACACCACCTATAATGTAGAGTCTATCCTGACGTTTTTAAAGAACTACCAATTTAATAGCACGTTAGAGTATCTTATTTATGAAAACAAGAGTACAGACTTCCGGATAGCGATTCCGTTGGTTAACGTTGCTATCTCAAGGTCATTTCTTAAGAATAACAATGGAGAGATCAAGCTAGCCGTGGCCAACCTTTTGAACAGGGCACTTGGAGTCAATCAGAGTTCGAGCGTCAATTACATTGAGCGAACAACGACAAACTCTCTGGGCCGGTATTTTATGGTAACTTTTACCTACACGCTCAACAAGCAACTTAACCCTATGAGCGGTAGACCGAGGGGAGCGCCTATGATGAGAATCATACGGAATTGATTGGACTATTATTCGCTGCGTAATGCTGTTACCGGGTTTGACGATGCCGCTTTTACAGACTCAAAGCTCACCGTAATTAGGGCGATCAAAAGTGCAGCACCGCCGGCATCCACAAATACAAGAAAATTGACCGGGATATGATATGCAAATCCGTTGAGCCATTGGGTCATTCCATACCATGCTACGGGCACGGAGATAACAAGCGCAATCATGATCAGCCTGACGAATTCAGAAGACATCATCACGACGATCTGCTTTACACTTGCGCCAAGAACTTTTCTCATTCCTATTTCCTTGAATCTGCGTTCTGCCATGTATGACGACAGTCCATACAAACCTAGGCACGAAATCAACATGGCAATAATAGTAAAGTAAGTGATGATACTTGAAAAGCGTTTGTCTTCATCGTATTGCTTTTGTATATCCTGATCAAGGAATGAGTATTCAAAAGGTGTGTCGCTGACGATGTCGGTCCATTTGCTTTTGATGGTTGATATCACCGTTTCAAAGTTTTTGCTGTCGATATTGGCAACAAGGAAGTCATAGAGATTTGGGTTACGGGCCATTTGAAAAAGCGTTGGCTTTATTTCCTGTTTCATACTTGTCTGGTGGTAGTCTTCCATAACGCCGATAATTTCAAAGTCTGATTTTTTACCCTGCCACTCAAAATGTAAACTCTGGCCAACTGCCTGATCGGGTTCAAATCCAAAGTTTTTGGCTGTAGAACGAGTCAGGATAAGTTTGTTCTGCTCCATTTCATAGTTATCGGTAAAATTCCGACCGGCGATCAATTTTATTCCCATCAAATGCATATACCCGTAATCGACATCATTCCGTTTTATATTGACGGCAGAGCTCATGGTTCCACCATCTTTAAAGAATGACATATCACTAAAGATGTTGTTTCCGGGCAGGTAGTTGGTGGCCGACACTGCCGACACGCCGGCCATTTTGGAAAGTTCAGACTTCAGCGATGTATACTTTCCCTTTGCACTTTCAGTGCGCAATGGAATAATGACTTTTGCCTTTGAATCAAATCCCAGATCCTGTACACGCATGAATTCAAGTTGCTGCGATATGATGATCATTCCACAGACCAACGTTATCGCTATCATGAATTGGACGACAACGAGTGACCGGCGCATTAGTCCTGAAGCATTTCCCATGCTGGATTTGCCCTTCAACACTTGGGCGGGTTGAAATGACGATAGATAAAATGCCGGATAGCCTCCTGCAAGAACTCCGGTGACAATGGTAACTCCCGCGAGCCCTATAATAAAATATGCAATGTTTTCAGATCCGAAGTTGATCGTTTTTGCGGTGAGTTGATTAAAAAATGGTAGTGAAACCTGTACCATCACCACGGCAAAAACTATTGAAATGAGAACGATGATCATTGCCTCTCCCATAATTTGCCAAATCAATGAACTTCTGACAGCTCCCATTACTTTTCTGACACCGATTTCATTGGCGCGTTTTGTAGCGCGCGCGGTTGAAAGGTTCATGAAGTTTATACAGGCAATCACCAATATGAATATTGCTATAGACGAGATGACGTAGATATAAGTAATACGTGGACTTTTTGCGTTAAATCCTTTTAGATAGATGTCTTTTACCGGCTCAAGTCCAAGGGTCTTAGTCATTCCAAGTGCCTCCATAGCTTTTCCGCCATGGTTTAGAAGAACCTGATTCATTTTTTTGATGACCATATCTTTGTCGGCTCCCGGCACCAGCTTGAGGTAAGTGGGCACGAAATTATTACCGGCCCACTCATTTAGAGCATCTGGTGACTTCAAGAAATCGCCCCAGCCTGTACTATACATTGATGCAAAGAAATTTCCGTGGAAGTGTGTTTTCGGATTATCCTTAACAACGCCAGTAATCTTGTAGTTAACAGGTGGCGCGCCGAGGCTGATGGTGATTAGTTTATCCAGAGCAGGTTCATTATCAAATAATTTACGGGCAAGTTTGTCAGTAATCACGACAGTGTTCGGATCGGTTAGTGCGTGATCAGGCGAGCCTTCAATAAACTCATAAGTGAGTAAGTTGAACATGGTTGAATCTGCCAATAGCCCGTCAGTTTCATAGAAAACTTTGTCTTCATATTTGATTAGGCTCTGTGTGACCCCCGGCGGATTCAAAATTCTGGCTGCGTTTTCAACTTCTGGTATCTCTTGTTTTAGTGTAAGCGCGACTGGTGGGGAAGTTGTACTAAATGGCTCAATGCCTACTCCGGCAGAGAACGTGGTTGTCACTCTATAAAGATCGTCTAACCGATTTTGATGCTTATCATAGGATAATTCATCCTGAACATAGAGGGTAAGAAGCAAACAACAGGCGACACCCATCGAAAGGCCAAAGATGTTGATTGTTGAGTACGTTTTGGTTCGCCTTATGTTGCGTATGGCTATGACGAGATAGTTCTTGAGCATGTTAACTTGGTAGATTCATGTTTTGTGCGTCAAAGTCGGTGCCATATCTTGTTTTGTGCACTTGGCCCCGTGGAAGCCAATTCTTAAAACTTTGGAGGAACGTAAATGAACAAGTTTGTCCGCGAGCGGGCAGTGTGGCTCTCCCACCAGCCAGGAGTGTTGGATACCTTCTGTTCGTGGCTATATTTATATTGGTGTCTATCGAAAATCTTTATTCTACCGAATAGTTGAAGCTAAAAGCTCTTGTTTATTGTCTGCTCACTGTTACGCTAACCATTTTCTACAAGATGCTGATGGCCCAGGTTGCAAATAACAGCATCAGTTCACGATCCCAACTCATCCTGGATCAGTCGCCGACAAACTCATCAACAAATAACGCAACCGTTGAATGGCAATGCGTCAATAGGAAACTAACGAATAAATGTTTGGTTTATCATAATGATCAGTGGTTCACTTTTACACCCCCTGCTAAGGGAAAGTACTACATCAATTTATCCGCAGGCAAATGTAAAGACACTAAAGGCATTCAGGCGATAGTCATAGAAGGGAATCCCTGCGAAGTAAACACATATAAAATATTGAAGTGTGTTTCTCAGATTCGATATCGGGATTCCTTCATTGAAATTGATTCAATGGAGGCAGGTACTACTTACCTTGTTAATATCGATGGATTTCTCGGTGACTATTGTGACTTCTCCATACAATTCGGTTCAAATCCCGTAGGCGTTTCAGTTGAAGGCAGAGCGATGAAGAAACTTGATCTGTCATCGACGTCTGAGGCAGGAGTTGAAAAGCTATCCTGGAAATTGCCATTTAATCTTAAGGATTCAATCGTCTCATTTACTGTTTATCGCAGGCCTGATCATAGGCGCATGGCTGACTTGCGTACAGTCATGCCTTTGGAAATTAATGCGAAACGTGAATATCAACCTGACTATTCGTTTGCCGACACGATACAGGCAAGGCGACCTTGTGGTTATCAGATCGCGGGCAACATGAAAGATAAGCGACAGATCGTGCTGGATGAAAGGTTTGTAAAAGCCAGCGACGCACATCAAAATCAAAACGGTGAATTTAAAATATCGTTTAACCTGGAATATCAGGATGAATCAAAACTCCAGGTCTTATTAATCGATGCACTTCGTGATGCTGTCCTTTGGAAACGTACGTTCACTTTCAGCGAAATATTGGACAGGAACCAAAGCTTCTATGTCGGAGATGAAGTCCGAAAAGGCATAGGCAACTTTAAAATCGTGGTCATCGATTTGAAGACCAGACGCAAGCGTGAAATGCTATATTTTGTTGATAATGGTGGCAAGCTCAATTCCCGTTGACGGTTTCATTCGAGATCCAAGGGTGGCAACAATTCTCCAAATGATGTATGTTAGAGAAATCATCCATAATCCTTTCATGACTGTGCAACATCATTCGACATCAAGCAAAATACCAGGCGGCGTGAAAGCCTGCTGGTTGTTGACTTTCATTTCCTTGTTCGGATGTCACACACCAAAGCAAAACGTGTCGTCTTGGAAGAATATTCCTCAGAATATCCCTGGGAAAGTGCAGTGTGAACTTTACGACACGGGTGGAGAAGGCATTTCTTATCACGATTCGGATAGCATCAACAATGGAAGTGGAAAGCTCAATCCTGCGAATGGAACAATTCTAAATGAATTCAGAATGCGCGAAGGTGTTGACATCTCGTACACAAAAGCAAAAAACATCGACAATCATCCGTTTAACTTCACGAATCCTCAATTGGAACAGTTGTATGTCGGATGGACAGTGCCAGGCGAATGGTTTAAGTGTAAAGTGAAGATAGCGCAAGCTGGTAAGTATCGCATTGGTATTATGTACACAGCAAACAGAGACGCGAGCATCAGTTTACAATTTACAGGCGCGAATGACGCTGTGCCCATTGCTATTCCTTCAACATACAATGCTCAGGATACTATCCCATGGCGTCAATGGCATCACTGGCGGAAGCTGGAGAAAGCGGGGGAGATAGAATTGCAGAAAGGAATCAACATACTCAAAGTTCAGATTGTAGACAATGGCAACATCAATCTTGATTACATTGAGTTTATCCGGAAAGATGAATGACATTGATGTTACCAGTCCATGAAATGTCGGATGAAAATTAAACGGAGTCCGATAATCTTGGATAAATTGTACTTCATGTAAGATTGATTTTCATAATTCATAATTAAAAAATTAGTTATTACCAATTAGTTCTTATATTTGTACATCAAAATTATCACTTAAACTTTTGAACGCTATGGCAAAAAAAGCGAAGAAGCCTGTTAAGAAGGCCGCAAAGAAAACTGCTAAAAAAGCAGCTAAGAAAAAGAAGTAATCTGAAATGATTACAAAACAAAAGAGGCTATCCTGAAAAGGGTGGCCTTTTTTGTTGGGGTAGGTTTCTAAAGCTTACACTTGTTTGTATTGTCAACTTTATCTTTAAATGCATAATTTCACTCATGGTCGGTCTAAGGGATTCTCATAGGTGAAAGGATTAAGAATATTCGGAAAGCTATTTTTGTCGCACAGTTCAATTGGGCTCTTCGCCATCATAGCCCTGTCATCTAGTTTTTACATGATCCTGAGGAATTCTCTTATTGATCGCGCACTGGATCAACTTTCTTCAATCAACATTTTAAAGAAACAGTTAGTTGAAAACTATCTGTACAGATCAAAGCTCAATCTCGAAGCGCTTCAGGTGGAGGGGAAGTTCACCAAAATTTATAATGAACTTACTATGCCTGAGTTCTCTCCAGGCAAACAAGAGATAGCAGACCTCGAGGATCTCTGCGAGCTTTATGACTTTAGTAATATTCACCTGTTTGACAGGAAGAATAAACAACTCTTCAGTACGGATCACGAGTTCTATCCTAAAGGACTAATCTACAAGATTGACTCGGCTGTCGGGCGAGAACCCGGAAGGATTCATGTCGTTGATGCCTCAATCCACTCTTCCGAAAACAAGACTTTGCTATTTTATTATGTTCCCATCTTGTCGGCAGATAGCCTGGTCGGTACTGCGTTGGTACAGGAGAACTTCAGAAAAATACAAAAGATACTACTGGAAAATACCGGAATGGGTAATACAGGAGAATCGTATATCGTTGGCCCGGATTACAGTTTAAGATCTACATCAAGATTCTTTCCTGATAGTGTGCCGGGATCGATTAAGGCGGAAACCGAAGCAGTTAAAAGATTACAACAGGGGCAAGACGGCCAGGGAATCGTTGATGACTACAGAGGCGTGTCCGTGCTCAGTGCCTATCGAAGCATTGACAGTAAAGATTTGAGTTGGGCAATATTATCAGAGATGGATGAGGAGGAGGCGATGGACCCGATCGTCCAGCTTAGAAACTATCTTGGACTGGTAACGTTGCTAATTGTCGTTGTTATTTTGATCACCACGTATTTTTTATCCAACGCCATCGTAAAACCAGTGCTCGAGTTACAGAACGTCATAGTCACATTATCGCGTGGGCTGATCGCCAGAAAGATTCCTGCCAGCAATAGTTCTGATGAGATTGGTGAGATGGCCGTAGCCATTCGGCAGTTGTCCGACGGTTTTGAACGAACCGCGGCTTTCGCGAGCGAAATTGGTAACGGTGATTTCGGATCGTCGTTCACAATGCTTAGCGAACATGATTCCCTAGGCCAGGCGTTGCTTAACATGCGTGAGCAACTTCGGGAATTTCATGCCAACCAACTGAAATCCACTAGAGCTCGTGCAGCCGCTTTACTGGAAGGGCAGGAAGCAGAAAGGACCCGAATTGTTAAGGAATTACATGATGGCGTAGGACAGATGCTCACAGCAATCCGTATGCAGGTCGAATTGATCGAAGGTGACGACAAACGCAAAGTAGAAATCAAAAATTATATCAATGAAACCATTGTCGAGGTAAAACGGATATCTTATAACATGATGCCGCAATCCATCCTGGATTTTGGTCTTGATGCCGCACTTCAGGGTTTGTGTGAATCCATCAGAAAGTATGCAAGGTTGACGATCGACTTTCAATACATAAAAGAAGCGCCGGATAAACTTGAGTTTGACGTGAGCATTGCGTTATACAGAATTATCCAGGAAGGACTAAACAATATTGTTAAGCACGCATCAGCAACGCACGTGACGTTGCATATTCTTGAGAGGATCGACGAGTTATATTGCGTACTGGAAGATGACGGAAAAGGGTTTTCGCAATTAAACGGTCCGACAGCTTCAGGAGATGGTTTAAAAAATATTCGTGAGCGCGTGATGTTCTTGAATGGAGCAGTTGAGATTGATTCCGTGCCCAATGAAGGAACGGTTATTGAAATTCATATCCCCAGAAATATTTCACCTTCCATTACAGATTTGAAATGATGACGACAAAGATTAGAATTGCACTGGCAGATGATCACACCTTGATTCGCGAAGGTTTTAAATCATTGCTTGGTAAAAATGAAAATTTCACATTGGTGGGTGAAGCGGATAATGGAAAGGATCTGGTTGCCCTCGTTGATGAGTTCTTACCGGACATTGTTCTTTTGGATATTAGTATGCCGCAAATGAATGGCTTACAGGCGATGGAGCAAATCTCAAAACAACATCCTTTCATTAAGCTTATTATTTTGACCATGCATGAAGAACGAGAATATATTCTGCAAGCGCTTAAGTCGGGAGCTTCAGGATATCTTCTTAAAAATATAGAGCGTCTTGAACTGGAGCGGGCGATTACTACAGTGTATGAAGGAGGGAAGTATTTTAGTCCGGCGATTACAAACATCCTTGCTGAAGTGGTAATCCGTCAAGAGCCGGGTGAAACACCTGAGCTCACGCCCAGAGAAAAAGAGGTTTTAAATCTTGTTGCGAAAGGTAACAGTACGAAGCAAATCGCTGACATACTAAAAATCAGCATCCGTACCGTTGAATCACATCGAATGAATATGCTGAAACGCTTAAAAGTCAACAATACTGCTGAGCTGGTAAAGAAGTCGGTTGAACTGAAGCTTCTCGATTAGCACTCTATATATAAGGACTTGCCAGCCTCTATCTCAGTATAAATACCTAGTCGCTCATGGTGTAATACCGGATAGCTGCGACCGCCATTGCTACGTTTATTTGTTTAGGGACAAAACCGGCAGTGATATGAAGAAGGGAATGATGAGAATTCTGGCTAGCATTTCCATTATGGGATGTGCCGGCTTTGCAAATGGACAGTCAACGGATGTGCCTGCGTGGTCAACTTCTAAGGACGTCCAAAAAATATCCAACAAGCAGTTATTTGAGGATGAAAATCTAAAGGCTTCGCACATCAATGCAGTGGTTTTGAACCCAACCTGGAACCAGTCCAAAGGTGTTCAGCGTGTTGGTCAAAATTCAGATGTTGGAAAAAGTAATGTTACTGCCGCTCCAGGCGCGCAGCATTGGACAATAAGCAAAGGAGTTCAACAAATTCAGCATAATAGCAAGGTCAAAGACACTACGAAGCGTGGCATTAAACGCGAAGAATAGGTCACAAAAAACGGCCAGGAAGAGATTGATATTCCCACATCAAGACGGATAAAAGGCTGCCATTTAAATGGTGGCCTTTTTATTGATAGAAACGCTGTTTAGAACAGTTTACATTTTGTTAAATTTGGCCATATCAGTTAAAAATTCTGACTCATGGCTGAAGTATTACTAAAGGCGGAACACAAATACGTTGAAGTTGCCGATCGGATTGAAGCGCTCATCGAGAAAGAAGTACTGAAGGTTGGCGATAAATTACTTTCAGTTCGTGCATTGA